>JAEZQK010000092.1 GCA_023413135.1 Bacillota bacterium
GGCTTCCTGTGTGTGGAGTGCCTTGGCAGCCAACTCCACCGTCGCGCTGGATTTGGCAAGCTCCATCACCCGGCTTCCCATATGATATTTTTCCAGATAGGCTTTCACCCGTTCCACAGACATACAATCGCTTCCTTTGGTACATTTCTATCGAATCCATGATATGCCATCTGGAAATATGCTGTCAAGGCATTCGGGCACAAGCCCCCAAATTTCCGCAACATTCCCGTACCCGTTGACAAATGCATCCGCCAATGATAGCATGCTTTCATGGTATTTCCATAGGAATTTTGCAATTGGCACGTGGGAGGCACCCGTCCATGAAAATTTCCACCAAAGGCCGGTATGGCATGCGTCTTATGCTGGACCTGGCCCTGCACAACAATGGCTCCTACATTCCCCTGAAGGAAGTAGCCAGCCGCCAGGAGCTTCCGGAAAAATACATGGAGCAGATCATCACCCCCCTAAGCCGCGCAGGATACCTGCGGGGCGTACGTGGCGCGCAGGGCGGATACCAGCTTACCCGCAGCGCCGGCGAATATACCGTGGGCATGATCCTGCGCACCATGGAGGGTGACCTTTCGGTGGTAAGCCCTGTAGACAGCGGGCAGGAAACGGGTGATATCGCCGCCCATCTGGTAGTGAACAGCGTATGGACCCGCATCAATGAAGCCATTGAGCAGGTGGTGGACCATATTACCCTGGCCGAGCTGGTGGAGGATTACAACCGCCACGCAGCCGACAACTATATCATCTAGCCCAAACCGGTCATATGGGAGGAATGACTTTCCATGATTGTTTTTCAGAATGTTTCCGTTGACCGGACCTCCCCAAGCGGAGGGCCGCTTTGGGTGGAAAATGTATCCTTTGCCATAGAGGCCGGGGAGATATTCGGCATCGCAGGCCATGAAGGTGCCGGCAAATCGACGCTCCTTCGCATGGTGAACGGCCTGGTGGCGCCTGACCAGGGCGAGGTGGTGGTGGATGGCTGCCCGGTAACACGCCTAAACAGCCGCGAGCTTTCCGCTCTTCGCCGTCAGGTGGGCATGGTACTGCCTTCCCCTGCCCTTATGCACAATCTCCCTTTGCGGGACAGCATTGCCCTTCCGCTCGGCCCATTCAAAGCGGATGATGGAAAAACCTCCAAGCGGGTGGAGGAGCTCTTGGCACTCACCGGAATCGAGGGATTGGGGGGCGCTTATCCCGGCGCGCTTTCATTGGAGCAGCAAAAACGGGGAGCCATCGCAAGGGCCCTGGCCGCCGGTCCGAAGATCCTGCTCTGTATGGAGCCCACCCTGGGTCTTTCGCTTGCTGCCGGGGAAAACATACTGAATCTGCTCCAACGCCTTCACAGGGAGCTAAAGCTGACGCTTGCGCTGTCCACCCGTGATCTGCATGTGATCAAGCGCCTTTGCGGCCGCGCGGCCATCATGCAAGATGGCAAAGTGGTGGAGCTAAACGATACGTATTCCCTGTTCTCCACCCCCCAGCACCCTTTCACCAGGGATTTTTTGAACCAGCAGCTTTCCTTCGAACTGCCTCCCGAGGTGGCGGAGCACGCCTGCGGCACCATCGTATGTATCGAGTATATGGGGGACCCGGCCAACGAGCCGGTGCTGTACGAAACCGCCCAGCGCTTTGGCGTAGAGTTCAATATTTTGCAGGGCCGCATTGAATACATCGGCGGAAAGCCCCTTGGCAAAATGTACGTTTCCTTCAACGCGGAACCGGCATTGATGGTTTCCGTGCTAGGCTATTTGAAAGCGCATACCTACCGGGCGGAGGTGATCCAGGATGTATAGCTATATCATTGTGCAAGATTCCCCGCTGGTGAACGCCTTATTGCAGACATTGCTGTTTTTTGCATGCCCGTTTGTGATCGCCATCCTCTTGGGCGGTCCCTTTAGCATGTGGCTGTTTTTTAAGCGTCATCCCCTGTTTGCAAGGCATGCAAGGCCCCGCTTAACCGCAAGGCCGCTTCCGTATGCACGCGGCATTACATATCTTGGACTGCTGCCTGTACTGCTTTTATCGGTGCTGTTCATTCCCGGCATGGAGGCCGGCACAGCGGTATTGCTGCTTTTGTCTTTGGGCGCAACGATTCATTTGGCCTTTCATATGTATAGCGAGCTGTACGCGATGGATGTATCCATCCTGGAAATGGCGCTGGCCTCCGGCCTTGATCATCGGGCGATAATCCGCCGCGTTCTTTTTCCCTTGGGGAAAAACAGGATCATCCACGCTATCTGTGAAACCGCCCTCTTTCTCCTGGCAATGGAAACAGTAGCCGGATTCATGGTGGACATAGGGCTCGCGAGCTTGGCCCTATGGAGCGGGTTTACCGAGTCACCTGCGCTCATATTGCTCTTTGGCCTTTTGCTGCTAGCTCCCCTGTTCCTGTTTGCAAGCTTATTATCCGCTCATTTTGCCAAAAAGCAATGAAATCACCATAGACCGTTATAGACCGTTCTGGAAAAACCATCGCTGCCCGGCTGCTTGCCGGGCCTTTTTTATGACCTGTTCTGCAATGTGCATGTAAAAAAGCGTCGTTTTTTCGCATTATCAGCCTGTGAAATTGTACTTTCTTTCATCCGCTCATCGTATCTATTGCAAATTTCACATATTGTTATTATAATAGATAACAGCACTAAGCGAAGACAATTGGAAAGGAAGTTGACTCTATGAAGAAGGTCCTTGCCCTGATTCTTGCAGCGCTACTCCTGGTTCCCGCACTGGCGCTTTCGGAAGCGGAACCCATCAAAATCGGCGTGTTCGAGCCCCTCACCGGTTCCAAGGCCGCCGGTGGCCTCATGGAATATGAAGGCATCCAGGCCGCTCATTCTCTGGTGAGTGAAGTTTTGGGCCGGCCCATTGTTCTGGTACCCGTCGACAACAAGTCTGATGACGTGGAAGCCGCTACCGCCGGCGCCCGCCTGGTGGACGCCGAGAAGGTGGACATCGTGCTTGGCTCCTGGGGCTCCAGCCTCTCCATCGCCGGCGGCGCTTCCTTCAAGGCCGCGCAAGTGCCGGCTATCGGCACTTCATGCACCAACCCCAACGTAACGCTGGGCAATGAGTACTACTTCCGCGTATGCTACCTGGATGATTTCCAGGGCACGCTGCTGGCCAACTATGCCAAGAACAACCTGGGTGCCAAGACGGCTGCCGTGATCTGCGACATTTCAAACGTGTATGCCATCGGCCTGCGCAAATACTTTGTGGAAGCCTTCGGCGAGGAAAATATCGTGGCAGAAGCCTACTTCAATGTGGGCGATCAGGAATTCTCCTCCCAGATCACCACGGTGATGGCCGCCAACCCGGACGTCATCTTTATGCCCAGCGATTTCACCGAGCCCGGCCTTGTGATGAAGCAGGCCCGCGACATGGGCTACACCGATGTCCCCTTCCTGGGCGGCGACACCTGGGAAACCCAGGCTATGATCGACATCGGCGGCCCCGCTGTGGAAGCCTGCCGCTTTACCACCTTCTTTGATGCCGATGCCGTCCCCACCCCCGAAATCACCTCTTTCCTGGATGCCTATGCCAAGATGTTCAATGGCGAAAAGCCCAAGGGCTCCGTTACCGCGCTGGGCTTTGACGCCTACATGGCGGCGGTAAAGGCCATCGAACTGGCTGGCACTACCGACGGCCCCGCTCTGCGCGACGCGCTTGCCAAGCTGGAAATGGTTGGCGTTACCGGCGCGTTGAAGTTTGACGAAAACGGCGACGCCATCAAGAACACCGCCGTCATCAAGACGGTAAAAGACGGCAAGTTCGTTTACCTCGACACGGTAGTTGTGGAGTAAGTCATAAAGCATATCCCTAGCGGGCGGCGATCTTGTCGCCGCCCGCATCATTTGTTTCACGGAGTTGCGCAGGCCGGGCGCGCCATATGGCGTCATGCGGCTAGAAGCCTGCGGTGAGGATGGTGCGTTCCATGACATTTGTGACCTTCCTGCAGCAATTGATCAACGGCTTGACGGTGGGAAGCCTGTACGCGTTGATCGCTGTGGGGTATACCATGGTATATGGCATATTGCGGCTCATCAATTTCGCCCATGGCGACATCTTCATGATGTCCATGTATTTTCTTTTTTTTGGCGTGTCTGTATTTTTCATCCCTTGGTGGGCCGCCGCTTTGCTTGTACTTGTCGCTACGGCGCTATTAGGCATGCTGATTGAAGGCGCTGCCTATCGCCCTTTGCGCAGCGCACCCCGCATATCGCTGCTCATCTCATCCATAGGTGTATCGTATCTGCTGGAGAACCTGGCTACGGTGCTCTTCACCGGTGTTCCCAGGCAATTTCCCAGCCTCCCCTATTTTCAGGAAATCATCATACTGGGTGAGGTCCGTTTACCGATCTTATCCATTTATGTGCCCATTATCATGGGTCTTTTAATGTTGGGTTTGCAATTTCTGATTCACCGCACCAAGGTAGGCATGGGCATGCGGGCCGTCAGCAAGGATTTCGAAACCGCAAAGCTGATGGGCATCCACATCAACCATGTAATCGCAGCTACCTTTGGCATCGGCTCACTGCTGGCCGCCGTGGGTGCCATTATGTGGGGGATGAAATATCCCCGCATCGAGCCATATGCCGGTATGATGCCGGGCTTGAAATGCTTCATTGCCGCAGTCATCGGCGGCATCGGCAATGTGACAGGCGCGGTGATTGGCGGTCTGATCCTTGGTATTATGGAGATTTTGATCGTGTTCTTTGCCCCATCGCTGTCGGGATACAAGGACGCGTTTGCCTTTGTGGCTCTGATCGTTATTCTCCTGGTCAAGCCTACCGGCTTGATGGGTGAAGCGGTCACAGACAAGGTGTAAGGAGGGATGGCCATGAAGAAAAGCACTTCTCCCGCCTTTATGGGCATTGCCTCCCGGATGACAAAAAAAAGCCGCACATACGCGCTGCTGACGGCTATATCGCTGCTGGTCGTCCTTTTATTTATAACTCTTCTAAGCGGCAAACAGATTGGTGATCCTTATCAGATCCGCATACTGAATATGTGTGCCATCTATGCCATCCTTGGGCTTTCCATGAACCTGGTGAACGGCTTTACGGGGCTTTTCTCCCTGGGTCAGGCGGGCTTCATGGCCATCGGCGCCTATGTAACCACGCTGCTGTTCATGTCCCCCCAAGCCAAGGAAAGCGTATTCTATCTGGAGCCCATCGCCCCCTGGCTGGGCGCCATTCAGCTTCCCTTCCCCATTGCGCTGTTGATCGGCGGGCTGGCCAGCGGTGCGTTCGCGTTCTTTATCGGTTTCCCGGTATTAAGACTTCGGGGCGACTATCTAGCTATTGCCACCCTGGGATTTTCGGAAATCGTCCGTGTAATTTTCACCAACATGCAGACCATCACCAACGGCGCGGTAGGCATCAAGAACATTCCTCCTACGGCCAACTTGTGGTGGACCTTCGGCATCATGATTCTTGCCATCGTCCTGATGCTGCGCTTGATGCGCACAAGTTACGGCCGGGCATTCAAAGCCGTTCGGGACGATGAAGTGGCAGCGGAGGGCATGGGTATTTCGCTGTTCAAGCACAAGATGTTCTCCTTCATCCTCTCCAGCATTCTGGCGGGCATCGGCGGCGGGCTTTTGGCCAGCGTGGTGGGTTCCATCAACCCCCTGCTGTTCCGCTTCGTGCTGGCGTACGATATCCTGCTGATCGTGGTGCTGGGCGGCATGGGCAGCATCTCCGGCACCATTGTGGGCGCGTTCATCATCACCATCGCCAAGGAATGGCTGCGCTGGCTGGATAACGGCTTTTCTCTGGGGATCGTACAGGTTCCCGCAGTCGCCGGGCTTCGGATGGTGATCTTCTCCCTGCTGCTTATGTGCGTGATCCTATTTTACCGCAAGGGTTTGTTTGGTTCCAGGGAGTTTTCCTGGGCTGCCTGCGGCCGCGTATTGAAAGCCGCCGGACAGATCGTAATGAGACCCTTCCGGCCTGCAAAAAAGAAGGGGGGCGAAAAGTAATGCGTATACTCGAAACCTCCCATATCACCATGCGCTTTGGCGGAGTAGTGGCTGTGGACAATTTAAGCCTGCATGTGGATCAAGGTGAGATCGTGGCTATTATCGGCCCCAACGGCGCCGGCAAAACCACTGCCTTCAATATGATCACCGGCGTGTACAAACCCATCTCGGGTAAAGTGCAACTTTCTGACAAGTCGGGCAGGCTTGCGGATATCACCGGCAAGCGCCCCGACCGGATCACTGCCTTGGGCGCGGCCCGGACGTATCAAAATATCCGCCTGTTCAAGAGTATGACAGTGCTGGATAATGTGCGTATCGCCCAGCACCTTCACTTGAAAAACGGATTTGTGAATGCCATCACGGGCATCCCGGCGCTTAAAAATATGCGCCCCGTCCTCTACGGCAGCGAAGAACGTGCCCTCCAGGAGGAAGCTATGGGGATTCTTACTCGCGTGGGCCTTGCCCATGCTGCCAATGAGATGGCCACCTCCCTTCCCTATGGCGAACAGCGCCGCCTGGAGATCGCAAGAGCTTTGGCTACAAGGCCCAAGCTGCTGCTGCTCGATGAACCTGCCGCGGGCATGAACCCCAAGGAGACGGAGGATCTGACTGCCTTTGTCAAACAGCTTCGGGATGATCTTCATTTGACCGTCATGCTCATTGAGCACCATATGCAGATCGTAATGGATATTTCCGACCGCATCTATGTGCTGGATTACGGCAAGCTGATCGCCCAGGGCCCGCCTGCCGAGATACAAAATAATCAGGACGTGATCACGGCCTATCTGGGGGTGGAAGAAGCATGAGCTTGCTGAGCATAAACGGCTTGAAAGTTCAGTACGGCGGCATTAAGGCATTGGCAGGCATCTCCTTCCAGGTGGAGAAAGGCCAAATCGTTTCTCTTATCGGGGCCAATGGCGCCGGAAAATCCACCACCCTCCGGGCTATCACCAGCCTTGTGCCCATTGCAGGCGGCCGCATCGAATATGAAGGGGAAGACATCAGCACCCTGGATACCCAGCAGATGATTAGGAGGGGTATCGTTCTGGTACCGGAAGGCCGCCGCGTTTTCCCCAACCTTACCACGCTGGAAAACCTCAAGGTGGGCGCGTATACCCGCAAGGATGGTGCAGGCATTGCCGACGATATTGAGAAGGTGTATACGCTGTTCCCCCGTCTGAAGGAGCGCCACTGGCAGCTTGCCGGCACCCTTTCCGGCGGCGAGCAGCAGATGCTGGCTGTCGGCCGGGCACTGATGGCCCGCCCGAAGCTTTTGATGATGGATGAGCCATCCCTGGGCCTTGCTCCCCTGGTGGTCCGGGATATCTTCCAAACGGTGCTGAAACTTCACGAAGAAGGCATCACCATCCTTTTGGTAGAGCAAAACGCCAACGCGGCGCTCAAAATCGCCGACCAGGGCTATGTGCTGGAAACGGGCCGCATCACAATCACCGGTACCGGCAAGGAATTGCTGGAAAACCCGAAGGTGCGGGAGGCGTACCTGGGCCGGGCCAGCGCAAAGTAACGTTTTGCAAAATGAAAACAGCAGGCCTGCGCCGAAGCTCCGGCGCAGGCCCGCCTGCATGTATGCATTTTATCCCTTTGTAAAAGGCTTGTGCACAGTAATGGCCTTTGCCGGGCACATCTCCTGGCAGCAGTAACATCTAATGCAAAGCTTGTAGTCATATCTGGGCGCTTTGTCCTGCTTAGGATCCAAAGCGATCGCCTTTCCATCCACCGGGCAGCTTTTGACGCATTCTCCGCAGCGGATGCATAGCCTTGGATCAGCTACGGGCCGCTCCCGCAAGGCGGGAATAAGCTTCGACAGCCTTAATGCATACCCCTTGGCCCCGGAGCCCCGGAATACCTGGAAATCCGCCTTGCCGTACATCTCAGCCGCCTGCTTTACGGTGATCTTCCCCTCCGGTGTGAGGATTTCTATATCATTTTCCCGCCACGTGCCGATGCCTGCCTGCTCCCCTGCCACATTGGTGGGCACCAATGCCGGCGAAAGGTTCACCAAGCGGCAGAACACGCTGTCGAGGGCCACGGGGTCGGCGGAAAAGAGCAGCACCTTCATCTGAACGGGAGTGCCGGAAGCAGGGCCATTCCCCTCCATGGCCATTATGCCATCCATGATGTGCAGGCGTGGCTTCAGCAGCACGTTCAGGTCCGCCACCATTCGGGCGAACCTGATGGGATCGGGATATTTGGCATGACCCGCCCCTTTATTGAAACCTTGGACACAGCCGTACAGGTTTTTCACGGCCCCAGTTACCCGCTCCAGGGCATGGGTTTTCATTTTGCATATATTTATGATAGCGTCCGCCTCCAGAACGCCATCGGCGATCACAAAATGCTTGCATATCAGCCCCTCAGGCTCGGTCACCTGCTTCCCATGCATGAAATCCGCCAGGGGGATATTCAGTGCCTGGGCTGACTGCATAATGCCGCAGCCCTCCGCCACCTTGGATACGCTGATGGACCCGGGTCCCGGAGAATCGCCATAGGTGATATGCGCATATCCGCTTTCCCGAAGCAGCTTGCCAACCGCATAAAACACGGCCGGATGCGTCGTCATCGCTTTCTTTGGATCCGCTTTGCCCAGCATGTTGGGCTTTAACAACACTTTCTCCTCTGGAGAAACAAACTTTTCTATGCCGCCCAGCAGCGATACCCCCGCTGTTACCGCTTGATAGACCTTCTCCTCATCATAGGCAGCGCAAGGAACGATGGCAACGATGCTCTTTTTCACCAGGTTTCCTCCCTGTTTTCATGTAAGGCTCGAGGCGTGCCCGCCTTTTGGCATTGTATCACAATTCTTTTTCTACCGCTATGCAGCACCCAGGAATTATGATACAATCCCTGTGATATAAAGGAAATCTGCAAGGAGAAGCTTATGATCCGTCAAGCAGCGTTTGTTGGAGGACACCCGCTTTTGAAGGGCAATCTCCATACCCATACCACCCGTTCCGATGGTGTAGGCACACCGGAAGAGGTCATCCGCAAGTATATGGCCTACGGCTATGATTTTCTGGCCCTCACCGATCACAGGCTGTACAATTACCAGAATTTTGTCAAGGATAGCCCCGTTACCATCGTGCCCGGCATGGAGATGGACCGGAGCATGGAAGGCCCCGGCATCCACTGCTTCCATACCGTGTGCCTGGGCCCTGCCAAAGAGGACGGGAACGGCTTTGAACAGGACCAATCTTTTGAGCGTGGCGTGGTGCGGGACCAGTGGGAATACCAAAAGGTGCTGGACATGATCCACGCAAATGGAAACATCACCTTTTACTGCCATCCCCAGTGGAGCAGCACTCCGGCCAGGGAGTTTGAGCACCTGCAGGGCAATTTTGCCATGGAGATCTGGAACAGCGGCTGCGCCATAGAAAATGAAATGGAAACAAACGCCGCCTATTGGGATGAATTGCTGATTCAGGGCAAAAAAATCTATGGTATCGCCGTAGATGACGGCCATGAAATGGCGCACCATTGCGTGGGCTGGGTGCGGCTGAGCAGCAAAAACACCATTTCCGGCATCCTTGAGGCCTTGCAAAACGGTGCTTTTTATTCCTCCTGCGGCCCCGAAATCTTCGATTTTTATGTGGAGGATGGCGTGGCGGCGGTGGAATGCTCCTCCTGCGACCGCGTCCTGTTCACCTATGGCCAGGCGCCTAACCATATTATCCGCAGTAACAAGGATTCGCTTACCAGGGCGGAATTTAAAGTTCCGGGCCATTACCGGTATATAAGGGCTGTGGTAGTAGACGATCAGGGCCGCCGGGCCTGGACAAATCCTATTTTCTTTAATCATTAATCAATAAAGAAGAGTTTATATGCATCTGTTCTCCCACCCGCAAAAAATAGACAATTCCCTGCTTTTTTCCACGGAAGAACTAAGGCGGCTGATCGTTCCCCTGATTCTGGAGCAGCTTCTGGCAGTGACCATCGGTGTTGCGGATACGGTGATGGTGGCCTCCGTGGGCGAGGCAGCCGTATCAGGTATCTCCCTGGTAGATAGCATCAACATCCTTTTGATCAATGTGTTTGCCGCTCTGGCTACAGGCGGCGCGGTCGTCACCGCTCAATACCTGGGGCGCAAAGAACCGGATATGGCAGGCCAGGCGGCCAAACAATTATTGTATACAGTGCTGGCAGTCTCGCTTCTGATAGCAGCCTTTTCCCTTGCCTTCCGTCATTTTTTGCTAAGCATGATCTTCCCTGACATAGCGCCGGACGTGAAGGGCCATGCTCAGGTATATTTTCTGATCACGGCGCTCAGCTTTCCGTTCCTTTCCGTATATAACGGCAGCGCCGCGCTGATGCGGACCATCGGCAACTCCCAGGCATCACTCAAAACTTCCCTACTTAATGAACGCTGTGAATATCTGCGGCAATGCGTTGCTGATCTTCGTATTCCACCTGGGTGTGGCAGGCGCGGCCATCGCCACGCTGGTGTCCCGGATCATGGGTGCGGTCATCATGCTTGTCATTTTAAAGGAGCCGCATCCCATGTTGCACATCCCCTCCCTCAGGAAGCCGCAATGGGATGGCGCTATGGTGAAGCGGATACTGCATGTCGGCGTTCCTAACGGCCTGGAAAACGGCATGTTTCAGGTTGGCAAAATTCTGATACAAAGCCTTGTGGCGACCTTAGGCACCACAGCCATCGCCGCAAACGCGGTAGCCAGCAATCTTTCCGGATTTCTGACCATTCCCGGTTCTGCGGTGAGCCTTGCCATGATCACCGTGGTAGGCCGGTGTGTGGGTGCGAAGGAGTTCAAGCAGGCCAGGCGGTATGTGTTCCGCCTGATGAACATCACCTATCTGTCGATGTTGCTGTTAAGCGGCGCCATCCTGCTGCTTTGCCCTTATATTATAGGCGCTTACCAGTTAAGCCCGGAAACAGCTGCCCTGGCTTCCCAACTGATACTGGTCTATAGCATTGTTTGCCTTTTCTTATGGCCCACATCCTTTGTGCTGCCCAATGCGCTTAGGGCCGCAGGCGACGCCAACTTTACTATGCTGGTTTCCAGCCTTTCCATGCTGCTGTTCCGCATTGCCTTCAGCTATCTGCTGGTTATACAATTCCGTATGGGGTTGTTGGGCGTTTGGCTCGCCATGATGATCGATTGGCTCACCCGTTCCATTGCCTTTGTATGGCGGTATCTGTCCGGGCGTTGGGAACAAAAGAATTTTCTATAGGGAAACACAGAAAAAAGCGCCTTGGAGAACCGCCTCCAAAGCGCTTTTTTGAATGCACGACGCAATAATGTTCTCCATTAGTATTACGCCGTCACCTTTCCCTTTTCCAGCGCCAGCAGCCTTTCCTTCATGGGCAGGCCGCCGCCATATCCCACCAGGCTGCCGTCGGCGCCGATCACCCTGTGGCAGGGGATGATCACCGGGATGGGATTGCGGTTGTTGGCCAGCCCAACAGCCCTGGCAGCCCCGGGCTTGCCGAGATCCTTGGCCAGCTTCCCGTAGGAGGATGTTTCTCCATAAGGTATTTTGATCAGCGCCTCCCACACCTGCTTTTGAAAAGCAGTACCCTCCGGCGCAAGCGGTACATCAAAAGCCGTCCGCTTGCCCTGTAGGTATTCCCGAAGCTGATCCGCCGCCTTTTTCAGCGTATCGGTTTCTTCCCGCTGCATTTCCATTGGGACATGCTCCCCGGAGAAAAACAGGTTCGTTACACTTCCGCTTTCTTCGGCGATGACCACCTGGCCCAAAACCGTATCGTACATCCACACATGCTTCATGGCAATGCTCCTTTTAAAAACGCTGACATCATTATACCAGAAAAAGAAGCGTCTGAAAATCAGGGGTGCTTTTGCTCCACAAACCACCGGGTGCCCGCCTGATACAGGTAAGTCACATGGCCGCCGATGCGCACCGTGTACCGCATGCCGGCTGCATTCGCCGGGAGGCTTACACCGGGGCGGACGTCCAGCACGCTTTGAACGGAATATCGTACGCCGTCATTCCAGATGACGCAGGTAGGATGCAACGTACCATCCTCCGAAAACCAGGCCTCTACCCGGACATAGGTCTTCTTAAGATCCTCCGCCATACTTCTGCCCTGCCTGCAAAATGCTTCCCATAAGATTATAGCAAACATCAGTTCTCTTTTGAAGGACAGAATGTGTGCAGATAGAGCCCATTCCGGTGAAGGAAAAGCTCCGCCGCGAAAGTACTTCGCGGCGGCAGTTGTTATGAAAGCCTTTCCAGCATGGTAAGGATATGCTCACAGGCCATATGCTCGTGCTGCTTTGCTTTTTTGATGAGCATTACGATCTGCCTGCGGACCTCAGGTTGTGCCAGATTACGGATGTTCTGCTCATTTTGCTCGAATCCGCCCTTGAGCTTGTACATTTCCATGGAGCAGCCCGCCGCTTCCCGGAATTGCTGGGCCGTTTTCAAACACAACTCCCTGATTTCAAGGTGCCTTTCCCCCATTTTTGAAATCCAGCAAGCCGCATGGGAGCGTCCTTCCCCCACCATCACCTGGGCGTCAGTCTGGCACATGGCGTGTTCGAACAGCAGGGGCAGCACCGCGCTTTCAGGGAATTCCCTGTCGTTCCCAATGGCCCCGGCCCATGCGTCATACGCAGCCTGACCCCCGGCGTAGATGCGTTTTTCCGATGTGCCGGGATCATAAACGGTGATTCGTTCCTTCGTGAGCACTTCCACGGCATTTTCAAGCAGTTCTTTGATGGAAGCAGGCTCCCCCGCTTCCTCGCCAATCGCCATCAAAAGACTGGTACACTCATTTTCCCACCAGGTATGGGTAATGAAGTAACCACACTCATTGGTTTCCCTTTCCCGGTCAAACTCGGGGTTGCCCTGGAAAAAGTTCCAGCCCAGCAGCGTTTCCCCGTGGTCGGCATACCCGGTAAGGATGCAGGCCTCCGGCGGTCCGATGATGCCCAGCGCGATCACCGGCCGGCCGCGGTCGATTTCTTCCCGGATGAAGGCCATAAATTGTTCCTTGCTGCTTCCTTTCCGCTCAAGCATATTGACCTTGCGCCCTACAGCTTGAAAGGAGCGGCGGAAGGCTTCCAGCGGGTCATCGTAGACATACTGAATATCCACGTTGCCGCCGTCCCACCGGTCCACGTTCCAGCGCAGGCGAAATGCCGCGCCGCTTGATGCCATCAGGCTGGAATAGTCGGCCTGCTGACCCATATAGTTCAGGCAGGCCTTCAGGCAGGAGGGAAAGGGCGTACACTCCTCATAGGTGTATTCCACTTTCGGCACCCCGTACAGAATGCAGCTTCCAGTTGTCTTTTCCATGTCTTTCATCATTTTCTCCGCCTCCGTATCACAGCTTGCAGGCGGTTTGAGCCCATCCGCCAATACGGCCGGGCCATATGCGCCTGCCGTCAGTCTTTTACGGCCCACATGGATATCCGCCTTTCGAAAAAGACTGGGAATCACGCCTGTTTCCCTACGGAATGCCCGGGAGAACGTATCATACGCCTCAAAACCGTATTCCCCCGCAATATCCGTCAGTTTCTTGTCAGTATGCTTAATGTCAAAGGCGGCGTGGGCCACCCGCCTGGACAACTCGTACCGTCCCAGCGTCATTCTGGTGCATTCTCTGAATACTTCCCTCAGGTGACGGTAGGAAAAGCCCGTGGACCGCTCCAAAAGCTGCAGATCCATGCCGTCCCTGACTCGCCGTTCAATGAAAGTAACCACTGATGCAATGCACATCGAATAATCCATAGCCTTTTTCTCCTGTGTTATGTCTTGCTTCTGGAAGCAGTTTCATTATAAACGATAAGCAGGCGACGCGCTCGACTTTTTTGACCTTGTTCTTGTATCTGCTAGAGCAGATCCCGCATCTCGGTCATGTTCTCCCAATAGCGCTTGGGCATATGTGTCATGCGGCATTTGGGGTTGTACCGGTCTTCAATGGCCACGGTCTTGTAAAACTGCCGCCACAGGGCACGGTAGCGTTCCTCGGTTTCAGACGCTTCGGGAAATAAAGCTTCCTCCAACTGCACAAGTTCCATATTCCCATCCTGATAACAAAGCGCCGCCTTGTGGGTCTTGTCATAGATGGCGAAGACCTCGTTGTGGAAGCGGTCGGCAAAGTGGCTTGCGATAAACGGCAGTATGAAGTTTTTGGGGCTGATGGTAGCCACCAGCTTCCCATCGCAATCGGAAAAACGTACAAACCCCGTCAACAGATGTCCTTCCCGCAGCAGGTGGCGCTCCGCCTCCAAAAGCGTGGCTACGTCGGGGTGGGCCAGCAGCTGAATTACCTTCGGTCCCTCTGAAAACGCCAGCAGCGCAAAGCGCAGCAGGGCGATCTCCTTTTCCTTCAGGCAGCTGTAAAATGCGGTTCTCATCAGTTCAAAGGCACGCGGAGAAACCTTTTCTATCATAGCATTGCTTACCCTCTGTGCCCTTTCCATGTCCGTTTCCACCCGCTTGCGGAAAAACAGAGCCATCTGGGCCTCCCCTTCCGGCTGGATGGCAAAAGGCATCTCATGGGTATACACGCTCTCATAAATACAGCAAAAAAGGCCGGGCAAGCTGCCGTCGTAGAGGTATACCACTTCGCATGGCTTGGCTAATGACCTTGCGCCAGGCACAGCACCGCCTCCTCCACCGCGCTTTGAATGTTCATCGTCTTGCCGCTTGCCGAGAAATTCAACCCCATGCCCGCCATGGCTGGAAACAGCGAAAGCTGCTCCATGCCAAAGGCATTCAAATTGGGGTCAATCAAAGCCCGCACAGTGACTTCCCGGCTGGCCGTTATTCCCAAGGGTATATCCCCGGCGCGTATAAAATACTGGGCCCTTTTTAACACCACGCCCATGCGCTTGAGTGCCGTAAGATCCAGCCTGCCGTTTTTCCGGGCAATCACGATGCGTTGGGCACTGGTGGGCCCGATTCCCGGCACCCTTAAAAGCTCGGCCAGGGAAGCGCTGTTTACATCCACAGGAAATAAATGCATGTTATGAATCGCCCAGTTGCACTTGGGATCCAGGTACGGGTTGAAGTTGGGTGCCTGCTCGCTCAAGATCTCATCGGCGGTAAACTGGTACTGCCGGAGTAGAAAATCGGCCTGATACAGCCGGTGCTCCCGCAAAAGCTGCGGCTTGGTATTTAAAGACGGCAGCATGGTGTCCTCCACCGCAGGGATATAGGCGGAATAGAAAACGCGCTTGAGGCGGTATTTATCATACAACCCGGAGGCTAGCTTTAGGATGTGATAATCGCTTTCCGGGCTGGCGCCGATGATCATCTGCGTCGCTTGCCCCGCGGCGGCAAAGCGGGGTGCGCTTTTGAACTTCACAATCTCCTGGCGGTTTGATTCTATCCCGCTTCTGATCTGCGCCATGGGCGAAAAAATCGCCTTTTTCGTCTTGTTGGGGGCCAGTTTCACAAGGCTTTCCTCGCTGGGCAGCTCAATGTTGATGCTCAGCCGGTCCACCAGAATGCCAAGGCGGTGGACCAACTCGTCGGATGCGCCAGGAATGGTTTTACAATGGATATAGCCCCAGAACTGGTATTTGTACCGAAGAAGCTCCAAGGCCTTGATCATCTGCTCCATGGTGTGGTCGGGATTTTTCAATATGCCGCTGGAGAGAAACAGCCCTTCAATATAGTTGCGGCGGTAGAACTGAATGGTAAGCTCAGCCAGCTCTGAAGGCGTGAAGGCGGCTCTTGGCACATCGTTGGTACAACGGTTGACACAATATTTGCAGTCGTATATGCAATGGTTGCTGAGCAATACCTTCAAAAGCGACATACACCGCCCATCCGCCGCAAAGGTATGGCAGCATCCGGCCGCAACGGCGCTGCCAATCCCCTTTCCGCCGGGCCTGTCCACCCCGGAGGAGGTGCAGGCGGCGTCATACTTGGCGCTGTCCGCCAAAATCGTCAGCTTGTCCATTAGGTCCACATACTTCACCTGCTCAGTTTTGCATAATAGGAACACTTGTTCCCTTTCCATTATACGCAGGATCGTCGCAATTGTAAAGATAGCTTGAAAAAAATCTTGAAAATCTTGAAAAAAGGGATTGACAAAACATTATCTATGAAATAAAATTAAACATGTTTAAATCATATTTAAATTTCTGAAAGGAGAGTGACGGCTATCCCACGCAATGAAGATGCCAAACAGGCGCTGATGGAAGCGGCCGTATCACTGATGCGGGAAACGGAGGATCCCCGCAGCCTGACGGTTCGGCAAATTGCCGGGCGCGCCAATGTAAATGCCGCCCTGGTCAACTATTATTACGGTTCCAAAGATGAGCTGATCCATGCAGCGGTGGATGAGATCATGCAAGCCGAAGCCGGAAGGTGGCTTATGATGCCAAACGGCGAAGCAGATCCCATATTAAGGCTCAAGGATATGCTCCGGCAGATGTCCGATATGGTGATCAACTACTTCCAGTTTACAAAGGTATCTCTGGAATTTTCGATCACGCAGGGAGACACTGATATCCCCCAAATGCTGCTTCCCCTTATGCGGTCCATACTACCCGGCAGGGATGAGCGGGAACTGCGCCTTCTGTCCTTCATGCTGATCACCGGCCTGCAATCCGCCGTGATCCGCCATGACGCGTTTCACAGCTATACCGGGTATGATCCTTTTGACAAAAAACAGCGCGACGAAATTCTAAACAGGCTGGTGGATGTGTTTTTTGCTACCCCGGCTGCAATAAAGGAGAAAGAATAATGAAAACTATCGTCATCATCGTAGCCATTCTGGATATTATTATGCTTCTGTCCACGCTGATCTGCGGGCTGTGGATCTCCGGTCAGAATCTGACAGGGGAAGCGCTTGTCTCCTCACGAACCTTCCACCGCAATATCGCCATCGCTTCCATTGTGCTGTCGGTGATTGTCATCCTATGGATGCTCTTTGCCTACGTCCGGTAGCAAAACTGTCGTAGGGCCTTCCCTCTAAACGCTTCTACCCAAGCTTGCCTGCGATTGCTTTTTCCTGTAAAAGCGATTCCAGCAGAACCTGCGCGCCGATGCCGTCTATTGCATCAAGCTCCTTGATAGAGCGCAGAACGGTTTGCCCCGCCATCTGCACCAGGCCGTACTCCAGATATAGATTTGCCAGCGAAAGCAAAACCTTGGGGCTGTCGATATAATTGTACACATACAGCATTTTTTCAAACAGTTCAAAGGCGCCGCATTCCAGGACGATCCTCAAAAGAGCGGCAAACAAAGCCAGCAATTCCCCCGGTTCCTGTCCGCTCAGCAAATCATCCTTACCGCCTTCCAGCACTGTTAACACCTGACGGCAAAGCAATCCCCCCATGTGTCCAAATGCCTGGCCCACGGCCTGAACGGCTTCGTCTGCATCGTCCGTGCTGCCAGGCTTTTGCATGAGCATAAGTACGAATAGCATGAGGGCGCTCTCTTTCTTTGTCCTTACAAGCACGCCATGCGGCCCTGCGCTGTGCACCGACTTGCGTAATTGTTCCAGCGCCTTTTCATGATCTCCGGAACGGAGATAGTATTTGCCCCACAGCAGCGCTACCTCCCCCGCAAAGCTTTCCTCTGCCTCATCCAGGAGGGACAGATGCGTTAAGCATAGCTCCCACAACCCCAGGGACAAAAGCACATCCACCGTAAGAACCCTGTTGGGTGTGTGGTCCAGGCTTGCAAACAGGGCGGTTATCTTAGCTTCAATCTCCGCAGGCGGACACCCCATTTTCCGGTACGCTTTGGCCATTCCGTACAGCGCAGCGTGCAGGTCATTGTCCGCCTGGATGGCCTTGGTATAGCAGGCCGCCGCCTTTTCATAGTCATGCTGGCGCATATACAAATCTGCCAGGGACATCAAGGGTTTCGTCGTGGCGCAGTCGTCTGAAAAGCGCAGCGTGGCATGCGGCTGTCCCATGGCGATGGCCTTTTGAAAGCTTTCGGCAGCTAAAAAATCGCGGTGCCAGTCCATAAACACCCTGCCGCGCAAGTATTCCATATCCGTGCAGCCGGGATAAATGGCCAGCCCTTCCGCCAATGTCTTTACACACATTGCATACCGGCTGAGGTTATAATGGCACAAGGCAATTCGGAAGATCAGATGCGGGCCAAAAGCCTCGTGGGCTTTAAAATGCTCCTTTGCCTTCATATACCATTCCAGAGCCTTCTCGTATTCCTTCTTCGCCATGTATTCATTGCCCATGTTAAAAAGCATAAAGGCGTTGTCCGGGTTCTTTTCCAATTCCGCCATCAAAAGGGGGATATTTCTCTCCCGCTTGTTCTTGCTTTTGACGACGCTCTCCAGATATCCCAAATGATGCAAACGGATATCGGTCACGGCAAAGAGGCCGTCCATAGGCTCCCCATCCATGCGTGAAAGCTGCTCATGGATATCGCCCACAAAGCGGTACAGCCCATTATTGCGTACAAGGCGCAGCGCATTGTGAAGCGTATATTGCCCTTCCCCGTAAGTTCCCACATGGTTGTACACCTTAAAATGTGCACCGTCACAGCTTGTGGTGTTTACAAATTCCAGGAGCTTATCACTGTCTTCCGGGAATAGCCGCTCATCCGCGTCCAGCAGAAGAACCCATTCATAGGCTGCTCTCTCCATGATGAAGTTGCGGGCGTTGCTGAAGCTGAAATCCCAGGGATAAACATATACCTGCGCACCGTATCGCCGTGCGATTTGAACCGTTTCATCCATGGAGCCGGTATCTGCCACCAATATCTCATCCACCGCCCCCTTAACGCTCAACAGGCATTCTTCCAGAAATTCTTGCTCATCCCTTACGATCATGCATAAGCTGATACCTGGTCTAACCGCCGCCATCTTCATCCCCCCTCCTCGCAGGGCAGGCGGCCGGCCGGCCGCCTGCCCTGGCCTGATTCTTGAAAAGCAATTACGCCTGGGCGTTGAAATAAGCACTGAACGTAGCCGTCGAGGCGCCCAAGTTGTATTGCAGGCGGATATAGTGCGCGAATTTGGATACATCCATAAATAGGCTGCCGCTGCCGGGAACCACTTGATCGGTATAGGATGGATCGTTCAAATACTGGCCGGTAGTCGTCGTGGGGCTGATCTGCAAAGAAATGGTGATGGGCGTGGCCCCTTCGTTATAGATGAAGACGGATGCCACCTTCAGCGTGGAAATGTCCTTGTCTGGAAAGATGACGCCGGTACCTGTGACGGATGTGCTGGTCACGGAATCCTCGGAAAAGGTGCTTGCCCCGATGGTTACAGTGCCGGCCACCGTCAGCGTCGCGTTGCTGATGGTCACATCGCCGGCCACCGTCAGCGTCGCGTTACCGATTGTTACGGGGTTGGTAATTTCGGATACCGTTACAGTACCGGCCACCGTCAGCGTTGCGTTGCTGATGGTCACTTCGCCGGCCACCGTCAGCGTCGCGTTGCCGATAGTTACGGGGTTGGTAATTTCGGATACCGTTACGGTACCGGCTACCAGCAGATTATTCGAACCATCCAGTTGCACCAGCTGCAAATCACTGCCCGATTGCGCATAGATTGCTGTTTTCAGTTCGCTTGCAGTGGTATTGAAAATGAGGTTGTTCATGGTGTGCTCCTTTCGGTTCGGCGCTTAGCGGGAAAGGCGCCGGAGAGTGACATGGCAAGGGTCCCGTTGTCCGGCGGGCTTGATAATGATTGCAAATCACCCTTCACCATGTAATTGTTCGTCTGTGCCTGGCACCAGATACGGGCGGCAATGCCTTGCCCGATTTGTGAAGGATTCAGGCAAACACGCATGAACTTGCCAAACAGATAGGGCGTAGCAGCCTTCATCTCCCCCGCCCTCAGGCTGAAGCTCTGATGGTCATTCAGGAATTCCCTTCCATTCGGGCTGATCTGTAAACGAAACTCCAACGGATATGCTCCCTCGTTCCTTACAAAAAAGGTAATGACCTTGGCACTGGCCGTATAGAGAACAGGCGTATACAGCACCTGCTCTTGACCACAGAGGTCAAAAACGCGCTCTGTGAATACATTCTCCACAAAGCTTTCTTCCGGGCCGCAAGGCCGCTTCTCCTCTTCCCGGGAGCTTAAGGATATTTCCAAATATGGCAAATACGTTTCGGTCTGGGCATAAAAAGCAACCATACCCCTTTGTTGGTCAATGGGCCTAAGAGAAAGGCCAAAGCCAGGCAGGTAGCCCGATCGGCCTTTGAAAAGCATTCTCAGATCACATGTCACATAGCTTGACTGACCATCCGGCTCGACCTGCAAAACGGCAAGAGGGAGTGGGGCGACTGCCGGCCTGGTCCAATAATTTACCGTTCTGCCATCAAACAGCGCCAGGTTTTGATATACGCCTATCCGCATGGTATGGGGGGCGGAGGAATAGGCCAGCATGCACAGGCGGACGGACGTGATGTTTTGATTCGCGGGCAGCTTCAGCGGTGGAAATTGCAATAAACCGATATACTGTCCGCGAGCGGTATGCGCCGTGTCATTGGGGAAACCCTTTTCTGAAATACCGACAAAAACAACGGTCGATAAAGGATCGCTTTGATCCGGGCTGTCCTGCAGTACATGCACTGCATCACCGGCATAATGCAAAAGCGACATTTCCTTTAGTTCCCTCCTTTCCTGCCGCCATAAGACACATCCATTGTAAAAGGCCGCAATTCCCGTGTTGGTGGAGGTCTGTATACTAAGCCGCGCAAACTTCATCGGTACAGTGAGGACCGCTACCGCATTGCTGTTTATATGGGATGATTGTTACCCATGCCTAATACCAATTCCAAACATGAATGCGTCGTCGCGGCGGCTCTTTTCGCGCGGGGCGTCGTCGCCTTCCGCTCAGCGTAGCGCTGCTACGCCTCGCTCCGGCTTCTTGCCCCGCTATCTACAATTTCTCGCCGCTTTGGACGCATTAATATTTTTCATTGGTATAAAAGGGCACGGCGTACAATTCCATTCTATTCCGGTAGACAAGGCGGGTGCCTGGGATAGGAGCAAGACCATCGTACATAAAAGAAAAGGGCCGGCGCACTTTGGAATGCACACGGCCGAAATATAGGACAAACCCCTTTTAAGTATCGTATTCGTATTCAAACCCGGCATGATCCGCGATTTTGTCAAGGAGGATTTCTCCATCCTTTAAAAAGCGGTAATGAACCCGGCATGAGGGGGCTTCACGGATCAGGCGTGTCATGCTGCCAAGAACGGGAGCGCGAAGCATCATGCTGTCGCCTTCCAACCGTTTTGCAAAAAGCGTGTACAAGCCCTGCCTGATCATGATTTCTCCATCCCCAATATGTTTAACCTTTGCCCCAAGGTAAGTCGCCAGCCGGTATTCCTTTCCGTTTAGAAGCACAACGGCGATCACGCCCGTTAAGCACATTCCAAGAAAGGGGATGTCTGCAACAGACATCATCAGGGAACAAAACGCTTCTTCCCGCCAGGCATATTGTGTCCACGCATACCGTTTGGGAAAGGACCGGCCACGGTCCCCTTCGATATAGCCAAGATCACTTTCAAAGACGTATTCTTTTCCGTTGATCGTGACGCGGCCATTCACCTGATGCGCCATGCTGAACACGCTATGAACGCATTCCATGAATGGCACATACCGAAATGGGCCCATGATGTCATACCGTATGGGCGAAAGCGGACCGAAGGCCATGCTTCCTTGTGCCGCCAGTTCACCGGTGCGGATGTCGAGCTTGATGCCGTCGGCAGAAAACAGGCTGTTTCCTGCAGCGATACGCATCTTGCGTCTATCCGCATGAAATGCATCCCAAGGCACATCTACGCAATAGGATGAATCATCCGTGATGACTTGTATGGAGGCCGAATGATTCTCCTGATCCTCCGTATGCATGGCAGGGATCAGGGCCAACGTTCCTTGAGCCCCCTGCTGTTTGAAATACCAGCCTTCAAAATACCGATGCAAAAAAGCGTTCCTCCCGGCGCATGCCCTCTACTGTTTCTATGTCCTTACCTTTCCCTCAAAAATCCCAAGCATTCAACGGGCATAGCAAAGCCCGCCGTTTGGCGGGCTGACTTTGCTATGCAGCTTTCTTTACTTGGAGGCACGGGCGGCCTTATAGCGCTTGGCCACCTCGTTCCAGTCCAGCACGTTCCAGAACGCCTTCAGGTAATCCGCCCGAAGATTCTTGTACTTGAGGTAGTAAGCATGCTCCCACACGTCGATGGCCAGTATGGGAGTAAATCCGCCTTCCTCCATGAAGGGATTATCCTGGTTGGGGCTGGAAGATACCTTCAAAGCGCCGGAAGCATCCGCCGACAGCCAGGCCCACCCGGAGCCAAAGCGCCCCATAGCCGCCGCCGTCAGCTTTTCCTTCAGCGCGTCCACGCTGCCAAAGGCTTTGTTGATCTCCGCCGCCAGCTCACCATCCGGCGCAGCAGGCGCATTGGGCGACAGGATGCCAAAGTTCAGGTTATGGTTGTAAAAACCGCCGCCGTTGTTCTGGATGGCGGTTCGTACGGCGGGATCCTTTACGGCGCTCAGGTTCCGCAATATGTCCTCAATGGATTTTCCATTAAGCTCCGGAGCCTTCTCCAGCGCTGCGTTCAGATTGTTGGTATAAGCGGCATGGTGCTTTGAATAATGGGTCACCATGGTGATCTCATCAATGTGGGGTTCCAGGGCGCTAAAGTCATACTTGAGTTCAATCTGTTTAAACATAAATCTTTCCTCCTTGCGTTTTGGGTGTTTTCACCCCTGCAAGACGGACGAGGCGATGGCGTTAGCCATCTGATCGAGTTCCTCCTCCCGCTGGGGCTTTAAAGTGGAACGAACGTCCATGGGTGTGCCGATGATTTCCATGTCCTTCATGCCTGAGAAAATTTCCTGCATGGTTTTCATGGCCGCACTGGACCAGCTGTGGTTTCCGATCAAGGCCACCTTCCGGTTTTTAAGGCCCAGGGCGGCCATGTCATGAAGGAGCATGTCCATCGGAAGATAAAGCTGAAGGTTATAAGTTGGCGAAGCAGCCACCATGTGGCTGTACTTCCAAGCATCGGCAATGATGTAGCTTGGATGTGTCTTGGATACGTCGTACATCCGCATGTCGTGAACACCGCGCTGTGCCAGTTTATTGGCCAAAGCGCTGACGGCGTTTTCCGTGTTGCCGTACATGGAGGCGTAAAAGAGGACAACGCCTTTCTTCTCCGGCTCGTAACGGCTCCACAGATCATACTTGTTCAGGATCACGTGAAGATCCCTGCGCCAGATGGGACCATGCAGCGAACATATCATGGAGATTTCCACCCCGGCGAACTTTTTCAGCACCGCCTGGATCTGGGGGCCGTACTTACCAACGATGTTGGCATAATAGCGCCTGGATTCATCCAGGAACGCGTTGTTAAAATCCAGTTCGTCGGCAAACAGGTTGCCGGCGTGCGCCCCGAATGCACCGAACGCATCCGCGGAGAATAGCACATGCCTTGAAACCTCGTAAGTGAACATCACCTCGGGCCAGTGCACCATGGGCGCATAGATAAAGCGCAGCGTGCTTTCCCCCAGTGTAAGTTCCTGTCCATCCGCCACCAGAACCATTCTGTCCGAAAGGTCCATGCTGTAGAACTGTTCAAAAAGCTGGAACGTCTTTTTGTTGCCCACTACCTGAAGCTTTGGATAGCGCCTTGCGATCTCCTCGATGTTGGCACAATGGTCCGGCTCCATGTGATTGATCACCATGTAGTCAAGGTCACGCCCGTTCAGCACATGGGTCACGTTCTCCAGGTATAGCGCGCTGATGGAGGAATCCACCGTGTCGATGAGCGCTGTTTTCTCATCCAGCAAGAGATAGGAGTTGTAAGCCACGCCGTTGGTTAAAGGAAACATGTTTTCAAACCGTTCCAGCCTTCTGTCGCTGCCGCCAACCCAATAAAGTTTCGGTGCAATCTCACGCACGCTGTACACGCTGCATCCTCCCCATCTGTAAGCCGGGTTTCAACCGGCAAGTATTATATACCCCGTTTTTGTCCACATGATTGCACAAAATGGACTTCTGTGAGAAAAAACCAGGCTTATTACCTATTTTCGGGTAACAGCACCGTAAAGGGCGATTTGGAGCTCACGGTCACGCAGTCGAACTTTGCCAAATAATCCAATAAAAACTCGCTGACTTCCGTATTGATCTCCCGTACCCTTTTGCACTTGAGGTAACCATCATAGCCGCCGGACCCCGTGG
The DNA here is from genome assembly GCA_023413135.1 of Bacillota bacterium. Classification (GTDB taxonomy): domain Bacteria; phylum Bacillota; class Clostridia; order Christensenellales; family Aristaeellaceae; genus JAEWAH01. The sequence continues at coordinate 24,134 of JAEZQK010000092.1, forward strand.
CCCTGTAGTTGTTCATGCACAGCGTGAACTGATGGTCATCCTCCACCGGCACGCCGCTGCGGGTGATGCTTTTAACCCTTTGCCCGATGGGGAAATTCAAATCAAAGGTATATTCTATCCCGGCAAAAAAATCATAGTTGTAATGGGCCACTTTGGGCTCCAAAAAATCTTTTGAAATGGATACTTCTCCCAGCGGAGATACAGTGAAATAAGATGCGCAGCGCTCCAGCGCTCCCCTCAGCACCTTCCCGCTCACTTGCAATATCACCAAAGTGTTGGCATACACGTAGGTAGCCACTACATCCCGCACCGTGACCAAAGCATCAAAGCCCCGCATCTCATTGGGCAGGCTGGTGCAGGAAACATCCGCCCCGGAAGCATCCAGCTGCACCTGGTTGAAAAAGGCCGCAATAGGCGCGCCATGCAGCGCCATTTGCAGCTTGTCTCCCGGCCACAAAGGCATGTTCAGCCTGCCGATGGGCGCATCCAGCCAATGATTCAAATTACTTTTCAACAACTCCAGCTCTTGGGCCAAGGGAGGCATCACACTGGGGTCGGAGGGCAGCAGCCTGGAAGCGATGCTGCCATCCACCCAAGCCTCTACCTTCAAAAAGTGGGTAGCGTTGGCGGGCGTCTGGGCAAGATGCGTGCCATGGTAGGTGATGTTCTCCATGGGGATGTGTTGATGCCCCGTGAGGACCAAGTCAAAATCCAGCTCCTCGCAGATGCGGCAGCCGATATTCTCGTCCGTATCGGAAAGCAGCCGGCCCGTTTCCAGATCTTTTTCGATTCCGCCGTGATACAGGCAGACAGTAAAGTCCGCTTGCCCCCGCAGCAAATCGAGCGCATCCCCGGCTGCCTTCAAGGGATCGGTGATCTCAAAATGGGAAAGCGTGCATTCCCGCTCCCATCTGTTCACCCAGGAAGTCACAACGCCTGTTATCCCCACCCGCAGGCCGTTTTCCAGCGTATGCAGCACATAGGGCACAATCGGCAGCCTGCCCGACCTGTCCAAAACGTTGGCGCAGACACATTGGGCCCGCAAGCCGTTCAAATACTCCGCCAGAGCCTCGTATCCATAGTTGAAATCATGGTTCCCCAGCGTCGCATAATCATACCCCGCCGCGTTCATCACGGGGATCATGGGGGTTTCCAGCGATTTTTTGCGGCAATAGTACGTCAGCGGCGAACCCTGTATGGTATCGCCGCAATCCAGGACCAGCGTGTTCCCATCCTTATGGAATTGAGGAATCATCCCCAGCAATCCCATAGGGCGGATTTCATTATCCGCATGCGATGTGGGAAAAATGAAACCGTGGATATCTGAGGTGTAATAAATCGTCAGCTTCGGCGCCATGGTCAACCCCTCGCCAGCTTCTTGCGAATTCTGGTGGAGAACAACTCAATCACCAGCATCAGCACGATCATACCGCACAGGAATGCGCCTACCATGCTCCAGCGGCGGCTGTTGATGCACTGTATCAGCGCCGCGCCGATACCGCCCGCGCCGACAATGCCCAGCGTAGTCGCGTCCTTGATGTTAATGTCGAAACGGTAAATCAGCGTGGAAACAAAGTTGGCGTACAGTTGCGGAAGAATGCCATAGCGGATCTTCTGGAAAGTGGTGCACCCGGCCGCGTCAAGGCTTTCCAAAATGCGGGTATCAAGATCCTCAATGGCATTGATATACATTTTGCTGATCATGCCTATGGAGCAAATGCTCTGCGTCACTACGCCGCAAAACGCACCAGGCCCGGTCACCCTTATCCACACCAACGCCCAGACAAGGCTGGGAATCGTGCGGATGAGCAGAATGAATGCACGAAAAATGAACGCCAGCCATTTGGGCATGATGTTTTCACTGGCCAAGAAGCTAAACGGAACCGCCAGTATGCCGCCAATCAACGTGCCAAGAACCGCAATGGCAATCGTCTCGAACAGCATGAACGGAACGCCATCCGTTGTGATGTTGAACAGCAGGCTCGCATCCGGATGCGAAATGCCATAGATGATACCATAAGCAACCTCGCTGCCCTTGGCGGCAAGGCCTTTGAACCTGATCGCGTTGCCTGACCAATAAAGAACTAATGTGACAACGAGCAGGATCAACGTGTACAGCCACCAGCGCTTTGGCCGGTGCTCATACATATCCTCAATGGGATTGATGATTCTTTGCATGCTTGCGGCCTCCTAGCTGAGCTTTCTGCGCAGGAACTGGCTGGTATTCTCGATGATGAGCACGACTACGAACAGTGCAATCAGCACCGTTCCCAGCCCCTCATAATCGCGCCAGCCGATGCGCTCGTTGATGAGAATGCCCAAGCCGCCGGCACCGACGTAGCCCAGGATAGAAGCGGCGCGAACGTTGATTTCAAACGAGTAAAGGCAATGGGATAGATACGTGGGTAGAATCTGCGGAAAGCAAGCGCTCCAAAAGGCTTCGAATTTTGAGGCGCCCAGCGCCTCCATGGCTTCGAAGGCGCCCATATCGATGGTCTCAATGCTTTCGTAGAGCATTTTCGATACGATGCCGAAAGTGAAAATCGTGATGGCCACCGTGCCCGCGAATGTACCAAGGCCGAAGATCAACGCGCAGACGGAGGCGATGACAAGCGTAGGCAGCGTACGTACGATATTGAGCAGCACGCGCAGGAATGCTACCAGCATACCGCTGCGATTGATGTTGGCGGACGCCAGCACAGCGAACGGCAGCGCAAGTGTGGAGCCGATCACCGAACCCATGACGGACATTTTGATGGTGTCCATCAGCGGCGGTATGACCTTGCCAAAGTAGCTCCAATCCGGATTGAAAACCTTTGCCAGGATGACCGTAAACTGATAACCGCGCTTTATGATAATGGACAAATCAAAGCCGGTAATCTTAACCGAGCCCCAAACCACTGCGATCAGCGCCAGCCAGATCAAAACCGCACGGGAGCGTGGCTTCAAAACGCTGTGGTCTCCGACCATCATCCTCCGAGGTTTGAAGATGCGGTCAAACAGGAGTGGCCTCACGGCTTTCGGCTGTTTTGCTTTTGCCATCAGGCCTGCGCTCCCTTCTGTGAAAGGCTCTGCGAATCTTCCATGCTTGCTTTGGCAGCAGCGATCAAAGCCGCGTCCTTGGCGCTTTGCTCATCTGCCGCTTTGGGCACCGGCGCGCCGTTATATATGGCATCAAGCACCTCCTGCGTTACCTCCTGAACAGGGCCGTCATAAACGATTTCACCCGCACGAATGCCGATCACGCGGTCGGCAAAATCAAGCGCCAGATCCACGTGATGGATATTGATGAGGATGGTGATTTTCATTTCCTTATTAATACGCTTGAAATCGCTCATCACCTGATTGGCGGTCACCGGGTCAAGCGCCGCAACAGGCTCGTCCGCCAGAATGATGGACGGATTTTGGTTCAGCGTCCGCGCCAGCGCCACGCGCTGCTGCTGTCCGCCGGAGAGCTGATCACAGCGGGTATAGGCCTTATCAAGGATACCGACTTTGTCAAGTGCCTCAAGCGCGGCCATCTCCTGCTTTTTCGTGAAGATGCCCAGCAGCACGCGGAAAAAGTTCATGTCGGGCACCATGGAGGTGAGGACGTTCTTGATGACCGTAGAGCGGGTCACAAGATTGAATGATTGGAAGATCATGCCGATATGGCGGCGAAACCTGCGCAGGCTTTTCCCGCGCAAAGTCATAACGTCCACGCCGTCGACAACAACTTCGCCGGAAGTTACGTCGATCATGCGGTTGATCGTTCGAATCAGCGTCGATTTGCCCGCGCCTGAAAGGCCGATGATGGCCACGAACTCGCCTTGTTCAATTTCCAGGGTCACGTCTTTCAGCCCCTGAACACCGTTGGGATAGGTCTTTCCGGCATGGGCAAACTCGATCATAGGCACGCCTCTTCACTTTGTATAGATTACTTTTTACTATATCATTGAAGACATTAAATGACAATAGCGCTTGACGCCATTATCATAAAAGAGGGGCGATACGGCATGCACCGTACCGCCCCTTTTGGCACCAGAGGATTATTGCACAACCGTCAGCGCCTGACGGGCACCGTCATAATCGGCGTTTTTGGCAGGAGCGTAGCCTTCATGGCTATATACGGAGAAGATCGCCTTGCCTTCTTCGGTGCCGATCACGCTGATCAAAGCGTTCTGGATCGCGGCGATGAACTCAGGATTGTAAACCGCGGGGTTCGCCTTGGTGATGGACACGGTGTCATTGTAGATGCCCTCGGTCACGCCGATCACGCTCAGCTCGTTCCAAATGGATTCGGTACGGCCCATGCCGGCCTTGCCGGTCGCATCCTTTTGATCGGCGGGCAGGATCCAGGCAGCCTCGTAGTCGCGGCGGCCATCAGCATAGCACACAATGATGTCCACGGATTCGGCGGCAGCCTGCGCAAAGCTCTCGCCGTAGCCGCTGAGGGTGACAGCGGTGGTCAGGTCGGAGATTTTCTTGCCTTCGTAGTTATTCATCAGCCACATGGTGGGATAAATGTAACCGGCGGAAGAAGATGTCTTCAGCACAGCCCAGTTGGCCTTGCTGAGGTCTTCCCAGGTGAGGGCTTCACCGGCGTTGACCTTGGCAGCCAGTTCCTTGCCATAGGCGGAAGGCGTAGCGTAAATCAGAGAGCGGTAGAAGGTCACCTGCTCTTCGGTAGGCAGGGTCTTGTTGGCATCGCCGTTCCATGTTTTCGGATCGGTGCTGTCATTGCTCAGGCCAGCGCGGGACGCAGTCAGGATGACATCGACCTCATCGCTGTACAGCGCATAGGTACCGCCGGGCAGCCAGCCAATATCGATGGTGCCGGCAGCCATGGCTTCGCCGGTGGCTTCGTAGGACGTGCCGACGGTGATGTCGATCTCGCCCACTTCATATCCCTGCTCCTTAAGAGCGGCTTTCAAAAGCTCAGGAAGATTTTTGGTGCCGGTGATGATCACGTCAGCATCCTTGGAAGGCACGAACTCGAGGGTCAGCTTGTCCAATTTGACGGCCTCGGCCATCGCGGATGTGCAGCCGGCGACCATCAATACCGCCAGCAGCAAAGCAAGGAACTTCCTCATGTAGTTTTCCTCCTCTGGTTAATTTCGGGTACTTACCTATTGTACGCCAACACAAAGTGCATTTCAATCATCCTCCGCTAGAATCTGACAATTTTTTTGCAAGAACATCCTGCATTTTCTTTTCCTTGTTTCAATGCTATGTTATACTTTTTCTATAGCCGACAGAGCAAAACGCATCGCCGCCCAGGCCGATGTGCCTCCCTTCCACGCGCGCGCGTGGACCAAAAAAACCGTCCCATTCGTCCTTTTCGTCCCAAACGTCCCGAAAAGGGACAAATGGGACGAATGGGACGAAAAGGACGATAAATATTATGTATGGTTCATCGTCCCAAAGTGAATCTGAAAAGTTGAGGAGAAAGCGCATGAAAGTATTGGTGGCCGAGGACGAGCGGGACCTGCGCTCGCTTTTGCGCATGAACCTTGCTGAGGAAGGCTATGATGTGCTGGAGGCGCCCGACGGCCTTGCCGCATGGGCGATTTTGCAGCGGGAAAAAATCGGCCTGGCTCTTTTGGATGTGATGATGCCTGGGCTCGACGGCCTGAACTTGCTTTGCAAGCTGCGGGAAGTAAGCGATGTACCAGTCATTATGCTCACCGCCCGCGGCGAGGAAATGGACAAGGTACTGGGGCTGAACCTGGGGGCGGACGACTATCTGACCAAGCCCTTTTCTATGGCGGAACTGATGGCCCGCATCGCCGCCCGGCTTCGCCGCAGCAGGGAACATGCAGGCGCAAAAAATGAAGCCGGCACACACCTTCAAGCGGGGCCGCTGACACTTGACAAAGCAGGATGCACAGCCTTTTTAAGTGGGGTGGCGCTTAATCTCGGCGCCAAGGAATTATTGCTGCTTTGCCACCTGATGGAAAATCCGGGCCGCGTTTTCACCAAGCGGCAATTATACCAGGCTGTATGGAACGAGGACACCTACTATGACGATAATACCATCATGGTGCATATCAGCCGCCTGCGCGGCAAAATCGAAGATGATACGAAAAATCCGGCCTACATCCAGACGGTGCGGGGCATAGGCTACAGGTTTTCTCCGGATGGAGGAAAACAGCCATGACGCAGAAGATGCACCGCAGCTTCCTTTTGCATTACGGCCTGATGCTCCTTTTGTCCGCCATCATCGGCCTGATCGCCTTCACCGCGCTGGATTTTGCGGGCAGCATACTTTCCAGCGTGCTTGTCAAAAACCGCTATCCCGCCCAGTCACTCTTAATGGCGGATTACCGTCAAATCGATGTTTCCGGCGTTATAGAAAACGGCGGCGGCGTGCAGGTGATCAATGATCAATATGAAATTGTGTTGTCCAGCGGGCTTGATGTTTTTCAAAAAAGAGCGCTAACCCCCGGGGAATTCACGGATTTTCTTACAGGCAGCCGTGCCGTGGGCGTACCTTACAGCCACGACATCGCCTACAGCCAGGAAGGCCGGTACTGGCTCGTCGTCACATTCCCCACATCGCTACGCATCGACTTTTCCTTCGCCCGCAATACGCTGTACCCCTCCAGGGATACTCAGGCAGTAGTAGGCGCCATCGTTGCCACGGTGATCCTGTATCTGCTTTTCCTTTCCCTGGCCGCGGCCGCATCCTCCAGGCTGACGGCACTGACCATCACAAAACCGCTCCAAAAGCTGTGCCAGAGCACCCGGCGTTTAAAAGAAGGCGATTATTCGGCCCGGGTGGATTTGAAGCTGAAAAATGAGTTTCTGGAACTGCAAAACACGTTCAACGGCATGGCGCAAAAACTGCAGGAAGAAACAAGGCTTCGGGAGCATGCGGAAAAAAGCCGCCGCCAGTTGGTGCTGGATATTTCCCACGATTTAAAGAATCCTCTTGCCGCCATTTTGGGCTACGCGGAATATGGCCTGAATCATCCGGATGAGCCTATGGAAGCACAGCGTACCCATTTGACGGCTATCAGGGATAACGGGCAGCGGGCCAACACGCTGATCACCGGCCTGTTTGAGCTGTCAAAGCTTGAAAGCCCGGAATACCGCCTTCAGAAATGCCGGGTAGACTTGGGTGAATACCTTCGCCTGACTGCCGCCCAGTACATTACCGGTCTGGACAGTGCAGGCTTTGATTATGATTTTGACATCCCGGAGGAGGAAGCATGGGTCCAAATTGATGAAACCGCCATGGACCGGGTGTTCCAAAATCTGTTTACAAACGCGCTGCAATACAACCCAACCGGCACAAAAATCACACTTTCCCTGACGGCAAAAGAGAATGCTTTTGAAATATGCTTCCGTGACAGCGGCATAGGCATGGCGGAGGAACTGGCCCAATCCATTTTCCAGCCATTTACCCGGGCGGATGTTTCAAGAAACTCCAAAACGGGCGGTACCGGTCTGGGTCTAGCCATCGTCCGGCAGATCATCTGCCTGCACGGCGGCAGTATCAGCCTTCAAACGGCTCCCCAAAGGGGCTGCGCCTTTTATATTACACTTCCCAAAGCTTAAGGTAGATTTAAGGTTTTGTTTAGAAGCGCTTCAGCTTTCCTTGTTATTCTTGTAACGAAGCCGGACGGAAAGTGCGGCTGCAAGAATACGGGAGGGTTTAACTCATGATGGAAACACTGGAGGGCCATTTTTACAACTGGGGCGGTGTGCTGTTCTTCTTCGCCATCTACGCCGTCGTCCTTCTCTTTCTCCCCTTTTATCGCAAGATGGAAAAAAAGCCCCGGGGCACGTATCTGGCTTTTGTCATCGCCTTTGCCATTGAAATGCACGGCATCCCCTTCAGCATGTACCTGATCTCCTGGATCGTAGGCAAAAACCTGCCGGAAGGCGTGCTGTGGGGCCACACGCTGATCAATCAAATCGGATTTCTCGGGATGTACATCAACATCGGCTGCGCCATCATTGCATTGACACTCATCCTTTGCGGCTGGCGGGAGATACACAGGGCTTACTGGGTAAAAGACAAGGGCAAAGGACAGCTGGTCACCACGGGCATCTACCGCTACATCCGCCACCCCCAGTACACGGGCCTGTTGCTCCTGTCCCTGGGCATGCTCATCGAGTGGGCCACGCTGCCGATGCTGGTTCTATACCCGGTCATGGTATTCATGTACGTACGCTTGGCCAGGCGGGAGGAAAAGGACATGCTTGCGGAATTCGGCACGGCCTACGAACTGTATATGAAGCGGACAAAACGGTTCATCCCCTTTGTGGTGTAATGATTACATGCTTTAAGGGAGGCAACTCAATTGAAAAGGAATCCCAAGAAACCGCTACTCATCGCCGGCCTTGTTTTCGCAGCGCTCGCGCTTTTGTTCGGCGCTTCATTCATCCCCACATTGTGGCTGGATAACGGAAGCATGCACGCACTTTCCGGCGACTGGATCACCGTTTACTACGAAACAAAGGAAGAAGCCGCCCGGGATGTGTTTGCCTTGGTAGAGGCGGAGGCCGGCAGGCTGACGCAAAAGCTGGGTTTTGCCCAAAAGCAGGATTTGAAGCTGTACATCTACGATAAGCAAAGCACCTTCCAAACGAAAAAGTACGGCCTTATTGCACCGCTTTTGAACCTGAACTGGTATATCGGAGACAACCGGGGAAGCACGGTCATCCTTGCTTCCCCCGCCGAGGTCACAAACCCGGAGGCCTATGACAGGAGGAAGTATGCAGCTCCCCATGAGATGGTGCACGCACTGAACTCCATCCTGAACAGCAAAATGCCTTTGTGGCTCAACGAGGGGGCCGCACTGTACCTGACCAACGGAGCTCCGCCGGATGATCTGTACGACAACTCTGCCATCCCAACACTTCAGCAGATGAACACCAAAAGCCCCGTGGACTTTTCCAATATGGGCGGCTACTATTTCGCCCATACCTACATCGAGTACCTGGACAAAGCCTACGGCTGGGATAAGGTTTTGACGCTGCTGAAAACAGGCGACTATAACGATGCGCTTGGCAAAACGAAAGAAACGGTTTATCAGGAATGGATCACATTCCTGAAGGACAATTATTCGAAGGCATGAGCAAATGTGGTGTGAAAACGGGCAGGCTCCAATATGGGAACCTGTCCGTTTTTCTTTTCCGGATTTCCGCAAAGGAAAATAATACACTTCAAATCATGAATGCATCGATGGGTTCAGGGTAGGGCGGGGGTGCCGGTGCCATGCGGCTTGGCAAATATGCGTGCTGACGGCTGGAGCAAGCCCCCGCCCTACATCGTCAACGGCGCTTCCATATTCATCAAAGCATTTGTGTTTTGGATTGGTTCAAACCATAAATGCATCGATGGGTTCAGGATAGGGCGGGGGCAAGCGTTCGCCGTCGTTCCCCATGTATTCATTCATAGATAAGATTACAATACCCCAGTGTGTTATACGGCGGGAGCAAGTCCCCGCCCTAATCCGAACAGGGCATGCTCATCGAATGGGTGACGCTTCCGCTTCTGATCCTGTTTCCAGTGATGGTATTCATGTATGTCCGTCTGGCAAAGCGTGAGGAAAAGGACATGCTCATCGAGTTTGGCGATCAATATGCCCTGTATATGAAACAGACTAAACACTTTTTACCTTTTGTGTTATAATGGCACAAGAATTTCGGAAGGAGTTCCCATATGTCAAAGTCTTTTAAGAAAGCGCTGAAGGTCACAGGTTTTGTTCTTTTAGGATGCGCCCTACTATTTGCAGCATCCTTTATTCCTACCTTGTGGCTTCAAAACAGCGGAATGCATGTCTTGAACGGGAATTGGATAACCGTGTACTATGAGAACCATAAAGAGGCCGCCGAGGATGTATTTGATCTTGCAGAAAAAGAAGCGGGAAGATTGACGCAGAAGTTGGGTTTTGATGAAAAGCAGAATCTATCGCTATATATTTATGATAAGCAAAGCACCTTTCAAACAAAAAAGTATGGCCTCATTGCGCTGCTTTTGAATCTTGACTGGTACATCGGCGACAACAAGGGCACATCGGCGCTCCTTGCTTCCCCAGGTGAAACAGGTATGAAAAACGAATACGACTTACGCAAATACGCCGCACCCCATGAGATGGTGCATGCCCTCAACAGTATTCTCAATTCCAGTATGCCCAAATGGCTGAATGATGGATCAGCGCTCTATTTAACCAACGGAAACCCGCGGGATGATCTGTACGATATCTCCCCAATCCCCACACTTTCGCAGATGAATACCGAAAATCCTGTTGCGTTCGCCGATATGGGCGGCTATGAATACGCCCACACCTATATCGAATTTCTGGACAAAACCTACGGTTGGAACAACATATTATCTCTTTTGAAAACAGGGGATTATGGATCGGCTATAGGAAAGTCGAAAGAAATCCTCTATGATGAGTGGGTGAAGTTCCTGAAGGAAAACTATTCCAAAAAGAATTGATTGCCATCAAAAAAGCCGGGCAGTATATATTCCCGGCTTTTTTGATTATCTTTGATTCTTGTCAATCTTCCGGATACGGTATAGTTCCCTTGGGTTTTCCGCCGGACATTTTGGGGTTCGGTTTTGCTTTTCGCTTTGCAAACCGTGTTTCCCTGACAAGGTTCAAATACCGTTCCAGCCGTTCCTGTTTAAGCGCCCCCGACTCCACGGCCGCCCTGATGGCGCAGCCCGGCTCGCCATGGTGGGTGCAGTCGGAAAAGCGGCAGCGGCCCAGGAAGTCTTCCACATCTGCAAATGTTTCCGCGATCCCTTCCTCCGCCTCCCACACAACGCCCAATTCCCGAAGGCCGGGCGTATCAATGACAACCGCACCGCTGCTCAAAAAAATCATCTGCCGGTGGGTGGTGGTGTGGCGGCCCCTGGAATCATCCTCCCGGATGTCGTTGACCGCCATGACCTCCTCCCCCATAAGCGCATTCACCAGGCTGGATTTGCCTACGCCCGAGGAGCCCAGGAAAACAACCGTCTTGCCCGGCGCAAAATATGCGGCAAGCCCGCTTAACCCCTCTCCCGTGTGGGCGCTGATCATGTGAATGGGCGTTTGCCCGGCAATGGCCCGGGCCTGTGCCAGCTTGCCGGTAGCATCCACCGCCACATCAGCCTTGGTCAGCACGATCACCGGCTGTGCGCCGCTGTGGTGCGACATGGCCAAGTACCGCTCCATCCTGCTCACATTAAAGTCGTGGTTTAGCGACGACATCAAAAACATATAGTCGAAATTGGCGGCCACCGTCTGCTCCAGCACCGTTTTCACATAGCCCGCCGCATGGCCGGAAAAGTTGCTGCGGGAAAATTTCGACGTACGGGGCAGCGTTTTCACGATCAGACTGTCGCCCGTTTTCTCGTAGCGCAGGGATACATAGTCCCCTACCGCCGGAAATTCCTCCGCCGTATCTTTCCCCTGATACGCCCCGCGCTTCAATACCGCAAAGGTATTGCCTTTTTCGCTGATCACCTCATACCGTTCCTTGTGAACAGCAGTGATCCTGGCAGGGATCAGGCCCTCGCCCACACCCTTTTGAAATTCCTGCTCAATACCCATCTTGTAAAAGTCCATCCGGTTCCTCCTCAAATTTGTCTGTTTGCTGCCTTTTCTTCACCACTTCCCATTAACAATAGCCGCCCAGGGCATAAAAATGCCGCGGACACACCTTTCCAGGCTGTATCCGCGGCCAAACAAAAAACACATCCTCCGATGTGTCCTGCGATATACAGTATGCACGAAAGGTCTTTTGCGGCGGTGCGGAACTTGCATCCTGCCCATGCCGCGGCTATGCTGTTTTACAGGAAGCCCACCTCAATGCTCTTTTTCATTCCTCAACAGCTCCTTTCGGGCCGCAATATCTGCGGAAATTTCATCCATATCTTAACATGTCTTGCCGAATTGCGCAAGCCCAAAAATACTCCGGCAGATTCCTTTCAGGATGGATCCAGTTCCATGTGCAGCGTGAAGCTGGAACGGTCACAGGACAATATGCCTTCCTTTTGCAGCTTGCCAAGCTCGCTGGACATGGCGCTTCTGTCCACGCACAGGTAATCCGCCAGCTCCTGGCGGTTGAAGGGAATGGTAAAGGTAAGGCTGCCGGTACGCTGGGACTGGCCGGAAAGGTAATTGAGAAGCTTGTCGCGGGTGGAGCGTTTGGATAATACCTCCATCGTTTCACTCATCATCAGGTTTTTTCTTGCCAGTATGGCCATCATGTTTTCGATCAAGCGCGTATGAAACCCGCAGCAATGGGGGCAGGTGCCGGTGATCCGCCACCCTTCGATGAGCAGCACCTGGCTTGGCTGCGTGGCCGTTACCGTCACAGGCAGCGCTTCGGCCCTGGCCAATGCAAAGGTCTCACCAAACAAATCCCCCTGGCCAAACTCCCCCAGAATGGTCCTGTTGCCCAGCAGATCCTCCCGGAATACGCGCACACTGCCTTCCAGCACTACGCCAAGATACTTTGGGGTATCCCCTGCGCGGAATATGACCTCGTTTTTGTCGTACTTCCGCTCCCGGCCGGAAAGGCAGCTCACCAGCGATTCCAGTTCCTTGCTCCCAATCCCTTGAAACAACGGCATTTTATTCAATAACTCGGAGAAATTTTTCATATGGCGCTCCTTTTGTTGCAAAAACAACAGATCGAACAAAACCAGTGTACTACAATCATACTGTAAAAACAAGAAGGGGGCAAATATAAATGCATCGGCAAGTGATTAAGATCGATGAAGAAAAATGCAACGGCTGCGGCCTCTGCGCCAAGGCATGTCATGAAGGGGCCATCGCCATGGTGCATGGGAAGGCCCGGCTGATCCGGGATGATTTTTGCGACGGGTTGGGGAATTGCCTGCCTGTATGCCCCACCGGCGCCATCAGCTTTGAGGAGCGGGAAGCGGCAGCCTTCGACGAGGCGGCGGTAAAAGCCTATCAGGAAAGATTGTCTTTGCATCACGCGTCTGGCGGCGGCTGCCCCGGCAGCAGGATGCGCACCTTTATGCGGCCGGAAACACAGGAGGCCTCCGCCGTTTCGGCGGTTGCCCCTCAAAGCGAGCTGAGGCAATGGCCCATTCAATTAAAGCTGGTACCGGTGAACGCGCCGTACCTTCAAAACGCCAAGCTTCTCATTGCGGCTGACTGCACAGCCTTTGCCCACGGCAACTTTCATCAGGCCTTTATGAAAAACCATGTGACGCTCATCGGCTGCCCGAAATTGGATTCTGTTGACTACACGCAAAAGCTGACGGACATACTGACAAAGAACGATATTCAAAGCGTGAAGGTAGTGCGCATGGAAGTGCCATGCTGCGGCGGGCTGGAGTACGCGGTGCGTGAGGCTATGCAAAATAGCGGCAAATGGATCCCCTGGCAGGTAGTGGTGCTTTCCACCGATGGAGAAGTGCTTTCCGAATAGGAGGTTTTATCATGGCGAAATATCTGAAAAACATTGCTCATGAGTCTGTACTAAACCTTAGCCAGCAGGTGGAAGTCCTACCCGGGCAGGTGGTGAGCAGGACGCTGGCCCAAAACAAGTCAGTCAGCCTTACGCTGTTCGCCTTTGACAAGGGTGAGGAAATCAGCACCCATGAATCCAAGGGCGACGCCCTGGTGCATGTGCTGGAAGGGGAAGGCACCTTCACCGTGGATGGAAAGGTCCATGTGGTCAAGGCCGGAGAGGCACTGGTGATGCCGGCCGGAAAGCCCCATGCCGTGTTTGGCTCCCAGGCCTTCAAAATGCTGCTGACCGTCGTCTTCCCCAAGGAGGCGTCTTAATGGACAAGGTTCTGGACCTTGATGCGTCGGTCCACGCGCTGTGTGAAAAACACCCGGAACTCCCGGCCATTTTGCATAAAATCGGGTTTTCAGACATCACAAAACCGGGTATGCTTCAAACTGTGGGCCGGTTTATGACGCTTCACAAAGGAGCGGCCATGAAGAAAATCCCTATGGAAACGATTGTGAGCACCCTGCGGGAGCACGGATATGAGGTGTTGGAAAGGAAGGTTTCCTTATGAGCCGCGAAATCAACAACAGCGAGTACAGGCAGCATGTCATCCGCGACCTGCTTACACAACTGCATCAGGGCAAGCCTGTGGAAGATGTCAAGGCGCAGTTCAAGGCTGCCTTCGACGGCGTTTCCGGTCAGGAAATCGCCCGGGCGGAAAATGAGCTCATTGCCGGCGGCCTCCCTCCGGAGGAGATCCGCAGGCTGTGTGACATCCACGCCTCCGTGGTGGGAGGCTCCATTGAGGAAATTCACCGTCCTTCCGATCCCGCACAAATCCCTGGCCACCCCGCCCATACTATGAAGGCGGAAAACCAGGCGCTGACCCGGCTGATGGAAGATACCATCCGGCCCAAGCTGCAGGAATATAAGGAAAACGCCGGCCCCGAACAGCTGCGGGCCCTTCAAAAGGCATTTGAGCCCATGCTTAAGCTTCATGTGCACTACCTGAAAAAGGAGAACCTGCTGTTTCCGTATATGGAGCAGCACGGCATCACCGCGCCACCCAAGGTGATGTGGGGCGTAGATGACGATATCCGCGCCATGGTGAAGGAAGCTTTGCGCCTGATGGCCGAGGCGGGAAGCGACGCCCAGAGTATCATCCGGATGGCCGAGTTCGCCTTAACCAAAACCTCCGAAATGATATTCAAGGAAGAAAACATCCTTTTGCCCATGGTGCTGGAGACACTCACTGAGGAGGAGTGGGAAAAGATCGCCAAAGAAAGCGGCGATCTGGGCTACTGCCTTATCCCAGCGCCGCCCGCCTGGCATCCGGCAGTCCCTGCAAAGGAAGATCAGCCCGCCCAGGAGGATACGCCTTCCTCCATGCTGGTTTTGCCCACCGGGCGCTTAATGCCGGCGGAGCTTTCCGCCATGCTGGATGCGCTGCCATTAGACATCACCTTTGTGGATAAGGACGATACCGTGAAGTATTTCTCCCAGGGTACGGAGCGCATCTTTCCCCGCACCAAGGCCATCATCGGCCGCAAGGTGGTCAACTGCCATCCCCCGGCCAGCATGCAAATTGTGGAGAAAATACTGGAAGACTTCAAGTCCGGCATAAAGGACCACGAGGATTTCTGGCTTTCATTGCACGGAAAGTTCATCCTCATCCGCTACTTTGCGGTGCGCAGCCCTCAAGGCGAGTACCTGGGCACCCTGGAAGTGACGCAGGATATCGGGCCCATCCAGCAGATAACGGGCGAAAAGCGGCTGGTTTCCGATACGTGACGCGCCTTCCCTAAAAAAACTGATTTCATCTACTTTAATATCATTAATGCGCCATGTCCTGGCGGGAAGGTTTCTTCCAGCCGAGCATGGCCTATTTTTATTCTCTATTTTTCTGCCGCGTTTACAGAATTGCCAAAATGCGGTATAGTAAATTTGTCACCGGATTTAGGAATCTGGGCATGATAAAACTGCAAAAGCATCATGTAAACGCCATGCAAAAGGAGATACAACATGGGTGATTTAAGCAAAAAGGAAATCTATCTGGCCGGTGGCTGCTTCTGGGGCACGGAAAAATACATGGCGTCCATCCCCGGTGTCTTAGAAACCCAAGTGGGTTATGCCAACGGCAAAACGGCGAACCCCACCTATCAGGAAGTCTGCCATAACAACACGGGCCACGCGGAAACGGTGAAGGTGGCCTACGACCCGAACGTGATTCCCCTTCCGTTTTTGCTGGAGCTGTATTATGACTGTATCGATCCCACCTCCGTCAACCGCCAGGGCGGTGATAAGGGTACGCAGTACCGCACCGGTGTCTATTACGTACATCCGGAAGATGAACAGGTCATCCGCGAATCGCTGAAAAAGCTGCAGTCAAGGCTTGACAGGCCTATAGCGGTGGAATGTTTGCCCCTTGACAATTACTATCCAGCCGAGGAATACCATCAAAAGTATCTGGATAAAAACCCCAACGGCTATTGCCATATCGGCCGGGAAAAGATCGAAAAAGCCGCCCAGGCCAGCGTGGATCCGACCCAATACCAGCCTGTTGACAAGAAAAGGCTTCAAAAGGAACTAACGGAGCAGCAGTTTCGGGTGACCCAGGAATCGGCCACCGAGCCGCCTTTCCAGAACGAATTCTACGACCACTACGCCCCCGGCATCTATGTGGACATCACCACCGGAGAGCCTCTGTTTGCCTCCAGCGACAAGTTTGAGTCCGGCTGCGGCTGGCCCAGCTTTTCCAGGCCCATTGATCCGCATGTGGTGAATGAATTCATGGATAAATCACTGTTCCACGTCCGCACCGAGGTACGCAGCCGTGTGGGGGATGCCCACCTGGGCCATGTGTTTGAGGATGGCCCCAAGGAACTGGGCGGCCTTCGCTACTGCATCAACAGCGCGGCACTGCGCTTTATCCCCAAGGCGGAGATGGAGGCAAAGGGATACGGGAAACTGCTGCCGTATGTAAAGTGAATGACCACTACCAATCATTCCTCGTATGCACCAGATCATCATGATTCTGGTGCAATTTTTTCCCTATATTCAATCATTTTTGAAACTATTTGCTTATCTGAAACGAATATATCAGGTGAGAGGACAAGCAAAGGAGGTGTGGCTTTGGATGGGGAAATACGGCTGATACGCAAGATACAAAGAGCGGGCAGCAGAGCAGCCGCCGACGCGCTGATACGGGAATATTATGATGAAATTTTCAGATATGTGTACAAGCAGACTTCTGACAAGCACACCGCTATGGACTTGACACAAAACATTTTCATATCCATGCTTCAGTCCATTGCAAACTATGATGGCAAACAAGCGGGCTTTCGTACATGGCTGTACCGGATTGCCACAAACAAGACCATTGACTATCTTAGAAGCCGCACGGCGGAGAGAAAGCGTGTCCTTGATATGGAGGACATAGACATTCCCGACGAAACGGAGTTCACACATCAAATAGAAATCAAGGCTTTATTATCACGGCTGCAAGGCTATATCAATTCATTGGAGATGGACTTGCAGCAAATTTTTAGGCTGAAGTTTTTCGCCAAATATACTTTTACACAGATTGCGGCTCTTCTGTCGCTGCCGGAACCAACGGTAAAATCGAAGTATTACCGCTTGCTCAAAACGCTTAGAGAGGAGTTTAAGGATGAATATGATTGAGCTTTCCCACGACGAAAAGGACAGGGCGATTGAAGAAATACTATCCAAAGGCCTTTCAAAACCAAGAAGCCTTTGGGGATATCTATGCGAGATATACTGCGCCCTCGGGCTTCGATATATCTTTTTGGATACGGCACAATCCATCCTTATAACAGTAACTGCGGTGATTGGATTTGCCATGCTGTATCCATTGGTTTCGGAATACGCTGCGCTATTTGCGGCGGCTCCGGTGTTTTTTGTTTGTATTGTGCTGTCTACCGAAACAATAGAAAGGGGCAGCGGATTGTATGAATTAAAAATGGCCTGCAAATATACCATACGGCAGATTGCCGCATTTCGTGTGCTGTGTTTTTCATTGATGAGCGCTGCCGGCTGCAGCTTAATCAGCCTGTATTTCAGCCGCCAGCCGGTTGCATATGACTTTTTCAGAGCATTTTCGCTTTCGCTTTGCGCTCTGTTCCTCTGCTCGTTCCTGACCATATTTTTGATGCGGCGTTTCAACTGGAAATGGATTCATTTTTCCGTTATACCGCTTTGGATTTCGATCGGCATTTTGCCGGTATGGATTTGGGGTTCGCAATGGGAATTGTTTTTATCTCAAATACCTGTTGCCATAACAATACTTGTCACCGTTATTGCGTGTGCCCTGTTCCTTATGGAAATCAAAATACTGATGAATATACGTAAAAGCGAGGTCGCATATGATGTTGGCTGTTAATCATGTCACGAAGAATTACGGGAGCTTTACCGCACTTGAGGACATAACGCTTGAGTTTACCAATGGCGTTTACGGTCTGCTTGCGCCAAACGGCGCGGGGAAAACCACCCTGATAAAAATGCTTACGACCCTGCTTTTTCCCACACGCGGGGAAATCCTCTGGGAAGGCAGTGAGATCTCAAAGCTTAACGAGGCATACCGCGGCGTTGTCGGATACCTGCCGCAGGAGTTCGGCTATTATAAAAGCCAGTCCCCGCGGCAGTTTCTGAATTATCTGGCCGCACTGAAGGGGATAGACCGGAAAACCGCAGACCGCAAAACAACGGAGCTTTTGGAGCTTGTCTCCCTTGGAGACGTGATGGATAAGAAAATGCGGAAGTTTTCCGGCGGCATGATCCAGCGGGTGGGTATCGCGCAGGCCATGCTGAACGATCCTCAAATATTGATATTGGATGAGCCTACAGCGGGGCTTGATCCAAAAGAGCGTGTTCGTTTTCGCAATTTGATTTCCGCGCTCTCAAAAGATCGGATCATCATATTGTCAACCCATATCGTATCGGATATAGAGACGATTGCGAACCATGTCATCATGTTCAAGGACCACAAGCTGCTTTGCAACGATTCTCCGGCCGGCATCTGCAATACATTAAGCGGCAAGGTATATGAAACATGGGAGATTGAAACAGTCACACAGCCACATCTTTTATTGACGCAGCGTCAGGAGGGCGAACGTACCCTTGTGCGTTTTGCCTGTGACGCGGAATATGAGGGGCCGGCGCGTAAGGTCACGCCGAACCTGGAGGACGTATTTTTATATGCCTTTCGTGATGAGGTGCGCTGATGGTTCTTTATTGGCTTGAACTGAAAAAGCTGCTTTCATCCGCAGCGGTATGGGGCTTTTTAGCTGTCTGCCTGCTGTTTAACATCTATTTGGTGATAACCAGTTCCGGCGATACATACGCAGATTTTGTAGGCGCCGCTTCCAACGATACGGGGTACATACTGGGGCCATCCTTTTATGAAAAGCTTTCGCAGTTTACGGCAAGCGGCGAACAGGCGCAGTATTTGGAGCAGCTTACATCCGACACTTACGATGTAACCGATATATTGGACGGTTACGAAACAGAAAGCATCGGGGAACGCTATATTGCCGCGGCAGGGGCAACGGGCAGCTTTACCAAGGGTATGCGGGATAAGTATTCTGCGTTACAGAAAGTCGTTGATAAAAAAGCCGCAAATAATGAAAGCCTCACGCTTTACTTTGCGTCGGCCACTTACAACCGGCATCAACAGCTTTTTAACGGCTTGACGGGCTGGCTGCTCATAGAAGGGGTGCTCGTTTCTACCCTTTTGGCTTTGCTTTGCGTGGGATACGAAAACAGCCACGGAACAGAAGATGTCGTGTATTCTACAAAAAAGGGCCGCCGTATCCTGCGTTCCAAAATGATGGCGTCCATGTCGGCGGGACTCGGTGCTTACGCCCTTTTGGCGATATTCACTTTTCTTTTTTATTTCAGCATCAATGCATATGGGAGCGTTTGGAGCAGCAGCATATCGAGCATATTCAATTACAGATATGATGTTATTGCCGGATACAGGCCATTTTTGACATGGTGCAGCTTCAGCGTTCTGACTTATTTTTTAGCCACGCTTGGCATGAGCGCGGGCTTGATTCTCTGCTTTTCACTGATGGCTTTCACAATAGGCATACTGATACGCAATCACTATATAGGCTTTTTGATATTCCTTGCGGTAAACGCGGCTTTTATCGTGATCCCTTGGCAAATACCCAAAGGGCTGACGGCAGGTTTATACGTGCGGTATTATTTCATGCTTTCGCCTGTTTGGTTATGGCTGAAACATGGCATATGGTTTACGGACGGAGATGTGGACATACTTTGGCCTCATTTTGAGACACTCGGACTTTGCGTATCGTTTTTGGTCCTAGCTGCCTTTTGCCTGTTTGCTACGATTCATTTTCGAAAGAGGGATTTATTATGAGGATTGTTTTCTTTGAGATGAAAAAGATTTGGAACATAAAGCTGCTTCTGATTGTTGCTCTGATTTGCGCTTTGTTTTATCTCATGTTTATGGAATTTGAGATTACTTATTTTCCCAACGGGCACTCTCCTACCGAAGAAGTTGCCTACAGCATTCAATTGACAAAGGAATACGGCCCGACGCTGGAGGAGGCGGAGCATTCTGAATTTATGTTAAAAACCCATGCGGAATTGATATACGAGGCGGAAAACTATATTCAAAACATGCCCGTCTTTGCCGAAGCGGGAATATATACCTATGAGGATTATGAAAAAGTTCATGAAAAGGAGGATCAGACTGACCTGGAATCTGATGCAATCTGGACGTTGCTGAGAGAAGAATGTGACTTTGTCCGTTTCAAATTGCAAGCCTTGGATAGCATAGAGAACGGATATACACGCCTTGAAAAAGGATCAGAATATTTGCTTCCCGCATCAGCAAGTGAAAAAGAAATTGCCCGGCTGCTTCAGATTCAGGAGACTGGGGAGTACAGAAACATCATGGATGGATGGGTATTCGGGAATACCGTCACATATACTGTTTATCTGGCGATATTGGCGGTGTTGGCGGTGTTGGTGTTCGTTTCGCCGCTCATAGTTACCGATCGCGCAAGAAAGGTTCATCTGTTACAGTACACGGTAAAGCACGGCAGGAGTATTCTGAATAAGCAGCTTATCGCCGTTCTTCTTTCGGCATTTTTGCTGACTACAGCTTTGATTTTGATTTTCGGTGCTATTTACAGCACAAACGGTACATGGCCGTTTTGGAATAACGGACTAACCTCTTTTCTCAATTTTCAGGTCACATTCTTCTGGTTTGATATAACGTATGGCCAATACATCGTCCTTTATATTGCGCTGCTTTATATCCTGTGCCTGGGTGCAGCGGCCATTGCGTTTTTACTTTCAAGGTTCAGCCAAAATCTGATAACGCTGATACTGAAACTAATCCCCGTGTTTGCCATGCTTGGGGCGCTTGGATACAGCGTTTTTAACGAGACTTACAGCAATAATAATCCTTTATATGTGAAAACAGGCATTACCGGGATAGAGCCTATGATTTGCGGCTTTGTGCTCATGGCAGGATTGGCGGTATCTTTCTATATTGTGCGGAGAGAGAGAAAAGTTGACGTGATATAAAGATGCTTGAAACAAAGAAATAATGCCAATCCAAAACAACAAATGCTTTGATGAATGTTGAAGTGCAGTTGACGATGTAGGGCGGGGGCTTTCTACCGCCGTTCGTTTCCTGGCCAAGAGCTTTCCGGTTACGGCGTGAGCAAGCCCCCGCCCTACCTTGGTTCCATCGATGCATTTATGTTTTGGAACAGATACCCATGATGCACGCATCACCCCAAGGGATGAAAACGGATGCCGGAAGGGAATTGCCTGATCCCCCACATGATCCTTGCTACAGATAGGCGGGCGAACACAGTTCGCCCCTACGGCGTAAAGAGTACCTTGGCTTTTCTTCCGGTTCTTGAGCATCCCGGCTGATAAAATCAACAAACACATGGTATCGTAGGGGCGAACTGTGTTCGCTACAACGTAAAGAGTACCTTGGCTTTTCTTTTGGTTCTTGAACATCCCGACTGATAAAAATCAACAAACACATGGTGTCGTAGGGGCGAACTGTGTTCGCCCGCCCTCGCATGCTTGAAGCAATCCGCTTGTTTTCAGGGCAGTATAAAAGCACCTCATCCCCAAAAGAATTCTTTGGGAATGAGGTGCTTTACCCGTATTCAATCGGCCTATGGGGTTGGTTCACAATTTTTCCTTGTGACTACCCGCCTTTGCCGCTCCCCTTTTGTTCGCACTATTTCCTCAGTTGTTCTCCATGCGCATCATTTGAAGCTTGCGGTCAAACTCGCGGACAAACTGATCGGTTTTCAGTTCCCCCTGCATGAACCGCTGAAGAAGCGTCTGCGCTTCCCGGGAGCCCGTCAGGAAATTCATATTCTGCGTGTCGACGAAAATGTAAGGCACCAATTCCCGGTATTGTGCGATCAATTTTTCAGATATGCTGAAGCGGTGTTTCTCATTCGAGGCCATATATTCCTCCTGGCTCTTCAGCATTTCTTCCAGGCTTTTCAGTTCCTCGGGGCTGGCGGTTTCCATTTCCTTTTTTATTTCTTCCATATTCTTTTTCATGTTTTCGATCGAGCGCGCATACCATGGGTCCTCCACCGGCGTATTGTCATCCGGACAGAAGGTGATGGAAATATCCCTTGGCATATTCTGTGCGAAGTATTCCAAATAGGTTTGAGCGAGGTCTTTATTGGGGGAATTGGGATTGATCACAAAAGCGTCTACATACGCAAACAGCGCCGGGTCCATTCCTTCTTCCAGGGATAGAGGCAAAGGCAGATATCCTCTGTCGTCGTTGTACTCCATAGGATAGAAAGTATAATAGTTGGATATCAGCGAGGTAGGCTTTTCGTCAGACCCATAAGATATGACCGTGCCACCTTGCCGCTCCTCTTCGGAAGGATTCAGTTCTTCCAGAATAGGTGAAACTTCATCCAGTTTGGCAAGCAGTGACTTGAACAGCGGCGTATCAAATTTCAGGTCTTCCCCGCTGCGGGCATAGTGAGCCAGATATGCCATTAAGATGCTGCTGAGCAATTCTGAACGGATATCGTATATATTCTCTTGCAGCGTATAGCCGGTGAAATCCTGGGCATACTCATCTACCCAGTCCACATACAGGTCCATCAGTTCAAACATCGTTTGCGGCGGCTTTTCGACGCCAATCTCCTTCAGTATATCGGGTGAATACCCCAAGGCATTGGCACTGAAGCGGTACGGGAATGCGACGAGTTTGCCATCCTTGAAAACATCCTTCACATACTGGGGATACATTTTTGAGACGGCCTCCGTCAAAATGGTGCTTCCGCTCAAATCGGTCACATACCCCTTGTCCCGCAGGGAGGTAAAACCTCCATAAGACAGGTTGATAACGAACAGATCGGCGCTGTCGGAGCCCGATACCATCTGCTGGGAAATTTCCTCGGCTCCTCTGAAGGGAGCATCCACGAAGATGACGGGAAGCTCGGGATGATCTGCCTGGAATTTCTGGCTCACGTTGTCGGAATATCCGCCCGCAATGCGCAGAACACGGTTGGCCTTCAAAGCGGGATCGGTGTTGCGCACATACACGGCACCGTAATTGGGAATAGCCGCATAGAGACCGCCGGACAAAATGGCGGTGGACGTCTGATCGCCGGGATAATCAACCGGCATGTAAGCCACGGTCTCAAAAGCGCCGCCGGGCTTTAAGCCAAAGAGCTCGCCTCTTCCCATCGCATACACCATGCCGCTTTCGGAGGAATAGCATAGTCCCCCCACCTGTGTCGTCGGGAAATCCGCCATCTTTGTAAGCTTTTGCGTGGCAGGGTCCAGCACCGACAGGGCGGGATAGACCGGCTTTCCATCGCTGGTGTACATGTTTTCCCAGTCGAATACATTGCACAAAAGCTGGCCGTTTTCGTAGCGTGTTATGGAATGTACGTTTTCAGCCGCCAGCTTGGTTTGCGCTCCGGTCGCAAGGTCAAATGCCAGCAGGTCATATTCATTCCAACTGTCGGTCGGCTGCTGCGCAAGCAGATAGAGGCGGTCAGCCGTCAACGCGGCGCTGAATATTTGCCTGATATAGGAGTAATCCGCCTGCTGCACAAACATGTCGTCCCAGTCAAGCACGTTGGTTTCACTGGTGCTTACGCCATCCGCCGTAACGGTAAGTAAAAGCAAGGACCCTTTTACGGTGTTCAGTCCGTAAAGCTGCCCATCTCTCTCCAGCAGATAATTGACGCTGTTTTTATTCGCCTCCTGATCTTCTTTGGACATATCCTCCCATCTGCCGGGGGCATAGCCCATCTTGACCGAATCGGATACCAGCCGGGGTTCTTTATCCTTTGCCTGCCAGGCGTACAAGCCGTTATTCGTAAGCAAATACAAAGTATCCCCTACGGCCGCAATCGATTGTACGTACTCCATGAAGGATCCGTCATCTTCTGGCGGAAACAGAACCGCATCCCCGGGAGCAGCCCATGCACCTGCACTCGTACTCAGAATCACACACAGGACAAGTAGGATAGCCACCGCTTTCGTTTTCATACTCAATCTCCTTTTCGTTATTCTATTCAAAATACACCCTTGTATTAAATATGCTCAGTTGGAAGAGCCCCCTGGAACCACCGTCGGGGATGGGCTTGTGACGGAGAGCCGCCACAAATAATCCTCCAGAAAATCCTCATAGTTTTGGCGGATGCCTCTGTTGATATAGATCTCAAATTCAGGCGTGGCCTCGAGTACCGGGTTTCCCTTTCGCCATATTTCCTTTTTGTTTTTTTCATTGCCATAATAGATGATCAGGGGTTCATCGCTTCCGCGATCCATGAAATCATCAAAATACGAGTGAAAACTATTGGCAAATTTGAAATAGAGAATGGCATTCTCCGGGTTCGGGTTCCCGAACAGACGGTTCCAGAAGGTGGTCCTGATTTCAAATGAATAATCTCCGTTGCTCCATTGCCTGCCCGAATTTCCGGCCAGCATCCTATTGTCCAGCCCCGGCACCTTATATGCGACCACCATAGAGCCGTCCGACAAACGATAGATGTTCTGTACCTGTATTTCCTGGGGAGAAACAACGCTTAATCCCGAGCTCATAAGGAAAACCACACCCCATGTCACTACGGCGCTGCCCAATACTGCCAGGATGATCTGGGTCAGCCTGGCCTTGCGTATGGCCCGTAAAAGCCGCAGCAAATCTTTCTTCTCAATTATGGGCACAGCCATGTCGGCCTTCAGCTTGTCATGCAGCTCTTTGCATTCTTCACAATCCTCCATATGCTTTAAGACTGCGTCGTTCGTTTCCGCACTGGTCAGGCCTTCGATATAATTGGGCAAAAGATCACGCACCACTTCGCATTTCAGCCTGTCACACATGCTCATGCCATCCTTTCCGCAGCTTTTCCTTGCCCCGGTAAAAGGTTACCCGGGCCCAGTTTTCTGTTTTTCCAAGTACATCTCCAATCTGCCGATAGCTCAAATCACCCATCAGCCGCAAGTAAACCACCTCCCTGGTGGTTTCGTCCAGTTCCTGCATCCGGCGGAAGAACGCAATGCGGCTTTCCTCCCCGACAAGCGATTCCTCCGGTGAACCGTCCATGGCGGTGGGCTCAGGAACAGCTTCCAGGCTGAAAGCGCCTTTGCGCCGCCGCCTGTCCAGCTCCTGATACCACAGATGCTTGGCAATCTGGCAAAGCCATACCAGCAATTTGCACTCTCCATTATAACGCTTCATGGATTTTATGGCTTGGCAGAAGGTCTCAGCCGTCAGCTCCTGGGCGGTATCCGCATGATGGGTCAGGCTGCACAGGTACCGGTATACCGGCGTAGCATACTCTTCATAGATTTCCTCCATAGAGCCCACGGCCTCCCCTCCTTTCTTACTGCATATATCTGTTTTGTTCGCTGTTCGTTACAGATTTTCCTATATTTTCTTTCTTTTGCAGATGTAAAAAAGCAGAGATACTCATAAGAGCACCCCTGCCTTATCAGATGGAATGGTTTTACTTCTTTGCAGCCTGCTTTTCCTCAATGGCCGCATGAGCCGCCGCAAGCCTTGCGATGGGCACACGGAAGGGAGAGCAGGATACGTAGTTGAGGCCCACCTTGTGGCAGAATTTGATGGAGGAGGGATCGCCGCCATGCTCGCCGCAGATGCCCAGCTTGATGTCGGGGCGGGTCTTTTTGCCCAGCTTGACGGACATTTCCACCAGCTTGCCTACGCCTTCCTGGTCCAGGCGGGCGAAGGGATCATTCTCGAAGATCTTGTTGTTGTAGTAGGCATCCAGGAACTTGCCGGCATCGTCACGGCTGAAGCCGAAAGTCATCTGGGTCAGGTCGTTGGTGCCGAAGGAGAAGAATTCGGCTTCCTCGGCGATCTCATCGGCAATGACGGCGGCACGGGGAATCTCGATCATGGTACCGATGTGGAAATGCAATTCCGAACCAGCCTCGGCAAACACCTTCTTGGCGGTATCGAGCACGATCTGCTTGACGAAAGCCAATTCCTTCTTGGCGCCGACCAGGGGGATCATGATCTCAGGCACGATGTCCAGGCCCGTTTCCTTCTTCACCTTCAAAGCAGCCTGAAGCACAGCGCGGGTCTGCATTTCGGCGATTTCGGGGAATGTGACGGCCAGACGGCATCCGCGGTGACCCATCATGGGGTTGAACTCGTGCAGCGCGTCGATCTTGGTAATGATCTTTTCACTGGTGGTGTTCAGCTCCTTGGCCAGGGCGGCGATTTCTTCCGTCATAGACTTGGCGGGCAGGAACTCGTGCAGCGGCGGATCCAGGTAGCGGATGGTCATGGGACGGCCTTCCAATGCCTTGTACATGGCCTCGAAGTCACCCTGCTGCATGGGCAGGATCTTGTCAAGAGCGGCGCGGCGCTGAGCTTCGGTATCGGCCAGAATCATCTCGCGCACGGCGGCAATACGGTCGGCTTCAAAGAACATGTGCTCGGTGCGGCAAAGGCCAATGCCTTCCGCGCCAAAGTCCACAGCCTGCTTGGTATCGCGGGGGGTGTCGGCATTGGTGCGGACCTTCAGGGTACGGGCGGCATCAGCCCACGCCATCAGCTTGGCAAAGTCACCGGAAACGGAAGCTTCCACAGTGGGGATGAGGCCGGCGTATACGTTGCCGGTAGAGCCATCCAGGGACAGGGCATCGCCCTCATGGTACACCTTGCCGCCAACGGTCAGGGTCTTTGCAGCTTCCTTGATGTGCAGCTCGCCGCAGCCTACGACGGCAGCGCGGCCCATGCCGCGGGCCACAACGGCAGCGTGGGAGGTCATACCGCCGCGGGCGGTCAGGATACCCTTGGACAGGTCCATGCCCTCGATATCTTCCGGCGTGGTTTCTTCACGCACCAGGATGACGGCCTTGCCGGCGCGCCCGGCTTCGGCAGCGGCATCAGCGGTGAAGTAGATATATCCGGTGGCAGCCCCGGGAGAAGCGGGCAAGCCCTTGGCGATAACTTCGGCCTTCTTGAGGGCCGCGGTATCAAAGTTGGGGTGCAAGAGGGTATCCAGCTGCTTGGGCTCTACCTTCAGAACTGCTTCATCGGTAGAGAGCATGCCTTCTTCCACCAGGTCCACGGCAATCTTCAATGCAGCGGCGGCGGTGCGCTTGCCGTTGCGGGTCTGCAGCATGAACAGCTTGCCATGCTCGATGGTGAACTCCATATCCTGCATATCGCGGTAGTGCTTTTCCAAAGTATCGGCGATCTTGGTGAACTGATCGTATACTTCGGGCATGGACTGCTGCAGGGAAGCGATGGGCTGGGGCGTACGGATGCCGGCCACCACGTCTTCGCCCTGGGCGTTGAAGAGGTATTCGCCATACAGCTTCTTTTCGCCGGTGGAGGGGTTGCGGGTAAAGGCAACGCCGGTGCCGGAATCATTGCCCATGTTGCCAAATACCATGCTCTGCACGTTAACGGCGGTTCCCCAGTCGCCGGGGATGTCGTTCATGCGGCGATAGTAGATGGCACGGGGGTTGTCCCAGGAACGGAACACGGCCTTGATGGCCTCCATCAGCTGCACTTTGGGATCCTGGGGGAATTCTTCGCCCTTTTCCTTCAGATAAATGGCCTTGAAGCGCTTGACGACTTCCTTGAGGTCCTCGGCGTTCAGATCGGTATCGAACTTGGCGCCCTTTTCTTCCTTCACGGCTTCCAGAGCCGCGTCAAAATTGGACTTTTTGATCTCCATGACAACATCGGAGAACATGTTGATAAAACGGCGGTAGCTGTCATAGGCAAAGCGCTCGTTGCCGGTCTGCTTGGCCAGGCCCTGGACGGCGATATCGTTGAGACCCAGGTTCAGGATCGTATCCATCATGCCGGGCATGGAGGCGCGGGCACCGGAACGGACGGACACAAGGAAGGGGCTATTGAGATCGCCAAACTTTTTGCCGCAGATGATTTCCGTCTTGGCCAGCGCTTCATTAATCTGGTCCACGATCTCAGGCGCGATCTGCTTGCCATCCTGATAGTAGCGCGTGCAGGCTTCGGTGGTAACGGTAAAGCCCTGGGGAACAGGAAGGCCAACATTGGTCATCTCGGCCAGGTTGGCGCCCTTGCCGCCCAGCAGGTTTTTCATGCCGGCGTTGCCTTCTTTAAACAGGTACACATATTTGGTTGCCATGTTTAGGTGTCCTCCTCCACGTAAATAGTTGCGCATGTTGTTCATGCGGCGGATAAAGCATCAGGCATACAAAAAAGAAGCATGCCAAGGCTCGTCCCTCAAACATCCGATTGATTATACTATCTTTTGCCCTGTTTGGCAATATAATACCAGGATTTTTGTGCTTGGAATCAGCTAAGTGACACCTGCTGGAGCCTATGTGCAAAGTCCTGCCGCGCCTGTGCCTGGACCATGGCCCATTCTACCCGGTATTCCTTTTGATTGCGCAGTTCCCGGATGCATTTTTGCGTCTCATCCAAAAGCATGACGTCTCCGTCCATGGAAAGCCCCGGCAGCAGCGGCGCGCCGTGCTGGCGTGTGCCGAAAAACTCCCCCGGCCCCCGAAGCTGCAAATCCTTCTTGGCGATTTCAAACCCATCGTTGGTAGCAGTCAGCGTTTTCAGCCGTTCATTCGTTTCCGCCAGCAGGAAACACCAGCTTTGCAGGCTGCCCCGGCCCACCCTGCCCCTTAATTGGTGAAGCTGGGACAAGCCGTAGCGCTGGGCGTCCTCGATTACCATGATGGTAGCGTTTGGCACATTTACACCCACCTCAATAACGGTGGTAGCCACTAAAACCTGCAAATCCCCCGCCGCAAAGGCATCCAGCACCTCCGCCTTCTCTTTGGCCGGCTGCTTGCCATAGGTAAGCCCTACCCGGAGCCCCTTCAAATACCCTGCGACCAACTCGGAATACTGGGTCTGGGCGGCTTTCACATCAGCGAGCGCTTCGCTTTCTTCCACCAGGGGGCAGACGATGTACACCTGCCGGCCTTGGGCTACCTCGCTTTTGATAAAACCGTACATGGCCTCCCGCTTTTCTTCCGGCACGATGCGGGTACTCACAGGCGTTCGGCCAGGCGGAAGCTCGTCCACCACCGAAAGGTCAAGGTCACCATAGAGGATCAGCGCCAGCGTGCGGGGAATGGGCGTAGCCGACATCACCAACACATTGGGTGCAAGCTCCCCTGCTCCGTTTATTCCCTTCTGGGCAAGTGCCGTACGCTGGCGCACGCCAAAGCGGTGCTGCTCGTCGGTGACTACAAGGCCAAGCCTATGATATTCCACTCCCTCTGAAATCAGCGCATGGGTACCGATCGTCACCTGCCATGTTCCTTCCCGTATGGCATGAAGCGCTTCCCGGCGCTCCGCCGCCTTCATGCCGCCCAATAACAACCCGCAAGTGATGCCAAGCGGCTCCAGCATGGCCTTGGCGCTTTTCAGATGCTGGCGTGCCAGAATTTCCGTGGGGGCCATCAGCGCTCCCTGAAAGCCGTTACGGACCGCCAGATACAGCGCGCCAAAGGCCAGCGCCGTCTTGCCGGAGCCTACATCCCCCTGCACCAGCCGGGCCATGGGATGGGGTGCAGTCAGATCTGCCACGATTTCGTTAAGTACCCGCCTCTGCGCCATGGTCGGCGCAAAGGGCAGGCTTTTCCAAAATGTATCCACTTCGCTTAAGTCAACCGGAAAGGAAACACCCATCTCCTTCCGGTTCCGTAAAATTCCCAGCGCAGCCTGGTAAAACAGCAATTGTTCAAAGGATAGGCGGCGGCGGGCGGCTTGCAGGGCCTCCCGGCTGTCGGGGAAATGGGCCTGCCGGATGGCATAATTTTTTTCACACAATCCGTAACGCAGCCGAAGGCTGTTGGGCAGCGTTTCCGGGCAGGTATCCTCCACCTGGGCAAGCGCCGTTTCCACCAAACTGCGCATAATCTTCCCCGGCAAACCATCCAGCGGCCTGTATATGGGAACGATCCCCGGCTCCTCTTCCAGGGAGGGGTTCAAAAGCTGCCGCTTTCCCCCGCGCTCCTCCATGCGCCCGTACAAAAGCACCTGCTCCCGCCCCGAGAGGTTTTTCTCCATCCAGGGCTGATTGTACCATATGCAATTGATATGCCCTGTTTCATCCCACAAGGAGGCGGTGACGCTGGTCAATCCCTTGAAGCGGCTGAGCCTGGGCTTTCCCTTGATGGAGCCCGTCACCGCCGCCGTCTGCCCCGGTGAAAGCTCTTTGATGGGTGTAATGGCAGTCGTATCCTTGTACCCGGTGGGCAAAAAGAACAAAAGATCGCGCAGCGAGATAATTCCCGCTGCGCGCATCGATTCCAGCCGCGTTTTTCCAACGCCGCGCAAATCACAAAGCTCCATGTCATTCCACCGAAATCAAATAATAATACAGGGGCTGGCCGCCCATGTGGGTTTCCACATCGCAATGATCGTACAAGTCCGAAATCTCCCCAGAAAGGCTTCCAGCATCTTCCTGGGATGTATCCTTGCCGTAATAGATGGTGATCAGCTCATCATCATCCGTTACCAGTTCCTGCATAAGTTCCAGCGCCACTTCCCGCACGCTCTTGCCGGAACAGTGGATCTTGCCGTTGAAAAGGCCGATGATGTCGCCTTCCTTGATGTGAAGTGCCTCATATTCGCTGTCACGCACGGCAAAGGTGATGGTGCCGGTTTTTACCCTTTGGGCCGCATCACTCATGCGCCGCACATTTTCCGCGCTTTCCAGTTCCGGCTGGAAAGCCACGGCGGCAGCAATGCCCATGGCCACGTTTTTCGTGGGGATCACATGGACTTCTTTTTCCGAAAGCTCCGCCGCCTGCTGTGCGGCCAAAATCACATTGCCGTTATTGGGGAAAATGAATACGCACTTTGCGTTGACCTTATTCACCGCCGCCAGCACATCCTCGATGCTGGGGTTCATGGTCTGGCCGCCGTCCACGATGGCATCCACCGTCAGGTCGCGGAAGATTTGGGAGAACCCATCCCCCAGCGATATGGCCACCATGCCGTAATCCTTGGGCGGCTGCTGGGCCTTTTCCTCTTCCTTTTTCCGCTTAAGCTCACGCCGCTGCTCAATCATGTTTTCGATTTTCAGGTTTACCAGCTCACCAAGGGCCAGGCCGTACTGCAACGCCTTGCCCGGGTCGTTGGTATGCACATGCACCTTGACCAGGCTCAAATCCCCCACTACCAGCACACAATCGCCAATGCGGTTGAGCCTGCGGCGGAAGGTATCGATATCGCTGTCCTGCATGGCGGGCAGCAAATTCTGCACCAAAAACTCCGTGCAGTAAGCGAATTTTATCTCTTCTATCGCATCATGGTCATCGCTGAATTCCACATCATGCGCATCGGCATGAAAATCCACCTGGGCAGATTCCACCTGTTCTCCCCGGAGTGCCGCGGCATACCCGGCATAAATGAGCAGCAAGCCGCGTCCGCCGGCATCCACTACGCCAGCCTGTTTCAATACCGGCAGCATATCGGGCGTGCGCCGCAAAATGGCATCGCCGCTGGTCAGGATCACATTGATGAGTCCTTCAAAATCGTCGGGGTTCAATTGCACCTGGCGCATGGCATCCTCCGCCACCACCCGGGCTACCGTCAGTATGGTGCCTTCCTTAGGCTTCATCACCGCTTTGTAGGCCATCTCCGCACCGCTTTTCAGCGCCTGGGCAAAGAGGACGGGCGTGATCCTGTCCACTCCCTCCAGCGCCTTGGCAAAACCGCGGTATAGCTGGGAGGTGATCACGCCGGAGTTGCCCCGGGCGCCTTTTAACGCGCCTTTGGCCAGCGCCTCGGCAGCCTCCCCCGCACAAAGATATTCTTTACCGTTCAATTCCCGGATGGCCGACATCATCGTAAGCGACATATTGGTGCCCGTATCCCCGTCCGGTACGGGGAATACGTTCAAGGCATCCACAGCTTCCCGGTTTTTCTCAAGTAACGCGGCCCCGGCTATCACCATATCGCGCAACAGCAGGCCATCGATATTTTTTGCCTGAATCAAGGGTGTTTCCTCCCGTCGGGTGGCATAATTTAAATGCGGATGCCTTCCACCGAAATATTCACGCGGCGCACCGTTACGCCAGTCATGCTTTCCAGCTTGTATTTCACCGTTTCCACAATGGTCTTGCAGACTTCAGCCACGGAAATGCCGTATTCAACGATGATGAACAGATCCACATCCAGCATGTCATCCACCAGGCGCAATTGTACTCCCTTGGACAGGTTTTCCCGGCCCAGCCATTCCACCAGGCCGTCCTTGGCCCGCTTGCTGGACATGGCCACGATGCCGTAGCATTCCAGCGCGGCATAGCCCACCACCTTGAGCATGACGTCCTCGGTGATATAAATTGTGCCGATGTCATTCTTTATCTTGCATTCCATCGTCCTTGCCTCCTTAAGAGCAGCAATTGCCGCGTATCCGCCATACAACCAGCAGGGACCTGTCAATATGTAATCATGCTCCCCACGCGGCGATGACGCGTGAAAAGCACTCCCTCTGCAAGGTCAAATCCTAGTATACAGGATTTTGACTGAAATCGCAACTGTGCATTCGTTGTATTTATGGCTTTTTGCATTGAGCCATTTTGCACGGGTGAAACGATTGGTGCTTGACAGCCAGCTCCTCCCTGCATATAATGGGGAACAACAAGCGATGACGGGACCAAGTACCTTGATGTGCGCGCCCCAAAGAGAGCTTCCGTTAGGTGCAAGGAAGCGGCGGTTTTCAAGGGAATACCTCCCGGAGCTCAAGGCCGAAAGCATATCGCCGCGTAGGCTAAGCCGGTGCGCCGGATACAGCGTTTGGGAAAAATGGGAACAGTTTTTCCCGCAAAGGGCATTTCCCGCAAGGGCATGCCGAACGGAAGTGGTACCGTGGTGTATAGCCGCCTTCCCCAAAGAGGGGAAGGCGTTTTTCTTTCCCCAAAAATAAGGAGGATATTATGAACGCAGCGGATTTGACCTTTGCCAAACGGTTCGACGGCATTACAGGAAGCGCCATCCGGGAAATCCTGAAACTCATGGCCACCCCTGGCATGATCTCCTTCGGCGGCGGCAACCCGGCCTCCAGCGCATTGCCGGATGATACCGTATCCCGCCTTTGCCAGAAGGTGCTCAAGGAAAACGGCAAAAACATACTGCAATACGGGACAACGGAAGGGTACGCTCCGCTGAAGGAAAGCCTTGCCCCGTACCTTACGCGGCAGTTCGGCTTTGAGGCAAAGCCGGAAGACATCCTGCCCGTTTCCGGCTCCAGCCAGGCCATGGATCTGCTCTGCAAAGCCCTGATCGATCCCGGTGATGTGATCCTGGTGGAAAACCCCACGTTCCTGGGCAATATGCAGTGCATGCGGCTGTACCAGGCCAAAGTGGTGCCGGTGGAAAGCGATGAAGGCGGCATCCGCATCGACAAGCTGGAAGAAGCTATTTTAAGGCATCATCCCAAGATGCTCTACACCATCCCCACCTTTCAGAACCCCACCGGCAAAACGCTGGCGGCAGACAGGCGGCCTAAAATCGCCGTCCTGGCGGAAAAGTACGGCTTTGTGGTGGCGGAGGATGATCCCTACCGCGATCTGCGTTATGTTGGCACGCCGCTGCCCTCCATCAAGTCCTACGACAAGTCCGGCCTGGTGGTTTTCCTGGGCAGCTTCTCCAAGCTGATCTCCCCGGGCCTGCGGGTTGGCTATATCGCCGCCCATCCCGCCATTTTGCGCAAATGCGTCATCGGCAAGCAATCCGCCGATGTGCACACCGCCACGCTGAACCAGGCCGTGGTGGATGCCTTCCTTCGGGAAGACCTGTTGGACAGCCATGTGGCCTCCATCTGCATAAGCTACGGCCGGCAGCTAAATGCCATGCTGGAGGAACTGAATACCTTCCCGGCCGGCACGCGCTTTACCAGGCCCGAGGGGGGCCTGTTCGTGTGGGCGGAGCTGCCTGAAGGCACTGATGCTACGGCGCTTTTGCATAAGGCCGTGGAGCGGAAAGTGGCCTATGTGCCCGGCACCCACTTTTTCGCCGAGGGCGGTCATCAAAACACCATGCGGCTCAATTTCTCCAACAGCCCCATTGAAAAAATCCACGAGGGCATGGGTATCTTGAAGCAGGTCATTGTAGAGGCCATGTAATAAGAGGAGGACGAGGGTATGCATATTCTTGATATTTTAAAGGAACGTGGCTTTATCGCCCAGATCACTTTTGAGGAAGACCTGTACAAACTGATGGAGCGGGAGCAGGTCACCTATTATGTAGGCTTTGACCCCACCGCCGACAGCCTGCATGTGGGCCACTTTATCCCCATCATGGCCATGGCGCACCTGCAAAAAGCCGGACACCGCCCCATTGCGCTATGCGGCGGCGGCACCACCATGGTGGGCGATCCCAGCGGCAAAACGGACATGCGCAAAATGCTCTCCAAAGAGGATATCGCCCAAAACGCCCAATCCATCAAAAAACAATTGGCTAGGCTCATCGACTTTTCCGATGGCAAAGCGCTGCTTTTGAATAACGCCGATTGGCTGCTGAACCTCAATTATGTCGACTTTCTGCGGGACATCGGTTCCCTCTTTTCCGTCAACCGCATGCTCACGGCGGAATGCTACAAGCAGCGGTTGGAAAAGGGCCTCACGTTCCTGGAATTCAACTATATGCTGATGCAGAGCTACGACTTTTTGCGCTTGTTCAAGGATCACGGCTGCCGGTTGCAAATGGGCGGCGATGACCAGTGGAGCAACATCCTGGCCGGAGCCGACCTCATCCGCCGCAAGGAGCAGGAGGATGCCTTCGCCCTTACCTTCAAGCTGCTCATGACCCACGACGGCAAAAAGATGGGCAAAACGGAAGCGGGCGCCCTTTGGCTTTCCGCTGAGCGCACCTCGCCCTTTGACTTCTACCAGTACTGGCGGAATGTGGATGACCAGGATGTGGAAAAGTGCCTGGCGCTTTTAACCTTCCTGCCCATGGAGGAAGTCCGCCGCCTGGGGGCTTTGCAGGATTCCGCCATCAACGAAGCCAAGCGGGTGCTGGCCTTTGAAATCACCAAGCTTATCCACGGCGAAGAGGAAGCCCAAAAGGCGCAAAACGCCGCCCAGGCGCTTTTTGGCGGCGGCGCGGAAAGCGAGCATGTACCCAGCTTTGAAGTAACGCAATCTCAGCTTCAAGAGGATAACCGCCTCACCACCCTCCTTGCCCTGTGCGGCCTGTGCGCAAGCCGCGGCGAAGCCCGGAAGATGGTGCAGTCGGGAGCTGTACTCGCAGGAGAAGAAAAGATTACGGACATCGAATACCGCATCCCGGCGGAAGCTATCACCACCGATGGCCTGCTCCTTCGCAAGGGCAAAAAGAACTACTGCCGCCTGGTATTAAAGGGATGAATTCCTACAAAACCGTAAAACAAGCAGCCAGCGGCGAATTTGTCGTCAACAAA
This sequence comes from Bacillota bacterium, assembly GCA_023413135.1. Taxonomy (GTDB): domain Bacteria; phylum Bacillota; class Clostridia; order Christensenellales; family Aristaeellaceae; genus JAEWAH01. The sequence goes on from JAEZQK010000092.1 coordinate 59,482, forward strand.
AGCCGCTTCATCGGCCATGCCGCCCCCGCCCACAATGAGGAGGCGGCTTTGGCATTTTTACAGCGCATACGGCAGGAACACCGGGATGCCACCCACAACTGCTATGCCTATGTGATCGGGCAGAATGCCGGCATCATCCGCTATTCCGATGATGGGGAACCTAACGGCACCGCCGGCCTGCCCATACTGGAAGTGATCCGCACCCGTGGCGTAGTAAACGTATGCGTTGTTGCAACCCGGTATTTTGGGGGTATATTGTTAGGAGCGGGCGGGCTCGTCCGGGCTTACAGCCACACCTGCGCCCTGGCATTGGGTGCCGCCCAGGTGGCGGTAATGGAAAAGAGCCAGCGTTGGTGGGTGGAGATCGCTTATCCCCAGTGGGACAAGGTTCTGCACCATCTGAAAAACCAGCCGGTGCTGATAGAGAAAACCGAGTTTGCCGCCACGGTCACCGGCACGCTGCTCATCCGGGAAAAAGACGCGCCCGCCATCCTTTCCCTTGTGGACACCTGGACGGACGGGCAGGCGGAAAAACTGATGGCTGAAGAGATTTTCACCCTCTGGCCGGAGGAGTAATTTTAATGCTTCAAGGAGGTATGTATGGCCAAAACTTTTGAGGAGGTCATGAGCATCCTGAAAAGCCTGGGTACCGAATCCAGATGGAAGTTCAACCTGAAAAACGGCGCGGGCAGCAACCAGTTCGGCGTGGGTATGATGCAGCTTAAGAACTTGGCGAAAGAACTGAAAGTTGATCATCCTCTTGCGGTAAAGCTATGGGAAACAGGCAATGTGGACGCCATGCTCCTCTCCAGCATGATCATGGAAGCTCCGAAGATCTCCCTGGAGCAAGCTGAAAATATGGTCACACCTTTATCCTATTCCCCTCTGATCGACGAGCTTGTTTTCAATACGCTCAAAAATATGCCTTTTGCAAAAATTCTAAAGCAAAGGTGGATCCGTTCAAATACAGCCTCCCTGGGCCGGGCGGGCTGGGATCTGATGATCGATCAAATCATATCGGGCAAATTCCATTCACTATCGATCGATAATATTTTGAACGATATTGAAAGCAATATGAAGAATGCCCCAAAGCTGAAGCAGGAAGCAATGAACCGCTGCCTGTGCGAGATCGGCATCCGCATGATGGAATATACACAGAGATGTATCGCCATCGGCACGAAGCTGGGCAGGCTGGATGAACGGCCGGTATCCGAAGGCTATGCCTCCTCCTACGCGCCGGAGTGGATTGCCGCCGGCATCAAGCTGCGGGAAAAACACATAGGGAATGCCTAAAACCAACGTATCAATTATGCCCTTTTCGCCTTCCAACCCTTTATGTACCTTTTTAGCGTCTGCCGGTTGGCATAGGCCACGAAGCCCATATAAGCCGCAACCACCATAAGCTTTAGCAGGATATTGAGCAGGCTGACCGAATACATCCATTGCGTATAGCTCAAATACAGGCCTGCGCCGGACAGAAGCGCAACAATCAAAACGATCTTGGCGAACACGGTAAAGCGGAAACCCACAATATTGAACTTTCTGGCGATGATTACCGCGATGATTACCCTAAGGATCATGGCGATGATATCCGCAAGGGCGGAACCATACATGTTAAGCCAAGGGATCAGGATGGCCGAAAGGCCGATATTCAGAAGGCTGGAGCTGACGGTGGTAATGAACACCAATCGGCTGGCCTTTTTTTCATAAAGCAAAAGATTGATATACGGGTAGTAGGCGCTTTTCACGGCGAAGGTGACCACGCTCAGTGGCACCACCGTCCATGCCTGACGATAGTTGGGATTCAGGAAAAGAAGGATGACCTCCTGGGAAAACAGGGCGATCAAGAGGAAAATCAGTCCGCTCAGCCAGGCGATGGCATAACCCATCTGCCGGGCAGAGGTGCTTTTCTCCGCTCCCCCTTCCTTGAGCTGGGAAAAAAACCACGGCTGAAACGCGGCGTTCATGGAGCTCTGGGCGATATCCGTCAGCGTGCCGAACTGGCTGGCTAGGCCGAACAGCCCCACCACGGACAGTTCGAACCATCTGTTAATGAACACCCTGGATACAAGCTGGGCAATGTTGGTGGAAATGTTGTGCGGGATGATGGGAATGGAGTACTTAAGCGTTTCCTTCAATATCGCCCGGTCGATGCAGAAGGTGATCAGTTTTCTTGCCGTCAGATCAATGATCACGAATGTGCAGAACAGGATGTTGGTGATCATGGTGGACAATAGAACGCCATAGGCGCCCATGTCCATTTTTACCACCAGCATAAAGGTAAACCCGAACTGCACAAAAAAGAAGGACATGCTGGTGATGACGATCCGTTTTGCATCCTGCATGGCGTACAGAATGCGGGAATACATGGTGTACACACAAGCAAAAACCAGCCCCAGGAGTGCCACCAGCACCACGGGGAAAAAGGGGATGCCTTCAAAAATCAGGGCGGATAGAACCTTGTTGAATGCTACAAACAGCAACAGAAATCCAAAGCCGGATACGCAAGAAAAAAGGATCATGGTACCGAAATACCGTTTGACCTTCTCTTTGTCTTCCTTATACTCCACATAAAAGCGGGAAACCGACATGAACAGGGAAAATACGATAATATAGCTGGATACTTGCGTAAAGCTGTTGATCAGGTTGGTGGTGCCGTAATCCTCCGTGGAAAGGTAGGCCGTATAAAGGGGCAACAAGAAAAAGGTGAACGCCTTCAACAACATGTCGTTGACGGTATAAATCAGGGAGTTGCCAAGAACGCGTTTGTTCATCCACGGTTCCTTTCCATTTCCTGTGTAGTATATCCGGTTTACGGGCAGAAAACAGGCGGCTTCCGCATTGCACACTCGATTTTCCGTCCAGCATGATCCGGCTTATACCGGCCAAGATTTTTCATGCCCGCATTGCATGATAATCCCATTCCTGCCATCCCGTCAAGTGTGTGCGTAAGCCGCCCGGTTCATTCTATATCTCAATATCCCCCTCGAAATCCTTTTGGGCATCCCCGGTCATTAAGAGTCCTTCTTCATCGTAGCGGATCACCAGTTCCCCGCCGATCAGCCGCTGGGAAATATCCGTATCCTTGTCGGCCAATCCGCACCGCACAGCCGCGGCTGCCACGGCACAGGCTCCCGTACCGCAGGCCCAGGTTTCTCCGATCCCCCGCTCCCATACCCGCATTTTCAGCGTGTTGCGGTCGATCACCTGGGCAAAGGATATGTTGGCCCGCTGGGGAAATAAGGGATCGTTTTCCATGGCGGGGCCAATCGCTTCCAGGTCAATTTGATCCACGTCCGGCACGAAGATCACGCAATGGGGATTGCCCATGGAAAGACATGTGATCTCCCACTCCGCACCGGCCAAATGCACCTTGCGGCGGATGACCTCGCCATGAAGCTTCACCGGCACCCTCCAGGGGGTAAAATCCGGCTGCCCCATCTTCACGCAGGCGGAATATACCGTATCCTCCCGCACATAAAGCTTAAGCGATTTGAGCCCGCCGCCCGTCTCCAGCACGATGGAATCCTTACGTACCCTGCCCGATTCGTACAGGTATTTTCCCACGCAGCGCATGGCATTGCCGGCCACCTGGCCTTCGCTTCCGTCGGCATTGAACATGCGCATCTTCGCGTCGGCCTTTTGGGAAGGCAGGATCAATACGATGCCATCGCCGCCGATTCCCTTACGGCGGCTGGATACCCGTACGCTCAGTGATTCCGGGCTCAAAATCTCCTGTTCAAAGCAATCAAAATAGATGTAGTCATTGCCCGTGGCCCGCATTTTGATAAAGTGCAGCTTCTCCCGTGTTTTGCGCATGTGGTTCATGTCCACCAGCTCCATGCACCCTTCAGAGTAGCGGGATGCCAGGGAGTTGGCCAATGCGTTGGCGGTATCCATGCTGGTGAACACGGGGATGGCCCGCTCCACCGCCTTGCGCCGGAGTTTTACGCTGGTCTTGGTGGGGAAACGCCCCTTGCTGGAGGTGGAGATCACGATGTGCACATACCCCTGCTCCAATAAAGCTGCGGTATCCTCCCGATTCACCTCCGTCGCCTTGAGCCCGGCATCCAATAAAGCCTTGCGGGTGCCGGGAGTAGCATACAACGAAAAGCCCAGAGCCGCAAACTTGCGGGCTGTCTCCGCCGCCTCCCGCTTGTCATTATCCCGCACGGTCACCAGCAGGCCGCCAGTTTTCCTCATCTTGTAGCCGGCGGCAATGAGGCCCTTGAACAGCGCTTCCTCCAGCGTGCGGCCTACGCCCAGCACCTCGCCGGTAGATTTCATTTCCGGGCCCAGATGCGTGTCCACGTCCGCCAGCTTTTCAAAGGAGAAGGTGGGCACCTTCACCGCATAGTAGGGCGCCTGGCGGTACAGCCCCGTGCCGTAGCCCATGTTAGAAAGCTTCTCGCCCAGCATGCAGCGCACGGCCAGATCCACCACGGGAAGGCCCGTCACTTTGCTGATATAGGGCACCGTGCGGGAAGCCCTGGGATTGGCTTCGATCACATACACCTGGTTGTGATGGATCACGTACTGGATGTTGATGAGCCCCACGGTGTTCATTTCCAACGCTAGCGCTTTTGTAGCCTCCAATAGCCGCTGGATCAGCGTGCCATTCAGATTCCAGGCCGGATATACCGCGATGGAATCGCCGGAATGGACGCCCGCCCGCTCAATGTGCTCCATGATGCCGGGAATCAGCACATCGGTTCCATCGCAGATGGCGTCCACCTCCACCTCCACACCAAACAGATACTGGTCGATGAGGATAGGATTCTCGATCCCTTGTGCCAGAATGATTTGAATGTATTCCCGGATGTCGTCCTCGGTGAAGGCGATGATCATGTTCTGGCCGCCCAGCACATAGGAAGGGCGCATAAGTACCGGGTAGTTCAAATGCTCCGCCGCCTGAAGAGCTTCCTCCAGTGTGCGCACGGTGCAGCCTGCGGGGCGCCGGATATGCACCTTTTCCAGGATCTCGTCAAAGCGCTTGCGGTCCTCCGCCGCGTCGATGCTGTCGGCACTGGTACCAAGAATAGGAACACCGGAGCGGGAAAGGAAATTCGTCAGTTTGATAGCTGTCTGTCCGCCGAAGGCCACCACCACACCCATGGGCTTTTCGGTGTGCAAAACACCCATCACATCCTCCGGGGTGAGCGGCTCAAAGTACAGCCGGTCGGCGGTGTCAAAGTCGGTGGATACGGTTTCCGGATTGTTGTTGATCATCACCACGTCATAACCGTGCTGCTTAAGCGTCCATACGCAGTGGACGGATGCATAGTCAAACTCAATGCCCTGGCCGATGCGAATGGGCCCGGAGCCCAATACCGCCACGCAGGGCTTTTTCCCGCCTTTGAGGTCAATGAACTCCTCCGCCTCGTTTTGTTCGTCATAGGTGGCGTAAAAGTAAGGCGTCTGCGCCTGAAATTCCGCGGCGCAGGTATCCACCATCTTATAAACAGGCAGGCGGGGATTTTTGATTTCGCACCCGCTGATGCGCCGGATGGCCGCGTCCGGGTAGCCGTATTTTTTTGCCTGAAGGTAGGTTTCTTCCGTCAGATTCCCCTTGGCCAGAAGCTTTTCCATATCCAGCAGGTTTTGAACCTTATGAAGGAAGAACAAGTCGATTTGCGTGAGCCGGTTCAGTTCCTCCAGCGAAACGCCCCTATCAATGGCTTCATACAGTGCGAACAGCCGCTCGTCGGTACATTCGCCGATTATGGACAGCAATTCCTGCGCGGAAAGGCCTTTCAGCTTTTTCATGCGCAGCGTATCCTGTGCGATCTCCGCGCCACGGACAGCCTTCATCAGCGCCTGCTCAAAGCATGTGCCGATGGCCATCACTTCCCCGGTGGCCTTCATCTGCGTGCCCAAGGTGCGCCGCCCGTATACGAATTTGTCAAAGGGCCACTTGGGCAGCTTCACCACTACATAATCCAGCGCAGGCTCAAAGCAGGCGCATGTTTTGCCGGTGACGGCATTCTTGATTTCATCCAGCGTATAGCCAATGGCTATTTGAGCCGACACCTTGGCAATGGGATAGCCGGTGGCCTTGGAGGCCAGAGCGGAGGAGCGGGACACCCGGGGGTTAACCTCGATCACCGCATACTCAAAGCTGTCCGGGCGCAGCGCAAATTGGCAGTTGCAGCCGCCCTCCACCTTGAGTGCGCTGATAATGTCCAGCGCAGCCCGGCGAAGCATTTGAAATTCCTTGTCAGCAAGGGTCAATGCTGGAGCCGCCACGATGCTATCCCCCGTGTGGATGCCCACGGGATCGAAGTTTTCCATGCTGCACACGGATACCACGTTGCCTGCGGCGTCGCGCATGACTTCAAACTCGATTTCCTTCCAACCGGAGATGCACTTTTCCACCAGGATCTGCCCGATGGGCGACATCCGAAGGCCATTTGCAGCAATCTCCGTAAGTTCCTTTTCATCCGCCGCGATTCCGCCGCCGCTGCCGCCCAGCGTATAAGCAGGGCGTACGATGACGGGATAGCTGATTTCCCCTGCAAATTCCAGCGCGGCGTCCACCTTCGTCACAACCTTGGAAGGGATCACCGGCTGGCCGATGGACAGCATCGTATCCTTGAACTGCTGCCGGTCCTCCGCCTTTTCAATGGTGTCCCGGCTGGCGCCCAGCAGCTTCACGCCATGATCGTTTAAAAAGCCTTCCTTGTCCAATTGCATGGACAGGGTAAGCCCGCTTTGGCCGCCCAGGGTGGAAAGCAGGCTGTCGGGCTTTTCCTTGATAATGATGCGGCGGATGGTCTCCAGCGTGAGGGGTTCGATATACACCTTGGTGGCCATGGCCTGATCGGTCATGATGGTGGCGGGATTGGGATTGACGAGGATCACTTCCAACCCCACCTCCTTCAGAGCCCGGCAGGCCTGGGAGCCGGCATAGTCAAACTCTGCCGCCTGCCCGATGACGATAGGGCCGGAGCCGATGATCAGCACCCGATGGATATCAGGATTCAGCGGCATTTTTCGTCCCTCCCATCAGCGCAATAAAACGGTCGAATAAAAAGCGTGTATCCAGCGGGCCGCAGGCAGCCTCCGGATGGAACTGCACGGAAAAGGCCGGAATATCCAAATAGTCGATGCCCTCGCAGGTAAAATCATTGCCGTTTTCAAAGCGCATGCGGCTGCCGCCCGGCAAATGGTCCAAGGATACGGCATAGCCATGATTCTGGCTGGACATATACATCTGCCCCGTTTGAAGGTCCTTTACAGGCTGGTTGCCGCCCCGGTGGCCGTATTTCAGTTTCTCCGTCTGCCCTCCTCTTGCCAGGGCCAGCAGCTGATGCCCCAGGCAAATGCCGAAGATAGGGACTTTTTTCCCGCACAGCTTTTGCAATTCGCTGATAACAGTCACATTATCCTTAGGATCGCCGGGTCCGTTGGACAGCATCACCCCATCCGGCTTAAGGGCCAGCACCTCCTCCGCCGCGAAAGAGGACGGGACGGTGACCACTTCGCAGCCGCGGGCAACAAGGTTTTTGCCGATGCTGCCCTTGGCCCCGAAATCCATCAAAACCACGCGGTGTTCGGGCTTTTCCGGCGATTCCTTTTCCACCGTGAGGCAGGTCACATCCTCCACCCTTGGCGCAGCCCAGGCTTTCATGGATTGTACCAGGGTCTGAATATTATCCGGCTTTTCATGCAGCAGCATGGCGTTCATCACGCCCTTTTGGCGGATCACTTTCGTCAGCGCCCTTGTATCCAGGTCATACAGGCCGGGAACGTCCACCTTTTTTAAGAGTTCATCCAGTGTGCCCTGGCAACGGAAGTTGCTGGGGACCTTACACCACTCCCGCACAATGTATGCGGAAAGCCGTGGCGCCTTGCTTTCAAAATCCTCCGGGATCACCCCATAATTCCCGATCATGGGGAAGGTTTGGACCACCATTTGTCCATAATAGCTGGGATCTGTCAGCGTCTCCAGATAACCCGTCATATTCGTCGTAAATACAAGCTCCCCCGACGCTTCCTTAACCGTGCCGAAGGTTTTCCCCTCAAAAAGCTGCCCGTTTTCCAGCAGCAAGTAGCCTTTTTCCATCAAATCATCCCACCTTTGCCCGCTTGTTTCGGGATTTGAATTATTATACATCTAAATAAATATATATTCAATACCCTCTTGGATTATTTCTGAACGCACCATTGCAAAACAAAAAAACCATCGATATCCGTTATCGATGGTCAAGCTTTGAAAGGATTGTCATTTACCCGAAAGCGCGAACCGCCGGATGGCTTTGGCCACACCTGCGTTTTCATTGTCGTCCGTTTCAAACTCCGCCACTGCCCTTGCACCGTCGGACGCATTGCCCATGGCCACGCCAAATCCCGCCCAAGCCAGCATGGGAATGTCATTCTCATTGTCGCCTATTGCCATCACCTGGCCCTGTTCTATATGCAGCCTACGGGAAAGCATGGCCAAGGCAGTTCCCTTGTGGACGCCCTTTGGCATGATCTCGATGTTGTTGATCCAGGAACTGGTGACTTCCACGCCGGGAATTTTCATGATCTCATCCCGGATGCGGTTTAACCGTGCCGGGTCTTCCCGGTCAATATACACGATCTTGTTGGTGCCGATGGCCCGCTGCTGCATGATGCCTTCCATGCCGTAAGTATACAAAAGATTGCCCTTGCGCGTTAAGTGCGTGCCCCAATTTTCCAGCTCCTGCCCGGTGGAAAAGGGACGGCTGATGGCGATATGGCTGCGCCCGAAAGCGGAATAGGTAACGCGCTCCGCTTCCAGGACGGCGATACATTTTTCCACATCGTCGTCGGTCATATATTGCGTAAAGATGGCCTCGCCATGAGGCTTGTTGAGACAATAACCACCGTTCATGCCCAGCACGAAGCAATCCGTAAAACCGGCATCGGACATAAAGTAACTGATATCCTCCGGCAGCCGCCCGCTGACGATGGCCAGGCAAATGCCCGCCTCCACCGCTTCCCGCATGGCCCGTATATTCTCTTGCGGAATCTGACCATCATCGTTCAGTAAAGTTCCATCCATGTCCATGGCAATCAAACGCACCGGCAAGTTTTCCATGCAAATCTCCTTTGTGTTTCAAGATCAAAATGGCGGAAGGATGGCAAATGTACGCCCATCCAAATAAGCAAGCTCATCCTTTCCCGATAAGGTGATCGCCGTGGCGCAGAGCATCAGCCTTTTTACGCCTTGCTCCCTGTTGAACGCCCTGTCGCCATAGGCGTCATCCCCCAGGATTGGATGGCCGATATGCGCAAGGTGGGCACGGATCTGATGGGTACGCCCGGTGATCAAATCCACCTCCAGGCGGCATACGCCGCCAGCTTCCATCACCCGGTAGCCTGTGGTAATAGGCAGCGCGCCGCGAGCGGCTTGGTCAAATATCTGCACATGAGCTGCTTTTGCATCTTTCTTTAAAAAAGCGTGCATCGTGGCTTCCGTGGGCTGCGGCGTACCCTTTGTAAGGCACGTATAGGTCTTCTTCATGGCACGTTCCTTGAAGGCACATGCCATCAGTTCTTCCGCCCGGCCTGTCTTGGCCAGAAGCAGAAGGCCGCTTGTTTGGTTGTCCAGCCGGTGGCAGGCCTTGGGTGGCAGCGCGTTTGGATCTTCCTTTTGCACATGGGTAAGAGCCAGGCTCTCTATTGTGGCTCCCCCTCCTGCATCCGCCTGGACGCTGATACCCGCCGACTTGTTGACAAGCAGGATATGCTCATCCTCGTACAAAACGTCCAGCGGCAAAGCGCCTATATCCTGCACGCCGTATATCAAAACTGGCGCGCCGGACCTCGTTTGCACATCCGCCTTCACCCGCAGGCCGTCCATTTTTACGTCCCGACGGGAAAAAGCTTCCCGGATGGCCCAGGCGGGCAGTCCGGGAAGCGCACGCATCAAGTATTTGTCCAGCCGCATGGGCGGCAAATCAACGGGGATGACTACTTCCAGTACAGACACATTTTCCTCCGGAAGATCAGTGTTTGAGCGCCGCTTGCAGCCCGGCCCAGCGGGGCGTCTGCGCTGTCAGCTTTGATAAGGCGTTGTACATGGCGGGGGTAGGCAGCACCCAGAGCATGGAAGAAAGCACGCTTTCCATCTCGGGCAGGGAAACGCCCTGCTTGGCCAGCATCCGCAAATCTTCCACCGCTTCCTCGGGGGTATACTCCGGACGGAGCGCACCCTTCAATACGCCGGACATTTCCTCGCTGATGGCGACTTCCTCCGGGAAGATGCCGTTCATGCCACCCAGCATCATCGTTTCGGACAATTCCAGAGAAGTAATTCCGCAGCTTCGCACCTGGCGCATCAAATGTTCCGGATCCGCCAAACCGGGATGGACGAGGATCATTTCCCCCTGCACATCGGTAGTATAATCAAACGTGGCCCGAAGATACCGCTGGGCATAATCATATGCCTCGGCATCCATTTTGCAGCAGACTTCCTGCAAAAAATGCAGCGTGGGCTGCTGGGCATGCAGAAATCCGGCGATATACAAAAGCCCGTGCATGGTGGCGTCGAAACGGAAAACCTTTTCCCGTATCTCCGCATGTTCGGGGCAATTCATTGCCTCCAGCATGGGAACATGCAAAACCTGGGGGAGATGCAAATAGATATGTTCATTTTCCACGGTCAGAGTGCACCAGAGCCTTGCCACCAGCGCTTCCGCCGCACCGGCCTCATCCCAGTCTAAAAGCTCCGTTTCGCCTTCAAATGTCAGCAGCCGCTCCAGCAACATATGCTCCTTTACCGAAACAAAGGAAATCTCCCTCGGGAGCCTGCGCAAAATCAGGTCCTGCACTTCCTCTACCTGATGGAGCCTGAAAAGATCGGGATTTTCCATGGCATAATAGGAAATATTCCACAGATTCTGGATGTCGGAAAGGGTACAGCCGGAGAACAGCCCCGTCCGTGGATAGCTGCTAAAGCGCTTTTCACACGCCTCCAACTGCTTCTCGCGCAGCACACTCATTGTTTTTTCGCACCAGTTCAAGGCGCATACACTATCCTCGCGCTGCATGGCCGAACCTCCCCATCCAATACAATTAATCCGGGAGCTTGACCACCCATCCAAACGGATCGGGCTCATGCCCCATCTGTATTCCCGTCAGCGTATCGTACAGCCGGCGCGTCACCCGACCGATCCCGCCGTCGCCAATCGTCGCTTTTTCACCCTTATAGCACAATTCGCCTACGGGTGAAACAACCGCCGCCGTGCCTGTGCCAAAGGCTTCCGTCAGCTTTCCTGCCTTGATGTCCTCAAAGATATTATCAATACTAAGACGCCCTTCCTCCACCTTGTATCCAAGGGAAGCGGCCAGCTTCAATATGCTGTCCCTGGTGATACCGGGCAGGATACTGCCGCTGAGTGCGGGCGTTACGATCTTGTCGCCATAAACGAACATCATATTCATGGCGCCTACTTCTTCCACGTACTTACGCTCCACGCCGTCCAGCCACAGCACCTGAACGTAGCCCTTATCCTCAGCCCTCTGTGCCGCCAGGATGGACGCCGCATAGTTGCCCGCCGCCTTCGCATGGCCCACGCCACCGCGCACGGCCCGTACAAACTCATCCTCCACATAGATGCCTATGGGTGCAAGCCCGCCGGGATAGTAAGCCCCGCTGGGCGACAGAATGATAGCAAAGCGGTACGTTTTGGAGGCATGCACCCCCAGGAACGGATCTGTCGCGATGATAAAGGGACGGATATATAGCGACGTCCCCTGTGTATGGGGTACCCATTCCTTTTCCAATTGAAGCAATTGAATAAGGCCCGCCATGCAAAGATCGATATCCAGCTGCGGAATGCACATGCGCTCGGCAGAACGGTTCATCCGAAGAAAGTTTTCCTTCGGCCTGAAAAGCTGCAATCCGCCGTTCTTTGCGTGATAGCACTTGGTGCCTTCAAAAATCGCCTGCCCATAGTGCAGCACCATCGAGGCGGGATCCATGGCAAACGGACCGTAAGGAACGATCCTCGCGTCATGCCAGCCGGAATCCTGCGCATAATCGAGTAAAAACATGTGATCGGTAAACTGTTTGCCAAACCCCAGCTTGCTTTCGTCTACCGGCTTGGCCTTTAATTCCTTGGTCAGCGTCACCTTGATTTCCTGCATGCGGTGCCTCCATTCTTCCGTACAACCAGCGTTTTAGCGCCTTCTACGGCACAGCTACAAAAATAGTTACCGTCGATTTATTATACAAGGTTGATATGTTGTGTCAAGTCTTTTCCCCTGTCAATTTGGGGTAATATGATGTAATTTACCGCTTATATGGAAAGGCGCACAGGCCGCGAACGGTTCCCCGCGGACCATATCCCTTACCTTATTTGTATAGAAACGCAGGAACTTAAGACTTTTCTTTATAGATTTGCCCTTGCTTCCCTCGAACTTCCCTGGATGAAATTTCACCGTCTCCTTTCTTGTTCTTTGATACCAACACTGTTATAATGAGGAAAAAAATCATGCTTCATCTCATTTTGCCGGAGGGAACCGTATGTGGATCGTATATGCCATCCTTTCCGCTGTATTCGCATCCCTGACCGCCATCCTGTCCAAAATCGGCATCGCCGGTATCAACTCCAACCTGTCTACCGCTATCCGCACGGTGGTGGTGGTCATTATGGCTTGGGCGGTTGTATTCATTACGGGCCAGCACAGGGGCCTTGCCGATGTCACCGGACGCAACCTTTTATTCCTTGTCCTCTCCGGTATTGCCACGGGACTATCATGGCTGTTTTACTTCAAGGCGCTGCAGATGGGTGATGTGAGCCTTGTGGTGCCCATTGACAAGTTCAGCGTGGTGATCACCATGGTGCTGGCTTTCATTTTCCTGGGCGAATCGCCCTCCCTGAAAACCATACTGGGCGGCGGATTGATCACAGCAGGCACGCTTGTACTCATCCTAAAATAAAACGGGGAGGCAAAAGAAAATGTTCCGGAAATTCACCCGGGAAGAAAAAGGCTGGATTATGTATGACTGGGCCAACTCCGCCTTTGCCGCCATCATTCTGGCCATTGTTCTGCCGCCGTTTTACAAGGAAATAGCGCAGGGCGTTCCAAACGCCGGACCCTGGTGGGGGTATGCCACCAGCATCGCCTCCCTGATCGGCGCTTTGAGCGCGCCCATCCTTGGCACTTTAGGCGATTATAAAGGCTACAAAATGCGATTGTTCACCGTTTTTGTTCTGCTGGGTGCCGCGGCCACGGCGCTTTTGGCCTTCACCGGCAACTGGCAGACTATGCTTGTACTTTATATCCTGGGTTCTATCGGCTTTAACGCTTCCAATGTATTTTACGACGGCTTTCTGCCGGACGTGACCACGGAAGACCGTATGGACATGGTTTCCAGCTACGGTTTTGGCATGGGCTATATAGGGGGCAGCACCATTCCCCTGCTGATCGCGCTGGCGCTGATCGCGCTGGCGCTGATCATGTTTGGCGAAAAGATCGGCATCCCCTCCGACACAGCCTGCCAGATTTCCTTTTTCATCACTGCCGTATGGTGGATCGTATTCACCATTCCCATGTGGCGGTCGGTGAAGCAAAGGCATTATGTCCAGCAGCGCGGCAGCCTGGTCAAGCAAAGCATTTTCCGCCTGACCAACGTCGCCCGCCGCATTTTGACCAACAAGGCTGTGCTTTTGTTCCTGCTGTCTTACTTCTTTTACATCGATGGTGTAGGCACCATCATCCACATGGCATCCATCTTTGGCAGCAGCATGGGCCTTGGACAGACGGAATTGATCATCATCCTGCTTGTGGTACAGTTGGTGGCCTGCCCCTGCGCCATATTCTACGGGCTTCTGTCCCGAAAATGGAGCGTGCGGGCCATGCTGCTCACAGGCATCCTCACTTACATGGTGATCTGTGTGGTAGCCATGTTCCTGGAGCCGCTGAGAGTTCTTGGCAAGACGCCGCTCCTGATGGGTTTCATGGTACTGGCGGTGCTGGTGGGTACTGCCCAGGGCGGCATCCAGGCACTGAGCCGCAGCTTTTACGGCAAGCTGGTGCCCCCGGAATCCGCCAATGAGTTTTTTGGCTTCTACGACATCTTCGGCAAGTTCTCCGCCGTACTGGGCCCTTTCCTCTTCGGTCTGGTATGGGACGCCACACAAAAGTCTTATCTGGGTGTCATTCCCGTGCTGCTGATGTTTATCATAGGCGGCGGGCTATTCCTGCTGGTGCCCAAGAATATCGAAAAATTGACATCCTCCCGCTAAAAGCACACAGTATTGTCAGCAGGAAAAAGCCGGAAGGAATGCCCTTCCGGCTTTTTGCTATGCGTATATTTCCGGATTCACCACATTGGGGGGCCGCCTGCCTGATAGCGCCTCCATGATGCGGATGCAGGCATCGCGGGCCATGGCATTGCGCGCTTCCAGCGTATTGGTGCCGATGTGGGGTGTGAGTACCACCCTGTTAAGCGCCAGAAGTTCTTCCGGGATATGGGGCTCGTGTGGGAACACATCCAGCCCCGCTGCAAACAGCTTATCCTCACGGAGCATCTTCGCCAGCGCCTGATAATCCACAATGGCTCCCCTGGCGGTGTTGATGAGTATTGCTGTAGGCTTTAACAATGATAAACGCTCTGCGGACAGGAGATTGTTCGTCTCCTTAGTCAGCGGGCAGTGGATGCTGACGATATCCGCCTTTTGAAGCAGCGCATCCAGGGATAAATATTCCGCACCTTGCTCCTTATCTGGCGGAAGCCTGCGGCGGTTATGGTACACCACCTGCATATTCATCAAATGTCCAAACTGCATAACGATTGCACCGATATTCCCCATCCCGATGATGCCAAGCGTGCGTCCCTCAAGCCCCAAGCCCATAAAACGGCCCATGCCAAACAGCGATTCCGGCGATACCTTTCGCAGTTCCCTGTCCAGCTCGCCGATTCGCCGGACGCAGGAAAGCATGAGCCCAACAGCGACCTCCGCTGTAGGCTGGGCGGTGCTTTCCGGACAATTGGTGACGGGGATCCCCCTCCGTGTGGCGGCAGCCACGTCGATTTTGTCGTATCCGGCACCATAGTTGCTGATGATTTTCAGCCTCGGCGCCGCCTCAATCATTTCCGCGCTCATCGGCCCGCAGGCCAATACGGCATCGGCAGTGTTAAGCAGTGGAAGCAACTCTTCCCGCGAATAGGCATGGCCAAATTCCGGGCAGGATACCCGGTGGCCTTCCAGTATGGAAAAAGCGCCGGCCGGAATGCCGTGGGTAACAACGATTTCCGCCATGATTCAGAGATTCTCCTTTCCCTGTGTTGCCGTCCATTATAACAGGAGGTGTGGGGAAGAGCAAGGCGCCAAGGCGCTTTGGGGCGGCAGATCCTGTATATTCCCTTTGCACCGCCTCATCGTCAGCGTCCCGCCTGGGCATACTGCGCAGAAGGAGGTGCAGTATGGACGGACATCCCATTTGGCTGACGAACGAAAAGACACCGTATCAGCCTTTAAGGGGCAGGCAGCAGGCGGAAGCCGTGGTGGTAGGCGGCGGGTTATGCGGTGTCACCACCGCTTACCTATTGGCACAAGGCGGTCTTAGCGTAGTTCTTCTGGAGGCAGACAGATTAGGTCACGGTGCTTCGGGCCATACCATGGCCAAGGTGACCGTGCAGCATGGACTGATCTACAGCTATCTCAAAAAACAGTGGGGTCCGGAAGTGGCTCAGGCATATGCCGTCAGCCAGTCAAGTGCACTCAGCGCCATGGCTGGGTTGGTGGAGGATATGCATATCTCCTGCGGATGGACATGGCAGGATGCATCACTTTGCGCCTTGAACCATGAAGAAGAGCTGTTGTTGGAAATGGAGGAAGAGGCGGCCCAGGAGGCGGGCCTTGCGGCCTCGCTGAAGACGGGTGGCGAGTGCCCTATTCCGGCAAAAAAACTGCTGACCATTCCGGCCCAGGCCATGTTTGATCCGTATGCCTACCTGATCGCGCTAGCCGATGCGTTTACCGCTCTTGGAGGGCGCATATATGAGGACAGCCGCGTGAGGGCGGTAAGCACACAAAGCGTCTCCACCGAAACAGGCTCTGTGTATGCCCCGTTCGTGGTAATTGCCACCCATTTCCCCATCATCAACTTCCCGGGCTGGTACTTTTTAAGGGCAAGGCAGCAGCGCAGCCATGTGGTAGCGCTTGAGGATACGCCTGCTTTTCAGGGAATGTACCTGCATATCGCGGAAGGCGGCTTTTCTCTTAGAAAACAGGATAATCTAACGCTACTCAGCGCTTTTGACTATACTTGCGGCACGCAAACTGACATGGATCATGAAGAAGCGCTGCGCCGTAAGGCACAGACCCTATTCACCGATTCCAAGCCTGTGGCTGCCTGGCATGGCCAGGATCTGATAAGCGCCGACAGCCTTCCCTTCATCGGCTCTTACAGCGTAAGAACGCCCAATCATTTTGTGGCGGCCGGCTTTTCAAAGTGGGGCATGACAAACAGCATGGCGGCCGCCCAGGCCATCAGCGCCCGTATCCTGGGCGAACCGCTGCCCGAGTCGGAGATTTTTAATCCCGCCCGCAAGATTAGATGCAGCGTCACGCCTGTGCTGTCCACCCTTGCCGCTACCACCGGCGCGTACCTTGCCGGCCTGCCCCGCAAAATTGCTCCGCGCTGCCCGCATATGGGCTGCAAGCTCAAATATGTGGCCTCCACCTCAAGCTGGGACTGCCCCTGTCACGGTTCCCGGTTCGACAGCATCGGCCGCATCAAAAACGGACCGGCGGTGCGGACCGCCATCATCCGAAACAGGAACCGGTCAAGATAAGGCAATCAACCGCCACTTATTCCGGTCATCCATAAGCATATCCTTTCACCATGGATTAGCATTACGGAAAAATTGCACCAATTTTGTACATATCGGCGAATATTTTTCAATGTTATGACGAAATATTTCCATCCAGCTATAAAATGAATATTTTTTTGCATCAGTTCCTTGCATAATTAACATCTATAGTCTATAATGTAACAAGGATTAATGGTGTACTTTTCCAAGACCATCAGCACCAAAGAGATTTGCATTTGCACAGGGAGGCTGCCACATGGCAATTGATGCTTTTACAGATTCCATCAAATCCCAGGAAGATATGTACCGGCAGCTGCTCATGCGACTAACGGGCGTTTTTGCCGCAAACGTCCATCTTTCTCCGGACGGTTCTATTACGGAGATCCATATCCTTGGCAGCAGCCTGCGCCATCCAAAGCAAATCATGCGGGATGTGCAATCGGCCCTGGCGTCCGCCTATGGCGTTACGGTAGACCACCGTATCATCAGCATCGCCCAACTCCGGCAGGATCCTGTCCAGTCGGAAGAGCATGTGGTGTCGACGCCTACGGGCGAAGTCCGGCTGCGCACGCATGAATTTACCCAGAATGTGGTGGGCACCCAGTACAATGTAAAGATTTCTCTCACAAAGGACGATGTTGAGTATATCGGCCGCTGCTCCTGCAGGAACACGCCCATCCAGCGACCCCGGGCGGTTGCCAATGCTGTGCTTCAGGCAGTCCACAGCTTCCTTGGTGTGGAAGATGTGTTCTTGTTGCTATCCGTTCAGTTTACCCAGCTTTCCAGCATCAAGGTGGTGATGGTGGCTATCGAATGCATGAATATGCAGGCAGCGCCGGTACTCATCGGTGCCGCAGAGTGCGCCGGCGACGAATCCCAGGCCATCGTGCGCGCTACCCTTTCCGCCTTGAACCGCAAGCTTGCCTTTATGGCTTCCAACCCCAGTTGAAAACAGGTCCGACCACGCCAGCATCTAATCTAAGCGAAGTTGAATATAGCCTGCCCGTCTAGCGTACGGCAGAGCCTTTTGTAAGGAGGCTATATCCGTGAAGAAGGCCAAGATCGTTGTCGCGTTGATGTCCCTGGTTTCCTTGGTTTTGTCCTGTGGGGCTTTCGTAACCTGGAAGTGATGCTTTGGGCGTGGCGGACCTGTTTTCATATATAATGGTTCTCCTCTGTATCTTTGGTGATTGAGGTGATCCTTTCTTATGACCAAAAAGGCAAGGCTTTATGCATATTTTGTAATAATCATCGGTTTTTCATTAGCTGCTTATGCCTTTTATGCTTATATCAAAAATGTAAACCATCAGCACCTATCCCTTGAAATCCAGCAAATGATTTGTTTGATCATTTTATGTGTGCTGTGCCGTTCATTGCCCATTTATTTCGGAGACGCCCAGCAAGGGCTGGATGTATCGGTTGTGAGTATATTGGCCGCCGTCATCACAAAAGGGCCGTATGCCGCCATGTGCATCTATTTGGTCAGTTCGCTGTTCACCATTGAATACAACAAGGATACAAAAACATATCATCACCTGTACAATACCCCGTTTATAAAATCCGCTTTCAATAACAGCAACCTGATGATATCTATTTTGGTTCCTGGCCTGCTGTTTTTTGCCGCAGGCGGCACCCCCGGAAAAGCTGCCCTCCCCAGCGTAATTTGGCCGGCATTGCTGTTTTCCAGTTGCGCCTTTTTAACCAATTACGTCATTCTAAATATCGTATTTGTGCTGGACAGGCAGATCACTATGAGCGACGCAGTGGACATGGTCCGAAGTTTGCTGCCCAACGTACTTTTTGCTATGCCCCTGGGAGTTCTGATCGCCATATTGTTCTTGATGGAAAATGGCCATTGGCTGGCCATTTTAATGCTTTTCCCCTTGCTTCTGGCAAGATATGCCTGGGCACTGTACCTGGAATCCCAGGTGCAACACATGAAATTGATACACGCCTTCGTATCGGCCATGGAAGCAAAGGACACCTATACGGAAGGCCATTCCCGCCGTGTGGAGACGTTCGCGGTACAAGTTGCCACTGCATTGAAGCTGCCCAAGGAAAAAGTGAAGGAGATTCAAATCGCGGCGTTATTGCACGATATCGGCAAGATCGGCATAGAGGACATTATTTTGCGCAAGCCGGCTAAGCTTACGGAAGAGGAACGCCGGCGCATTGAGGAGCATCCTGCCATCGGCGTAAGCATTGTGGAAAAGGTGGGGCTTTCCGAGGCGATCAAGGAAATGATCCGCCACCATCACGAGCGCTACGATGGGATGGGATACCCGGATAAGTTGGACCACACCTCTGTTTCCTTTGAGGCTTATATTCTGGGCGTAGCAGATGCGTTTGACGCCATGACCAGCGATCGGCCATACCGTGCGGGCATGTCGGAAGAAAAGGCGTTGTCGATCCTCGTGGAGGAAAGCGGAAAACAGTTTCATCCCGCCGTGGTGGAAGCTTTCATCACGGTTCATCAATCCCAAAAGGAGCAAGGGGCTGAAGCATGACACTGATTTACTTCATTGTGCTGGCCATTCCATTGAGTTTCCTGTGCGGCGGGAAGCTCAAATATGTTGCGGATAATTCGCTGCGGCTGATCTGGCTGCCGCCGCTGGCCTTCGCGATAGAGGCTTCCCTTTCCTTTCTCCAAAGCCGCATACCGCTTCCCATATCCCAATGGCTTTGGATCGCCGTTTCGCTGGAATACGCATTGATTTTTTTATTCTGCTTCCTGAATTGGAAAAGAGGTTCCGTCCGTCTCATCGCCCTGGGTGGCTTTTTGAACTTTTTCGTCATCGCCTGGTATGGTTTCCGCATGCCTATATCACCCATCATTCAGGAATTTCCGGAGATGGCATCCGCCCTTTCCCGTATACAGTCCGGGGAGATATTTGAATACGTGCTGGTGGAACAAAACGCTCCTTTCCTGTTCCTGGGGGATGCGCTGGTGATTCCTTTCAACCATTCGGGGCTGGCCAGCATCGGGGATATCATTCTGGGTTTAGGCGTAAGCTGGCTAATCTTCCAGTGGATGCGCCCATTGCCGCAAAAAAGAAAACGCCCCGCTTCCAGCAGGAATGCCGCATAGCCATCCATTCGCCCCTTTTAGGGGCTTATTTATTGCTTTCACAAATGAGAAAATTCTCATGGAAAATTAATGCTGGTCTTTTTGAATTTCCCAGGCCGCAGCCGTATACTTTTCACGTAGGAGGTGATTGGTATGGGATGTCTTTTGTGGCCCTTCGCGGCGGTTATTGGTATCTTGGGTGGCGCGCTGGGCCTTGCCGGGAAGATCATCGGCTTCATACTGGGCGCCATCGGCGGCCTGTTTTCGCTGATATTTGCCTTGATTTTGGGTGCCATCGGCGTGGCGCTGTGCATGACCATCATCGGCGCAGTCATCGGTATTCCGCTGATCCTGTTTGCTGTGAGCCTGGCCTTTCGCGCCATTTTTTAATCATTGCCGGCCGGCAACAGAACCGCTGAATGCAGAAGTATCAGCGGTTTTTGTTTGTCTATAGATACACAAACGCGGCCAGGATAGCTGCGGCTGCCGAACCTATTACGTCAAATATAATGTCAAAATCAGTATCCATGAGTCCCCGCTGCATATCCGTTTTATTCCTTAAGTCGTGCAGGAATTCGACTATTTCAAATATAGCGCTTGCGGCAATGCCAAGGGCTGCTACAAAGATGGCACGAAAAACCACCGATCCACCCGGTTCGGCCACTTCCGACAGCGTCAGGTAGAGGAGAAGCGCAAAGGAGAAGCTGCCAAACCCATGCAAATACCTATCAAAAACCTTTCCTTTACGATACAGCCCCAAATAGAGGCCTACAAAGGTATGCATAAATACGGTGATGGTGGCAAGCACCAGAACCAAATACGGAACGCTGATACGCAAAATGCATAGCGCCAGCAGATAAAATATGAAGAGGACGGTCGGCAAAGCCGTGTGTTTAATATGGCTCGATTTTCCCTTCTTCACATACCGGACGGCAATAAAGACCTCAGCAATAACAAACAGGGCAAGCAAAATATAAAAAAGCGCCTCCATCAGAAGCCTCCTTCTACATCGTCCGGCTATTTTGTGAAAAGACGGCGGAAATAATGCAGAGAGTAAAATCAACAAAACTTGCTTGTCATCAATGATGAATCTTTTTATCTTCCGTAGCACCATAAAAATTGCTAAAATGCGAAATTTACCCTTTGTTTTTTAACAAAAAGCTTGCAATACCAGTAATAGCATGGTAAAATAGTTTTTGCTGATTCACGCTGATTCAAGGAGGTGAACAAAATTGCCGAATATTAAATCCGCTATCAAGCGCGTCAAGGTCAGTGAAAAGAAGAATCTGCGCAACCGGATGATCAAGAGCGGGGTTAAAACCGCCATCAAGAAATTCCAGGTTGAGTTGGCTTCCAACCCCGGTGCCGCCAACGTGCAGTTGAGCGCAACCACCTCCGCCATCGATAAAGCGGCTGCCAAGGGCATTCTGCACAAGAATACGGCCAACCGTAAAAAGGCCCGTTTAGCCCGCAGTCTTTCTAAAGCGGTGGCTCAGTGAATTGCCGGATAGAAATGCGTATTCCCGAGAACCCCTTTCCTTATGAAGGCGGGTTCTTTTTTTTCGGAAAAAAGACGATGTCATTTACAGAAATTCAAAGGCGGAAAGCAGCAACTGCCTTCCGCCTTTTTTTGTTTTGGGCTATACTTTATTCCCACTTCTGTGCAGGAGGCGGCTGGATGGCACCGGGGCGCTTTCTCCCATCCTTGAGCACAAAGCCCAGGTCGCAGTCGAAATTCCGGCCACCGCTTGTCACCATCACATCCCCGGTATAGGCCATATCCCCTTGAGTTCCGGCAAGCGCACTTACCAGCAAGGGGTAATCCGTCCGCTGCTTCGCCGGCATAAGCTCCGGATACATGGTGGCCTGCACCTGGCTCATCATGGGATATACATTGTCAAACAGGTAATAGCCGTATGCGTCTGTAACGACGGACGCTACCTTAATCCCTTCCTGTACAAGGACCACATTCAGGCCGGGGATGCCGGGCTCGCCCGCGTCCTGCAGCCCATTCCCATTATCATCCAACCAGGCATAGTCCCCCAGCTTTCCGGTTTTGACGGCTCCCACATCCAGACTGGCTTGATCCTTGCCCATGTTCAAAACAAGTGCATCGGAAAAACCGGTGGTAACATCCGTCACGACGCTCACAGCTTCCCCGCTTTGCACCCGCTCGTCGCGCGGCTTCACAAACAGATACCCTTGGGGCAAAGCGGCTCCAATCCTGTATTCTCCAGGCATTAGCTGATCAAAGCGGTACGCTCCATCCTCACCTATCAGTATGGTCTTGAGCGGTGTTTCAAGATCATTGCTTCCATACAGCGATACCTGCACACCGGCAAGCGGCAATATCGTTCCCTGCTCATCGGTCCAGGCCGTTCCCGAGATGGAGGTATACTGCCTCACCCCGGCCCGGATATCCGCAATCTCCTCCCCTTCCAGGAGCGTCATGCCGGATAATACGATAGCGCCCGGTACATCATCGCGGAACATGTTTTCACCGGCACCGGTATCCGCCGCGATGCTGTTTTCTTTAAGGTGCACCGTAAGGTTATATGTTCCCGGCAGGATCACGGGCAGATGATATGCGCCGTTTTCATCGGTTGAAAGGGTGGCAAAAATACCGCCGGTCAAAGTATCCAGGATCTGTACCTCAAGCCCGCTTAAAAGGGCTTCCTCCGGCTCCTGGAGGCCGTTGTTGTTCTCATCCAGCCATACATACCCCCTCAGGGAAGCAGGCAGCGTAACGCCCACCAGGCGGCCATCCAGGGCATCACCCATACGGATATCAATATCCAAACTTCCCTGCGACTCAAGGGATGGGGGCATCAAAATATTTTCTCCGGCTCTTACAAAGGCCATCCCTGAAGGAAGCGATACGTTCAGTGTATACGAACCGGGCCGCAGGCGGTCCAACAGGAATGCACCATCAAGCAAGGTGACCACACTCCCGGCTTCCTGTCCGGTACGATGGCTTACAAGGGTGACACGCACGCCGGAAAGCGCATCTTCCCCTTCTTCCCTGATTCCGTTGGCATTGGCGTCATGGAACGACATACCTGATATACGGCCCAACGCCACAGCTCCGCACAGGGGCACCTGTTTTGTCTCTCCAATTTTCAGGTCGAAAGTTTCGCCGAGCGCGGCCAAATCCTCGCCGGCAATTTCGCTGCCTCCCGCGGTCTTAGCAGCATATACCGTGCCTTCAGGCAGCAGGTAGGACAAGGTATACCGGCCCGGGTGCAAATCTGCAAAAGCAAAGGCTCCATCAACACCTGTGACGGCGCTTTGCACCATATCGCCGGATTCTGCCATCAGGCTTACCTGTACCCCTTCAAATCCCCCTTCTCCCTGGGTAAGAAGGCCGTCATCATTGGCATCTGCAAACACCTGGCCCGTTATGCCGGCAGGCAAAATGATACCCGCGTATATCCCGGCCACATGCTCGCCAAGGGCTACTGAAATAGCTTCGGTCAGCCCTTCGTTCCCTTCCACCGCCTGTATCCGGCTTCGGGCTTCCCCTTCGACCAGCTTGGTAAACATGTAATCGGCCGACTTTTCCACCGCCAGGGTGTAGGCCATGGGCATCAATCCATCAAAGGTATACTGACCGGATGCGTTGGTTTCGGTGCTGGTTACCAATTCACCCTCCTGATCCAGCAGCCGCACAAGCACGCCGGAAACAGGTTCCTCTCCCGCATCATACAGTCCATTGTAGTTTGCGTCCGCAAATACTCCGCCATTAAGGCTGCCCGGCACCACGGCACCGGCGCCTACGGTCCGGCGCTCCCCGCTTAACAGCGTCAGCGTCACGGTCGTCTCCCGCCTGCCATCACGCCTGGCGAAGAGGTTTTTATAGTCCGCATCGCTGACCGGAACCTGTGTAAATACCACGCCCGTATCCGGCAGAACGGCGCGCAAATCGTACTCCCCACCCCGCAGGCTGTCAAAGCGGAATGCACCGTCCGGCCCGGTCACAACGGTGCCCAGATCCTTTGCAGGAACTGCTTTTGACAATTCCATTTTCATGCCTTCAAGAAGCTGTTCGCCCTCGTCCCATACGCCATTATAGTTGGCGTCCAGGAAGGCCACACCCTCCAGGATCACCCCCGGCACAAAACCAATATTCTGGTTTTCCTCCCGGGTGCCGGATTCCAGGACATATTTGCGTTCCCCGGCGCCTACACCCTCGGTGGTGATGATGGAGCGGTTCACGCCGCCTATTAAGCTGGAGCGGGTGAAACTCATGCCCTCCGGGCCTTTTACGGTGTATAGATACGTATCCGTCCTAGCGATGATTTCATATCGTCCCGTATCATCCGTAGTATACATGTAATTTTGCCCGCCCCCGGTGCTTGCTAGCGTAATCTGGCAATCCTTAAGGCCGGGTTCGCCATCCTCCATGATACCATTCTCATTGGTATCCAGCCAGATGCGGCCGCTTATCCTGCCGGTTTTGATACCGCCTACGCCAAAGCCGGCAATTTGGCCTTCCCGCAGAATGAAAGGCTGCGTCATCCCTTGGCTTCTGTCCGCTATGGGCACCGTATTTCGCTTATCGCCGCTCACATCCCCCTGCTGGGAGAGCCAATACCCGTCGGGCAGCGTAAAGCGGAGAATATATTCCCCTGGTGCAATATCATTGAAGGTAGCCCGTCCGTCGCGGTCTGTAACGGCCTGGGCAACCACCGTATCCGTGCCGCCTGATGCCGGGAGGACCTCAGCCAGCGTTCCTTCAATGGCCCGCTCATAAATGCCTTGCAGACCATCGTTATTGCTATCCCAGAAAGCGTTGACCTCGAGCGTTGCCGGCGATACGGTCCCCACAAAGCGTTGGGCAACCTGGCCGCTTTCCAGCAGGAAGGGTTCTGGCACCTGCAAATTCGCCAGCGCCTTTCCAGCAGGCAAAGCGATAGACAGGCGGTATTGCCCAGGCGCCAGGTTGTCAAAACGATAAGCCCCATCCCCGGCTGTTTGCACGGATCCAACCTTCGTCCATGCTCCGCTCTGCTCCATGAGAAGGTCCACTTGCGCACCGGAAAGGGATGCTTCTCCCGATCCTTGAACGCCATCCCGGTCGGCATCCTCAAATACGGTGCCTGCGACCGCAGCTGCCTGCAAGAGCACAGCCGTCTGTGCTGTTGCATCCTGCCCCGGGAAAACTTCGATGGAAATGGATGCGGTCATATTCCCCTGCTGAGCTTCCATCTGCCACACACCCGACTGGTCGGCGAGCACCGTTTGTGGAAGCAATGCCCGCACATTATACACGCCGGGAATCAGGTCGACAAATGCGTACTGGCCGTCTGCGTTAAGCAATCCCTGCACATCTTCCGGCCCTGAGAGCGCCACAGGCGCATCCGCAAGCCCGGTCCCATTAAACTGTATCAGCAGCCTTCCCGTGACCGTCTCGTCAAGCACCAGTTGCTTCTCCGCCCCTGCGGGAACATTTGCAGCCAGGGAAACATTTCCCTTTTGCCATGCTTGCATTCCCTCTGCGCGGACAGCAAGCCCTTGCGGCACTTGCAGGGTAAGCGTGTAGGCACCGCTAAACAGCTTATCAAAATAGTAAGAACCGTCATCGGCAGGCACCATATCAGCCACAGCAGCGCCTTCCAGGTACAGGGTAGCAGTGCTCAAGGGATAGGTGTACCCCTGCAGCTTTACTGTAAGCGAACCGTACCGGCGCACAGGTGCGTCTTGCGCAGCTTCACCGCCGTATGGAAGCGTTATGGAAGGAAGCAGTGCTGTCAAACCTTCTGCCTGCGCATATCCATCACCGGGATAGAAGCCTGCCTTAACGGAAAGCGTATCGGGCAGCTTCAACGCCACCTGATATTCCCCCGCCATCAATGCATCAAAGCGGTACTGCCCCTGCGCGTCTGTCAAAGCGGAAGCCACTGCATTTCCAGCCTTCATCAGCGTGACCTCGGCTCCGAAAACACCTGCCTGGTTCTCCTGTTCATAGATATGGCCATACAGCGCGCACATCTTGGAAAACGCGATTTGAACCTCAGCCTGTTTGCCCAATGATGTCTGGGCGGCCAAATAGAGTCCGCTTACGTCACGCTGCCCGGCTATGGCCGTGTTTTCCGGAAGCTGCGCATACAGCTCCCCGGTTTGACCATCAACGAATGCCCCCGAAAAATCGAATGCCCCCTGGCCGTCCGTATAGCCGTAATAGCTTATATTGCCGGAGCCGCGCCAAAGCACAAGCCGTCCGGCAGCCCCATCTTCCCCATCGTCCTTACGCCCATTTTGATTGGCGTCGTCAAACATCCGCCCCGACAACGCGGGAGCGGAACCTACTTTCAGGGATAAAGAGCCTTCCTCGTCCGCAAGATATGCGCTTTCTCCGGACCACTGGGGGGTTTGGATCAGCGTCGGGATCTGCACTGTTCCGGCAGACCTTGAAACCTGCACCGGAAGCTTTGCTTCCCCGCCGGCATTCATTTGCAGGGCCGTCACCTGTTCCCAGGCGCCTGTGAATGATTCCGTGTCCATCCATACGGATGCAGGCTGCGGCGCAATATCCGTAGTGACATAAACCTGTCCCTGGGGTTTTTCCCTCAGCTTTATGCCCTGTGGAAGCGTAATCATGTGCAAAACAGAGGGAACGTTACCTGTCTTGAAAAGCAGTATTCCACTGCCCTTCTCCGGAACAGCTGCCTCGCCATTTACGGAGGAATAGTTCAGCGGCTGTAGCGTCATAGCCGCGCCCGATTCATTTTTTGCAGTCCATGTGCTATAAGCATATATCCCCGGCTGGGAAAGCCCCAGAGCGGCATCTGCCACCGGGCAGCCTTCCATCCGTTCGCCCCATACCAGCAGCCCCTTGGGGTTGTCAAGCGTCGGCAATACTCCTGCGGTGCTTTCGATCCAGGCGGAGCCTTCCCCGTCTCCCGCACTGAGGGATGCGGCAAATTCCACCGTCTGCTTCTGCCCTTCCGACAATGCACCGGTTAGGGCCATTAGAACAATATCCGCCTGATCGCCATGGCTGACCGCTACAACCGGCGCCGTAAAGCCGCTGTCCAGCATCCGCCATCCGTCAGGCAGTTTCACAGCCAGGCGCGGGCTGTTAAGCGCGGGGCCCCCCTCATGACTCACTGTGAGGGCCACCCGGTTCTGTTCTTTCACCACGGCGGAAATGCGCAATACGGCCCGGCTGTCAAATACCCAGGCATGAAGCGCCATACTGTCATTTTCCCCATAGGCGGTGACGATGTTCCTGTCACGGCCGGGATACTGGTACTGCCATGATTGCTTGGCAGTGAGCCCCATCCGGGCCACGCTGGCCGTCTTGGCATCCGGCGCACGGCGGGCAAGCCCAGCCTGCACACGGATATCCCCCATCACAAACTCCGCCGGTACAACCGATACGCCGTCCGCCGTGCCATAGATGATCTTTGCGGAGGCCGCCTTCTGACCGTCCAGCGACAGCTTTTGACCGGGCACAAGATTCTTTTCTCCGCCAATGGGCTGCCCCTGATCGTCAAATAGCCTGACTTTGGCCTGTATCCCCTCCGTGCCGGGCGTCACGGTAATGCTCTTGATTTCTTTTCCTGATTGGTCCGGGTGCGGGTCTCCGGCTTCATCCAGCAGTACAAGGCCGCCAATATCCACCGAATAATCTTGAAGGGATATCGCGTTCCCTTCCGAGGCTTTACTGGATAGGTGGAATTCCGCCATCTGATCTCCGGCATACTGATCCCCGGCAGGCGTCGCATCAACCTGTATGGTCCCCGACAAGCGGTCATACAAAGGCACGGGCGCATTTTGAGCGGCAAGGACGGTCACGCTGTCTTCCGTGCCCACGTAGGGAGCAATGTGAAAAGACACATCCTCCGCAGGCAGCGTTCCTTCCGGCGACATTGTCTGTCGCAGGATATATTCACCCTCCGGCAGGGGTGCCGCAGCGCGATAGCTGCCTTCGTTGCCCGTTACAAAGGAAAGTGCCGTCTGCCCGCTTGCGTTGAGCACGGCAAAACCTGCACTTCCCGCAGGCTGCCCGTTTTGCGCAAGCGTATTGTTCAAGGTAAACAGGCCTTCCCGGGCATAGGCCAGCACATCCGCCTGCAGGCTATCTTCCCCATCCCATTTAAGGGGAATAATGTCCTGACAAACATAGGCGTCAGGGATGCTCTCCAACACAGGGCGCAAGGAAAGACCCTGTTTTGCATCCTGCACGCTTACCTTCAGCGATTCGGGCACTCCCGCTTCCCGCTGCTCCTGTGTGCGGTTGGCGGTAATCTGCCCCAACCCGGTTTCCCCGCAAAGCACTTCAAAAGTACCGCCAAGCGGCACGGTCTGCCACTGCATTAATGCATTGAGTTTCAAGCCCCGAAAGGATACGGAAAGCGTAATCCCCTCGCTGGGCGATGCTCCGGCCGTCAAAAACGCCAGAAAAACCGCCAGGATCAAGCCGCCACCCAATAGAATCCGCCCTGTTTTGCCGAAAATGAAAGCCTTTCCCGTTTGCCGGCGCCTCATATGTGCTCCTCCATCAAAAGAAAAGCCTGTTGAACAGGCGTTTCACTCCGTATCCAAAACCAGCCTGAATTGGCATATGGCCTCTCCTACGTTATAGTAAAACACCCCATAGGCTTTGTCAACTGTTCCAACCCGTATGGATATGTAAAAACAAGGAAAACGTAAGCGGTCCGGCCTGCTGTCTATTAATGTGACAGCATAAACCGCCGGCTTTGAAAATATGAGGCGGCATTCCGCTGTATAAAGCGGAACCCGCCTCTAATTGCCTATAGTTTAGCCTCTTAGGTATTGTAGTTACTATTTACATGGAGAATGGCAGTCGTGATGGCAGGGCTGGGGATATAAGGGCTTTTCCCGGCATTCAGGCTTGGGCGGCCTGGTGAAGCACGGCTCCCAATGGGTAAGGAACAGCTCCAGCACAACCTCCAGCTCCACATCAAAACACTGGTCATTTGAGCATACCGGTGCGCATACCAGCCGTACGCAGGGTACAATGATCAGGTTATGGCGCCAGCATTCTGCAGGAGCGCATTTCAGGCGGAGGCAAGCATCCATCTCGACTACCGACGGGCAGAAGTATTCATTACCATCAGCATCCCGTACACAGGCGCAGACGGGGATAAATACATGGAATATCGCCTGGCCCCATCCGGTATTGCACTTAACCGGCTCCCACCAGGGCTGTGCGCCGCTTTGCTGCACGGATATAAGATGGAACGGAGATCTGGCGCATTCCGGCAGGCAGTTCACGCACAGCTTCGTGCACAGCCGACGCTGCCATTCCCGGCCGCTGCAAATGATTCTTGGCAGCAATACCTGGGCCGGCTCCGGCTCATGCTTGCAGCGATCCTTGGGCGGACAAGGAGGCGGGCAAGGGGGAGGACACGGCGGCGGGCAGGGAGGAGGACACGGTGGCGGGCACGGCGGAGGACACGGTGGCGGGCACGGCTGCGGACACGGCCGAGGACATAGCGCAGTACATTTGTCCTTATCCATCGGCGGCCATGCGGAGGCACAAGACTGACCACGTTCAGGCTGCTTATGCGGCCTGCACGATGAACAGTTACATTGACGGTTCACCATGGTTAAAACCTCCAGGAACTTTGCCTTTGGGCAAAGCATGGTTTTTGAGTGGAAGGGTCTCGCTCCATTGTATGTTTTCATTCCAAAACCGTTCTGTAAAGCGCATGGATCGCATATCCTTACCTTTAACCTATCGCCTGCTTCTGTTTCCCCGGACGGAAACGACCATATCAAAAGAAAGGCCAAAAAACTTTCAGAAAAATGGGCGTGTATTCCACAAAAAAACCTTGACAACGTCTCTCCCCTTCAGTATAATAGCTTTTGTTCGCACGGCGTAAGCCCGCGAAAAGATTCCTGGGTGTGGCGCAGTTTGGTAGCGTGCTTGAATGGGGTTCAAGAGGCCGGAGGTTCAAATCCTCTCACCCAGACCAGAAAGAAACCGTTGAAAACACTAGGTTTTCAACGGTTTTTTCTTTATGTAACATAATCTATTTTGGGCCCTCAAAATAGCTACTGCAACTTTTTTGCAACTTTTTTTTGAAAATATCGCTCCCAAATAGTTCCTGCAACTTTTTTTGCCCGCATATTTCCACGGTATCTTGGATGATTATATAATCTTTTTTAACATGAATTCCAATGATGAAACCAATCAATGAGCATTATTGCTATATAAACTATATGAGGTGTGCCGGATGCAATTGCATCCGGCACGGTAACTATTTGCTATTTGTCGTTCTGCTCAGAGACAGTCCTTAATACCTTAGCATAATACCGCTAGCCACCTTGTCAAATGCTAAGATCGGCCCCACAGACCGATGGTATAATGCTATTGCGGGTTTTCCGGTTCCAGAATCGTCGCGTTATCCCAGGAGCCAATAAGGTAGGTATTCTGGCTGAGTTCAACAAGATTGGCATAACTGCCTTTGCCACTTGCTGCGCGCCAATAGCCAAAGCGAAGGTTAAATGCTTCATCCGTTACATAGGTGCAGGTGATGGGAGAATGGTTTTGCCGTTCAGGAGTCATCGAAAATTGAAGGCTGAAGGTATATCCACCGGCAACGGGCTTGAATTCAGCCAATTCAATGCAGGATTGGAAATACAAATTTGCCGCCTTATCTACCACCGTCTTGGTATCGATGCGATTTAGCTGGCTGTCAAAGATAGCCAGTATCACCTTGGAATCGGCTGCCTGTATGAAATCGCCGTTGTAGCTAGCGTTGAGCCATTGTACCATCAAGACACCGATGTTTCCATCCGCAAGCCGCGCTGCGCCAATGGGTCGCTCCGTACTCAGTTCAGCATTATCGGTAAAAAACTTCTTTTCCATTTCAATGGTTAGGTCCTCGCTCAAAATAGCCAGGCTATGCCCCCGTTCTCGGTCCACTGCCAGCCATTGCCCCTGACCTATATCAAAAACGTTGGGCTGGTCAAAGGTGCTGCTTATATTTCCGGTCGGTAGCAGACTGCCCACGCTTTCATCTATGCGTACAGGCTCGTTTTGCAAATCAAGGAAGTATGTTTCCAAGCCGCTGGTAGTTACTAAACGGATTAGCGCGCCGCTGGCAAACGGCTGCGCAGCGCAAATGCCTGCGGCAATGGGCATAGAGGTATTGTAAAGGCGCGTTCCTTGGCTGTCCACAAGATCCAGGTATACCTCGTTCATGGCGTAGGAATAGGTAACCAACAGTGCCCTGCCACCTGCAAGCCCAACTATGTTTAGACTATCGGCATTATTAAAGGAAAGCAAGGATGTTTCCCCCGATACCTTGCCATTGGAGCTGATGGTTTTGCATTTATATTCAATGCTACCAAAGCCCTGCGCATAGAAGAGCGCGGCAGTCTCCTTGTCAACAGGCACATAAGCGTGTTGCTTGTAGCCAGGCATCAAATCCTTAACTGTTGTGGAAGAGTTGGGTATGAATACTGGGACATCTATTCTTATTTCCTTACTTAATACACCTGTTTTACTTTTTAGAGCGCCTTTGGGGATTACAAGGGTATAGGTTTTGCCCATTTGAAGCTTCGTTTTGACATTGTCCTCATATGTCAAATAAATCTCATTCTCCTGTGCGCTACCAGATACGGTAAACACCTTGAGGGGGATCTTTTTCTTGCCATCCAAAAGATACGGCACCGCTTTGCCAGCGTATGTTACTTCTACATTGGCACGCAAGGTGGTAAAGTTTTCAAATCGCGTTAGCGGTTGAATAGCTATGTCTACCTTTGTTGCGGGTTCGATAGATGCTTTGAAGGTGACGGTATTATTTTGTTCATCAAAAGCAAAATCTGTAATACAGACCCCTGTCGCGGAGGCTTTCCCCTTGGAGTTCTTATGATAGCTTGAAGGGAAGGTATAGGGCGTAAAAGCCTCGCCCTGACGAAACAGCTTGACGCAGAACGGATTCAAGGGATCGTCGCTCCAATCCCAGATGCCTTTTTTCACGCTTTCCAATAGCTTTACCGCTGAGCCTTGATAGTTTCCATATTTGAATAGTCCGTTTTTGCCCTCATCGGCGCTGACACGCAGAATACGCACACCACCCGCCTGATCCTTGGTAAAAGGATCTGTTGCGGTAACCTTAGTATTGTTACCTGTTCTTGTGATGTATTCAACCACAAAGTAGTCTGAAAGAGGCCCTGCGTACTGAGGGTAAACAATGGCCATATCACCGTATTCGCTGACAGACCGCAGAGTCAGAACTTGCTCGCCTGAGGAAACAATCTGCACATTATCCATCCAGCCCAGCATAAATTTGGAAAACGCGTTCATATCACCGGCGTTGTTTAACATCATGTCAAAGCTGTTCATGCCACCTTCTAGGGTGAATAGATTGCCAGCTGTATCATAATAATCAGGCAGGCCTAGAAAATGCCCGGTTTCATGAATGATGATCTCGCAGGCATCGCGAAGTTCCCACGATCCATGCAGAAGGTTGATAAAGCTCACACTGGGGATCTTGACGCCGTCGGCTGCAAACCCCGGTCCGCTGAAAACAGCGCTTATCCACATGGACGAACGGTCTTCCTTATCGCTTATGTATAGCATGTGGATCGCGTCCAGCACACCGTCATTGTCTGCATCGTAGACGCTAAAATCCACCTGGCTGTCATAAGTAGCAAGAATCTCGCGTAGGAGCTCGTCAGCCCCTTTGTATTGATCGCGCGGCTTTTGGGCCATATACCACCCGTACACATCGGTTTGAATATCCAGCTTACTATACGAGGCACGCTGGTAATAACCACGCACCGAGTCCATTGGGAAATCCTGGGGCAGGCCATCGTTTAGAATGTTTTGTACATTTTCTTTTGTGAACCAGTTCGGAATTTGGGTGCGGTCATAATCCGGAAATTCAATCAAAAACGCTGGGCAATGCACCTTACCCAGCGTGGGCATAGTGCCAACTTCCTTTGCCGGTAGCAAAATTGATGAAGTGTCCTTTTGCGCGTTAGCGCTGGTGCAGGCAAAACACATCAGCAGTAAAAACAGCCAAGTCAAAATCAAGTTCCGCTTCATTTATGTGCCACTCCTGTTCTTTTGTTAAAATTAGCCAACTGCTCATAACGATTTCTTTGGCGTAATTATAACAATAGATTGTATATATGTCAATAAAAGGAGACCCCGAGGCAATGCAGGAAAAAAAGAAGTAATTTCCCATATTTGGTTTTCCAGAGAGCGCATCGGGCACACAACAAAAAGGCGCAACGTCTGACAACGCTGCGCTCTCCGCCAAACCATCCGGGCCGCTCAGGTCGGTCTTCACCGTAGCCCTACCCCACGTGGATGTAAAAGCTCTTTAAGTATTGGGTTTCCTTGCGGGGATTATTCATTTACACAGTTCAGAAAACACTCCCAGTAAAACCGCCGCTGAGACTGCACAGAAAATCCTAGTCCTGGATAATGGTGTGTTTCCTTATCTTCCGATCATTTCTTCCGGCTGGTAGAGCTTGCTGGCCGCCTTCTTTAAGTCGTACATCCACTCCATGTCTGCCATCTTCTTGCGAAGGCGCTGGCTTTTCAGATGTGTGTATACATTGACCGTCGTTTCGTAATCAGCATGGCCAACCATCCACATAGCGAGGACAGGGTCGAAGCCGGCGTAGTACATTTTGGTGATGTAGTTATGCCGGAAGTAGTGCGGCGTGATTTCGCAGGTCCAATCATCGGCAAGCTCCCTATGGGCTTTGTCCTTTCGTTCTTTAGGCTGTTCTCTTTTTGTGGCCATCCCGGCGTCCACCATCAGGCTCATCCACATCCGCTTCACCACTGTCAGGCAGAGCGGATTCCCCTCACCCTCCGACGAAAACACCCATGCCTGGTGAATGCCTCGCATCGGTTTCAGGATCGTGATCAGCGGCTTGGGCAGCAACACCCACCTGTCTGCCGCCTCCGTTTTCAAATCCCCTATTGTGGTTTTTCCACGAACATAAATAATATCCCGCTGGATATGGACTGCTTCCTCATCCCAGTCGAAGTCTCCCCACTGAAGGCCCAGTGCTTCCCCGCGTCTAATTCCAAGGTAATATAGGCATGCCAGGAAGGCGCCCTGCTTATGCCCCTGTATTGCCTTCAGGACGCCTTCTGTTTCGTCGTTGGTCAACGCCCTGCGTTCTTCCTTCTTGGCGCTCAGAGGCTTCACAAGGGCCGCTGTGGGGTCTCTGGGGATGGTCCCGTCCGCATAGGCCGCACGGAAGATTTCCTTGATCAGCATCGATAGTTGGTTGATCTGAGACTTGCTGACGCCCTCATATTTGTTCAGCCACTTTTGGATATCGGTCGACCGGATGGCCTGCATTCGCCTGTTGTGGAATGCAGGCAGTATGTGCTTATCCAGGAACAACCGGTAAGTGTACTGGG
The DNA here is from genome assembly GCA_023413135.1 of Bacillota bacterium. Classification (GTDB taxonomy): domain Bacteria; phylum Bacillota; class Clostridia; order Christensenellales; family Aristaeellaceae; genus JAEWAH01. The sequence goes on from JAEZQK010000092.1 coordinate 93,715, forward strand.
TATGTGGTGTTAGCCGTTTCCGCTTCGTATGCTCGAACCATTCTTCCACGTAATCTTGAAATAAACGGGCCTTGTCCAGCCCGCTTCCATCGATATATGTATTTCGGATTTTCTGCTTTTCCTGTTCCAGCTCACGAATGGTTGCTGCGCTAGCATATTTTACGATTTCTTTGCCATCCGGCGTGACGCCGATCCGTACCTTTGCCCGGTAGAGCCCGTTTTCCTGTTTCTTTGGCATATGGGTACCCCTTCCATTATGGGGCATCGCGTGATACAATGGGTATGGCAATGCTCGGTATTTTAGCGAGTGCTTGGTTTTTGCCGCTGTCCGTTCTCTGTTGTCGCAGGGGACGGACTTTTTCTTTTACTTATAGACGATCTCCGAACTCTTCTAGATCTTTTTCCCACATTTCAGATTCAGCAGAAAGCTCATCGTTCATTTCCTTAGGTGCTTCCTCTTTAAGTAAATGTTCGAGGAATTCCCTTATTCTTTTCCGTCGATACAGCATGGTGCATGAAGCTTCTATTTCATCAACAATAACTTCCCTATCGTAAACTTGAAAAAGCTGCCGCAATCCACAGTCTCGAACAAATCCTATGGTGGTCTGCTGAAAAGTGATACTGTCTTCTTCGCTGGCGTAGCATTCGTGCACAAATGAGGAAATGGTCAACATTACATCCCTCATTTTTTCCGGCATCTGTTCTTTGAAAATTGTGAGCATCCGTTTTTCTTTTTCATCCAGCTTTATGGATTCTTCTGTTCCCCGGCCTAAAAGGTAATTTGGAGTTGTATGAAACAATTCGCACAATCTATCCACATAATGGATGCTTGGTTCGCTTGCACCTGTTTCCCACCCCGAAACGCTGCTTTTGGATAACCCCAGTTTTTCTGCCAGATCATCCTGCCGCATGCCTTTTGAAATCCGCAGAATCTTGATTTTCATTCCGATGTCTGTCATGTCCTGACTCCTCCTTTATATTTGACATCATACCAGTATTTTTGTACTTTGTCAACGATATGTTCGTAATTTTCATACTGCGATTGATTTTGGCGTACTATTCTGATATAATATACGCATAAGCCTGGATTTTTCCAGTAAAGCATAATTGGAAAGGATGATACTTCGATGGATTATCAGGCACGACTAAATGACATGGTGGAGCGGTATGGCGAGTGCTGTTCACAGGAAAAGGCGGCGAAAATATTGGGGAAATGCTCCCGGACGATCCGACGCATGCTGGATGACGGAAGACTTACCCTTTTAAGTGCTGGTGTTGATGTGCGCTCTATCGCCTTATATATGATGAATCCTGATCAGAGCAATTTTGAAACGCGATTGCAGACGAAGCGGAAAAGAGGCTAAATATCCCATTAATACCGTAATGGATATGACTGCAGGAAGGAGGGTTCTGGTTGTACGAAAGTATCCCTGAAGAACTAAAGGCACTGCCGCGCTGGGTCTGTTGGAAGCGCGTACCCAACGAAAAGAATCCAGAAAAGATAGACAAGTTGCCTATCAACGCCAAAACAGGCGGTTATGCCGAGTCCAATAACCCGGATACATGGACCAGCTTCAACCATGCGGTAAAAAAGTCTGAGCTATTTAGCGGCATAGGGTTCATGCTGGGTGGCGGCTACTTTGGTGTTGATCTCGACCATGTGGAAGATGCGATCGCTTCATATATTAATCATGATAGCACTCAAGGTACTCAGGGCATTGTTTCTGAATTTATCGAAGGGCTGCAGTCTTATGCAGAATATTCGGTGAGCGGGACTGGTATCCATATCATCTGCAAAGGAAGCTTGCCTCGAGGCGGACGTAAAAGCGGCGGTGTGGAAATGTACGACGGAGGACGCTTCTTCGTGATGACCGGGAATATTGCCGGCACATACAGAGAGATCGCGGATTGTATGGAATCCATCAAGCCGCTTCACGCCAAGTACCTTGGAAGAAAAGAAACAGTGAAGAAGTCGGTTGATGTACATAATGTTCCTGTTGTTTTGGAGGACGAAAGGCTAATTGCACTGATCCGAGCCTCCAAGCAAGGTTTGTTATTTTCAGATTTATATGAGGGTCGTTGGCATAGCCACTTCCCCAGCCAATCAGAGGCAGATTTGTGCCTATGTGCAATGCTAGCCTTTTGGACAGGTCGAAATGAAGTGCAGATTGACAGGATCTTTCGTTCCTCAGGCCTCATGCGGGAAAAATGGGACCGGCGTCAGGTCGGCACTACTTATGGGCAGCTGACCATCAAAAAGGCCATTGAAGGCTGTATGGAAACGTATAATCCGCAAAGATACGCAAAGGAGCAAATGGAGGGATACATAGTCCAAAGCGGTACCGGAGACTTGACGCTTGTTGATCTGCATCCGGAGTGCAATGAAAGATATGGTTGGACAGATATCGGCAACGGGCGCCTTTTTGCGGATTGGTATAAGAAGCTGGCACGCTATGTTCCAGAGCGCAAGAAGTGGTTCATATTTGATGGACGCAGATGGCGGCCTGATATTGACAACCTTCAAACTATGGAACTATGTAAGGAGTTGGCTGATCAATTGATGGTGTATGCGCTTACTTTACAAGATGAGCGGCAGCGGCAAGCATACATGGATTATGTTGGACGTTGGCAGAAACGGAATAGCCGGGAAGTCATCCTAAAAGATGCGGCTGGGGTCCATCCTGTCAGCATGGACGCATTTGATGTTGACCCCTACCTATTTAATTGTCTGAACGGCACACTCAACACCCAAACGGGAGAATTTTATTCACACAGGCCGGATGATCTGTTGAGCATGCTGGCTGGAGTACATTATGACCCCGAAGCAAATAGCGATCGTTGGAATCGGTTTATATCGGAGGTTATGAACGAAGATAAAGAGAAGGCTGCGTATCTGCAAAAGTCGTTGGGGTATGCCCTTACAGGAGATACCAGGCATGAGTGTTTCTTTATCCTGTATGGTCCCACCAGCCGGAATGGAAAAGGCACCTGTATGGAAACGTTCATGCGTATGATAGGCGATTATGGCAAATCCGCCAAACCGGAAACTATCGCCCAGAAGCAGGCTGCCAACGGCAGTGGTCCAAGTGAGGACATTGCCCGTTTGGTAGGTGCCAGGTTTGTGAATATATCAGAGCCGGATAAAAAGTTGGTACTCAGTTCTGCGCTGGTGAAAACACTCACTGGTAATGATACCATTACTGCCCGTTACCTGCACGAAAACAGCTTTGAGTACCGGCCAAAGTTCAAATTATTCATCAACACAAACCACCTGCCTGCTGTAACTGATGCCACCCTGTTCGGATCTGGGCGTGTGAAAACGATCCCCTTCGACCGCCACTTTGGCAAGCATGAGCGGGATGAGAGCTTGAAAGGCCAGCTGACCAGTAAAGAAAACTTGAGCGGCATCCTCAATTGGTGCCTACAAGGGTTGTTAAAGATCTATCTTGAGGGCTTTGATGAGCCCGAGGCTGTGCGGGAAGCTACGGAAGATTATCGACACAGCAACGACAAGATTGGGCGTTTTCTGGCCGAGGAGATGGAGGAAGATTCTGCGGCAGAAACACGCACAGGAGAGGTATATAACCGATACAAGTCTTGGTGCATCACCAATGGCTTTCATCCGGAGAATGCATCAAACTTTAAAGCTTCGCTCAGCAACGTGTCCAATGTTGTAAGAAAACGGCCTGATGGCTGTGGAAGGGACTCTAATCCCGTATCTTTACTTATTGGCTATAAGCTAAAACCCTTTTTCACAGTGGTCAACGAACCCACCCCCTGGAATTGATAGATTGAGAAGGTGTGTGCCGGCGTGTGCCGGGGTTTTACATTAGTTCCGAAATTCTATAGTGTTTCGCGTGGGACCTAAAAATGCCGCCACACGCCGGCACACACCTTACGAGAGACCAGACAGGGAAAACGAGGAGGATAAAACATGCTTTGCTTTCTTGTGGATTACAAAGATTCCAAGGGCGATGACTGGCACAGAGGTCTTCAGGTGGGCACTTCAAATAAGTACTTGGCCTTGTCCTTCATCATTCAAGAAGTCTCCGATTGGAATTGTACCCTTTCAGCTGTAAGACTTATTCATGGCTATTATACCTGTGATGAACTGACTGATCTTGGTGAAACAACGGACATACCTTCGCACGAGTTATTGTATATTAATCCATTAGCATAGAATGGTATAACTCCAAAAAGGTTAACATCGTAATCTTTATAGATAAAGCCCTGCTATATATGGCAGGGTTTTATCTATGCAATTTCTTGTCATCAAGTCCCCATCACATAGTTATAAACTAATACTATTTTTTCACTAATAAATCGGACACATCACATGAAAGCAGTCACAAAGCAGCAATGTGTGCCGGCGTGTGCCGGCTATTTATATTAGTTCTGAAATTCTATAGCGTTTCGCGTAGGACCTAAAAATGCCGGCACACGCCGGCACACACCCCATTGTGATTAAAAATCTGAACAAAATGAAGAAAAACAAAGCATAGATTGATTAACATCTTCAGCAACAATTAGCCCTAAATTCAATTGAGGGCTAGTTTTTCGTTATGGGCTTCAATCTAGGGCTATTAGCAGCAAACACCCTTGTTTCAGCCTAGGGAATTCATGATGGTGTCGTTTTAACCGACACCATTGCTAAGTTATTTTGCTTTACTAATTGCATGCAAGGGGTACGAGTCGAATTCGTACCCTTTTGTTCACATCACACTTTAATGTTTTTTACTTTCATGTACATACCTTGCCAAAAAAGCCTTATCCTGATTGACTTATCGTTTTCCAAAAACAAATACACGCTGCAAAAGCTTTATAAGGGTCTTACAAAGGTTGCTTGCTCATTAATGAAAAGGGGTCTTAAATAGAACACCCCCTGAATGCTTTGTCATGATGCTTATTGAGGAGCCATGCTGATGACCCTTCAATATGTTGGACATGCTTATAAGCTAATCAACGGTCTATGTTCAGCTTAGGTCGTCGTACAAAACCAACTGATCCATGGCAAAATGAAAGGGTGTCGTGAAACACGACAGGGTTTCATGCCTTGATGTGTGAAGTCTGTAGCCCGCTGCCGCTTTTCTGCTGTAATTAACACAACCCCCGGGAGGGGGGGCAAATCTCTGGTACCCTGGCGGCCTGACCGCGCTGGGGGAAACGCTCTCACGGTCGGGAAACTGGAAGGGGGGGGTGTCTTTGGGGGCCTCCATCTCTGTGTTTGTGTACAGGCCGAAAAAGCATCTTATAAAGACTTAAGTTCACTGAAGCAGTTCTTGCAGACAAGCTTGTCATGCAAAGTGGGTCTATCCCGAATTTTGTGTAAACGCCAAACTGCGTAGAACGACAAGATTGAAGTTGGCAGGGAAGCAGGGTTCTGCTTCCCTGTCTTGGCTGTAACGGTAGCAAAATCCAGACGGTCTGTCAAGGGCGGACGCGAAGCGGCCGTTCATTTACCCTTGACTGAACGGCTGGATTTTGCTATTTCCAGTTACACGGGAAGTCGGTCGGCAAAGAACACCTCAAGCTGGGAGTGGATCACCCCCCAGTCCTGTCTGCGTCCCGTCCATTTTTTCGTGATATCCATCATCGCCAGATACAGCATTTTCAGCAGGCTGTCGTCTGTGGGGAATACGGATTTGGCTTTGGTCACCTTGCGCAGTTGGCGGTTAAACCCTTCAATGGCGTTGGTGGTATAGATGATTTTCCGTACCTCGCCCGGATACTTGAAATAGGTGCTCAGGCCTGCCCAGTTTGCCCGCCAGGACTGCACGGTCTTGGGGTATTTCTTGCCCCAAATCTCCTCAAATCGATCCAGCTCGGCCAATGCGGTCGGCTCGTCCACAGCAGCATATACACGCTTGAGATCCGCCATCAGTGGCTTGATATCCTTGTAAGACACAAACCTTGTGGTGTTACGGATCTGGTGAATGATACATTTTTGAATCTCCGCCTTGGGATAGACGGCCTCAATGGCGTCGGGAAAACCGGTCAGTCCGTCTACGCTGACAATGAGTATATCCGCAACTCCACGGTTTTTCAGGTTGTTGAGCACCGTCAGCCAGAACTTTGCGCTCTCGTTTTCCCCGATGTACATACCCAAAACGTCCCGCTGCCCTTCCATGTCCAGCCCAATGACGATATAGACGGCTTTCTTGACGATCTGCCCTTCTGCCCGTACATGGAAATGGATCGCGTCCATATACACCACGGCATAGAGCTCCTGCAACGGGCGCGCTTGCCATTCCTTCACCACTGGGAGGATTTTGTCGGTGATCCGGCTGATGGCGCTGTCCGATACGTCCAGTCCGTAGATTTCCTTGATATGACCCTCGATATCGCCCGTGGTCATCCCTTTGGCATACATCGATAGGATTTTCTCCTCGATGTCGCCTGTCAGGGTGGTCTGCTGCTTCTTGACCAGTTCCGGTTCGAATTCGCCTTTACGATCTCTGGGCACCTGAATATTCATGTCACCAAAGCTGGTTTTCAGCGTCTTTTCGCTATGCCCGTTACGGCTATTGTCGGTGTCTTTGTTGCGAAAATCATACTTGCTGTAGCCCAGTTCCTCATCCATTTCGCCCTCAAGGCCTTGGTTCACAAAGGTTGCGATCATGTCCTTGAAAAGCTCCTGTATATCCTCCATCGACTTGATTCCCGCACCTTCCATGAGTTTGCCCAGTTGTGCCCTGCGGGCTTTCTGCTCCGGGGTAATCTTGCTTTTCGCCATAAATAAAACCTCCATGCTGTTTCTATCCTATCACAGCTTGGAGGTTTACACAAAGTTCGGGACGGTCTC
>JAEZQK010000006.1 GCA_023413135.1 Bacillota bacterium
GGGGCTGTCGCACCAGGAGAGCCCGGGGAAATACAAAAGGCGGCATCTAGCGGTAGCCAGAAGCCGTCTTTTGTTGTAAAATTATGTTTGTGGGAACAATAAATTTACAGCCAGATTATACAACAAACGGGAACGTATATCAACTGGCAATACCGATGGACATAGGGGAAATGATACCGGCGGATGATTCGGTACGGTTGCTCGGCGCGGTGTTTGAAAGGATGGATTATAGGAAATTGTATGCCGCGTACTCCCGGTATGGGAGAATGGAGAGGTCACCGAAGAATCTATTCAAAGTGGTTGTATACGGAGGAATGAACGGAATCTATTCAAACCGGAAGATAGAGCAGGCGTGCCGGCGGGATGTGAATTTCCTGTACCTGCTGGGGCGGGAGCCGGCACCGGATCACGCGACAATCGCTCGCTTTCGAAGCGAACGTCTTAGCGGAGTGATTGACGATCTATATCAGCAGTTGGTGAAGTATCTGGCGGAAACGGGCGAGCTGTCCTTGGAGAGAGCATTCATCGATGGGACAAAACTGGAAGCGAATGCGAACCGGTACAGCTTTGTGTGGAAAAAGAGCACCCAGAAGAGTGAAGCGAAAATGCAGGAGAAAATGAGAGCCGAGTTGCCAAAGCTGGCGGCTGAATTTGGTTTCCGGTTTCGCGCAGGGGAGAAAATCCGTGCCAAGGATATAAAGAAGTTGCGAAAACGGCTGAAGGCACTGCAGCGTGAACAGGGGCTGGAATTCGTACACGGCAAGGGGCAGCGGAAAGCACCGCTGCAGCGGGCGATTGAGACAGTGGAAGAATACCTGAAACGGCAGAAGCAGTATGATGACTACAACCATAGTTTCGGGGACAGGAACAGCTTTTCCAAGACGGACCGGGACGCGACCTTCATGCGGATGAAAGAAGACCATATGAAAAACGGGCAGTTGAAGCCGGGGTACAATGTGACCGCAGCGGTGGATTCGGAATATATCGTGGCGGCGATGCTCTCGCCTGAGCAGAGTGACAGCCAGACATTTATCCCGATGATGGAAAAGCTGAAGTGGATGGGCTATACCAAACCTGTAGCAGACGCCGGATATGAGAGCGAGGAAAATTACAGCTACTGCGAAAAAAACGGGCAAATGGCATTCATTAAGCCGGCGAATCACGAGCAGGCAAAGGCGAAGAAGTACAAGACGGACATTGGCAAACGGGAAAATATGCCGTATGATTCTGAAACGGACAGCTACCTCTGCCATGCGGGACACCGGATTGAGGTATCTGGTGAGAAGAAGACGAAGTCAAAATCCGGATATACCATTGTAACGACGGTATATTCCTGCAAAGAATGTTCCGATTGTCCGCATAAGGAAAAATGTATCAGGGGAAACAGCAAGATGCCGCTGAAGGAGCGGAGCAAAAATCTTCATGTCTCCAAGAACTTTCTGCGGCAACGCCAGGAGATGGAAGCCCGAATCAACAGCGAGGAAGGCGTGCTGCTCCGGGTGAACCGGTCCATCCAAGTAGAAGGTGCGTTTGGAGTGCTCAAGGAGGATATGGGCTTTAGGCGTTTCCTCATGCGTGGCAGCGTAAAAGTTTATACTGAGCTTTTGCTGCTGTGCATGGCCTACAACATGAACAAACTCCACAGCAAGATACAAGCCGGCCGCTGTGGAACCTATCTTCACATTCCCAAGACAGCTTAAACTAAAATAAAAAAGTTTTCCACAGGGAAGGCTTGCTTCCTCTGCGAAGCTATGCTCAAAATGCGATCTTTGATCATGTCTTGCCCTTGCCTGTCCCACCTTTTTTCGTTATTTCCACTGATAAAGGGCGTGTCGCTCCCCGATTTCATAAAATCGTTTTGCGACACGCCCTTTTATTATCATGAATTACTCCATATGCTTCCGCTTTGAAAGCACACCGTACCCGATGAAAAAGAGTGTAAGCAGCATGTTTGCATATGCAAACCAGTCGCCGGCAAACTCATACAGCGTGTGGATCCCCTTTGTGGGAACGTCGCTGATCATGAGGCACTCTTCCGTTGTAAAAAAGCTCTGGGTGGCAAGGACGTTTCCGTTGTAGTCGGCTGCGGTGGATTCCCCGGCATTGCATTGCCGCACGACGGAAAATCCGTACTCCATCCCCCTAAGCAAGGCGCTCTCCGTATGAAAAGGGCTGATCTTCTTGGTATCGTAAGCCGGCACGAGCATAATATCCACATCCGCCGCCTGCCGGATAAAGGCTGGAAAATCCATGTCAAAGCAAATGGCCGCACCGATTTTTCCGTAGGGTGTATCCGCTTTGGGAATGATGCCGTCAGAATCCGTAGGATACCAGGAGTTCGTTTTTTCGTACCGGAACAGTTGATTTCCATTGGGATCAAACAAAACGGCTAGGTTGTCGTTTTTGTTCCTATCATAGCGCAGCACAAGCGGAGATGCCATTAAGTAAACGCCGTTGGTTTTTGCAAAGGTCTTAGCCGACTGTACAAAATCATCATATTGGTCTTCATAAAGAACATAATTCCCCTCCGACCAGAAGATGATCTTCGCCCCTGCATCGGCAGCCTTCTTGCTCAGGCGGAACAATTCCTCATTCATCCCTGTGAATGTCGCCTTGTTTTTATCTGCGCCCTCCCGGGGCGTTCCCGCATCGGTAATCGCCCACGCGTCCGCCGGCATAGCCACGGTGATGGATCCAATACGCACCGTTCCGCTATCGGGGCGCAAGAATGTCTGCTTAACTGAACCGAATCCAAGCAGCCCGATCAAAACCAAGCTATACACCGCGATCAAAAGGCGCACCCTTCTTCCCTTCATCGCCTCACTCAGCGCCGTGTTTGCAAGGGAACCCGACCACGCCACCACAAAGCCAATAAGCCAGCTTCCCGCCAGAGCGGAGCTTTGTGACAGCAGCAATTGGCGGCTTTGGGTATAGGCCAGGGAAAACGTCATGCCCACCGGCGAGAATGCCAACAGGAAATCCAGGGCCGCATAAGCTGCCGGGAAAATGAGTGTCGCCGTCAAGGGCTTCATTCTGGACCAAAGTATCCTGTCAAGGTATAGTGCTACAAGCAGCGGTACACTGACCAAAAGTCCAAACGCAACTTCCATACCAAGGTCTATATCCCAGCCGCCATGCATGGCAATGACTTTTGCCGCGACACTCAAAACCGCGACCGGCACGGTCAGCATCCAGTTTTTAAGGTTCCGAAAGCAATATAGGAGCAGGAAAGGAATCAGCCATGCCACAAGCATCATATTTTGACGCCAGGACATGAATATCAGTAAAGAAGAGCCAACCACTCCCGCAAGCAGCGGAAGCCCCTTTTCACGAATCCAGGACTGTTGTTTCATACCGAATGATCCTCCATTTCAATATTGTCATAATGTCTGGTGCAATTGCGTAGTTTAATCACGCGTTTAAATCATATCATTGAAACTCAAGAATGTCAATCGCTTGTTTAAAATTAATATTTAAATCATTTGACAGCCAAAAGAATTGGCGCTACAATGATGCGGACAACTATTGGAAAGGATGACGGCTATGGATATGCAGTTGGATCAGGAGGAGCGGATCATCGGCGCGGCGATTATGTGTATAGAGCAATACGGGCTGCAGGGGGCGACGATCCGCCGCATCGCGGAGAAGGCCGGGCTGAACAGCGCCGCCATCAATTATTATTTCAGAAGCAAAGACAGGCTGCTGGAGAAAGCGGTCGATGTGTCCCTTCAAAACGCCTTTGACTGGAACGACTACCAGGTGCCGGAAACATATACCGTCCCGGAGCGGATCGAGGCCGTGCTGACGAGGCTTATTGAAGGAGCGCATGCATATCCGGGCCTTACGCGGGCGCATTTCTTCAGCCCGTTTGCCCAGGGCAAATATGATGAGCCAGGCATCAGGCGGCTCAACCAGTTTCTGGAGGAATTGCTGCAGAGCATAAAGCCCGGCTGCCCAGGCCGGGAGGAAAGTGACCTGCGTCTCATGCTTATGCAGATCATGGCTGCCGCTTTCCTGCTGCCCGCCCTGCTGCCCAAATTGTTCGATGATTTCAGCCACAGTGATCTATCCGACCGGGATACGCTGCATGACTACATCCATAGGATCGTGACAAGACTGTTTTAGAGGCAATATTGCAAGCTTTAACAAAACCACACCCTGCATTTGATCTCAATCACAGAAATTGCATGGTCTATTTGCTATGCTAATAACGCATACTAATGTTGGAGGTGTGGTTAATGAACGCCAATTGGGGAAATAAATCGGTTGGGAGTATCGTCTCGGCTTTGCCTGCAGCGGCAGGAGTATTTAAAAAGTTCGGAATAGATTATTGCTGCGGTGGCCAGAAGCTGCTGTCCATGGTAACTGAGGAACAAAAAATTAACCGGGCCAAGGTTGAGGAATTCTTGGACATTGCGTATGAAAATGCGCAGCGAAGCAGGGGCATCGTTGATTTTAAAGCGCTCAGCCAGGGAGATCTTTCTTCCTATATCGAAACAAAGCATCATACTTACCTTCGTGAAGCTCTCCCACAGATCGATGGCGTTTTCAATACAGTACTCAAGGCCCATGGCAAAAACCATCCGGAATTGTTCGAACTGCATAAGGTATACAGTAGGTTAAAAGGCGATTTGGATCAGCACCTGATCAAGGAGGAGACCATGCTGTTTCCGGCATTCAACGATTCAATAACCGCGGAAACCAGGGATATTTCTCGTCAAATAAAGCAAGAGCATGAGGAAGCAGGAAAAGCGTTGGCGCAAATGCGGCGCATTTCAAATGATTATAAACCGCCCATGGATGCCTGCATGACATACCAAAGGCTGTTTACCATGCTGGAAGATCTAGAAAATGATTTGCACCAGCATGTACACCTCGAGAATAATATACTCCTTGTGGATATTTAGGGTCTACTGGCAAGCGGCCAATGCCGATTTTGATACATTTTCAAAGGCACTGAAAAAGTCCATTCGTAGAAAGCGAAGCATACTTTTTCAGTACTTTTGTAATCAGCATCTCGTTGTCCTTGAAGACCGGCATTTCCATCTCTCTCAAAATGATCCTTTCAGTCGCTCCATATTTGGTTAAAGCGATTGCTTTCATGCCTTTAATCCCCTTTCATTTTATATTCGAAGACTTCCCCGATCGTAACTCCAAAGGCGTCGGCTATGCGGAAGGCCAGTTCCAGCGACGGGGCGTATTTACCCGCTTCAACCGCAATAATCGTCTGCCGGGAGACCCCGATCCTTTCAGCCAGCTCCTGCTGTGTCATTTCGTTTGCAAAGAATCGAAGCTTGCGTATTTCGTTGGTGATCTCAATCTGCTTAGCCATTTGTGATGCCTTTCCTATAGTAATACAGGCTCAGGAAGCCTTCCGAAAGCGAGCCGATACCGCCGGACAGAAACAGGATATTGAGCATCACCGCCGGAGGATGGTTCAATGCCAAGGAAACGAGGCCTGCCACAAACCCGAAACCTACAAAGGCAGAGTCGATCCTCAGCGATTTAAGCTCAATAAGCTTATCCATTTCATCTTCTACCATGGAAGCTTTGACGGTCCTGCTGATCTTCTTTTCATCGCTCATCCTTTCCTTTACCGCAATTGCAACGGCGAAAAAAACATGAAAAATGATCTGGATAAGGATCGTCGCACCTATGCCAATACCGATAAAGGTAAGCATAGCGCCTGCCCAGAAATGCAAGTCTTTCAAATCAGCCAGCCCTTGCCGGTATTTCCCGAACGCATAGATGCAGTAGGATACCAGGAGCAGTACCCCCGTAACCATGCTTGTGATTGTTTTTTTCTCCTGATAAGACATACGCACCAACTCCTTTTTACTTATTGTAATCCCGTTCGAACATATTGTACTTTGTTATTTACTTTATGTCAAGATTGTTTTACATAAAAAATTACCGTTATAGCACAAATGCGCGCATTTGCAAGCGCGCATTTGTGACTTATCTCATTTTCCGGCGGCTGTTACAGATCAAGCTGCATGACGATTTCACCGTCGTTTTCTTCGCCGTTCCTGTAAAAACCGCAGCCGGCATACAGCTTTTCGGCAACGTGATTTTCCGGCTCAAAGGATAACTTGACAGTCTTCGCGCCGATGGAATTGAAATAGTCGATGATCTTCCCCACCGCTTCTTTGCCGTAGCCCTGATGCTGAAAGCGCCTGTCGATCATGAACCGACAAAGCCAATATTCCTTTTCAGTATGATTCACAGAGAGCATAGCAAAGCCGACCATCGTGTCTTCATCATATAGAGTGAACACCTTGGCTATATCCTGGTACACGTAGGCCTCGGCCAACGAGCGTACATTGGGCGCAACAAATGTGCGCTGCTCCTCATGAACATCCAATGAAACACATTCCTGAAAATTGTCTTTGTTGACTTCACGCAAATGAAGCATACGTTCCTCCCAAATATCGCCATCAAGCGCTAAGGCGATACATACGGGATATATCCCGCCTGGGCCACGCATTTTTGCCCCTCTTCGCCTTGCAGCCAATTTGCAAAAGCTGCAGCATCCTCATCACCCTGCCGATATACCGCATAATAGCAAGTGGCAAATGGATATGCGCCGCTGCGAAGGTTTTCATCTGCCGGCGCAATTCCATTCACGCTCAGCACCTTCAATTCCCCCGACTTGTACAGATTTTCAATATAATACAGGTACGAATAGCCGATGCTGTTCCCACCGTTGTCATAATTGCCAATCTGGCGGACAAGATCAGACATGCCATCGGATACATAATTATCTACGGCACCTGAAAGCGGCACCCCTTTCATCACAAGGTTTTCCATGGCAGTCTGACTGCCGCTGTTGGGCTCCCGCTGGAAGGGGATAATCCCAGCATCCGCACCGCCTACCGCTGACCAGTTGCGAACCGCCCCTGTGTAAATCCCCCGTATCTCCTCCAGGCTCAAATCGTTCACAGGATTTTTCGCGTTTACCAAAAAGACGAAGGCATCATAGCAGAAGGGAACCTTCTTAAGCGTCACGCCCGCGTCCGCCGCCATCTTCAGTTCATCGTCGGAAGGTTCAGTGGCCAGAATGACATCCACCGGATGCGTGTTATCCATCATCACATTTTCAGACTGGATGGTTACGGTGGGATTGGGTGTGCTTCCTATCAGCCGCTCATAGGCATAGTGCGTGGTGGAAAATGCAACGAAGCCTTTCAGGTCATCCTCCCGCATGTCAAGAAGCTGGCGTGCCAGCTCCATCGCCATTGGTACGCATACGGTGGAACCGTCCAGCGATGGATAGGATCCCCATGGACGCCGATAGAATGCCATGCCGTTTGTTGATCCCGCCTCGGCCTTCTCCCCCAAAATAAAAGGGCTGCTTTGCACAAATGGCTGCCAGTTTTCAGGCCGCTCCACAGGCTGGTTAATCTGCCCCCATGATCCGTCCTGCGCCCCGGCCGCCAGGCAAACGCACGACACCAACAGGCAAATGATGATTGTAACAATACGTTTCATTGTTGATCCCCTATGCTTTCCTGTGGCACGATGTCCACAAATTCCTTCATCATATATCCCTCCTGAAAACCGGCGCAGACCTGATACCAGCCGTCCGCCTCAGAAAGAATCTCCACCTGCGTACCGCTGAAAAACTTGCCCAGACTTTTCGCGCTTTTTTTAGGTTCCGCGCGCAGATGCAGCCGGTCGTGCGGGTCGCTGTTGACCACGATGCCAAATGTCTTATTGTCGCCGGTGTATTCGCGGATCAAAGATAAGTCTGAAATATAGACATAGCAATAACAGATATTGTTTTCTTCGTCAGGAAAACCAATCCTACACCATTGTCCCAGTTGCTTGTATATTATTATCTCCGTATCCTTTTCAATTGTCTTATTCGGCGGTAAATCATAGGGCAGTACATAAGGATCCCAGTATACGCCGGCCGAGTTGTCCCGCACTGTGGCGCGAACCGGGATGAACCACCCCTGCAGCGGAGTGGTAAGCATGATCTCATCTGCCTTTACATACCCTCCCATACCGGTTTCGGTCACTTCCTGAGAACTGAATATGACCCGATAAAAATCCCCCTCCTGCTCAAACACTTCCATCCCAGAACCGCTGGCATACCTGCCGACGACTTCGGCGCTCTTGTCCGGCTTTTGAAGCACAGTTACAAGATCCCGCGCATTCTCGGGATTCAGCACACCGTAAAGGGATGGCGGTTTGTATGTGTCATCATACGCCCTCGGGTTTGATTCCCCTTTCCATTCATCATACCCCTCTAGCAGCGGACAGTTGATGAAAATCTTCTCACCAACGGCAGTATTCTTTGGAACAGCAATGCTTGTCAGGTGAACACAATTAATAAAGGCACAATTACCGATGGTGGAAAGGGTTAGCGGCAAAGCTGCGGAATGGAGCATGCCGCAGCGGGCGAAGGCATATTCATCAATGGCCGTAAGCCCAAGCGGCAGAGAAATGCTCTGCAAAAAATCATTGCCCATGAAAGCGGCTCTCGCAATGGCAGTGGTGCCGGCCGGAACATCATAATGCGCATCGGGCCTGCCCTGGGGATAATAAACCAGCATGCTTCCATCCTTGGTGAATACCACGCCGTCCACGCTCATGAAATAAGGATTTTCAGGTGATACATTGACCTGGCGAAGCGCGAAGCAATCATCAAAAACTAATGCATTGAACTCTCTGAGCGTTGATGGCAGAGTCACCATCCTCAAGCTGGCGCAATACGAAAAGACCTCACTGGACATGGTTTCCACCCCTTCGGGGATGTTCACCTCTGTAATCCGCCCGGCGGCATAAAAGGCACCGCCGATATGGCGCAGGCTGCCCGGCAGTATGATTTTTTGGACGTAATACAGGTCCTTCTCGGATATGGTGTCATAGTCAATAGTCTGCACGCCATCGCGGACAGTAAGCACGCCGTTTTCGATGGTATATTCGCCGGTGCTTTCTTCCGCATGGGCAGGAAGCGGAGAAAACAGCGCCGTCATGATGAAAAAACATGAAAGCTGGATAAGAAATGAATAAAGAAACTGCCTTCGCCTTTTAATTGTGAAGAAGATGGACATGGAAGTGCCTCCCCCGCATTTGCGTTGCCCTTGCCGCATGACCTTTTACTCCATCAAACGAATGAGCATGGCGAATTATTCCATTCCATGAAGGAAGTTCCCAGTATCACGCTCAACATTTGAAAGAGTGGCATGTTCTAAATCGCCAATAATATGCAGGAGCACCCGGTATACACCAACCCCGATTTGAGAATGGTGCTTATTTGGAGCTCATCAAACCAGAATTTGTCAGCCTCACGTTATGTTATTATCTAAGATGCAGCAATCCAAATTCTTCAATTAGCTTCGGATATCGTTCTTTATAAGTTTCATGTGGTGTTAAATCAATATCGTACAAGCATTTTTGAATCAAATCCGCATCCTTTAACACTTCATCAAAAGCAGTATCAACCTTTGTCTTATCGCTATGATTGCGAATTGCGCCGCAAATCATGTCTGTTTCTTCAGGTGTAGTCAACTGCCATTTATTTAGTGCTTCACGTGTAAATATGGAACCTAATCTGCCATGATCTGTAAATGTGCGATTTGGGTTATTAGCATTGCAATAAAGGTAAAAGTCGTGAAGCAATCCCGCCATTGCAGCCAATTCAATATTGGCACCTCTCTTTGCTGCTATCATTGTACAGCAAAAAGAAACACCATATGAATGAATAAAAGCACATCGTTTCTCTATCGGGTCACCGATTTTGTGATATTCGATGTCTACATATTCTTTCATAATTTCTAAGCGCGTCCTTTTCTCTTGGTACCGTCAAGGATTTTTCGCAAATTTGAGTTTGCCGTTTGGTAGCCGGTAGTCAGCCGGCAATGAAATCCGACTCTCCGGAGCCGGCTACATCCAGGTACTTCATGCTCATATAGCGCTTTGT
>JAEZQK010000007.1 GCA_023413135.1 Bacillota bacterium
ACCCTCAATGATGTTTTCCTGGAGATCACGGGAAAGCAGCTTCGGGATTAGGAGGTAATAAAATTGTTCCGCCATGTTTTTTTGTATCGGCTGAAATATCTTTTGCGCAACCGGGAAATGGTTTTCTGGACGTTGCTCTTTCCCATTCTCCTGTCGGTGTTTTTCAGCCTGGCTTTTGCCAACCTGTATACGGCCGAAACCTTCAAGGAAATTCCTATTGCCGTGGTGGACAATGAGGCTTACCGGGCGGATACCGTGTTCCGCAGCGTGCTTAAGGCGGCTTCTACCGGAGAAGACGCGCTGTTTTCCGTGACTGCCGAAAGCCTAGACAAGGCCCGCGAGATGCTGGCTTCAGGCGACGTTGTGGGCTATGTGGATGCCCAGGGCGGGCTGCACGCGACGGTGGCAGCCTCCGGCCTGAACCAGACGATACTGAAGTCCTTCCTGGACGGTTATCTGCAAATGAGCCACACGGCGGATACGCTGCTGAAGCAAAATCCCACCGCCGCCTTCACCGGGCTGATAAGCGACTTGAACGCCCAGAGAACGTACACCAAGCCGCTTAGCGGCATACCCAAACCGGAAACGCTGCTAGCCTATTTTTATGCGCTTCTGGCTATGGCCTGCATGTATGGCAGCTTCTTTGGCGCGCATGAGGTCATGGATATACAGGCCAACCTGTCCGTTCAGGGAGCCAGGGTAAGCGTGGCCCCCGTTCACAAATTGAAAGTGTTCCTGGCCGGACTGTCCGCCTGCATGCTCATACAGTATTGCGAAATGCTGATGGTGATTGCTTTCCTGCGCTTTGCGCTTAACGTCGATTTCGGTAAACAAACAGGTTATGTGCTACTTCTAAGCTTTGTGGGCAGCATGATGGGCATCACCTTTGGCGCGGCGGTGGCCGCCATCGGGCGCAAGAGCGAGGGGGCTACTACAGGTATCCTTGTTTCCGTCAGCATGGTCCTGTCATTCTTCGCAGGGCTGATGTTTGTGGAAATGAAGTATATTGTGGCCAAAGCTTTCCCGCCGGCTGCCTATATCAACCCGGCTACGCTTGTGGCGGACGGCTTCTATGCCCTGTACTACTATGCAGACCATGGCCGGTTCTGGCTGAACGTTGGACTCCTGGCCGCATACTCCGTTCTGTTCTGCGGGCTTATCTACCGTGCCATAAGGAGGCGCAAGTATGCAAGTCTTTAAGGTTTACTTCAAGGTCATCCGCAGCAACCGCGGGCAGCTGATCATGTATGTGATGATCTTCCTGCTGATGACCTTTCTGATCACCACTTTTTACTCCAACGTGGGAGTGCCGCAGACGGCCTCCTTCTCGGCTTCCAAGCCCAGGGTTGCCATGATCAATGAGGATGAACCAAGCACCCTCGTAAAGGGGTTCTTGGAATATTTTTCGGAGCACGCTTCGCTTCAGACCATGGAAGCCCGGGGCGACGCGCTTCAGGATGCGCTGTTCTTCCACTCGGTGGAGTACGCAGTGAAGATTCCCAAGGGATTCACCGAAGCATTCTTGAGCGGCGGCGATGTTGCACTCGAAGCCGGGGGTACACCGGATTCCACCAACGCGGTGTTCTTGCAGACACTGGTGGATAAGTATTTTGCCACCGCCGCGCTGTATGTAAAATACGGCAAGGGAAACAATCAGGCGGAGCTTGCGCAGTTGGTGCTCGCCGATCTTAAAAAGACAGCACCCATACGCGTGGAATCACCGACACAGGTCAAGCCCAGCGAAGGACAGCACCTGTATGCGTTCAACTATATGTCATACACCTTATTCGCGGTGTTGATCCTGGGTGTAACTACGTTTATGCTGACCTTCAATGAAATGGACCTGAAGCGCAGAAACCTTTGCGCGCCGCTTCCCTCCGCAAAAATGAACCTTCAAATGTTTCTGGCGAACATGGTCTTTGGCGCAGTCTGCTGGGCGCTGATGTCCGGCATGGGTGTGGCCATCTACGCCAAGGAAATGATTTCGCTTCAGGGGCTTTGGCTGTGCCTGAACGCCTTCGCGTTCATGATCGCCAGCCTTGGCATCAGCTTCCTTCTAGGCACGCTGATCAAAAAGCGCAATGCCCAGGCGCCGCTGCAAAACACGCTGACGCTGGCCTTCAGCTTCTTAAGCGGCGCGTTTGTGCCCCAGTTCATGCTGGGCAAGACGGTGCTCACCATCGCCAGCTTCACGCCCACCTACTGGTATATCAAAAGCAACCATATGATCGCGGCCCTCTCCAGCTTTTCCTTAAGCAATATTGCCCCTGTGCTTTTCAACATGCTAATCGTGCTGGGCTTTGGCGCAGCAGCCTTGCTGGTGGCGATGGCCATCTCCAAAAAGCGCAGCGCAGGCGGGCTTGCCTGATAAAAACGTCGGGCAAAGGAAAAGGGGAAATTTAGCGCTCGTTATGGGGAGAGACCGGGAGACGTAGCTAAACCTGGCTCTCCCTCACTGCGCGGAGGCGGCGGTCAGCCGAGTGCAGCAATATTATTCCTATCATGCTCAACCCTGCTCTTTGCAAACTCCGAAATCTCCTGCTCTCTTTTCTTGTCTATGGGCAGGAAAAGCAGCGGAATGATACTAAACACCATGAAAGTAAAAGGCAATACGCCTGTACCGATCCTGATGCCCAGCAATGCCTGTGCGCTTTGCGCCTTGGTTCCGGCTTGAAAGCCAAAGTAACTGATGATGCCCATAAACAAGGAAGCCTGTATACCAGACACCGGAATGGTCAGCAGCGCGCTAAGCCAATTGAATATGCCGGCTTTTCTATGTTCGGTGCGTTGTTCATCCTCATCGATGATTGCCCCCAGCATGGGTCCTTGAGGAATCATGACGGTACTTGAAAAGACGTACATGACGATATAGGCAAGTATGGTACTGGTAAACCCGTTTACAAACGTCAGCAGAAGATAACCGATGGCGCAGGGGATGGATGCCCAGATCATAGTATTTTTCATACTCAGGCGCTATGTAATCTTACCTAAAAAAGGCATGGCGGCAAATAATAAAGTTGATCATTCTCCTTCTCAATATTTTGTTTTTTTTCGCTTGACATATGCCGGAAAGCGTGTATAATATTCTTCGTCGGCATCGGGAACAACCACCGCCGAAGATGAGCACCATTAGCTCAGTTGGTAGAGCACCTGACTCTTAATCAGGGTGTCCAGGGTTCGAGTCCCTGATGGTGTACCAGCCTCAACTCCTTGAAAACTTTAGGTTTTCAAGGAGTTGTTTTTTATGAAACATAACATTGTTCGAGAGGTTGCGCAACTTTTTGCAACTTTTTTTCTGCTGATGAAAATGCAGGTGATTTTCTCATCTTGGATCAGGCATTTGAATTGAATAAACTTTCGATCTGCCGAATGAGGAATAAGGAATACCTTAGTAAACGTCTGCCCGGAGTGCGAAGCGGATATTTGGCCGCCAAACAAACGCATACCGGCTGGACTGTGCTGCGAAAATGGAAAACATTGTACCTCCTGGTTGTTACAAATGTATTGCTTGAAATCATTGACAATTGCTGTAGCACATGGTATATTCGCTTTAAAATTGAAGAGATGAACCAAAAAAATGTTAAATGTATATACTTTGATTTGTCGAAATAATATGTGTATGTATTAGAAAGGGGTTAAAAAATGAGTGTGTTTTTTTATGGCTGTATAACTATGGATGGCTATCTTGCTGACAAAAATTATAACTTGAACTGGCTTTATCAAACTGGTTCAATAGAAGAAACTGATTATGAAAGTTTCTATAAAAGTATGGATATTACTATCATGGGTAAAAGGACATTTAATGAAATTGAAAATACAGAGAATATAGGTAGTTTTTATGCGACCACTAAAAATTATGTATTTACACATGCTGAAAGCTTATCGGTTAAGGAATTTCTTCCTATAGATTGTGATATTGTTGAATTTGTTAAGCAAATAGAAAAAGATAAAAATATTTGGATTGTTGGTGGAAACACAATATTAGCTCCTTTATTAGATAATGATATGGTAGAAAATATGATAATACAAATTGCTCCTGTGCTATTGGGGATGGGAATACCATTGTTTTCTCAGAAGGAAGCATTAAAGCGATTTTACTTGAAAGAAGTAAAAAAATACGGCCAATTTGCAGAATTAATTTATAGTAAAATGTAGCGAGGTAAAGCATAGGCTACTGTATTTGGCACCACTCCAGCGGTTTAGTGCTATTGTAATAACTCTGACCAGGAAGCATCTTGAATGGTTCGGGGGTATGTTCATTGAGCTCACAATATCCAGATGATGCGAAGCTATTAAATTCCAATTTGGCAGAAGGAATAAGCATAACACAAAAGATTAGCAAACAGGAATTTTTCAGGATGGTTGAATTGGCGATTTTCAAGCTGAGGGGAGATAACTATGGAAAATCTATATGTTTTGCAATTTGCGGTATCTGAAGATGTTGATAATTGGATGGACATGGTTCATGCCGTAAAAGATAATTTCCCCGGAATAATTATAGATGAATACAAGAAAATACTTGAAAAGAATATTAGCCGTCAGACAGCATTATGCGTAAAATGCTATGATCAAATTGTGGGAGTTTTGCTTTTCTCCATTCATAGCAAATGCCTGTCTTGCATGGCTGTTCATCCTCTTCACAGAAAAAGGGGGATTGGTTCGGCACTTGTGGAAAAGATGATTTCAATGTTTCCAAACGACATGGATATATGGGTATCTACATTTAGAGAAGATGACAAGTTGGGGGATGCTCCAAGAGCGCTATATAGAAAGTTTGGCTTTATAGAGGATGAACTGACGATTGAGTATGGGTATCCAAACCAGAAATTTGTGCTGCGAAGGTAAAAATCCGATGAGAGCTACTCAGGTGCAAGACTGAAAGGTGAATTCATGGAACGATTTTTACCGGAACGTATCAATGAAATTCTCGGCGAACAAAACGGTGCAGTGGATGCAATCGGAAAGTCGGACTCTGAAATAGTTCTCTTTCATGATGTTGTTCTGAAAATCGAAAAGCGGTGTGAGGAGTCCGACAACGAGCATAGTATGTTGCGCTGGTTGCAGGGCAGGCTCCCCGTTCCCAAGGTGATCGCCTCCGAAACGCTCAATGGGTTCAATTACCTGCTCATGTCGAGGGTGGGCGGGGTGATGGTTTGCGATGAATCTTTTTTGAAGTGCTCTCAAGCGCTGATCCGCCTTCTGGCGGAAGGATTAAAAATGATGTGGGCGGTTGATATTTCACATTGTCCATATCGCAATGATCTGGAAAACAAATTCAGGCTTGCAAAATACCGAATTGAAAACAATCTGTGCGATGCTGATGATGCCGAACCGGAGGTATTCGCAGAGAATGGTTTTAAAGGTCCTGAAGATTTGCTTACTTGGTTGATCGCAAACAGGCCTGATGAACAATATGTTTTCTCGCATGGAGACTATTGTCTACCCAACATCATTGTGAACAATGGCAGTATAAGCGGATTCGTTGATCTGGGCCGCGCTGGCATCGCAGATAAATGGCAGGACATTGCCCTATGCGTAAGAAGTATTGAACATAATCTCGGAGCGAATTGCGCATACGTCGAACAGTTGTTTAAAGAGCTGGACATGGAACCCAATTTTGAAAAAATACGATACTATATTTTGCTGGATGAGTTGTTTTAGGTATATTGCGGCCAGCCAAAGACATAGTGCTGTAAACTCCAATTTTTCGATGCATTACTTATACCAGCCGCGGACGTATATTTGTTCCTGGGTTCATATTATTGGTGCAAATTCGGTTTTCTGAACCGGAATAGGGGAGGAATTTGATGGCTTCCTGGATCGTACATCTGCGGATAACAGACAAATTGCTGGATCGAATATCCGGTCTTTCTCCCACAGAGTTTGTGGTTGGGAATATCGCGCCTGACAGCGGCATACCGAATGCGGATTGGTCGGCTTTTACGCCGAGTGGGGATGTATCCCATTTTAAAACGACAGATGCAGATGGTTTAAAAAACATTCACCTAAATGAATACGTGAAACGGTATTTCACAGCGGAGCAGCGAAAGAAATACAGCGGCAAGCAAAGGTCTTTTTATCTTGGTTATTTGACGCATCTGCTGGCGGATATTCTATGGGCCAATGGAATTGTACGCCCATGCATAGATAGGTTTAAATCTTTGTACGACAAAGACAGAACAGCGTGGATATGGACACTTAAAAAAGACTGGTATGACCTTGACTTTTTGTATATCAAAAAGAATCCTGATTTCAGGGCTTTTTCCATTTATAAAAATGCGGGTGGATTCCATAATGACTATATGGATTTTTTCAGCGACGACGCTTTTGAAAATAGAAGGGAATATATCATAGGCTATTATGGCGGCGAAAGAGAGAATCTGGAGAGGGAGTATACCTACCTGAAGGAAGAAGAGATGGACCGGTTTGTGGATGAAAGCACTGAGAAAATTGTTCGGATCCTGAAGGAAGAGTACTTGTAGCCTGGACTGCCCTAGGCTGAATCTTTGTTGCCCCTGAAATATTATTTCCATCATATAATGGTCATGCTGGACGATTTGCTTTTGTTCGATAAACAGAAATTTGTCGAGTAGTTTGCATTGTGGATTATTTATATAATGTACAGGAGTGTGCTGTAATGGAAGAGAAAGATAAGGTACAATAAATTTCGCAAATTGAGGTAAGCGGCAAAGAAAAAAGAGGACAAGGTCGCAGCCGTTTGGTAGAATCAAGTTACCACACCAAACTCACCAAAGGAGGCTGCAACCATGTCCG
>JAEZQK010000014.1 GCA_023413135.1 Bacillota bacterium
ACAAAGCGCTATATGAGCATGAAGTACCTGGATGTAGCCGGCTCCGGAGAGTCGGATTTCATTGCCGGCTGACTACCGGCTACCAAACGGCAAACTCAAATTTGCGAAAAATCCTTGACGGTACCAAAAGATTATGTTTTGCGTGACAAAGCACGCCGCCGAAAACGGAGAACAGGATAAAAAAATCCTGTTTCCCGCTTTCGCCGCTTCATTATACGGCAAAACCGTCTCCACTACTGCCCTGCTGATTGTAGTCTTTGCGGGGCTACGCGCCCCACGCCCCCGACCTCGTCCAAAGAACAGAATTAAGGACGCATAAAGAAACTATTGCGAACGGTAGATTATGCTTATACTATTCGACGAAAAAACATTTACCATTCCATTTAATATGAAAAATATCGACATTTTGAATTTTAGATGTTTTCTGAAACATCTCTTTTGAAAACAAATACAGCAATGTTTTGATGGCAAAAGCATGAGTAATAATTAAAACATTCGAAGAGTTCAATGTCAGATGATTATTGCCTGCTTCTATAAAAAACTCTTCCAGCCTTTTTGTGATTATATGAAATGGCTCTGCCATACCTGTAGTATCGGCTCTATAAATAAAATCGCAAACTTCCGGTAGATGCAAATTAAGCTCCGTAAAGTTATATTGTTTCGGAAACGCATTCATGACACTAGATATAAATTTATCGTTATTTTCGGCTTCCCAGCAGCCTAAGCACCATTCTCGAAGCCTGTTATCAGGCACTATTGGCAAATCTTTTTGCCCTTTTGCCGTTAATATAGTCTTAGCAGTTAATATTGCTCTGGAGGTATCGCTGGAATAAGCTGCTGAAAAATGAATACTATTTAGTTTTTGTCCCAGTTGCTTGGCTGTGTGCATTCCCTTTTCTGTTAATGGAGAGTCAACCCAACCTTGGGCTTTGTTTATAAAGTTAAGTAAAGTTTCCCCATGTCGAGTAACATAGAAAGTAACTATTGAATCCATAAGTATACTCCTTGTGGTAATAAATTTTTACCAAGAATGTAAAATATCTACATTCGCCTTATCGCCCATAGGCAACCTAAAAAACGCACCTTCATTATACCATAGCCACCCGCCCAAAACAATGCCAAGGTATTTTATCATCATATCAACGGTAAAAGCGTAACGGCGAGATGTAGACATTTACCGCTTTTTTACAGCCTGTAAATGGCGCATTTACGGGCTTTTTTGCCGCGCCTTTGCCCTTTTTTCGTGTTGGTAAGGGTTTTATACTACCCCCCCCGAAAACGGCTTTAGCCTTTCAATATGAACAAAATTGCGTCAATAAACAAAAAAAACAGTTGACAAAACGCTTCATGCCATCTCCGCTGGCGCATTTGTATTCCACATTAATTATCCTATATAATATTATCATGAAAGGAGCGTGAACGAATGGCAGACGAGCTTGACAAGAACAATCAAACGATAAAGGATGGACATTTGCCTCCACTCAATGTTTCATCAAATCCGGTACAAGGGGTCTCATGGGATCTCAGCGCGACGGTATAAAGGCTTTGCACCGACGACTCACGGTTTACATACGGAAACAGCTGAGAAAAAAGAAAATCCGTGATTTACGGTTTCCGTGTAATAATGCACCCGACATGCACCCAACGCACCCGTGTAACTAATGTCGGATTAGACATAAAGAGGGACACTCGTTACGGAAAAATGCTCACCAAATGCGGTGGGCATTTTTCTATACCTGCAAAACGCGGCTTGATATAAAGCTTCTATGGGACAATTAGCAGGAATACACGGTTAGGCTCACAAGGCAATTTCCCTCACAAATTTGGCCTGCATCGGCACGAGCAATGATGAACACCCTCTACGTTTTTTGAGCTTGCTTCGTGTGATTGTGCATACCAGATCATTGCCATATATCTCAAGGGGATGTCGAAGCCCTGATTTATGCCAGGCAAGCAGGACAAGAAAAGCAGGTAAAGGCAGCTGCCGGTTTAAGTCAGGCTATTATACGCATTATCACCTATATCTCCTCAAGCGCAATTATCTTTTTAGATCATATAAAGTGATTCGTCAATAAAATTTCAACGCTGGATGACATCCAAGGGACTTTTTCAAGGAGATCCATGGGACCGTCTTTGAAACGGCCTGGATGGGGAACTGGAAATATTGATACCGCGAGACCGTAAGGGCGAGTTTGACTCACAGCTGGTGAAAAAGAATCATGCCAGCCTGAGCGTCTTCGATAGTGGTATCACGCGCTCTTGACAGGCTGTCAAGATTTTGTTACCGTGTAGCAATGGTGGCCCATGGGTGGACGCACCGAAAAATTATCATGATAAAAAACGAGGTGCAATGACTTGTCCAAGCACCGCCGTAGCCTGTACAGACGCTACTTTGCATCCTACCTGGCCATTGCCATGATACCGGTATTTGTGATCGTGTCTGCGGTTATCATCATCGTAGATGTGAACCATACAAATACCGCACGGGAGCTCTACCGCCGGGCGGTGACCCAGACCGCGGCGCATATCGACGCGGTTGTGGGAGAGATGCAGTCATCAGCGACGGATTTTTCCCGGGACACGGCGGTGGCGGGCTTGCTCGTAAGCGAGCCGGAGCAGTCGGACAAGCTGGCTGCGGCGATCACCGCTTACCTTACAAGCATGGAGCAGCGAAGCCGCATCAAGGCTTCGGTTCTGTTTTACCGGGTGGGGGACACGCTGCTGTACACCTCCGGCGGGGTAAAGACCTATACCGGCTTTGAAAAGGATATTGCCGGCGTGGCGAACCTGTCCATGTCCAGCTTTTTTACGCGGCTGAACAGCGTTGCTTCCATGACCGTATGGCTTCTCGAAGCGCCGCAAACGGAGCAAATGAAGAACGATTCCCTTGTCGCCTTTGCCTTTCCCTGCTTTTCCATCGATACGGCCCGGAAGGGCACACTGGTGTACCTAGTGAAGGAAGCGGACTTGAGCGGCGTTGTCAGCGGGTATCTGGGCGCGCAGCCGGCCTACCTGTACCTTTACTCGCCGCAATACAACCTCGCTTGTTCCGTGGAGGAGCAGTTTCAACCAGACGCTGAGCGTAGCCGGGTCCTGCACAGCGCCTCCGCCTCGGTATCCGATATCGCGCTTTCCGGCAAACGATATCAATCGCTGCGGTACATGACCGACCTGTATGGTTTTCAAATCATCACCGGCGTCGAACTGGACCGGTTTTACGGGGATGTGCAGCAATTAAGGACAGAGACAATCCTCATAGGCCTGGCCGTGGCATTGCTGATCCTGGTGGGTGCCGTGCTTCTGGCGCAGTATTCCTACCGCCCCATCCGCAAACTGCTCAAATCTATCGGCCCTGATGACCGGGAGGAGGAGATTGGCGAATTTGCACGCATTGACCAGCACATTGCCAATACGCGCTCCGAGATGTTCAAGCTTCACGAGAAGCTGGCTATGCAGCGGCCCATGGTCCGGGACAGGTTTTTGATATCCCTCCTGAGGGGAACCATGGACGAATCCGCGGCAGAACATATGCAAAGCGCATGCCCCGACCTTGTCCCCGGGGAAAGGAGCGCTTGTGTGATGCTGGCCCTGGGCCAGGGTAAATCACTCATGTATTCCCAGCACCTGCTGGAGCGGCCTACCCTTCCCGGCGCCGCCGTCCACGGCGTTTACCTTGAGGATGAGCGCATCTTTGCCCTGCTGATGTTCCTGCCCGAAGGCGATGACCGCCGTGCCGAGCAGGCACGGGAGCTTTTGAATCTTTTACACGGTCAGAACATTCCCGAACCCAGGGTAAGCGCCGGAGAGATCGTACGCGGTGCGGAGCAGATCCCCACATCCTTCCTGCAGGCCTACATTGCCATGAACAGCTCCGCCTCCCGGGAAATCTCCCTCTACGCCCCCGAAACGCAGGAGGTCAAAGCGGGCATCAGCACCATGGGGGGCAATGCCGCGGACCTGTATCTGCAAAGCCTGCGCAGCGTGGACGGCGGCACCGCCCTCCGCCTGCTTGACGGCGTCCTGGATGCATTGAATGCAAGCCCCGCCAGCATGCTCAACGCCAGCTACCTCCGCTTTGATCTTTTCTCCAGGGCGCTGTCCCTGTGTGAGCCGGAGGCCGCCGCGCCCCTGAGGCTGGAAGGCGCCGACATCCGCCTGTTTTCCGACGAGGAGCGCTTCAAATCCCTGATGACGCGCCTGACGGAGACCAACTGCCGCGAAGTGGCCTCTAAGCGCGATGCCGCCCAGCGGGAGAGCCGCCGGCTAATCCTTGCCACCCTTAGGGAGCACTGCTTCGAGCCGGATTTCTCCCTGACCCGCCTGGCGGAAATCACCGATCATTCCGCTACGTACATCAACCGCTGCCTTCGGGAAGAAACAGGGTACAGCTTCCTTCAGTTGGTCTCCATGAACCGCATCGACCGGGCCAGGCAGGACCTGGTGCAGACCGAAGACCGGATCAAGGATATCGTCACAAGGGTGGGCTATCTGGACATGGCCAGCTTTGCCCGTAAATTCAAGGAAATGGAAGGCGTCACGCCCGGGGAATACCGGGAGATCCACCGGAAAGGGAAATAGGCAGAGAATCGCATATACGCCGTTTATTCCCTGTCTTGAATGTCTTATTATCCGTTTCACATATTCCTTTCAAAACCGCATATCAGCCCCCGTGTGTTTCGCATAGCGTTTACAAAACCACTTGTTGCGATTCCCGGGGGGTTGTTTTATCATCAACTCATTCACTGTATGCAGCAGCCACGGACAAAGGCTAAACACCGGAACGATTTTAATGAAGGATGGGAAGACGCTATGACGACGCTCACCGGTTTCAAAACTGCAAAAGTCCGGCGGAGCGGACTGGCGCGGCGCTTTTGGCGTTTCAGGTATATCTACCTTATGCTTATACCGGTGGTGGCGTATTATGTAGTGTTTCATTATGCCACCATTTATTATGCGTGGATCGCGTTCCAGGACTACAAACCCATGAAGGGCATTGCGGGGAGCAAGTTTGTAGGCCTTGCGAATGTTATGTATTTTTTGAATGGCGTATATGCCTGGCGGGTGATCCGCAACACGCTGCTGCTGAACCTGTATCAGATCCTGTTTTCCTTTACGGCGTCCATCGTGTTCGCATTGATGATCAACCAGATGATGGAAAACCGCTACCGCAACCTGATCCAAACAGTAACCTACATGCCCCACTTCATTTCCATCGTGGTGGTATGCGGTTTGCTGAAAGAATTCAGCGAATCCAGTTCTCTGTTCAATGATGTGATCGCCCTTTTCGGCGGCCAGCGGTCCAGCCTGCTTGCCGATCCCGCCAACTTCCGGACGATTTATATCATTTCGGATATCTGGCAGGAGATGGGCTGGGGAACCATCATTTACCTTGCCACCCTGTCCGGGGTGGATCAGTGCCTGCATGAAGCGGCTACCATTGACGGCGCGGGCCGCTTAAGAAGGATCATCCATGTGAACGTACCTGCCATCATGCCGGTGATCGCGGTGCAACTAATCATGCGCGTGGGCCGGATGATGGTGATGGGCTATGAAAAAACCATCCTTATGTATAACCCCGCCACCTACGAGACCGCCGACATCATCTCCAGCTATGTCTACCGCAAGGGCCTTTATGAGATGGATTACAGCTACGGCGCCGCGGTGGGCTTGTTCAATTCAGCGGTGAGCCTCATAATCCTGATCCTGGCCAACCGGTTCAGCCGGAAGGTCACGGATACGAGTCTTTGGTGAAGGGGGGGAACTGCCATGGTCGAGCAGCGGGATTTGAAAGCCCGGCTTTTGACGGTGCTGAATTATCTGATCATCACCTTTGTCGCCTTGCTTTGCCTGTATCCAATGCTTCATGTGCTGGCGGCGTCATTTTCTGATCCCATCCGCCTGATCCGCCACCAGGGTGCGCTTTTCTGGCCTGTGGGCTATTCCCTCAAGGGGTATGAGACGGTTCTGCGCAACCCCAACATCCTCACGGGCTACATGAACACGCTGATTTATGTTATGGGGGGAAGCGGGATCGGCATGGTCCTCACGCTCCTGGGTGCCTATGCCCTGGCCCGGACCGGATGGCCGCTGCGCAAGTTTTTCGTCTTCCTGTTCGTCTTTACAATGTACTTCAGCGCCGGCATGATCCCAGCCTTTATGCTGGTCAGGAACACCGGCCTTTTGCATACAAGGTGGGCCATCATCCTTCCGACCGCGCTGAACACCTGGAACCTGATCGTCATGCGCACCGCGTTTGCCGCTGTGCCAACAGAATTACAGGAGTCCGCCCACCTCGATGGCGCAAGCGACCTGCGCATCCTGTGGCAGATTTACATCCCCGTTACGAAGGCAACCGTGGCCGTGATCCTGCTCTTTTACGCGGTGGAGCGCTGGAACAGCTGGTTCACCTCCATGATCTACCTGAACGACAACGCCATGTATCCCCTCCAGATTTTTGTCAGGGATATCCTGCTCTATGACGCAGCCGCGGGCATGACCGAGGATGCCAATGCCATTTATTTGAAGGAACTTACGAAATACGCATTGATCATTGTAGCCGTTGTGCCCATCCTGTGCGTGTATCCCTTCGTGCAGCGCTACTTTGTCAAGGGCGTGATGCTGGGCTCCGTCAAGGGTTGATCGCGTTAATCGCCGGCAAAGCCGGTGAAAATAGGAGGAGGAATCCAACATGAAAAAGGCCACTCTGTTCCTGCTCGTTATAACCCTGCTGGCCATGGCGATTCCCGCCGGGCTGGCCGAAACGGCCGCGCCCATGGTGAACACCACTGGCAAGCCCGTCACTTTGAAGGTGTTCCGTCCCATGGATACCAACCTGCAGGACTACATCAAAAGCTGGAACGATACGCCCTTCTATCAGGAACTGGAAAAGCTCACGGGTGTGCATGTGGAATTCATTGAGCCCGCCTACACCGCCGCCAAGGAAAACCTGAACATGCTCATGGTATCCGGGGACATGCCGGATATCATCATCTGCTCCGACCTGTATGCGGCCGGTACCTATCAGGCTGTGCTGGACGGTTATTACATCGACCTAGCGCCTTATCTTCAGAAGGATGCGCCGGAGTATTACTCCATCATCTCCAGCAATGATTCCAACTGGCGTGACGCCGTATCTGCCGATGGAACGGTGAGCGCCATGTATCGCATTTTTTCTGCGGCCAACCCTGCCTGGATGCGCCTTGTGCTCAAGCAGGAAGTTCTGGACAAGCTGGGCGTGACCGCCGTGCCTGCTACCATCGCGGATTGGGACGACCTGTTCGCTAAGATGCTGACCGCCGGGATCACCCCCTTCATGCTGGGCACCACCGGTTATGACGAGAAATTCATCGGTGCCTACGATGTGCGCCAGGACTTCTATAAGGAAGGCGACACTGTCAAGTACGGCCAGGTCCAGGATGGTTTCAAGAAGTATCTGGAGCTCATGCACGGCTGGTATGAGAAAGGCTACATCTCCAAGGACTTTGTCAGCGCCAGCAACGTGGACACCATGTTTGCCATGGACCAGATCGGCACCTATGACAAGCCCATCGTGGCCGCCTACAATTTCGGCAAGAGTGAGGGCTACAGGGTTCTGTCCTCGCCTTATCCCAGGCAGACCGCCGATCAGTTCCTCCACTGGGACAACTACAAGGCCAGCGTCGTCAGCAAAACCATGGTCTATGGCTGTGTTTCCGTGACCTCCTCCTGCAAGGACCCCAGCCTGGCTGTCAAATGGCTGAACTTCCTGTATACCCAGCCCGGCATCGAGCTGGCCAACTGGGGCGTCAAGGGCCAGAACTATGACATCGTGGGCGGCAAGAAGCAGTATCTGCCCGTGCAGTGGGACTTTAACGGCATTTCTCAGGAAGGCCTGAATTACTACTTCAAGAGCCACAACGCCGCCACCTACGCCGATCCCGATACCACCGAGCATGCCAATCTACTGAAATCCCCCGAAGCCACCGCCATCCGCATGGAGTATGACGATGATCCGCTCCTAGACAGCGCCTTGTACCTGCCCAGCATCAGCCTCACCGCCGATGAGTCCGATACCCGCGCAAAAATCATGACCGATATCGACACCTATGTGGATGAGATGGTCCTCAAGTTCATTATCGGCACCGAATCCCTGGACAACTGGGACACCTATGTCAAGACCGTGCAAAGCATGAAACTGGACCAAGCCGTCGCCGTCACCCAGGCTGCCTATGACCGGTACATGGCGGTAACGGTGAAATAACGTTTCATTCGGGCAAATACCGACTGTCACGGCGGGCGGCGAATGACCGCCCGCCCATTTCCATAAGGAGGCTCACTATGCGCCGTCCATCCATCCTCTTTATCACCACCGACGAACAGCACATCGACACCGCGTATCGCCGGGACATGCCCTACAGCCTTCCGGGCATTCATTCTCTCATGGACCGCTCCGATGTGTACACCTGTGCCTATTCCGCCAGCCCGGTGTGCCTGCCCGCCCGCTGCACTTGGATGACAGGACTCATGCCGCACCGCAACGGCTGCATCAGCAACAATTTCGGGGCGTCGCTGCCCCTTAACATGCCCAACCTGTTTACCCGCCTCAAGGCGCAGGGCTATACTTCTTCCCTGCACGGCAAGTGCCATTTCGCTCCCTGCCCCTATCCCGCCGTGCGCCCCTATCTCACACAGGAATATGAACATTTTTTGCTGTATTACCGTGCCCTGGGCATGGACCACCTGGACCTGCAGGACGATAAGAACATCTCCCTCTGGTATTATGACGATTATTCCAAGGAAATGGAAAAATTGGGACTCTTCAAGGAATACCATTCCCGTTTCGTGTCCCGCAAGGAACCCGGCGTGATCCCCGACTATCCCAACGCAAAAGAGACCCATCCCGATTCCTGGACCGGCCGCAAAGCGCTGGAATACCTGGATACCTTAACAGCGGACAAGCCTCACTTTATGTGGGTCAGCTTCTCCGGCCCCCACTATCCCATGGACGCGCCCAGCGATTATTTCGGCCGCATCGATATGGACAAAGATATCCCGAGGCGTTTTGAGGCCAATGAATGGGATGACGAAACCAAGCACAACCGCCATGGCTATTTCGGCACAGGCCCAGGCCCCGAAGGCGGGGGCAATGCCCCCGGAGGCGCTCAGAAGAATTTTACCGAAGAATATTGGCGCCGCTGGCGGATGAAGTATTATGCCAATATCGTACAGATCGACGACTATATTGCAAAGATCATTGAAAAGGCGGAGCACGTTCTCGGCGAGGACCTGATCATCGTCTTTACCGCCGATCACGGGGATATGATGGGCAACCACAGCCTCTGGGGCAAAAACAGCGCCGTGTATGACGATGTGCTGCGCGTTCCCCTGGTCATCCACCACCCCGGGCAAATCGCCCGCCGAGATATTCCCGAGACGGTGTCCAGTACAGACGTGTTTCCGACCCTTCTTCAGTTCGGCGGCTGTCCGGTCCCTGAAAACATCGACGGCGAGCGTCTTGACGATGTCGTCGCCCGGGGCGGCCGGGATGTGATCATCTCCTCCTGTGAGGGCCGCGTCGCCGTGATCAAGGACCGTATCAAACTGGTGGTTAACGCCATGGGCTTTGAGATGAGCAAGCCAACCACCATCTACCATGAGCTGTATGATCTAAACACCGATCCGTATGAGTTTGTCAACCGTTATTATGACGATGCCTATGCCGCCCGCCGTGATGAACTAGAACAGATTTTAAGGGATGAGCCCTATCTTTTGCGCACTGTTTTCTACTCTGCCGCAGACCGGCCATACTGGTTCAATTCTGGAAATGGCGCGGGGTATGAGAACAACAAGCTCTAAACAGGAAGTTATGGGAAACACAGGGGACAAACACAGGAGACAATTCTCGTGTTGCCCCCTCTGTATTATTCGATGCGCAAGCTGAGGCCTGACAGCGTGTAATCGTGCACACCCTTTACAGGCGCTACTGCACAATTATACGGATTCCGGATCACCGTGTAATTCTATCAACTGCAAAATGCAGCTTGATATGACGTTTTTACGGAACAATTTGCAGGAAAACGGTTAGGCTCACAAGGCAATTCTCTCACAAATTTAGCCTGCATCGATCCGTGTAATGATGAACCTCCATGCACACTCTCGCCGAGGGAGAATCCTTTTACATCTGAGAAAGATGTAGCATAGGCTCTGCCACTATATCGTGACAGAGCCTATCCGTATTTCAGGTTTTCTCGCCGCTCATCCTCACTTGAACATAGCGTTCAGCAGTTTACCATCCACCGCGTTAAACTCCGCCCAGCAGTTGTAGCCTTTCTCCGCCGCTTCTTCATCCTGATAAATGACCAGCCAGATGGGCGATAGCACCATGCCGTCCGCTTTTTTGGAGGCGCGCATTGGCGCATAGGTTAGCCGGATGCTGGAAACAGAAACCACCTTCCCGGGAAAACGGGATGCGGCAACTTCTTCGGGCAGTCTGATCAAAATTTTCTGGGGATCGACCAATGAATCGGGCGTGCCGTACACATCGCCGGGGATGTACGCATCCCTGATGGAGGTTTCTACAACACCCCGTCGGGTCACATAGGCGTATACGCTGAAAATGTCGCCATTCCCCAGATTGCGTCCGTCGCCCGGCTTGTGATAGCTCAGATAAAAGCCTTCGTCCGCCGCCGATACCTGGCTGTAATCGTACTGCGGCAGGTTCGTAAAGAATTTGCCCGATGTGATCATGGCGTTCATGTCGCTGCCTAGCGCTTTGATGCGTTCCGCGCTCATGTCCAGCGCATAATCGCAGGTGTACCCCGTAAGGCCCAACCGGTTAAGCAGCGTTTCAAGG
This sequence comes from Bacillota bacterium, assembly GCA_023413135.1. Classification (GTDB taxonomy): domain Bacteria; phylum Bacillota; class Clostridia; order Christensenellales; family Aristaeellaceae; genus JAEWAH01. The sequence continues at coordinate 10,832 of JAEZQK010000014.1, forward strand.
GTCTTTTTCGCCTCGTCCAGCGAAATATCGGTGAGGGCTGTCTTTTCCAACTGATACACCTTGCCGTCTCCTGGCCACCCGTTTATCGCCCAGGAGGCGAGACCGGCAATTTCGTTGGACAGCACTGGGCGCGGAATATAGTCTGCTTCGTATTCCGTGCCGGCGTTGGCGTTGAACGTACCGCTGCATTCCCTGTAAAACAGCGCTTCCGGGCCGAATTGAAGGATGGCTTCGTCTGTAAAAATGATTTGCCACTTGTCACGGCTGGCGATGCCCGATTGGTTGAACAGCTCAGGCTGCAAACCGTCGGCAAAGTCCCGTGCCGTTGCCCGGTAGATGGGAAGCGTGCCGGTTTTATTATAAGCTTCCGGCACAATGAGCTCCGGCTCAGCCGGCTTGGCCGTGGCAATAGAAGCTTCGCTGACCGGCGCCGGTGTCATTGCCGGCTCAGCCGACTCAGCCGTAGCGAGGGAACCTTCGCTGATCGGCGTCGGCTCTAATTCCACTGTCCAGTTTTCACCGTGCCGGGTATCCGTAAGCAGTTTGCCTTCTGATGTCATTTCGCATACGGACGCCCACATTTGGATGGTATAAACTTGTCCTTCTTCTACGGCGTAAGCATCGGACATTTCAAAGGAAAACCGAAGGCTTCCGTCCCGCTGCGGCACCGATGTATAGCCAATGCAGCCTGGGGTTAGCATCTCTCCCCCGTCCACGCCGATTTGATCGGGCAGCGTGCGGACTACCAGCAGCTTGCCGCCCGTTTCCCTTGCTTTGTCCGCAATGGTAGAAGCACCGGCTGGCGCTTTTTCCGCCGCGCCGCCTTCGCCATGAATGTCGTAACCATAGGGCTCATCGGGCTTGTGATCCTCAGGGATGATCACCGCTTTGCTTCCTGCCTGCGGGCGGATGGTGCCTATGCCGTACAGGCCATTGTCGCGATAGACCACCTCATCCAAAGTAAATTCAACCTCATCCAGCATGAACGACTTGTTTACAGCCGCCACATCGCCCTTTTCCAGCCAGGCCTGCATATCGTTCCCGTACAGCTTCCCAAAGAAAGCCGTCACCTGCGATGAGAATGCCGCGTAGGCCGCCGCCGTCAACAGTACCAGAGCCGCAGACAAAATGAAAACCGTACGAACTCTGATCCTGTGCTTTTTCGTTCTCTCTTCCGTTCTCTTCAGGGCAAAGGCAACTCGATGCCTGAAGCTTTCGGGCGTAGCGCCATACATTTGTTTGAGTTGATCCTGTTTCATACGCTAACCTCCTCCATATCCAGCGTATCCTTGAGGAGCAGCCTTCCACGATGCAGCCGCGATTTCAGCGTTCCTTGCGGCAAACGCAGCATGCAGGCGGTTTCCTCCATTGAATAACCCTCTACGTAATACAGTACCAGCGGCAGGCGATACTTTTCGTCAAGGGAGGTAAACATATGATAGAGATCGGGCAACGCATCAGGCGCCGTTTCCCGCTCGGGCAGCGTATCAGAAGGTTCTTCACGCTTGCGGCGGCGAAGCAAGGCATAGCACTCGTTGATAACAATGCGAATGATCCATGCGCGAATTGCACGATCATCACGCAGTCTGCTTTGCTTTTCCCACGCTTTTTCGATTGCCTCCTGTACCGCGTCTTCCCGATCGCACAACTGTGGCAAAATGGTGGTGGATACGCGGTAAAGCGTGTCCTGCATCGCCACGATGCGATCGGCAAACTCCTCTTGCGTCATATCGTTCCTCCTTGTGGTGTGATGGCTGCCTGTAAAATCGATCTTACACTAAATGGATGTTTTAAGGATACGCCAGGTTGCGTCCGTGCATTTTTTCTGGAAAAATCGTAGCATGAATAGGAATGTAAGTCCAGCTTATCTGGCGCCCGGGTTCATCCGTTGTGCGGATTGCTGGCGGTGAACTTGATCAAGACAAAGTGACGATTAGGCCACCCTGGAGAACACTGCTGATTTCAAGCAGCACTTGACATTGATCTTTTCCTTTTCATGACCAAACTGTGATATAATCCATTTGGAATAGAGACCGGCTATCAAGCAACGAATCACATACCGATCTGGGGAAGTGGTCCATATGGATTTCAGAAAGATTTTTGACACGATCGGCCCCAAGAAGTTTGATTCATCCGCCCGCGCTGCGGTTCAGGCGCCGGCGGAAGACCGCATGCGCGGCTGTGGCGGAAAGGCAGACCAATGAGAAATCATTTGCTGGCAATAGATATCGGCACATCAGCCCTAAAGGCAGCGCTATTCCATGCGGACGGCACCATCGCGGCCGCTTCAACGCAGCCTTATTCTGTTCACTTTCCCCAAAAGGGATGGGCGGAGCAGAACGCGGAGGACTGGTGGCGCGCATCCTGCGATGGGATCCGGGATTGTCTTCACAAAAGCGGCGTCTCGCCTGACGATATCGCCTGTGTGGGCGTGGACGGACAAAGCTGGGCATGCGTGCCGGTGGATGCAAAGGGTGAAGTGCTGTTCCCCTCGCCCCTATGGATGGACACGCGGGCGGCAGACATCTGCAGGCGCGTTATGCAGCGCGTTTCCAATGAGAGCATCATGGAAGTGAGCGGCAACGCGCTGCGCGCCACCTATACGACGCCCAAGATACTCTGGCTCAAGGAAAACCATCCGGATGTATATGCGCAGGCCAAATATATCCTGCAGAGCAACAGCTTTATCGTATTCCGGCTGACGGGAATACCTTCCCAGGATGAAAGCCAGGGGTACGGGCTGCATGTATTCGATATAAGGCGCAAGCGGTACGATGATCCCCTATGCCAGGCCCTTGGCATCGACCGGGAAAAGCTTCCGCCCGTTTATGGCTGCGCGGATGTCGTGGGCGGGATCACACAGCATGCGGCCAAGCTAACCGGCCTTCGCCCGGGCACTTTGGTAGTGGCAGGCGGGCTGGACGCGGCCTGCGGCACGCTGGGCGCGGGCGTCGTGTATGCCGGGCAAACCCAGGAGCAGGGCGGCCAGGCGGGCGGCATGAGCATCTGTTTAAGCGAGCCTGTCATAGAGCCTTCACTGATTCTGGGCACGCACGTGGTCCCCAACAAATGGTTATTGCAGGGCGGCACGGTGGGTGGCGGCGGGTGCATGCGCTGGCTGGCGCGGGAGCTGGGCGCACCGGAAATGGCGCAGCCAAACGGCTATGACCTGTTATGCGGTCTTGCATCCTCCATCCCGCCCGGTTCGGAGGGCGTGACCTTTCTACCCTATCTTGCGGGGGAGCGTTCGCCTATTTGGGATGAAGCGGCCAGCGGCGTATTCTTCGGGCTGACATATCAAACGACGCGTGCGCATTTTTTCCGGGCGATGCTGGAAGGCGTGGCTTTTTCCCTGAAGCACAACATCGAAACTGCCGAGCGGGCGGGCGTGATGATAGGCGTGATGCACGCCATGGGCGGCGCGGCCAACAGCAGCCTCTGGACGCAGGTAAAGGCCGACGTCACCGGCAAAATGATCCGTATACCCGATGCCGATGCGGCCACGGTGCGCGGCGCGGCGATCCTTGCCGGCGTCGGCGCGGGAATCTACATTAGCTGCGAGGCGGGGGCGGACGCGACGGTGAAGTATGTGCGGGAGCATTATCCCGATTCCAAACCGCAGGCGGCCTACAAAATGGCTTACGCCATCTATAGGGAGCTGTATGAGCAGCTTGCGCCCGTCATGCGCAAGGCCGCGGGGAACGAACAGTAGAGAAACGAAAGGGGCAGAGGGTTATGAAAATAAGCATCGAAGCTTACAGGGACAAATTGCGGGCCGCCATGCTGGGCCGGTTCGCAGGGTGCATTTTGGGCGCGCCCGTGGAGGGCTGGAGCGTGGACAGAATAGAAAGCTATGCCAGGGATCTGGGCATCGCATATCCGCTTGACGATTACTGGCCCAGCATGCCCAACCCAAACGATATCCGTTACCTTTACAGCAAGTATTCCGATTACACGAAGCCGGAGCTTTGCTGCGTTCCGTGTGACGACGATATAAGCTACACGATCCTGTCGCTTCTGATCGCAGAGGAGGGGCACGGAAAGGATTTTACGCTGGAAGACGTCAAAAATGCGTGGCTCAAATACATCACCCTGGCCTACACGGCGGAGGATGTGGCGCTGAAAAACCTCAAAAACGGCGTTCCAGCGGAAAAGGCCGCCGAGGTGGATAATCCGTACGATGAATGGATCGGCGCGGACATCCGCTGCGACGGGTACGGTTACATGGCCCCCGGCGACCCGAAGAAGGCGTCGGAAATGGCGTATACCGACGCCTATATCTCCCACCGCAGCAACGGGATCTATGGCTCCATGTACTTTGCCGCCGTGATCGCAATCGCCTTTGAAGCCACCAATATGATTAAGGCGCTGCGGGATGGCCTTCCATACATCCCCGCCGATTGCGAACTGGCCCAGGGACTGCGCTGGGCGCTGGAAACCGATGTGACGGATTACCATAACGCGGCCGGCCTGGTGGACGCACGGTACCCCGGCATGCACTCTGTGCATACCATCAACAATGCCTGCCTGACGGTGTTTGCCCTGCGGCTGGGCGGGGAGGATATTGGAAAGGTCATCGCCAACGCCGTGGCCATGGCCCATGACAACGATTGCACGGCGGCCACCGCCGGTTCCATCGCCGGCGCCTTATACGGCATGAAAGCCCTGGACCCCAAATGGTACGGGCCGTTCCGGGGCAAGGTGCTTTCCTTCCACAACGGGCCAAAGGAATATGCGATCGAAGACCTGCTTAGGCGCTATGAGAAGATGGCGCTGAGTTGACGGAAGCAGCGAAGACAGTACAGACCGGCCGCGTCCTTTAACGTATTTCCCGGTTTCGAATTTGCCTATTGACTTAGAGCTAAGGTGAAGGTTTACGATATACAATATACTGCTGAGTTTTAGCTTGCCAAAAAACACGCGGGAGGGAATTTGCGTATGCTCAATTTTGACTTCTATTCGCCGGCGCGCATCCTCTTTGGGCGGGATACGGAGAAACAGATCGGCGCGCTTTTAAAGCCGCATGCCAGCAAGATCCTGCTTCACTATGGCGGGGGCAGCATCAAAAAGAGCGGGCTCTATGATACGGTGGTTTCATCCTTGCGGGAAAGCGGGCTCGCTTTTGTGGAACTGGGCGGTGTGGTTCCCAACCCCCGGCTCTCGCTGGTGCATGAGGGCATTGCACTATGCAAAAAGGAAAATGTCGGCCTGATCCTTGCCGTAGGCGGCGGGAGCGCCATCGATTCGGCCAAGGCCATCGCCATGGGCGTCTATTATGACGGCGACGTATGGGAGGTATATGAGCAGGGCAAGGCGATTCAAAAGGCACTGCCCGTGGCCACGGTCCTGACCATCCCTGCCGCCGGCAGCGAGGCAAGCGGCGATACCGTCATCACCAATGAGGAAAAGCAGCTCAAGTACGGCTATGGCAGCCCGCTTTTGAGGCCTTTGCTTAGCGTAATGAACCCGGAGCTGTTTTTCACCCTTCCAAAAAACCAGATCGCCAACGGCGTAGCAGACATGATGAGCCATGTCTTCGAGCGCTATTTCACAAACACGCTGCATACCGATCTGACGGATGGGCTGTGCGAGGCGGTGCTCAAAACCATCATGAAGAATGCGCCCACCGTGCTGGCCAATCCGCAGAACTATGAAGCGTGGTGCGAGGTCGGCTTCGGCGGCACGGTTGCCCATAATGGCCTGGTGGGCATGGGCCGCGCGCAGGATTGGGCCTGCCACGGCATGGAGCACGAGCTCAGCGCCATGTACGATGTGGCGCATGGCGCCGGCCTGGCCGTTCTGACGCCTGCCTGGATGCAGTATGTCTACAAGGATAACATCAACATGTTCGTGCAGTTTGCGGTCAACGTCATGGGCGTGGAAGGCAGCTACCGTGACCCGGACGCCATCGTTCAGGAAGGCATCTTGCGCCTGCGGGAGTTCTTCCGCAAAATGGGGCTCCCCGCTACGCTTAGGGAGCTGGGCATCGACGGGAGCCGGCTTGAACTGATGGCGAAAAAGGCAACCGGCGCCGCATTCGGCGAAGAAGAACCGATTGGGGGCCTGAAAAAGCTGTATTGGCAGGATGTGCTCAATATCTACAAGCTTGCGCAATAGGCAAAGGCGCGCCACACGAAAGCACGCTAAAAAGTATATGGAAAGAGGTACCAACATGAAATTCAACGGTTATCATCACATCGGCCTTTACGTAAAGGACTGGGAGAAAAGCCTCAAATTCTATACCGAAGGCCTCGGGGGAGAGATCACATTCAGCTTCCCCATGGGGAATACGGGCAAGACAATTTACCTTGTTGATCTGGGCGGCAATGCCGTTGTAGAGATCATTCCCAATGGCAATGGCGAGGCTGAAGTAAATGCGCACTGGGCACATATCGCAGTCACGACCGATGATACCCGGGCGGCATATGAACAGGCGCTTAAGGCCGGCGCGCTCAAACGGAACGAGCCGCAGGACTGCCTTTTAGGCACGATGGCGGTATGCAACGCGTTCGTGACCGGCCCTGACGGCGAGGTCATTGAGTTTTTTCAGGTGAAGTAATACAACAAACCAACAATAAAAAGGGGTGAGATTATCATGTTGTACAGGCGGCTTGGCAATACGGGCCTGAAGGTCAGCGAAATCAGCCTTGGAAGCTGGCTTACTTACGGGAATGCCGTGGAAAATGAAACCGCAGCCAGGACGATCGACAAGGCATACGAGCTGGGGATCAACTTTTTCGATACCGCCAATGCCTATAACCGCGGGGAAGCGGAAAAAGTCGTTGGGGAAGCTTTGAGAAAGTATGACAGAAGCTCCTACGTATTGGCCACCAAAGTTTTCTTCCCCATGGGAGATGGCCCCAACGACCGGGGCTTGTCCAGGAAGCATGTCCTGGAACAGGCGAACGCAAGCCTGAAGCGGCTCGGGCTTGATTATGTGGACATCCTCTACTGCCACCGCTATGATCCCGAAACGCCGGTGGAAGAAACGCTGCGGGCTTTTAACGACCTCATGCGCCAGGGGAAGGTTTTGTATGCGGGCATCAGCGAATGGAGTGCCGCGCAAATCGAGGAAGCCATGCATGTGGCCGACCGATACCTGCTGGACAGGTTTGTGGTGAATCAGCCGCAATACAGCATGCTTCACCGCAAAATTGAGGAAGAGGTCATCCCCGTCAGCAAAAAGCACGGCATGGGACAAGTGGTTTTTTCGCCGCTGGCGCAGGGCCTGCTGACCGGAAAATACAAAAGCCTTAGCGATATTCCCGCAGACAGCCGGGCGGCCAATGACAAGATGAACCGCTTCATCAAGGGCCTTTTGAATGAAGGCACACTTTTAAAGGTGCAAAAAATCGGAGTCATAGCAGATAAGCTTTGCATTCCTATGGCGCAGTTGGCGCTTGCATGGGTTTTGAGGCAGCCGAATGTAGCCAGCGCCCTGATTGGCGCAAGCAGGCCGGACCAGGTGGCGGAAAACGCGAAGGCTTCGGGCTATGTACTCACGGAAGAGATTCTGGCGGAAATTGAGGAAGCTTTGCGCTGATCAAGCAGTTGCCGCATAGGCATGAAGAGAGGCATTCGTTCCTTGAAAAAGACTCGTCCATTACGGCGGGTCTTTCTCTATGTTGATTCAATTATCAAAAACGCCATTTTGGCGCTTGACTTGGAGTTGGCTCCAGATGCTATCCTGTTAAAGAGTGCCTTTACCATTGGGTGCCTGTAATGAAAGGAGACGATCCCATGAAATACACAACCCTTGGCAATTCCGGCATCGAGGTGTCCCGCCTCTGCGTAGGCTGTATGAGCTTTGGCGATCCCGCCAGCAAGATGCACGCATGGACGCTAAACCCTGAGGAGAGCGAGGCTCTGATCAAGCATGCCCTTGACCTGGGCATCAACTTCTTCGATACGGCGAACACGTACTCGGCCGGGACAAGCGAGGAGTACCTGGCCCGTGCGCTGAAGAAGTACGTTTCCCGCGAAAAGGTGGTCATCGCCACCAAGGTGTACTTCAACGAGGGGCACCTGTCCAAGGCGGCCATCCTGCGGGAGATCGACGGTTCACTGAAGCGGCTGGGCACGGACTACGTCGATCTGTACATCATCCACCGCTTTGACTATGATACGCCCATCGAGGAGACGATGGAGGCCCTCGATAGCCTCGTGAAGGCCGGCAAGGTGCGGGCGCTGGGCGCTTCCGCCATGTACGGCTATCAGTTCCACAACATGCAGATCGCGGCGGAAAAGAACGGATGGACGAAGTTCGTCTCCATGCAGAATCACTACAACCTGCTCTACCGGGAGGATGAGAGGGAGCTGATCCCCATCTGCAGGGAGCAGAATGTCGCGCTCACGCCCTACAGCCCGTTAGCCGCCGGACGGCTTTCCCGCCTGGAATGGAAGACCGGCACACTCCGCAGCCAAACAGACAAGACTGCCATCTCCAAGTACGACAGCACGCAGGAATCAGACTATGGCATCGTGCTGCGGGTGAACGAGCTTGCACAGAAGTACGGCGCGACGATGACGCAGATCACATTGGCATGGCATCTGGCCAAAGGCGTGACCGCGCCTATCATCGGCGCGACCAAGGCGAAGTATTTTGACGATGCGGTGGGCGTGTTTGACATCGCCCTCACGGCGGAGGATATCGCCTACTTGGAAGAGATGTACATCCCCCACAAAATCGTGGGTGCACTTGCGCATGCGTAAACCGGGATTGTGATCTTCAACGTTCACGCCGAATTTTTCCGTTATGGCTGTCCGCCGCACGGAGGCTTCGGGCCGGGCATAAACCGGCTAACTATGCTGCTTAGGAAGAGATATTCCTATTCTGTGGACCGAACCGCATTACGCCATAACGAATGTCTGACAACTTCGCCTCAGGCCCATGATGAGCCTGAGGCGCTCTTCCTCTGCGTCTTTCTCAATTTCGATACCGGAGAACACAGAGATTGATTCTTTTATGCCAATTCAAAATATTAATGCGTCAAAGAGCAATACTCTGAAAGTGAGTCCAACTCCGCCAACTGTCATCCTGAACGAAGTGAAGGATCTTATTTTTTCGCGCTACTTAAAGATCCTTCGTCGCTATAATCCGCCTTTCTGCGAAAGGCACCGACGAGGTATGAAACGCGATGACTTTCGCCCATGATGAGTAATCGCTATACTTACACTCGGAGGGTCTGCACACTACAG
>JAEZQK010000073.1 GCA_023413135.1 Bacillota bacterium
GTGGAAAAGGCCATCGGGGCGGATATTCTATTCAACAACGACAGGAAAGAGGAGTAGTGAACATGGCTCTGGGAACCATTGTGAAGGTTGCCGGCCCCTTGATTGTGGCGGAGAACATGGCCGACGCCCGCATGTACGATGTGGTGCGCGTCAGCAAGAGCCGCCTGGTTGGCGAGATCATCGAGCTAAGAGGCGACCGCGCGTCTATCCAGGTCTATGAGGAGACTTCCGGCCTGGGGCCGGGGGAACCGGTGGAATCCACCGGCGCGCCCCTTTCCGTGGAGTTGGGACCTGGCCTCATCGAATCCATTTTTGACGGTATTCAGCGGCCCCTGACCGCCATCCGGGAAAAGGTGGGGGAGCGGATCGTCCGCGGCGTAGAGGTTCCCTCGCTCAACCGGGAAAAGCAGTGGGCGTTTGAACCACGTTTGCGGGCGGGGGACACCGTGCAGACGGGGGATATTTTGGGCATCGTTCAGGAAAGTGCGGTAGTGGAGCACAGGATCATGGCGCCCCAGGGCGTTTCCGGCACCATAAAGTCCATCCATTCCGGCGCTGCCAGAGTGGAAGATGTGATCTGCACCATTGCTGACGCAAACGGCCAGGAGCATCAAATCACCATGCTGCAAAAGTGGCCCGTGCGCCGCGGCCGTCCTTACTTGGAAAAGCTGGCTCCGCAAGCACCTATGGTTACCGGGCAGCGTGTTATCGATACGCTCTTCCCGATTGCCTCCGGCGGCGTGGCCGCTGTGCCCGGCCCCTTCGGTTCCGGTAAAACGGTGGTGCAGCATCAATTGGCCAAGTGGGCCGATGCCGACATCATCGTATACGTGGGCTGCGGCGAGCGCGGAAACGAAATGACCGACGTGCTGATGGAGTTTCCGGAGTTGCATGACCCCCGCACCGGTGAGTCGCTGATGAAGCGTACGGTATTGATTGCCAATACCTCCGACATGCCTGTGGCGGCCCGTGAGGCTTCCATTTATACCGGCATCACCATCGCCGAATACTTCAGGGACATGGGCTACAAGGTGGCCATCATGGCCGATTCCACCAGCCGCTGGGCGGAAGCGCTTCGCGAAATGAGCGGCCGCCTGGAAGAAATGCCCGGCGAGGAAGGCTATCCCGCCTATCTGTCCTCCCGTATTGCCGAGTTTTACGAGCGGGCCGGCTTTGTGCGCTGCCTGGGCAGTGACGGACGGACGGGCACCATAACGGCCATCGGCGCCGTGTCACCTCCCGGCGGCGATATCTCCGAGCCAGTTTCCCAGGCTACGCTGCGCATCGTAAAGGTGTTCTGGGGATTGAGTGCCCAATTGGCCTACAAGCGCCACTTCCCGGCTATCGACTGGCTGCTGTCCTATTCTTTGTATATTGACAGGCTGAGTTCCTGGTTCTCCGACAGCATCTCTCCCGAGTGGAACGAGCTGCGTGGCAGTGCCATGCGCGTTCTTCAGGAGGAAGCGGAGCTGGACGAAATCGTCCGCCTGGTGGGTATCGACGCTTTGAGCTGGAAGGATCGCCTTACCATGGAAGTGGCCCGTTCCATACGCGAAGACTACCTGCACCAAAACGCCTTTGACGAGGTGGATACGTATACTTCTTTGGATAAGCAGCTCCGCATGCTGCGGCTGATTCTGGAGTTTGGCAAAAAGGGCCGCGCAGCGCTGGATGGCGGAGCCAACCTGTCGCAGATCATCGGCCTTCCTGTGAGGGAGCGTATCGGCCGGGCCAAGTACATCCCCGAATCGGAACTCAAGCAGTTTGACCAAATCGAAGCCGAGCTCAGCAGCCAGACGGCCGCGCTGATGGACCAAGGAGGGCTATAAGGTATGCTGAAGGAATATCGCACCATCAAGGAAGTCGTAGGCCCGCTAATGCTGGTGGAGCATGTATCCGGCGTCACCTACAATGAGCTGGTGGAGATTCAGCAGGCAAGTGGCGAGACCCGTAGCGGCCGGGTGCTGGAGGTAGACGGCGACAAGGCGCTGGTACAGCTTTTTGAAAGCAGCAACGGCCTGCGCATCGACAACAGCACCGCCCGCTTCCTGGGCCGCAGCATTGAGCTTTCCGTTTCTATGGATATGCTGGGCCGAGTATTCAGCGGCATGGGCACCCCCAGGGACGGTGGTCCCGCCCTGATCCCCGAAAAACGGATGGACATCAACGGCGAGCCTTTAAATCCCGCTGCCCGAGACTATCCCAGTGAGTTTATTCAAACGGGCGTTTCCGCCATCGACGGCCTGAATACCCTGGTCCGCGGCCAAAAGCTGCCCGTATTCTCCGGCAGCGGTTTGCCGCACGCCCAACTGGCTACGCAAATTGCTCGCCAGGCCAAGGTGCTGGGTACCGACAGCAAATTTGCCGTGGTATTCGGGGCCATCGGTATCACCTTTGAAGAGGCCGATTACTTCATCAGCGATTTTCGGCGCACCGGTGCCATCGAACGTGCTGTGCTGTTCATGAACCTGGCCAACGACCCGGCCATTGAGCGCATCGCCACGCCGCGTATGGCGCTCACCGCCGCGGAATATCTGGCCTATGAAAAGGGTATGCACGTGCTTGTTATCCTTACCGATATCACCAATTACGCCGAAGCACTGCGTGAGGTTTCCGCCGCCCGCAAGGAAGTGCCGGGCCGCCGCGGCTATCCCGGCTATCTGTATACGGACCTTGCCTCCATGTATGAGCGGGCCGGCCGCGTCATCGGCAAGGAAGGCTCCATTACGCAGATCCCCATCCTGTCCATGCCGGAGGATGACAAGACCCATCCTATCCCCGACCTGACGGGCTACATCACCGAAGGTCAAATCATTCTCAGCAGGGAATTGCACAGAAAGGGCGTGCAGCCGCCCATCGACGTCATGCCTTCCCTGTCCCGACTGAAGGACAAGGGCATCGGCGCTGGCAAAACCCGCAAGGATCATGCCGCCACCATGAACCAGCTCTTTGCCGCCTATTCCCGCGGTAAAGACGCCAAGGAACTGGCGGTGATTCTGGGCGACGCGGCGCTCACCGATATCGACAAGAAGTACGCGGCCTTTGCCGACGCCTTCGAGCGGGAGTACGTGTCCCAGGGCTACAATGCCAACCGGTCCATTGAAGAAACGCTGCAGTTGGGCTGGAAGCTGCTGGCCATGCTGCCCAGAACAGAACTCAAGCGCATCCGGGACGATATGCTGGATGAATTTTTGCCCAAGACCCAGGAGGAGGAAGCGTAATGGCATCCACCCTTCGCGTCAACCCCACGCGCATGGAACTGACCCGCATCAAAAGGCGGCTTGTTACGGCCAAGCGCGGCCACAAGCTTTTGAAAGACAAGCGGGATGAAATGGTTCGCCAGTTCATTGCCATCATACGGGAAAACTATGCGCTGCGCCGGGAAGTGGAGCAGGAATTGAGCGGCGCGTTGCGCAATTTCGCCATGGCCAGGGCGGTGATGGACCCCAATGCGCTGGAAGAAGCCGTTTTGTATCCGGCCCGGCAGGCGAAGGTAGCCATCGGGCAAAGGAATATTTTGTCGGTGAGGGTTCCTACCATTACGGTGGATGAAGCATCACTTTCGGAAACGGTGCTGCCCTACGGCTTGGCGGAAACATCCGCCCAGTTGGACGGAGCCATCGCTACCATGGCCGAGGTTCTTCCAAAGCTGCTGCGCTTGGCGGAAATCGAAAAGACGTGCGACCTTCTGGCCGACGAAATCGAGAAAACCCGCCGCCGTGTGAACGCGCTGGAATATGTGATGATCCCCCAGTTCATAGAAACCATACGCTTCATCACCATGAAGCTGGACGAAAACGAGCGCGGAGCGCTGACCCGCCTGATGAAGGTTAAGGATATGATCGCTGCGCGGGATGCCTGATCCATTGTTCAATAAAAGATTGCCTTTGTGATGGAGGCAGTCTTTTCTTTTTTCTTGCCTCCATGAATAGGAACATGGTATAGTGAAACCAATGAAACGGGGGAAATACCATGCCTTCTGAAGATATTTATCAGCAGCTTGCCCTGGAGATGGGATTTTCTGCATCCTATATTCTGGACGCCTCCCTGGCACCGGATGCGCCTGAAGGGGTTTCCACTCTTCTTGTATTGTTGTATCCCTATGATTCCTGGGGAGAGGCCGAGTCCGGCTGCGTCCGCATAAGCACCTACTATTTCGCTGCGCAGGATGCGTACTTGAAAGCAAAGGAAATGGTGAACAGGCTGAATCAAGAAGGAGAAAGCGCCTGGCTGTGCAATGAGGTACGGCTCAAGCCCTTGTTAGCCCGTTTGAAGGATTTTACCCAAGGCCGGAACACGCTGCATTATCACAAGGAATTCGGCTCCCGTTTTCACATGCAGGTGATTGGCCTTGCCGCACAAATGCCTATGGACGTAAATATTCTTCGCCCCAAAGAAGAAAAAAGCGATATGTGCGGCTCATGCAGAATGTGCCTTCAGCGTTGCCCAGCAAATGCCTTAACAGACGAAGGCTTCCGCCGGGACAGGTGCCTGCGCCAGCATATGCTTCGGAGCACGCCCGTGCCTGAGCATCTTCGAAAACTCATGGGAAACCGTCTTGTGGGTTGTGATATCTGCCAGCAGGTCTGCCCCTACAATGCTCATATGCCGGAAGGGGAAACGGCAGGGGAATGCTTCCTGGTCCATGATCTGCTGAAGCAGGATGAAGTTGCAATATCCCGTTTGTCCAACAAGATCGGCAGCAACATGGCCCGTGCCAACCGCGTTTTGGCCCAGGCCTGTATTGCAGCAGGCAACAGCAGAGACATGGGCTATCTTTCTATATTGAATGAGCTTTGCAAGCACCCATCCCCAACGGTTGCGGAACATGCCAAATGGGCTGTTAATAATTTGTCAATTGAGACGAAAGAAGCGACAACTTGATACCACCCTCTTGCCTTTTCATGGAAATGCGCTACAATGTTGCCGGAGAAAGGGAGGGCACATATGTTTCAATTTGACCAAGTATCCAAGCAGTATGCAAAGAGCAAGGTAAAGGCCCTGGATAATCTGTCACTGCATGTACAAAAGGGCGAAATATTTGGATTCATCGGTCCCAACGGAGCGGGCAAGACAACCACCATCCGGCTTTTGACCGGCATATTGACTCCCGATTCGGGCAGCATCCGCATCGATGGTTTTACCATGGCGCAAAATCCCCTGGAAGCCAAGCGGCTGATCGGTTTCGTGCCCGACAATCAGGAGACATACGAACGGCTGACAGGCTTGGAGTACCTGCAGTTTCTGGCGGACATCTACCAGGTGGATGGTGCCCAGCGAAAGGCGCACCTGGAAAAGTACCTGTCTTTGTTTCAGTTGGAAGACGCGGCTGGACAGCAGATACGAAGCTATTCCAGGGGCATGAAGCAGAAGCTCACCATCATCGGCGCGCTGATCCATAAGCCGCCCCTGTGGGTGCTGGACGAGCCTATGACAGGCCTTGATCCCATGGCCGTTCATCTGCTGAAAGAAGAAATGCGCGCCCATTGTAACGCCGGGAATACTGTGTTCTTTTCGACCCATGTGTTGGATGTGGCGGAAAAGCTATGCGACCGCATTGCAATCATTTTAAAGGGAAAGCTGCTGGCGGTGGGCACGCTGGAAAGCTTGCGCTCCGGAGAGCACGGTGCCTCGCTGGAGGAGGTATTCCTTGAGATGGTGGGGGAAACGGCAGGGGAGGAAAAGGAATGAGTTCTTTTCTAGTTCTTTTGCGGATGCAGCTGTATCTGCGCCTGTCCGCGGTAAAGCCCAGCCATTGGCTGCCCGGGCGCTCCAAAGAATCAAGGGACTGGAAGCCGCTTTTGACGGGCTTGATTTTTCTTGTGCTGATCGCCTCCATGGTGATCATGGTTCTTTTGCTGGCGAACGGCATTCTTTCAGGCCTCATACAGATGAAAATTCCGGATCTGCTTTTGTCCATGGTTATCATGGTCTGTATGGCGCTGACGCTGCTGGTCGGATTCTTCCATGTGACCAGCGTATTGTTTTTCAGCAGGGACAGTGCCTTTCTTTCCGGGCTGCCCGTTTCCTCCCGCACGGTGATGGCCGTCCGGCTGGCGGTGGTGCTTCTTGGTGAAATGGCGCTGACGGCGCTGATCTTTCTGCCGGTGTGCGTGCTGTATGGCATCCGCACAGGCCAAAACGCGCTGTTCTATATAAAGGCGGTGATTGTTACGCCGCTGATTCCCTGCCTGCCGCTGGCGGTGGCTACGCTTCTGTCCTCCCTGCTGGTCCGCATTTCCAGCCTGTTCCGCCACAGGGACAGATGGATGGTCATCGGCGGTTTTGTGCTCATCGCGCTGGTCATTCCGCTGCAGATGCAATTTTACAGCCGGATCCCCGAGGATCCGGGTGCAGATTTTTTCATGCGCATACTCGCCGATAACCGTGCCCTGCTGGAGGGTCTTCTTGGTGGCCTGCCCCCTGTGCTTTGGGCCACGGCCGGCATCACAGGGCAGGGGGAATGGAGCCTTCTATATCTTTTGCTGTTTGTGGTTGCTTCTGTCGTGGCGGCGGTACTGCCTGTCCTGATCGGCGGCGGCAGATATCTGCAGCTGTCCATTTTGCAAAACGAGGCATTCCAAAGCACAAAACGCCGCAAGCTGACTGCACGGGATTTTGCTCTTAACCGTTCCCCCCTAAAAGCCATGTTCTTTCGGGAATGGAAAGAGGTATTGCGCGTACCGGCCTATGCCCTTAACGGGCTCATCGGCATTGTGATGCTGCCCATCATGATGGTGGCGCTGTTTGTGGGCATGGAAGGAAGCAGCGAGCTTTCAGAGCTTCTTGGTACGCTTTTGCGCGCTGCAGGTGGCGTGAAGGTTACGCTTTTTGCCGCGGCGGCCATGGCGGCCGTAAGCACCATCAATATGGCCGGGGCTACCGCCGTCTCCCGGGAAGGCAAGCGGCTGTCCTTCAGCAGAATGATCCCCGTTCCTTATGCCACGCAATTGATGGCAAAGCAGCTTTTCGGCTTCTCCATCAATTTTCTCACCTGTGTGACGACAGCCATCACACTTGTTGTTCTCATGCCTTCCCAGTTCATGTACATCCTGGCGGCTTTTGTAATGGGCCTGCTCTTTGGCTATGCTGCCAATGGCATGAGCCTTGCGCTGGATGCCAGCCATCCCAAGCTCAACTGGCGCAACGAGACGGAAGCCATCAAACAAAATGCCATGGCGCTCCTTTCCATGTTTCTGGGAGTGGCGGCTGCGGGTGTGCTTGGAGTTTTGGTATGGGTTTTGTTTAAGGCAGGTTTGTCACTGTCGCTTCTAGCCTTCATGCTGACAGCCGTGCTGGCCATACTGGCCGCCGTTTCTCATGCTTTTCTCTTGAAGCGGGCGGGAAACTGGTATTCCAAAGTTGAATTGTAAACATTAAATTTTTATTACAAAATGCGTGCATTTTTTTCTAAAGTGTGCTATAATGACTACGGGTGTATGAAATATGGGTATACACTCCCAAGGAGGCACACAAATGCTTTCAAAAGCGGAAAATCATGCCACGCTGCCAAAGCAGGCTGTGGTGTTAAAGGGAAGAATGACCCCCACTACGCATGCATTGGCACAATGGGCCGCCATTGATGCCGGTGATAAAGTGCTGGATATGGCTTGTGGAAATGGCGCTCTGCTGCGTATGATCAGCCAGCAGATAGAGTGCAGCTTGTGTGGCATCGCATCCTCTGTGGAACAGTATCGTTCCGTGCGGGCCATGCTTCCGGAGGCTGATATCCTATATGCTCAGCCGGAGGATATCCCCTGGAAGGAAAACTCCTTCGATGTGGTTATGTGCGGTCTTCCTTTTTATGCTATGGAAGATCCCGGTAAGGTATTGAAAGAAGCGCTGAGGGTACTAAAGCCCGGCGGGCAGTTTTTGCTGGCCACCACCTGGTATCCTGCGCCGCTTAGGCAATTGTACAACCGCTTTTCGGGCCATTGGGAAGATGATGCACAATCCCCCGTTTTGTACGGCAAACATGAAATGCTGGCCACGCTGGACGCTGTCGGATTCCACAATGTCACCTGGCGGGCTGCCGATATGCGCGTGGGCATCACCATCGGCTGGAAGAAGCCGCTCAAAAAGGATCTTCCCTGAGGCTGAAATAAACGGCCTGTCGCCTCCCGCGAGACGGGAGGCTTTTTTTGTCTTTTTGCCGATACCAGTTGACCGCCGGGCGGCTTCATGATAGAGTTAAATCTGGACTATTTTGTAGGAGGAACCCTTTTGCAGCTTAAGATCGAAGCACTTTTGGACAAAGTGCAAAAGCCTGCCCGCTATACGGGCGGCGAGATGAACTCCATGCTCAAGCCCTGGGCCGATGCCGATGTGACGTTCGCCTTTTGCTTTCCCGATACGTATGAAGTCGCCATGTCCCACTTGGGCATGAAGATACTCTATGCGCTGATCAACAGCCAGCCATACGCCCTTTGCGAGCGCGTATGCATGCCTTGGGTAGACATGCTTGCCCTGATGAAGGAAAGCAATGTGCCCCTGTTTTCTCTGGAAACAAGAACGGCGCTGAACAAATTCGATATCGTCGGCTTTACGCTCCAGTATGAGATGAGCTATACAAACATTCTGGAGATGCTGTCACTCGGGCTAGTACCCGTTTTCTCCCGGGACAGGGGAATAGGCGACCCGCTGGTCATCGCCGGGGGCCCATGCGCATTCAATCCCGAGCCGCTGCATGCTTTCATCGATGCATTCGTACTGGGAGATGGGGAAGAAGCTACGCTGGAAGTGCTTCAGGCTGTCCGGGACGCGAAGAAGAGCGGTGCCGGACGCCTTGACATACTTAAGAAGCTGGCGCAGATCCCGGGCGTATACGTTCCTGCGCTGTACGATGTTACCTGGAATGCGGATGGCACGGTTGCTTCCTTTGCTCCCAACTGTAAGGAAGCGCCGGAGAAGGTTCAAAAGCGCGTGGTGCTTGATCTGGACAGTGCTTTTTATCCGGAAAGCATTCCGGTACCGTATACGGAAATCGTCCATGACAGGATCATGCTGGAGATCATGCGCGGCTGCACCAGGGGCTGCCGATTCTGCCAGGCAGGCATGCTCTACCGCCCGGTCAGGGAGCGCAGCCTGGAAAAGCTTCTAACCTTGGCCGAAGAACTGGAAAACAGCACAGGGTACGAAGAAATTTCCCTGTCCAGCCTGTCCAGCGGCGATTATTCCTGCCTGCCCGAGCTGGCCAAAGAGCTGATGCAAAGATTTCAGGATAGGAAAGTTTCCATCTCCTTGCCTTCGCTGCGCATTGACAGCGTGGTCAAGGAGTCGCTTGCCCAAACGCAGAAGGTGCGCAAGTCCAGTTTGACCTTCGCACCGGAGGCCGGCACCCAGCGGCTGCGTGACGTGATCAACAAGGGTGTAACCAGGGAGGATTTGCTTCGTACCGTTTCCGATGCGTTTGAGGGCGGCTGGAGCACCATCAAGCTGTATTTCATGATCGGTCTGCCTACGGAAACGAATGAGGATTTGAACGGCATTGGCGAGCTTGCCCAAAGCGTGGTCAGCGCCTATTTTGCGCTGCCCAGGGAGAAGCGGGCCAAGGGGCTGAACGTGACTTGCAGCGCTTCCAGCTTCGTGCCCAAGCCTTTTACGCCTTTCCAGTGGGCCGAACAAGATACTTTGGAGCGGATCAAGGAAAAGCAGGCCTATCTTCGCAAGGTACTCGGCATCCGGGGCGTAACATTCAACTGGCATGACCCGGAGGTGAGTTTCTTGGAAGCCTGCTTCGCCAGAGGGGACAGGAGAATGGCGGACGTGCTGTATGAAGCATGGCATCTGGGCTGCATCCTGGATGGTTGGACGGAGCATTTCCATTACGATCTGTGGATCAAGGCATTCGAAAATTGCGGTATCG
Organism: Bacillota bacterium; assembly: GCA_023413135.1. Taxonomy (GTDB): domain Bacteria; phylum Bacillota; class Clostridia; order Christensenellales; family Aristaeellaceae; genus JAEWAH01. The sequence continues at coordinate 9,866 of JAEZQK010000073.1, forward strand.
ATCCCGCGTTCTATGCCAACAGGGAGCGGGCCAAAGATGAGCTCTTGCCTTGGGATTTCATTGATGTCGGTGTCACCAAAGCCTTCCTATGGCGGGAAAATGAAAAGTCCATGCAGGCGCAGACCACTTCCGATTGCAGATTAGGCTGCCACGGCTGCGGCCTTACGCGCTTTGAAGGGGTGTGCAATCTATGAGGATGCTGGTGGTGTTCGAAAAGGGCGCCCCCTTGCGCCATATCGGTCATTTGGACCTGATGCGCTCCATGCAGCGCGTGTTGCGCCGCACCGGCCTGCCGGTTCTTTACAGCCAGGGGTTCAATCCCCACATGGTGATCAACTTTGCGGCCCCCCTGTCCGTAGGCGCGTCCGGCCTTCGGGAGATCATGGATGTGGCCTTGGCTTCGGAGGTACCGGGGGAAACTTTTCTTTCCAAGCTGAATGATGCACTGCCTCCCGCGTTGAAGGCTGTGAAGGTGAGGGTGGTATCGGATACATATCCTGCGCCCATGTCTCGGCTGTACGCGGCGTCCTATGAGATGAAAGTGGAAGACACGGCAGGGGAAACTTTAAAGCAAGCCATTCCCGATTTTTTGAAAAGAAACGAGATCCCCGCCATGCGCAAAACAAAACGTGGTGAAAAGCCTTGTGATATAAGGCCGATGATCTACGATTTGACCGTCCAGAAATCAAGCAGTGGTTCTGTGTTTTCCGCCACGCTGGCGCTTCGGGAGGAAGCTACCTGCAAGCCGGACATGCTGCTGAACGCGCTTTCATCATCCTGCGGCGTGGAATGTCCGCCATACTCCCTGGTGCGGACAGGCCTTTTGGGGATGAGCCCGGATGGGAAACTTACGCCCCTGGAAAGCTTGTGAAAGGAACGCCTATGCGCGAGATCATACTCTTTGAGGAGAAAGGCCGCCGCCATGCAGCCTTGCTGGAGGACGGCGAGGTTTGCGAATATTTCGCCTATGAGCGTGAGAAATCTTCCTCCCTGGCCGGCGCTATTTTCAAAGGCCGGGTGGAGCGCATTGTACCCGGGATGGATGCGGCCTTCGTGGACCTGGGTCTTGAAAAGAATGGCTTTCTGCTTTTAAAGGAAGCACCTGGCTTTCAGGGACTAAAAAGTGCACGGCCTTCCCTGCAAACAGGCCAGGAGATCCTGGTGCAGGTGAAGAAGGACCCAATGGGTCAAAAGGGTGCTTACTTGACTCGGGATATCACCTTCCCGGGCACATACGTGGTTTTTTTGCCGCTGGATGCGTTTATAGGCGTTTCCCAGCGTGTACAAAATGAACAGGAGCGGGAGCTGCTGCAGAGCCTTGGCCGGGAGCTTGCGCCATCTGATACCGGGCTGGTGATGCGATCCGCTTCGCTGCCTGTAGGCCGCGAGGATATCGCACAGGAGATTGCGGCTTTGCAGGAAGCGTGGCAGGAAGTTCAAAGGCTATACCCTCAAAAAAATGCGCCTCAACTGTTATATGAAAATCCGGACCCTTTCACCGAGATGCTAAGGGATTATCCGGCCCGGGAGATCGGCAGGATAATCACCAATGTGAAGAATCTGCCAGCCCCCGGCATGGAAGTTACCTATGTTCCCGATGAAAATCTGTTGGCTTCTTTCGGCGTCCTTTCTCAGGTGGAAAAAGCGCTTCACCGTAAGGTGTGGCTCAAAAGCGGCGGATATCTGATCATTGACCTGTGCGAAGCCATGACCGTGATCGATGTGAATACAGGGAAATTCACAGGCAAAAAGCTGCTGGAGGATACGATCTTTACCCTCAACAAGGAAGCCTGCCTAGAAATAGCAAGGCAGGTGCGGCTTCGTGGCTTGGGCGGAATCATCCTGATAGACTTTATTGATATGCAGGAGGATCATCACCGGCAGGTGGTCTTGGAAACGCTGAAAACGGAACTGAACCGCGACCGGATCAAAACCGTGGTGCATGGCTTCACTTCCCTGGGACTTACGGAATGCACACGGAAAAAATCAAAAACGCCCCTGCACCTTTTGATGTCTATGCCCTGCCCAAGCTGCATGGGAAGCGGCAGGATACGCGCAAAAGAAGGGCAGGAAAGAGAGGATTCTTTGAATGGGTGAAAGGAAACCGGTGCTCGTTACGCCGGAGGAAATAGAACAGCAAAACAGGTTTATGGACCTTATTCGGGAGCATCCAGCCAAACCCAGGTCGTACCATATTATCACCTTTGGCTGTCAGATGAATATGCATGACAGCGAAAAGCTGGCGGGCATGATGCAAAGTATGGGCATCCCCGAATCGCCCACCAAGGAAGAGGCGGATTTTGTCTTATACAATACCTGCTGCGTGCGCGACAATGCGGAGCGCCGGGCACTGGGAAATGTGATCTGGCTGAAGGAATTGAAAAAGAAAAATCCGGATCTGATCATCGGCGTATGCGGCTGCATGATCCAGCAGCAGGGCATGGCCGACAAGCTGCTTTTACAATACAAATTCATCGACATCGCCTTTGGCACCCACAACCTGCACCGCTTTCCGGAGATTTTCTACAAAGAGCTGGAAAGCTCCAAGCCTGTGGTGGAGGTATGCTTCCAGGAAGACCTGATCGCGGAGGATGTTCCCATACGCCGTCCGACGCCGTACCAGGCTTATATTACCATCATGTACGGCTGCAACAACTTTTGCTCATTCTGCATCGTGCCTTATGTGCGCGGCCGGGAGCGCTCCAGAAGCCCGGAAAGCATCATTGCGGAAGCGCAAAAGCTGTATGACGGCAGCGTGAAGGAGATCATGCTGCTGGGGCAAAACGTGAACTCCTATGGCGGTGGCCTGGATGAGACCATGAGCTTTCCCAGGCTGCTTAAGGATCTGGATCAGATCGGCATTCCACGCATCCGCTTCATGACTTCTCATCCCAAGGACCTTTCTGACGAATTGATCCGGGTGATGGCGCAAGGTAAACATATCTGCCCCCACTTTCACCTGCCGGTGCAGTCGGGAAGCGATGAGATATTAAAAGCCATGAACCGGCGCTATACCAGGGAACAATACCTGCGCCGGGTGGAAGAGCTTCGCCGGGCTGTACCAAACATAGGCATCACCACCGACCTGATCGTTGGTTTTCCGGGTGAAACGGAAGCGCAGTTTTTGGACACCATGTCCCTTGTTCATCAGGTGCGCTATGATGCCGCATTCACCTTCATCTATTCTCCCAGGGAGGGAACAAGGGCGGCCAAAATGGAAGGCCGCATTCCCGACGATGTGGCTACGGATCGCATCCAAAGGCTGATTGCTGCCCAGGAAGAAATCACGGCGGATATCCACAAAAGCCTCATCGGCAAGAAGGAGCAAGTGCTGGTGGAAAGCCTGTCCAAGAGGGATGCAAAGCAGGTATCCGGCAAAGGGATGCGGAATATTACCATCAGTTTTCCCGGTACATCGGAAGACATTGGGAAGATCATTCCCGTAACGATTACTTCCTCCGGCGTAAGCACGCTAAGGGGAGAACGAGACCATCAAGGAGAGGAACCATGAAGAAAGTACTGGAAAAGGCCGAGCACTTGGCCGGGTCTATTTTGAATAGCGATGAATTTATCCGCATGCGCTTGGCAGAAGAGGCTGTGGATAGGGATGAGGAAGCTTCACGGCTGATTGCGGATTTTATTGGAAAGCGCCAGCGGATGGAGAAACTGCTATCGGAAAACAACCTGGATAGGGACGAATTAGTCACTGCCGGAGATGAAATGGAAGCGGCGCAGAAGATAATGAATGATTATCCGATGATTCAAACCATGCAAACAGCCCGGGGTGAATTTACGGATATGATGAACAAGGTTAACGCTCTGATCCGGTTTGTGGTGACTGGGGAAACGGAGCAGCCCAAAAGTGGATGTTCAGGATCCTGCGACGGCTGCAGCGGCTGCAAAAATTAATGTTATCATACTAATGTCTTTATAGGCACATAGGAGGCTAAGATATGGCCAGCGTCACCCCTATGATGCAGCAATATCTGCAGATCAAGGAACAATATAAAGACTGCATTTTGTTTTTTCGCCTTGGCGATTTTTATGAAATGTTCTTTGAGGATGCCCATACGGCTTCCAGGGAATTGGAATTGACCCTGACGGGAAAGGATTGTGGTTTGGAGGAACGGGCACCCATGTGCGGCGTTCCTTTTCACAGCGCCTCCGTGTATATCACGCGCCTGATCGAAAAGGGGTACAAGGTGGCCATCTGTGAACAGATGTCTGATCCAGCACTGAGCAAGGGGCTGGTGGAGCGGGAAGTGATCCGCATCGTAACGCCGGGCACCATTGTCGATTCCACGCTGCTGGATGAGCGGGAAAATCATTTTTTGCTATGTGTCTATCTAACCGGCATTACGGCGGGCCTTGCCTTTGTGGATGTTTCCACAGGGGAATTTTTCGTGCATCAATTGCAGCCTTATCTGGACGCGCTCTCCGACGAGGTGCTGCGCATAAGGCCCAACGAGATCATCACCAACGACTTGAATACATTGCGGAAGTTTATCGGGGTGGATATCTCCTGTACCGAATACAGCCACGGCGCGTTTGCACCTGCCCAGGCCCATGGCGCCCTTTGCAGCCACTTTCATCTAAACGACCTGTCGCCTTTGGGCCTTGCGGATGACTATAAAGCAGGTGCGCTGGCGGCCGGCGCACTGATGCTTTATCTGAACGAAACGCAAAAAAACGCATTGGAGCATATCGCCGGCCTGCGCATTTATCCAAGCAGCCAGATCATGCTGCTGGACCGCAGCGCCAGGCGGAACCTGGAACTGACGGAAAGCCTTAGGGGCCGCACAAAGAAGGGGACGCTGCTCTGGCTGCTGGACCAAACATCCACCGCCATGGGTGGCCGCCTTCTTCGAAGCTGGATCGAACAGCCCCTTTTGGACAAGGAAAAAATCATTCAGCGGCTTGACGCTGTGGCGGCTATCATCAGTCAGCATGTGCTTTGCATGTCCCTCTCCGATGAGCTTCGGGGAGTATACGACATTGAACGGCTGTTGAGCCGCGTCTCCTATAAGAGCATCAACGCCAGGGACTGTCTGGCGCTATTAGGATCGCTGAAAAAGGTGCCGTCCATCAAGGAACTGATGCAATCGCTTAACAGCCCGCTGCTAAACAGCTTGGAAGCGATGCTGGATCCTATGGAGGAGCTTACGGAACTCATCGAACGTGCCATCCATCCCGACGCCCCGCTATCCATTACAGAGGGCGGAATCATCCGGGAAGGATACAGCCAGCGTTTGGACAGCTTTCGGGAAGCCGCTACCAGCGGCAAGCAGTGGATCTTGGACCTGGAATCAAAGGAACGCCAGGAGACAGGCATCAAAAACCTGCGGATTCAGTACAACCGCGTGTTCGGCTACTATATCGAAGTCACCAAATCGTATTACGAGCTTGTACCGCTGCGTTACATGCGCAAACAGACGCTGGCCAACTGCGAGCGGTACATCACGCCGGAGCTAAGGGAAATCGAGCAGAAGATCGTAGGCGCCCAGGAGCAGTCCATACGGCTTGAGATGGAGCTGTTCGTCACCATCCGGGAACACATTGCAACGCTCATCGAGCCCATGCAGAAAACGGCGCTGGGCTTAAAAACACTGGATGCGCTCGTATCCCTGGCCAAGGTGGCCAGCAACAACCACTACGTTCGCCCGGAGATGACGGACGACGGAAAGCTGACCATTCTCGATGGCCGGCATCCCGTGGTGGAGCAGACGCTTCGGGAGGGTGCGTTCGTCCCCAATGATACCTTTATGGACAACGACAGCCAGCGTATGCTGATCATCACCGGCCCCAACATGGCCGGAAAGAGCACCTACATGCGCCAGGTTGCGCTGATCGTGCTCATGGCCCATATCGGGAGTTTTGTTCCTGCTAGGGAAGCTACCATCCCCATTGTGGACAGGATCTTTACCAGGGTAGGTGCTTCCGATGACCTTGCCAGCGGCCAATCCACCTTCATGGTGGAAATGTCGGAGGTGGCTTATATCCTGCGCAACGCCACGTCAAGATCCCTGGTGATTTTGGATGAGATCGGCCGTGGGACAAGCACCTTTGACGGCCTTTCCATTGCCTGGTCTGTGGTAGAATACTTGTGCGACAAGCAAAATGCCGGCGCAAAAACGCTGTTTGCCACCCATTACCATGAGCTGTCCGAACTGGAAGGCCGTCTTGAGGGCGTTCAAAACTACTGCATCTCCGTCAAAGAGCACGGTGAGGACGTGATCTTCCTGCGCAAGATCGTAAGGGGCGGCGCGGACAAGAGTTTTGGCGTGCATGTGGCCAGGCTGGCCGGCGTTCCGCAGCCGGTATTGATGCGTGCCCATGAGATACAGGCCCGGCTGGAGGTATCGGACATCAACCAGAACACCATTGGGCAGAACATTCTGGAAGAAGGAAAAAAGACAGGCAGCCAGCAGGTGGGTCTGTTCAACTATGCCCAGACGGAACTGATGGAAGAAATCAAAAACATCGACGTGATGGCATTGACGCCTATGGATGCCATCAACCATCTGTTCCGCCTTAGGGAAAAGGCACGAAAGTTATAAGGAGGTACCCATGCGCCCCATTGTAAAGCTGTCTCCGGAAGTCATCGGCAAAATCGCTGCCGGTGAAGTGGTAGAGCGCCCTGCCGCCGCCATCAAGGAGATGGTGGAAAACAGCATGGACGCCGGCGCCAGCGCCGTCACCATAGAAATCCGGGATGGGGGAATCGCCTACATCCGCGTAACCGACAACGGCAGCGGAATCCCCCAGCCGCAAATCCGCATGGCCTTTGAACGGCATGCCACCAGTAAGATATCAAACTCTGAGGACCTGCACCATATAGAAACGCTTGGCTTCCGGGGCGAGGCGCTGGCCTCCATTGCGGCGGTGAGCCGTGTAACGTGCACCACCCGCGTGCGGGGAGAGGACAGCGGCATTTCTGTAATCAATGAGGGCGGCATCATTCAGGATATCCGGGAGGCCGCATGCCCCGAGGGCACTACATTCATCATCAAGGACCTGTTTTTCAATACACCCGTGCGGCTGAAGTTTTTGAAAAAGCCGGCTACCGAGGCGGGTTTTGTTTCCGACCTTGTGATGCGGCTGATCCTGTCCAATCCCGCCATCTCCTTCCGCCTGATTAATCAGGGAAAGGTGATCTACCACAGCCCGGGCGACGGCAAGCTTGAATCCGCTGTGTATAGCATCTACGGCAAGGAAATGCTTAAATCCATGCGTTCCGTTTCCGGCGGTTCCCGGGGACTGTGGATGGAGGGGTATGTGGGCATCGGGGACAGCGCCAGGGGCACCCGAAGCCATCAATCCTTCTTTATCAATGGAAGGTACATGAAAAGCGCGCTTCTTGCCCAGGCGCTGGAGCAGGGCTGCAGGGAGCGGGTGACCATCGGCCATTTTCCCACTTGTGTGCTGCACCTGAAGATGGCGCTTGAGGCGGTGGATGTAAACGTACACCCCAACAAAATGGAAGTCCGCTTCCAGAATGAAAACGATATTTTTGAAGCCGTGCGCGATATGATCCAGGAGGTACTGCGCAAGGATGCGCCTCTTGAAAACGTGCCGGAGATGGAGCTGAATCCCGCGAACGCCCCAACGCACCTGTTTTCAAACAGCATCGTCGTACAGAATACGGCAGCTATCAAATCAGAAGCCGGTCCAAATACACCGTCCGCAAAAAGCGATATGCTAGAGACGCTTGATAGCAGACTAGAGTCTAAAATTGATCCGCAGAAAGTAGCACAACAGTCTGTTCCTCCTGTTTCTGCAAGAAGCCCTATTGTTGTACCGGTGCCTGGCCGGGAACTGGGGCCTGTTTTGCGGGAAACGTATATGCCTGCTTTCACGAGACCACCTTTTCCTGCAGAGCGTAATGAGGCGATCACTTCCGGCGTTGAACCACCTGTTAATATCGCAAAGCCTGCCGAAACGGTGGAGGCCATCCCTGCATTACCGGAGAAGGAAATGAAGCCCGATTTAAAAGTGCTGGGCGTGGTGTTTCAAACGTACATCCTGATCGAATATGGGGAACAATTGCTGTTGATCGACCAGCATGCCGCCCATGAAAGGCTGCTTTTTGACCAGATGATGAGGGCTTATGATCAAAAGACCGCCTCACAGCCTTTGCTTGTACCCCAGATGGTGACGCTGACTCACCGGGAATTGGAAACGCTTCAAGAAAATCAGGAGGCGCTTTTACAAGCAGGGTTTGAAGTATCCTCCTTTGGCGATCATGCCATGCAGATCCGGTCTGTGCCTATCATACTGGGTCAGCCTCAGGCCAAGAGTTTTCTACTGGAGCTGCTGGACGAACTGGAGACGATGCGCGGCCTTACAACGCTGGAAAAGCGGCGAACGGCCATTTTGCAAATGGCCTGCAAGCGCGCCGTAAAGGGCGGAGAGCGATTGCCGCAGGTGGAGATCGAAGATCTCGTTCGAAGGACCACCGAAACGGGCGTGACGCCCACCTGTCCCCATGGCCGCCCGCTGGTGATCTCCATCACCCATCAGGATCTGGACAAACGTTTCAAGCGAATTCAATAGCCGGAAGGAAGTCCGTTTCGTGCCGAAGCCTCCTTTGATTGTGATAGCCGGCCCTACGGCCAGCGGGAAAACAAGCCTTTCCATCGCCCTTTCTCACCGTCTTAAGGGCGAAGTGGTCGCCATGGATTCAATGCAGGTCTACAGGTACCTGGACATCGGCACCGCCAAGCCCACCATGGCTGAACGGGAGGGAGTCCCGCATCACATGTTGGATGTGGCGGATCCCAAAGACGCCTATTCTGTAGCCGAATACGCAAAGCAGGCAAAAGATTGCATCGAAGATATCCATCAGAGAAGAAAAATACCCATTCTGACAGGCGGTACCGGGCTGTATTTAAAGGCGCTGACCACTTCCATGGAGCTGGGGGGAACGCAAGGGGATCCGGCTCTTAGGGAGCGACTGACAGCTATCGCACAGGAAGAAAACGGCGGCGAAACGCTCCATAATATGCTTCAAAAAGTGGATTCGGTGACGGCGAATCGGCTGCATAGGAATGACGTTCGCCGCATCATAAGGGCGTTGGAGGTATATGAACTGACCGGGAAGCCATTCTCCAGCCAGCAGCCTGATATTCAGCAGGAATGCCCTTACAGTCTTTGCATATTGGGACTCTTCATGGACCGGGAAACGCTATACAGGCGCATTGAAGACCGGGTGGATTTGATGATGGATATGGGTCTTCTTGCGGAAGTGGAAAGCCTTCTTCGCATGGGTGTTCCGCCGGACGCCCAGTCCATGCAGGGGCTGGGCTATAAAGAGCTAATCTCCGTGGCACGCGACGGGCAGCCACTTGCGCCAGCTGTGGAAGCCATCAAATCGGGCACGCGCCATTACGCCAAGCGGCAGATGACCTGGTTCCGCAAGACGGAAGGTATTATTTGGCTGGATGTTCTTCAAAAGGATTGCATGGAGCAGGCCTTTGCAAATATTCAGGCTACGCTTGACTACTAAAAACTTTGTGAGGATTATAGTACGATGATGGATATCGAAAAGCTGATCGGGCAGGCGCAAGCCGATTGCGAAAGTATCTTTACTTCGTTGGAAGAGACGGAGATATATAACACCCGGCGGATTCTTTCCGCCATGCAAAAGCATCAGGTAGCATCGCGCCACTTTTCGCCTACCACTGGCTACGGTTATGGGGACATCGGCCGGGATACGTTGGAGGCCATTTTTGCCGATGTGTTTCAAACGGAGGCGGCCATTGTGCGGCCCCATATCGTTTCCGGCACCCATGCGCTGGCGCTGTGCCTGTTTGGGCTGCTGCTGCCGGGAGATCATCTTTTATCCGCCTCCGGCAAGCCCTACGACACGCTGGACGAAGTAATCGGCATAGCAGTTAAGGCCCCCGGTTCTCTGGCGGAAATGAATGTTTCCTACAGCCATGTGGAACTGAATGCAGAGGGAAAGCTGGACCTTGATGCTATTCTTGACGCCATCCGGCCCAACACCAGGGTGGTCATGGTTCAGCGCAGCCGCGGCTACGCCTGGCGAAACTCATTGAGCCCGGAGGATGTTGAGCCGCTGGCAGAGCTTTTGCACCGGGATTATCCGGGCATTCGGCTGATGGTGGACAATTGCTACGGGGAGTTTGTACAAAAAACGGAACCAAGCCATCATGGCGCGGATATATGCGTAGGGAGCCTGATCAAAAATCCCGGTGGGGGATTGGCACCTACCGGAGGATATATCGCAGGCAAGGAAGACTGCATCCGACGTATTGCGTCCAGGCTTACCGCGCCCGGAATTGGCCAGGAGGTAGGTTCCTATGCAGGCAGCTATCAGCCGTTTTATCAGGGGCTGTTCCTTGCGCCCCATGTGGTTAATCAAGCGCTGAAAACGGCTATTCTGGCCGCCCGGACCTTTGAATTGCTGGGGATGAAAACGACGCCCTCTGCGTTTTCGGTTCGCTCCGATATCATACAGGCCATTGAAATGCGGTCGCCGGAGCGGCTGATTGCTTTCTGCCAGGGGATACAGGCTGCTTCCCCTGTGGACAGCATGGCCGTGCCGGAACCCTGGGACATGCCGGGCTATCAGAATCAGGTCATCATGGCGGCGGGTACGTTTGTTTCCGGCGCTTCCATTGAACTAAGCTGCGACGCTCCCATGCGGGAGCCCTATATCGCTTACCTGCAGGGCGGTTTGACCTATGGCCACGGAAAAATCGCTCTCCAAAACGCTTTAAAACATATGCAGCATAACGGGTGCCTTAAATAGATACGTTTTTTCATGTTTGCATCCACTCCCGTCATATAATTGGCAGAAGGGAGTGGATGTCATGTCATACCGGCCTTTGCCCAAGGCGCAAGTCAAGCCCATGCATGTGGTTCACCGAAAGCCCATGAATGGGCCGAATATTGTTCCCCCCAAGGAACCGGATAAAGAAAAGGATATCCAGTGGGTAAAGCCCCGCAGAAAAGATTTTGCGGAACGGTTGACGCGCAACGTCGCTGTGGCTGCGGCACTTTTGCTGTGCGCGGTGGCCGTTCGCAACGCCGCGCTGCCGCAGGCAAAGGATGTATTCACTGCCATCCAGGACAGCGTGACGATGGATCTGGATGAATCGCTGGGCAAACTGACGTTTGTCAGCAATCTTCTGCCAGAATCCGCACTTGTATTCTGGAACAGCAACGAAACGGTGCAGGTATCCGCTCCGGTCCATGGGGACATCGTACATGCCTACAACGAGGAGGAGCCGTATATCGGGCTTCTGGGCGTATCTACAGATGTCCGGGTGGCAGCAGATGGGGAAGTCATGAATGTGGCGCATGGGGATGGAGAAGAGCGTGTCGTCCGCGTCCGCCATGAGGATGGGTTGGAAACGCTGTACGGCAACCTGCTGGAGTGCTATGTAGCGGAAGGCGACCAGGTTTACGAGGGCGATATCATCGGGGAAACGGCGCAAAAGCAGCCTGTATTCTTTGAGGTGCGTAAAAATGGCCGGTCCGTTGACCCGGTTCCTATGATGCGGGAAGTGGTGGCCATACCGTGAAAGCACTGGAAATCAATCATACCCGGATCCGCATCCATCCGCTGGCGCTGATCGGCGCTATTGTGCTCATCAGTATGGGGCAGGGGAGCGCGGTATTGTCCGCGCTATTGGCGCTGGTACTTCACGAACTGGCGCACGTGTTTGCCGCCAAATCGTTCCACCTTCCGGTGCCGGAGGTGGAATTCACACCCTTTGGCGGCGTCGCCCGCATGGAGGATATATGTGAGGCTACGCCGGTTCAGCAATTTGTGGTGGCAGCGGCAGGCCCGGCCATGAGCTGGCTTTGCTGCCTTGTGTGCGCCGGCTTGATGCAACTAGGCTGGGTAAGCCTTGCACAGATCGAAGGTTTCCTACGCTGGAACCTGTTGCTTTTATGCTTCAATCTGATCCCCGTACTGCCGCTGGATGGGGGGCGCATGCTGCAGGCCTTATTGACGCCATGGCTGGGCTGGCAAAAGGCCATGCGTATATTGTCCACTTTAGGTATATGCGTTGGGCTTTTGATGAATGGCCTGGCCATATGGGGCGCCGTTCACGGTGTGGCAAACTTGTCGCTGGTTATCGCCGGCTGCTATTTGATGTATGCCGCCCACTTAAGCAAAACGATGGCGGCCGTCCAATGCATCCATAGCGTCATATCCAAGAAGATGAAGCTGGAGCGCGAAAAAACGCTGCAGGTGGAATGGCTGGGGGCATCCGGTGCCACCAGCGTGCGGGAATTGTTCCGCAGAATGTCCCCCGGCAAATACCATCGGGTAATCGTACTGGATGATGACGGTCTTAAAAGTATGGGGGAGTTGGACGATAGCAGGCTTGTCAACGCTCTGCTGGATACGCCGGAAGAACCGCTTACTTACTTATTGAAAACGCAAAAATAAAAGACGCACAAATGCGTCTTTTTCTGGCAGGGGCAGAAGGACTCGAACCCTCAACAAAGGTTTTGGAGACCCACGTGTTACCATTACACCATGCCCCTAAATGCCGAGCGAGTTTCATTATACCTTGCAAAAGACATACTGTCAATATTGAATTTAACGTTCTTATGGAAAAAAAGTTGGATATTGCATAGGCGCTATGGTATAATCAGGATCATGCGAAAGGGGAAAGGCTGATGAAGATTGGTTTCCTCGGCGCCGGAAATATGGCCGGCGCAATCATGAAAGGCCTTCTACAAAAAGGCTTTGTCAAGGGACCGGATGTGATGATTTCAAGGCGTGACCCCGATAAGCGCGCAAAGCTGGCGGAAGAATTTGGCGTCCTGGCGGCTGAGGATAACATCCATCTGGTAAACTCCTGCGATGTGGTGGTTCTGGCCGTAAAGCCTTATTTTCTTAGGGATGTCATACAGGAGATCAAGCCCCATATCGGGGATATGCAGGTGATTTCCATCGTTGCCGGCTGGTCCTTTGCCGCTTTGAAGGATGCCTTTGCGCCTTATACTCCGCCCATCCTTCGCGTATCGGTCAATACGCCGGTATTGGTAGGGGAAGGTTCTACCGTGTTTTGTGAGGAGACTACATTCACTGCAGAAATGCTTGCCTGGGCCAGGGAAATGTTTTTGGCTTTGGGTACCGTGCGCACGCTACCGGAAAGGCTTTTAGATGCCGTGGTGGCTGTCAGTGGAAGCGGCGTAGCCTATGTATATACATTTATTGAAGCCCTGGGCGACGGAGCCGTACGCCTGGGCCTTCCCAGGGATGTAGCCTATGAAATGGCGGCACAGACCATGATCGGGGCCGGGAAAATGGTTCTTGCCACCGGCGCCCATCCCGGCACTTTGAAGGATGCCGTTTGCTCGCCGGCGGGAAGCACCATCGAGGCCATTTACGAGCTGGAAAAGAACGGGTTTAGGGGCATTGTGATGGCAGCTATGGATGCCGTTGCCGAAAAGCTCAAAAAAATGGCTTCCAATTGACATAAGAGTTGACATAAGAGGAGTAATTTACGCATGCAGAACCCAGTAGCGCCGCTCAAGCTGGTTCAAATCTATACGGACGGCGCCTGTTCAGGAAATCCCGGGCCTGGAGGATGGGCCGCGATCCTTTGCTTTGGGGAACACCGCAAAGAAATATCCGGCTTCATGCCCGGTACCACCAACAACCGCATGGAACTGTTCGCGGCCATCAGCGGCCTGGGTGAGCTGAAGATGGCCTGCCGTGTTCAACTGTATTCGGACTCGGCATATCTGGTGAATGCGTTTGAGGAAAGGTGGATCGACCGCTGGCAATCAAACGGCTGGAAGACTGCCGGGGGACAGCCGGTGGAGAACCAGGATCTTTGGCGCCTCATATTGCACCAACTGAAAAAGCACCAGGTGACTTTCCATAAGGTGAAGGGCCATTCCGACCATCCGGAGAACAACCGCTGCGATGAGCTGGCCCGGGGACAAATTCAGGAATACCAGCGTATCAACGGCCAGCAGCAGGAGGAAGCTCCCGCACCTGCCGCTGTTGCCGATCAGAAGAAAGAAACGAAATAGCGCCATAGGGGGGAGGGCAATTTGCCTTTCCCGATAACATGAAACTATTCGCGAAAGGATACTTTTACGAATAGTATTGACAAAAAAAGCAGAGTTTGGTATATTGATGCCTGAGGATTGCGTTTATCTTATAAACGTAATGACGAAGGCATTTTTCAATCTATCCGATCGCTTTCATGATTTTGCGGCGCAACAGATATGATGATGCTAAAGATTATTTCCCTCAAAATGATGTGATGCACATAATCGCCATTGTGAGCGATTTTCCAATTGCCATTGAGGCGTTTCCCTGTCCACTCAAGAAAAAACGCGCCGCCTGCAAGGAGTTGTACGCATGCAATCGGACTATCAAAAGCATACCAACGAAAAACGGATGGAAATGATCCGCCAGGTCTTAAAGGAACTGCCCAAAGCCTGCGGCGATTTTCTGCGCGCCATCAGCACAACCACCAGCATCTTAACGAGGCTTGCTTACGCCTATGATCTTCGGATTTTCTTCAACTTTTTGACAACTGAGATGCCACAGTTTGGTCGCACGGATATGCGTTACATTTCTGACAATGACATCGGTGCTGTCACCCAACGCGACCTGGAACAATATGTAGAATATTTAACAATGTATTACAAGAATATGGAGGTCGAAAACGAAGGAAATCTTATCTTCAGGCCTATTTACAATCATGAACTGGGCATCATGCGTAAACTATCCACGCTGCGCTCTTTCTTTGAGTATCTTTTTTCCGGGAGCCGTATTACCTCCAACGTAACGACGCTTGTTCCCCTGCCCAAGCTCCATGCCAAGCCCATTCTACGGCTGGAGGATAAAGAGGTTGAGAAGATGCTCTCCATCGTACAAAGCGGCGAAAAGCTGTCTTCCCGCCAGCAAAAATACCAGGCGCTGACCCGTCTTCGGGACTATGCTATGCTGTGCCTGTTTCTTGGCACTGGCATTCGTGTCAGCGAGTGTGTGGGCATCAACCTGGATGATATCGACTTTACCCAAAATGCCTTTCTGGTGACGCGAAAAGGCGGAAATCAGGTAATGCTCTATTTTCCGCAAGAGGTGGCGGATGCATTGCTTTCCTATATGGAGGAAAGAAAGCTTGTCATTCCCCTGCCGGGCCATGAGGCGGCACTGTTCCTTTCGCTGCAAAAACGCCGCATCACCCAGCGGGCGGTTCAAAACCTGGTGAAAAAATATGCACTGCTGGCCGCGCCGCTGAAAAAGAGGATCAGCCCCCACAAGCTGCGCAGTACGTTTGGCACGAATCTATATCATGAAACGGGCGATATTTATCTGGTGGCGGATGTGCTTGGCCATGCGGACGTCAACACCACCCGCAAGCACTACGCCGCCATGACGGAACTCCGGCGCAAGGAAGCCGCAAATTACGTCCGTCTGCCGGAAAGCAAGAAAGATGCGGATATGCAAGACAAAGATGAATGACCAATATGCAAATATAAGAACAAATGTTTGATTATTATTGCAATCGAACTTCCCCTATGCTATACTGAATTAAATTTGAAGCATATGAGGCGGTGGTGCCATGAAAAAACCACGGGGCGACAATCAGCAAAAGATTTTAGAATTTATAAAATCCGAGGTGCAGTCCAAAGGCTATCCCCCATCCGTTCGGGAAATCGGCGACGCGGTGGGCTTGAAATCTACATCTACCGTACATGGGCATTTGACCAGGCTGGAGAAAAAGGGCCTTTTGCATAGAGATTCCATGAAGCCAAGGGCGATGGAAGTGCTGGGTGAGGATCCTTTCCCCCGTGCTGTATCCGTGCCGCTGGTGGGCCGTGTAACCGCGGGCATACCTATCCTGGCGGAAGAGAATATAGAAGAAAATATCGCCTTGCCGGAAAGCATGGTTGGCGAAGGGAAATTTTTCGTGCTGCATGTAAAGGGCGAAAGCATGATTGATGCCGGCATAATGGATGGGGATTATGTAGTAGTAAGGCAGCAGCCGGATGCGCATAACGGCGACATTGTGGTAGCTATGGTGGAAGATGAGGCAACCGTAAAGCGTTTTTTCAAGGAAAATGGTGTCTTCCGCCTACAGCCGGAGAACCCTTCCATGAAACCCATCATCGTGCCCAATGTGACCATTCTGGGCAAGGTGGTTTCTTTGTTCCGTCGTTTATAAATGGAATATCGAGCCAAAGGGCCGAGGCATGCACATATGCCCCGGCCTTTTGATTATGTGTCAGTTGCCACGGATCATGGTATATAATATAAAATACCATCGCTTAAGCGGAAAGAGGTGTACTTTATGAATCTTCACGAAGCCATGGAAAAGCGCAAATCCCGGCGCAGCTATCTCCCGGAAGCCATTGACGCTCAGAAAATGCGGGCGCTTCATGATATGATCAAACTGTACAACCTGAAATCCGGGCTTATCATGGAACTGATTCCCGACGGCAGCGCGGCCTTTCATGGCCTTCGCAAAAGCTATGGCATGTTTACAGGGGTTCGAACAATCATCGTACTGAAAGGAAAAGCGGCAGACCCGCACTTGAAAGAAAAATCAGGATACTATGGCGAATTGATCGTGCTGGAGGCCACCAGGCTGGGGCTTGGTACCTGTTGGGTAGGCGGTACTTTTGATAAAGGCAGTACGCTGTTTTCCCTCAAGGGAGACGAGTCTCTCGTGTGCGTGATCGTGGTGGGTTTAACACCCAAAGAACAAACGGCACATGAAAAAATCATCTACACCTTGGCACACGGAAGGCCAAAGCCTTTGGAAAAGCTGTATCAAGCGGAGGGAGAACCGCCTGCATGGTTTATAAGCGGCGTAAAAGCGGCGGCCCTGGCTCCCTCCGCCGCCAACGCGCAGCCGGTAAGATTTCGCTTTAGCTTAGGTGAGGCAAGCGCGTCCGTGCTGGATTTAGGAGGCCTTCGCCTGGTAGACCTTGGCATTGCCAAGGCACACTTTGCACTGGCCGCAAATGGTGCTTTCGCGTTTGGCAACGGCGGTAAATTCACGAAAGAATAATTATCTATATCGATTTGCGTTTGCCCTAAGCTGCGGCGTGTTGATATAAGCAGAAAGGCTTCGGTTTCTGACTACGTTGAGCACCAGGCCTACGCCGCCCATGTTCGTCACCATGTTGGAACCGCCGTAGCTGAGCATAGGCAACGGTATTCCGGCGATAGGCATCAGCCCAAGCGTCATGGCAATATTCTGGAAGACATGGAAAAGAAACATGCTCATCACACCGATGATGATCATCTGTCCGAACTTGTCCTGGGTAAAACGGGCTAGATATAGCATGCGCAGTATGGTCAGAAGATACAAAAGCATAATGATACCGCAGCCGATAAAGCCAAAGGCTTCCCCGATGGTGGAAAAAATGAAGTCCGTCCAGTCTGCAGGCACATAGTCCAATTGGCTCATGGAACCGTTCACAAACATGCCGATGCCGGAAAGCCCGCCGGAGCCGATGGCGGTTTTCGACTGAGTCATTTGATAGGCTTCGTTGGAGGAATACATTTCAGGATTGAAGAAGGAAAGGATCCGGTTCAGCCTGTAATTATCGCCACCGCTGGCCATAGCGACAGCGTATAAGGCAAGCACCAACAGGACACCTGCCGCCGCCATTCCAAACAATATTTTCAGCTTGACGCCGCCGAAATACAGCATGACAGCGAAGATGAAAATCAGAACAAACAAGGAGCCCCATTCGCCCTGAAGCAGTATGAAGACAGCCGGCAAAGCGATGATGGACATGATGCGCACAAAATCTTTCCAGGTGGACATGGGCGAAGTTTCTCTGGAAAGTATTCTGGCCAGGATCAATATCATGCCCAGTTTAATAAACTCCGAAGGCTGAATAGTGAAGTCCCAAAGCACATCCATCCACGCCTTCACGCCGCTGACCTGCGATGTGACCAGCACCAGAAACAGCAGGAACACACTGACATAATAGAAAAATCGGGCCAGCAAGCGAAAGCTTTCATACCGGAAGGAAACGATAACGCCCAGGATAATAGGCGAAATCAACAAAAATAGTGCCTGCCGGGAACCATAGGTGGAGTCGACAATGTGATTCAGCAGCGTTTTTCCAGGGGCGGAGCCCACCGAATACGTGGCTATTGTAACCGCCAACACCCCGAAAATGGCCAACGCATATGTGAGTATGATCAGTATCAAATCCAGGTGCGCTTTGGAGCGTCTGTTTTCACTGATCATCATAGCCATTCACTTCCTTTTTTCTCCCGCCGGAAGAGCCGCATAAAAGCCGTCCGGGAGTCTTTTTCGATGACGGGGATGGGCACCTGCTCACCGACGAGCCGGCGTACGATTCTATGGAGTGCAGGCTGCACATCCCCCTTGCCTTCAATGGCGGTCATATGGCGCAGCAGGTAGCGGTATACCAGCTCCGATTTGGGTACAACGCCCAAAAGCTCAAGATCCAGCGTCTTTGCAATGGTATCCGGGGTATACATATCGCCTGAACGCATCATATCGCCGATGGCCTGGTTAACGACCAGCATAGGCCTGGGCAGGCCGAAATCCGTAATCAGCCCGCAGACGCGTTCCACATCCCGCATGGCCACGTCGTCCGGCGTAGTGACCAGGATGGTATCATCCGCAGCTCCCAGCACGTTTTGAAACCCCCTGCCGATCCCGGCGGGACAATCCACCAGCACATAGGCAAAATCCTTTTTCAGCCGCAGAATGATCCTTTGCATATCCAAAGCCGTGATCTGAGTGGAATCGCTCATCTGGGCGGCGGGCAGAAGGGAAAGTGTCGGATAGCGCCAATGACGGACTAGCGCCTGCCTTAATTTGCACGCGCCACGGATAACATCCACAAGGTCATATACGATATGGTTTTCCAACCCCAGCATAACATCCAGGCTTCGCAAACCGATGTCCGCATCCACGATGGCTACGCGCTGGTCCCGCATGGCCAATCCAACAGCAAGGGAGGCGGCCAAGGTTGACTTCCCCACTCCGCCTTTTCCGGAGGCAATCATCCATGCTTGGCTCATCAAGTCTGTCCTTTCCGGATCATGGGGAGAGCTGATTGCCGCCGGGCAGCGTCGATTCTTCTGTGCGCAGTGTCTTTTGATCTAAGTACCACTCTATAAAGTCTCTGGCTGCGGGTGATGCGGCAGCGCCGGATAAACCATTGGGAATAAAGGAAACCACAGCGATCTCCGGTTTGTCATAAGGCGCAAAGGCAACAAACCAGGAGTTGTTTTCCAGGTCGATTTTAGAGTTTTCAGCCGTTCCTGTTTTGGCTGCAAACTGACCTAGATACTTGAAATCGTCAAAGTAGTCTGCAGCCGTACCGGTCTCGTCAACCACCTCGAGCATACCTTCCTTGAGTTTGTCCAGGTATTCATCCACCTCTTCGCTGCCAAAAGAGTTGACGAGGGTGGGCGTCCGCTGGCTGATGACCTCCCCCTCCGGGGAAATGATGGAATCCACCAGCATCAGGTTGTATACATCACCGCCATTGGCGATAGCCGCTACGTAACGGGAAACTGCGGCAGGCGTAAGGACCGTAATGCCTTGGCCGATGGCGGACTGTATGGCATAGCTGCCGCCCCATTTGATATCGTTGAGGTAGTTGTAGGCATCGCCTATGACGGCCTGCAAATAGACCATTTCCTGGGTCATGTTCAGTTCTTCCATGAGGATGGCACGCATGTTGGCGATCCAGGTTTCACCCTCCGGACCCTGGGTGGTATTCACCGCCATGTCCATCAGTCTCTTTACGCACCTGTTCAGCCTTTCCTCATCGTAGATGATCTTGCGGCTGGCACCGAAGTTACGCAGATGCGTTTTCAGGGAATTGAACACGATAATGGGGATGGATGTATCCTGGTAGGCTTCCCCCATCGCCCGTTCCGGATCATACAATGTGGTTTGCGTACCTACCACGCTGCGGGATTCCCCCGGCAGATCGATGCCCGTCTTGGAGGTCAGCCCCATAAGCGAGGCATATTTGTACAGTGCGTCATCATTTTCAAACAAGCGGCTGCCCAGCGTATAGAAGAAATAGTTGCAGGAATTTTTGATTCCTTCTACGATCGTCTGGTTCTGATGCTGCCACCGGTCGTTTGGCAGAACCCAGCACTTGGGCGCTTTGGACTGATCATGTTCATATAATGTAAAAGGACCTTCGTCGTCAATTTCGGTATCGACCGTAAATTTTATTTTTTCTCCTTCCATCAAGGCGGCAAGGCCTGTGGCCATCTTGAAAATGGAACCGGGGGCGCCCCGTGCCTGTATGGCGTAGTTCAGGAAGAGGCCGCGGGGATCGGTCTGAATCTGTTTTGCTGCCTCGCCTCCCTTCACCAAAGCGTTCAGGTCATAGGTCGGATAGTTGGCCATCGCCAATACCCGGCCCTCCATGTCGATCACCATCAGCACGCCATGCTCCGCCAGGAGGATCGGGTATTTTTCCCAATTTCTTTCAGCTATGTCCTCCTTGTTATCTTCCTTCCATTTATTGTTCACCATTTTTTGTTCCTGCTTGGTGCGGGTGGCGTTCACATTGCTGGCAATGGCACGCTCCGCCTGCTGCTGATAGCTGGCGATGAGCGTCAGTTTCACATTATTGCCGTCTTTGGGTTCGGCGGAGGAAATGACCCGCGTTACCTTGCCCAGCCTGTCCCGTTCCAGTTCCTTGTACCCCTGGCGGGCTAAGGAGTTTGGGGTCAGCCAGTCTTCCATGGAATATTCGATCCCGTCTTCACCAATGGTATCGTTAAAGGAATACCCTTTGGGCTTCAACTCGTCATAATATCTTGTTGTTGAATAAATAGGACCGGTATACCCAATGATCTGTGATGCCATATTCGATCTTGGATATACCCGTTTCGTGCCTACGGAAATTTCCATGCCGGGCAGAAGCATGGAACGCGTTTCTACCTCAAACACCGTCTCGTAAGCCACATCCTTGGCAATGACGATGGGTTGGGAATTGAACAGATTCATCTGCATTTCGGAATAGACGGCTATGATTTTCAGCATCAGCGCTTCGTCCATATCCGCCGGAATCTGATACCGCTGTATCAGCCCTTTGAGACCGTTGATGCCATTTAAGCAGTCATTTGCTGTGGGATACGATGTTTGGGGCAGATAATGATTGCTGCGCCATTGCTTTTCCCGCGTTTCCAGCACCGCTTCCGATATGCCTACGCCGCTTCCAAAATTGAAGCGCCATTCCCTTGTCTCAGGGTCCCGTTCCAAAACAGAGGAAACGGAAAGTTTGCCGCCGTTCTTTTCGATAATGCCGATCGTCTCGGCAATGGCATGGGTAAAAGCTTTGTAATCATCTGCCGACCCCTGCGATCCGTCCCGGTAGAAGGTGACATTGTAGATATCTTCATCTTGTGCCAGAATCACGGAGTTTGCGTCGGTAATCATGCCGCGGCTGCCTCGCAGAGTCACTTTGGTAGTGCGCTTTTCCGTCGCTTTGGATACGTAGACATCTGCGCCGTAAAGCTGCAGGTCCATCAGCCCAAATAGCAGGTAACCAAAGACAAGCAGGATAACGAGGATGAAGAAAAGGTATCGCCCGTTTGCTTGGGCGAAGGTCCGCTCTCTTTCAGAACGGCTGGTCATGTGGCTCCCTCCTTTCAGATGGCCGCCTGTGCACCCGCCTTCCTGGCATACATGCCAAGAAGCCAGCGGGTAGGAAGCATGATCAAGGCAGTTACAACAGCAGTATAGGCAATGGACGTAAAAGCGCGTCCGAAATGGAACCATTGTAGATCCACGCCGTTGAGGTAGATAAACAGCAGGTGGATCGCTTCAAACCAGGCAATATTAAACAATGTGCAAAGCAGCGTGCGAAGCTTAGGATCCCTGTTTGTACCCGGCTTTCCCTGGCTGCGCTCCTGCTCCAGCTTTCTTTCAGACTTATCTGCGAAAATCAAGCTTCCCAACTGGCCTATAGCAGGATAGGCAATCAAGTATAAATTCGGAATGCCACCTACCATCACTTCCATGAGTATGCCTGCAACGCAGGCAACGCCGAATGTATAAAAGCTGCCATATGCCACGGTAACGATGGCAATCAGTGAAAACAACAGATTGGGCGTGATGCTTCCGATGTCCAGGTAAGGCATGATGCACACCTGGCATAGGTATCCAATCACAACCAGGAGAAATGCCCGGAAAACCCTGCGCACGCTCAATCCCCCTCCACAGTCAAATCATCCAGGGAGAAGGTGGGTGTAGGCGATGGCGTAGGCGGATTGGTGGGCAGCGGCGGAGTGGCAGTCTCTTCAACGAGGCTGTCCGGCACCTGGTATTCCAGTCCATCGCCGGCAGGCGGCGGCGTCTCAGTCGGGACAGGCGTAGGCGTAGGCGTCGGAGACGGTGTAGGGGTAGGCGTTGCATTGGGGTCCGGGGAAGGCGTAGGGGATCCGAAGTGGATGATGGTTTCGCCCATCTGCAAGTCCGGTACGGGCCGGGGCGAGTCCAAAGGAACAAGCCCGCTGACAGCGCTGGTATTCTCCCGCTTTTCAATTGCTTCGGCATCAGGCTTATAGCGCAATACGATCACATATTCTATGTGCCGGAAATCCGCCTTCGGTTCAACCACAATATATTGTTTGTTGGCATCCAGGCTCCTTGTGCTTTCCCGTACGGTTCCAATGGGAATCCCCTTGGGGAAAGCAATGCGTATTTCGGAGGAATCCGCTTCGGATGTGCCCACGCCGGAGGTAACGACCAAGTCACCCGGCCTGGGAAGATTGTCAGGCAGATAATACATGCGGCACATAGGCTGTCCGTTATCACCCAGTGTGCCCTGTACCATGCCTTGATCCCGGGAGGTTTGAATCAGCCCGGGGATTTTGGCCTGGCTGTCAATGATGGACAGAACCTTGGACCGGTTCGCCGTCACATTATAGGTATACCCTACCATGGCCCCGTTCGTGGTGACGGCCATGAAATCCTCAATGCCGTCATTGGAGCCCTTGTCGATATCGAATACGGAGAAGTAATTGCCGGTGTCCTTGCCAATCACCGTACACCTGATAGGATTCATGGCATCATTGGCGGCCATTTCATCACCAAGGTTTTTGAGGGCGGCCAGTTCCACCTTTTGGTCCTCTGCAAGCATGGCTTGGTACACCAACTGCACGTTCTCCGCCACCACGCGGTTATACTCGTACTCCAGATTGCTGCGCAGCTTCAAGGTACGAAGGTAGCCCACCACCGCATTGGTGACAGAGGAAAATATGTTCTGAACCGGCGCGACCGTATCGGCCACCACCGTACCCGGCACCTGAAGCAGTTTGTTATCGGAAAAGTCGGGAATGCTGGCAAAAACCATGATGCCGATCACCAAAAGCAAAAAACCGCAAACAAGCCAAGCCACCACCTTACGTAGTGCAGGGCGCTCCTTCTTTTCAGGCTGAACCTGTATG
Organism: Bacillota bacterium; assembly: GCA_023413135.1. Taxonomy (GTDB): domain Bacteria; phylum Bacillota; class Clostridia; order Christensenellales; family Aristaeellaceae; genus JAEWAH01. The sequence continues at coordinate 33,297 of JAEZQK010000073.1, forward strand.
GGATTATCTTGAGCTCTGGGCTTTCTGAGTCTCATGGTTACAATTGCCTCTCCTTATCAATGGCGCAGGAAGCCGCTCTTGCCGATCCTGTGAAGGATCTCAATGTTTTCGGCCAGATAGCCGATGCCCATGGCCGCGCAATCCATAGGCTCCTTGGCCAGAAGTACGGGGATGCCAAGCTCGGAGGCGATATACTGGTCCATACCAAACAACAGCGCTCCGCCGCCTGTCAAATGGATGCCGCTTCGCATGACATCTGCCGCAAGTTCCGGCGGCGTCCGCTCCAGCACCCATTTGATAGCGGACATGATAGCCAGACAAGGCTCGTTGAGCGCTTCATAGACCTGGGCGGAAGTGATTTCGGTCGTCTGGGGGAGGCTGGTGATCAGGTCGCGGCCACGCACCAGCGCCCGCCTTGTTTCTTCCAGCGGCAGAGCCGATCCCAGGTCCATCTTTACTTCCTCGGCCGTCCTGTCGCCAATGAGCATATTGAATTCCCGCTTGATGAAATTGATGATCGCCTCATCCATTTTCACACCGCCTACGCGGATGGAATGGGAAATCACCACGCCGCCCAGGGAAATGACAGCGGCATCCGTCGTTCCCCCGCCGATGTCCACTACCATGCTGCCCAGAGGCTCATATACCGGCAAGCCTGATCCGATGGCGGCTGCAAATGGTTTTTCGATAATGTGAACGAGCCTGGCGCCGGCTACCTTGGTGGCCTCCGTGACGGCATGGCGTTCAATGGGCGAAATGCTGCAGGGCACGGTAATCAGCACACGCGGCTTTACCAGATGGGATACGCCGATGGCTTCCCTGATGAAGTACTGGATCATGAGCTTTGTCATATCAAAATCGGAAATCACGCCCTCCCGCAAGGGGTGGATGTCCATGATTCCCCCGGTGGCGCGCCCCTTCATGATCCGGGCTTCTTCCCCAATGGCCTTGACAACGCGCTTGTTGTCGCTTTCCACTACAACGATGGTAGGCTCGTTGACCACGATGCCTTTCCCGCGAACGTATACTGAAGTGTTTGCCGTCCCCAAATCTATGCCAATGTCAGGCGCTACAATGGCCATGTCTACACATCCAATCTATTTAGTACGCTCACGCCGAAATCGGAAAGCATTTTATGAAGCATCGCCATAGGCAGGCCAATCACGTTGGAAGCGCTTCCCCTTATCTCCTCCACAAATATGCCGCCACGCCCCTGTATGGCGTATGCGCCTGCTTTGTCCATGGGTTCACCCGTGCTTACATACAGCCTGACAAGAGGCTCGTCCAGCTTGGAAAAGCGGACCCGGGTCCTGTCGAATGCTACTTCTTTTTTTCCGCTTAAGCCATCCAGCAGGCATACGCCTGTGTAGACCTCGTGCCACCCGTCGCTGAGCCTAAGCAGCATTTGCACCGCATCTTCAAAAGAGGAGGGTTTGCCTAAAACTTGTTTGCCACGCGCCACCAGTGTATCGGCGGCCAGGATTAGCCGGTTCCCATACAGGACCCGCGCCGCCTCAGCTTTACGGCCGGCTAGTGCCAAGACGCGTTCCGAAGGTGTGCCGCTGCAATTCTCATCCGTATCCAAAGAAACAACTTCAAACGGCACGCCCATCAAGCTAAGAAGCTCTCTGCGCCGGGGCGAGCCGGAAGCCAGGAGAATTGGCGCATCATGCGGCCGTAATAGCAATCTGTTCCCTCCCAAAGATGTCCGGCGTTCCAGTTATTATAGCACATTCCCCTATACTTCGTACAGGCTTCCACCCAAAAAGGCAATGAAAACCACCAAAACGTAAAACCCCAATGCCGGAAATTCCTTACCGCCATTGGGGTCTACGCTTTTGTAAAAAATGTATGAACTGCCTAGTTTACATTGCTTTCCGAGGGCACGGCCGCAACATAGGGCGTGGTGCCCACTTTGGCAAACTCATCCCGCACATGTTCCCGAACATGCAGCGTAATACATTTTTTGGGGCATTTTGAAACGCACTCGCCGCAGCCTGTGCAGGCTTCGGTGATTTCGTGGGGCTGCTTGCGCTCCCCGCTGATGGCTTCGAATTTGCACGTCTTTTTGCAAAGTGTGCAGCCGATGCACTCGGATTTATTGATTTCCGCGATCATACGGTTGTCGAAGTCACCCCAGATGGCGGAGGTGGGACAGCTTTCCGCACACATCATGCAGCCTACACACTTCTCTTTATTGATCTGCGGCAGGTGATTTACCATGGTGATAGCGTCAAACTTGCATTCCTTGTAGCAGATCTCACAGCCGATGCAACCGGCCTTGCAGTTATCCGCCACCAGCTTCCCCTGCTCGGCAGCACGGCACAGAAGCCTTACCGGAAGTTTTTCCGGCTGCATCGCCAGCACATGCTTGGGGCAAATATCGATGCAAGCGCCGCAGCCTGTGCATTTATTTGGGTCGATCACAGCGATTTTGCGCTGCTCGTCGATATGGATGGCGTCAAACTTGCAGGCGCGGACGCAGGTGCCAAGACCGAGACACGCATAATGGCAAGCTTTGTTCCCGTCGGATACCAGCGTGGCGGCTACGCAATCCTGTATGCCTGTATACTTGAACTTGCTTTTGCAGCGATCCAGGCCGCCCTGACAGATGACCTGGGCTACCTGGCGCTCTTTTGTGGCATCCTGTGCCTCAACCCCCATGATATTGGCAATCTTTTGTGCCAGTGCAGCCTTGCCTACCGGGCAGGCGTTTACGGGGGCCTTGCCGGAGGCTATCGCCTCTGCCAAAGCATCACAGCCTGGATAGCCGCAGCCGCCGCAGTTGGCACCTGGAAGTACCTCCCGTATTGCGTCGCGAATCGGGCTTCCTGCAACTGCAAAAACTTTGGATGTAATGGTCAAAATGATACCAAACAATAGGCCCAAGCCGCCGAGCGTGATGGTGGCGGTCAAGATACCATTCAAAACATCTTCCCCCTTTCTATTTGATGAGGCCCTTGAAACCCAGGAAGGAAATGGCCATCAGGCCGGCGGTGATCAGCGCGCCGGGGAAGCCGTCCATCCATTTGGGCATCTTGGAAATGGCCAGCCGTTCACGGATAGCCGAAAACAAGACGATGGCCAGCGTGAAACCCAAGGCGGAACCTGCGCCGTTGACCACGGATTGCAGCAGGTTGTAGCTCTTGGTCATGTTCAAAACGGTAACGCCCAGCACCGCGCAATTGGTGGTGATAAGCGGCAGGTAAACACCCAGCGCCTGGTACAGGGAGAAACTGAACTTTTTCAGCGCCATTTCCACGACCTGCACCAACACGCCGATGACCAAGATGAAGGCAATGGTATATAGGTATTCCAGGTCAAATGGAATCAGAAGGAACCTATATACCAGATAAGTAATCAAAGAAGCCAGCGTCATGACGAAGGTAACGGCCATGCCCATCCCCAAAGCGGTCTCCAGCTTTTTTGAAACGCCAAGGAAGGGACAGATGCCAAGAAACTGGGACATGACAAAGTTATTGACCAAAATAGAACCTACTAGTATCAGCAAATACTCCATTATGCCTCCTCCTCCCCGACAGCTGCTTTTTTCACCTTGCGTTTTTGGTATACACCATCCACTAGATTTACCAGCGCCAGCAGTATGCCCAGCATAATAAATCCACCGGGGGCCTGGCTGGCGATGGTCATGGGCTGAACGGATGTCGGCAGAATCTGCATTCCAAAGAAGGTGCCTTTGCCAATGATCTCCCGCAGGGAAGCAAGGAGAGTGATAGCCAGCGTAAAGCCGATGCCCATGCCCAAACCGTCCAGTACGGAAGCCAACGGCTTGTTTTTGAAAGCAAAGGATTCCGCTCGGGCAAATATGATGCAGTTAACTACAATTAGAGGTATGAAAATCCCCAGCGCTTCATCCAGGCTTGGCAAAAACGCCTTAATGACCAGCTGAACCATGGTCACAAAGGAAGCAATGACCACGATAAACGAGGGAATACGTACATTTTCTGGAATGATCCTGCGCAAAAGCGAGATCACCAGGTTGGAGAATACCAGCACCGCCGTGGTTGCCAGCCCCATGCTGATGCCGTTGGCGGCCATGGTGGTTACCGCCAGCGTGGGACACATGCCCAGCACCAGACGGAAGGTGGGATTCTCCTTGACAATACCGTTTGTTAACGTATTCTTAAGGCTCACAAAGCTGTTTTCAGCCATGCTGCTTCACCTCCCCAAAGGATTTCGGGAATGTCAACTTGTCGATCAAAGGCGTAGCCACATTCATGAACAAGATTGCAAAGGAGCACCCTTCGGGATACGCTGAGAAGGTACGTATCACAAACAGCATGATGCCGCAACCGACACCCATGATGATTTTGCCGAGGCCGGTCGTTGGCGATGTGGCGTAATCGGTCGCCATGAAGATAGCACCCAGGAACAAGCTTCCTGACAGCACCTGGAACAGGGCGTTGGTGAAAACAAAGCTCAGGGCAGTGGAGGTCATACCATCCAAAGCAGCCATGTACTCCGGCATCCTCGTGCCTTCCTTTATAAGATAGCACAGGAACGCCGTTGCGATGAAGGTCACGGGAATGCGCCAATCCACTACACGCCGTACAAGCATGTATAGGAAGCCAATCAGCAGCGCAAGCTTGCTTGTTTCGCCCAGTACGCCCGGTACCTGACCTATGAACAAATCCCACAAGGTGATACCGGAAGAAGATACCAGCGTTTGTGCGCCTGCTGCAGCGCCCTTGGCCATCATCAGCGGCGTGGCTTTGGAGACTGTATCGACCATGTCCGGCACAAACCCCGTAAGGAAATTGCCCGGCGTGGGATTGGGATAGCTGGTCATCAAGGCCATCCAGGAAACGAACAGGATCGCCCGGCCTGCCAAAGCGGGGTTCATGAAGTTCTGGCCGAGGCCGCCGAAGATCTGTTTGATCAGCACAATGGCCAGAATGGAGCCGATGGCTGCCATCCACCAGGGCGCGTTGGCGGGCAGATTGAACGCCAGCAGTATGCCCGTAACTACGGCGCTCATGTCGAATACCGTGACAGGCTGATGGGATTTCTTTTGATAATATGCTTCTGCAGCCACGGCGCTCAATACGGAAACGGCGATCAGTACCAGCGCCCGTAAACCGAAGTACCAAACAGCGGCGATCCCGGCGGGGATCATTGCGATGCAGACATCCATCATCAGCCGCCTGGTGGTGGCATTGTCCCGAAGATGCGGAGAGGAGGAAACGGTCAAATTCTTAAGCATAATCAGCGCTCTCCCTTCTTCGCAGCCCGCGAACGCTTATCTGTAATGATCTTTTTGCTTACGCGGAAGCTTTGTACCAGACGGATTTTAGCAGGGCAAACATAAGAGCAGCAGCCGCATTCGATGCAGTTCATTACGCTGGCTTTTTCCGCCTCGTCATGCTTGTCCATTCTGGAATACTGGTTCAGCATAAAAGGCATCAAAAGCATGGGGCAGGCTCTTGCGCAGCGGCCGCAGCGGATACAGTTGCTTTCCGTGGGTTCGACCGCCTCCTCGCCCAAGGCCAGGATGCCGGAGCAGCTCTTGGTGACGGGGATATCCATGCGGCTGATAGCATGGCCCATCATGGGTCCGCCATAAATAAACTTGCGTACGCCCTTTTGAAAGGCCCCTGCGGCTTCCACCAGCGCTTCCACGGTGGTGCCGATACGAACTACAAAGTTGCCAGGCTTTTCCACCATGCCGCCCACCGTAGCTACACGGTCCACCACGGGCCGGCCTTCCCGTACCGCCCGGGAAACGGCACAGAGCGTACCAACGTTCATGCAGATCACGCCAACATCCGCAGGCAGGCCGCCAAAGGGAACGGCCCTGCGGGTGAGAGCATAAATCAACTGCTTCTCTCCGCCCTGGGGATAGCGCACGGGAAGTTCACGGACGGTGACATCCTCCAGCTTCCTGGCGTGTTCCCGCATAGCCTCCACGGCATCCATTTTGTTATTTTCAATGCCGATGATGACGCGGGAGATACCCAAAGCCTTTTTCACCAGAGAGATGCCGTCCATTACGACGGCGCCCTGTTCCAGCATCAGCCGGTGGTCGGAAGCCAGATAAGGCTCGCACTCTGCGCCGTTGACGATCAGCGTATCTACCTTCTTGGTGGGCGGAGGCGAAAGCTTGACGGCAGTGGGAAATGTCGCACCGCCAAGGCCTACAATTCCGGCGTTGCGTACGATCTCCGTTAGCTCCTTTGCGGATAGATTGTCCTGATTGGCAGCCGGCGTCAAAGGCACCCAGTTTTCCCGGAAATCGTTATCGATGACGACGGCCTGGGCATTCAGTCCGCTGGCCATCATGCAGGGTGCCACCGCCACCACCGTGCCTGAAACGGTAGCGTGTACAGGGGCGGAAACGAACCCGGCGGCCTCACCGATGATTTGACCGATCTTCACATAATCGCCCTGCTTGACAACACACTTGCAAGGTACGCCGATGTGCTGCTGCAGTGGCAGGATAACCCGGGAAGGCGGGGGCAGCACTTGGATAGGTTGGGCGCCCGTTACCGTTTTCCCGTTGACGCCTTCCCCAGGATGAATGCCGCCCGGAAACAAATGAGTACCTTTCACGGACAAAAGTCCTCCCTTCGCCAGCAAAAAAAAAGCCGTATTCTTTTTGGTTTAACCAGTATGTTTCTGTTTTTTCACACCAGTTATTATTATAACATACTTTGCCCCCAAAATTGCAAGCGGAATTCTATACAAAATCAAGAGTTGTCCGTTTTTTTTCGTAGGCAATTCCAGCCTTTACATCAGCGGCGGATTTGCGCAGATTCCTGGCGTGCACAAGCCCGGAGTCATTTTCAGAGCCGGATCCGCCTACCATGCGGGCAAGTTCCCGCTCCCGCATGGCTTCGTCCATTTCCAGCACATGTGTTTTAGTCCTCTCCCCTTGAACGTTCTTTTCCACCAAATAATGATAATCGGCCATGGCGGCGATCTGCGGCAGATGCGTGACGCATAAAACCTGGCGGTAAGCGGAAATCTTGGCCATTTTCTCCGCCACCACCTGGGCGATCTTGCCGCTGATGCCCGTATCGATTTCGTCAAAAACCATGGTGGGTATAAGCCCCTGCTGCGCAGCGATGGATTTGATGGCCAGCATCAGCCGGGAAAGCTCGCCGCCGGAGGCAATTTTCGACAAAGGCTTCAACGGCTCTCCAGGGTTGGGCGAGATCATAAAGACGGTCTCATCCTCCGGCACATCATGAGAGCCGGAGGATGTCATGAACTGTACGGAAAACTGCGTCTTTTCCATGCCCAGCTGCGTAAGCTGCGCCACCATTTCCTTTTCAAACCAGGCCGCCAGATTCTTTCTGGAGGCAGTCAGGGTTTTGGCTTCCTTTATATATGAGGCCAGGAGCTTTTTTTGACGTTCCTGCATTTGATCCAGCATCTCGTCCATGTTCTGGAAGGCATCATACTCCTGAGCGATTTTTTGGGTATAGGCGATCATATCCTCCACAGTGGAGCCGTATTTGCGCTCAAGGCGGCGCAACAAATCAAGCCGCGCTTCCAGCAGTTCGTTCTTATCCGGATCAAACGCCGCATTTTCCGCCAAACCGCGCAGCTGCAGCCCGCCGTCCTCCAGCTCATAGTAAAGGTCTTTCAGCTTGTCCCGAAGCTTTTCGTATTCCGGGACCAGGGCGCTGATCCCATCCAGCGCGGAAACGGCATCCTTGAGTGATGCCAAGGCGCTGAGCTGTTTGCCGGCACCGGCGTAAACATTCTCATAGGCACGGCGAAGGGCTGCGGATATCTTCACGCTATGGCGTAACCGCTCCAATTCCCGGCGCAGCGTTTCTTCCTCGCCTGATTGCAGCTTGGCCGCCTTCAATTCCTGCAGCTGAAAGCGCAGCGTGTCCATCCTCTGCTCCCGTTGGCTGTTTTCATGGGTTATGCGATGAAGCTCTCTTTCTCCAGACCGGTACGCTTCCATAGCCGCCGCCGCTGCTTCCATAAGCCTGCGGTGATCTATATCACCAAAGCTGTCCAGGAAAACAAGATGCCTGTGCTCGTCCATCAGAAACTGATGCTCATGCTGGCCATGCACATCAATCAGCGTGGCGGTAATCTCCCGTAAAGCACCAAGGGGCACTATCATGCCCAGAATCCTACAGATGTTTCTACCGGATATGGAAATCTCCCGGGAAATGGACAGTAATTCATCCTCCGCTTCCATTTCTTGCCGAGAAAGCAGCTCTTTCACCTTAATGTTATCCCGGATATCAAAAAGGGCCTCCACAAATGCCTTGTCACAGCCTGTGCGGATCAGCTCCCTGTCCGCCCGTCCGCCCAAAACAAGATTGACGGCGTCCACAATAATAGATTTTCCGGCACCCGTTTCACCCGTGAGCACATGAAAACCCTCGTGCAGCGAAATGGTCAATTCTTCAATAAGTGCAATATTTCGTATCGTCAAAGAAAGCAGCATAAGGTCTCCTCCAGGAAAAAAGGAAAATGCGCGGACAAGCCCCGCGCATGTATTTCTGTTTTCAGTGCATCATTTCCTGCATGCGCTTTAAAACGATCTCCACTTCCTCAAGGTTCCTGATTACCAGGAAGATCGTATTATCCCCTGCCAGGGTTCCCAGGATCTCCGGCCAATGAAGGTTGTCCACAGCCTCCGCCGCCACGTTGGCGCTGCCCGACAGCGTTTTGATCACGATCATATTGCCCGAATGTGCCATGCTCAGAACAGACTCCGTGAACATGCGGATGAACCTGTCGGACAGTCCATGCTCCGCCCTGTCGGCCGTGGCATACTTGTAAGCCCCGTTGGACGATAAGACCTTTAAGAGCCGAAGCTCCTTGATATCCCTGGACACGGTAGCCTGCGTTACCACTATGCCTTGCTTTTTCAGCTCCTCTGCCAATTCTTCCTGTGTTTCGATGTCCTTTTTCCCGATGATATCCAAAATGGCCACCTGTCTTACAGTCTTCATGGCTTTTCCTCCTTGGCATGGACTGAATCAGAACACCAGGTTACCGGCTCCATTCGGTCAGCTTTTCCCTGACCAGAGTGAAAAAATGTGGTTTGCTTAAGCGGATCAGCTTGCCCGTTTTCTTGGCGCATGTAACGTACACCATGTCCCGCCCGCCAAGCGGAATCGTGGTCTGCCCATCAATGGAAAGATACATTCCCTGGCCGTCTTCGCCATCCAGCTGCAATCGCACTGTTTCCCGGGGGGAAACCACCACGGGCCTGTGCTGCAGCGTATGAGGGCAGATGGGCGAAACCACCATGCATTTCACATCCGGGCTGATAACGGGGCCGCCCGCTGAAAGGGAATAACCCGTAGAGCCCGTGGGACTGGCGACGATCACGCCATCGGCCACATAACGGCCAATAAGATCATCGGAAATATAGGCGTTGATGGCGATCAGCCGTGAGCCGCGGTTTACCACCGCGTCGTTCAAAGACAATATAGGCGCTTGATGGTTGACCGTGACTGAAAGAAGCATACGCTCTTCGATGAAGAAAGCGCCATCACAAAGCTTTTGAACCGATTCCTCAAGCCGGACAGGTTCAATCTCGGTGAGAAATCCGACCCGCCCCATGTTTACGCCAAGCAGCGGCACATCCGCCTTCATGGCATACTGCATGGCCCGCAGCAGCGTACCATCCCCGCCCAGGGAAATAACGGCATCGCAGCCGTCCAGTCCTTTTGATGGATCGATTCCCGGAAGCTGCATATTCAGATGGCTATTCATGCAGGATTCCACACAAACGAAGATGCCGGCACTTTGAAAAACGCCGACGGCCCGCTCCACAACACCGTTTCCCAGCGGTTTGGAGGGATGCATGGTCAGGAGGACCTTTTTCAACAGCATGAATATCCCCTATCCTTGGAAATTCAGTATAACATGGAATGCATAACCATTCAATGCATGATTTTATTTATTTAGGGTGAAATGTGCCTCTTCTACGATTTTTTTCATGTTTTCCCTGGAAATTTCGGGCATATCCCCACGCTTTGGAACGATATGGGCCAGAAATTCCATATTGCCCTCCGGCCCCGTGATGGGCGAAAACGTAAGCCCCAGCACCTGATAGCCAAAACTGGGGGTAAAATCCACGATTTCTTCAAGCACCGCCTGATGCACTTTGGGATCGCGCACCACGCCCTTCTTGCCTACCCTGTCCTTGCCGGCCTCAAATTGCGGCTTGATCAACGTGTAAAACCGCCCTGACTCCCCCATGATCCCGGCCGCCACGGGCAGGATCAGCCGGATGGAGATAAAGGAAACGTCCATTACCGTCAGAGTAGGTTTTTTGTCAAACTGCTCCGCTTTCAAATACCGGGCATTGGTGCGCTCCATGACGGTGACTTGTGAATGGTTGCGCAATGCCCAGTCCAATTGACCGTATCCCACATCAATGGCATATACATGGGCAGCGCCCCGACGCAAAAGCACATCGGTAAACCCGCCGGTGGCGGCACCGATATCCATGGCAACGATGCCCTCTACGCAGGCGCCGAATGTGTCCAGCGCCTTTTCAAGCTTCAAACCGCCGCGGCTGACAAAGGGATGCACGCTGCCCCGGATCGTAAGAGACTCTTCTTCTCCCACCGTGTCGGATGGTTTTTGGATTTTGCGCAAATCCGCAAATACCACCCCGGCCATGATTTGAGCCTGTGCCTTTTCCCTGCTTTCCACAAGGCCCAGTTTGACCAGGGCTACATCCGCCCGTTCCTTTCCGCTCATGGCGCCGCCTTTCCCTTGCCGTTCAGTGCCGTTTTGATCCTGGCGGCAATTTGCCCCGGCACAAGGCCCAGGGAAGTAAACAGTTCCTCACGGCTGCCATGGCCTATGATTTTATCGGGAATGCCAAACATCATAAGCGGCTGGTTCGCGTGCGTGGCAATGCAATGCTCCGCCACGGCGCTGCCAAAGCCGCAGACAACTACATGCTCTTCCATGGTAATGATGGGCGTCTTATGAAGCTTTTTGAGCATTTCCTCATCCAAAGGCTTGATGGTGGAGGCATTTACCACCATGGCTTTGACACGATGCATATTCAAAATTTTCGCCGTTTCCAGCGCCACAGGCACCATGGTACCCACTGCCAGCAAAGCGCAATCCGTTCCGTTTATCATCACTTCCCACCTGCCGGGCATGAAGGATGTCAACGGATACTCTTCCAGCAAAACCGACTTTCTGGGATAGCGGATGGCGCAGGGACCCTGTACCATGAGCGTCCAATCCATCATCAGGCGCAGTTCCCGCTCGTCCCTTGGGGCCAGCAGCGTAATGTTCGGCATGTGCCGCAAATAGGCGATGTCATAGATGCCGTGGTGGGTGGCTCCGTCATCCCCAGCCAGCCCGGCCCTATCCAGAAGGAGGCATACGGGCAGGTTCTGCAAACAAACATCATGCAGGACCTGGTCGTATCCGCGCTGCAAAAAGGAGGCGTACACCGCAAAGTATGGCCGCATGCCGCCGGAAGCCAAGCCTGCCGCCAGGGTGACGGCATGCTGCTCGGCAATGCCCACATCCAGCATCCTTGTGGGGAAAGCCTTGGCGAAAAGATGCATCCCCGTGCCGCCCGGCATGGCTGCGGTAAGGACGATGGTCTTTTCCTCCCGGGAGGCAGAACGTATAAGCTCCTGCGCCGCGATTTCCCCGTAGGAAGGGCGGCTGGGCTGCTTGCGCATTTCACCGCTGTCCATAAAAAACGGCGGTGTGCCATGGAACACCTCGGGCCTCTTTTCCGCTTGATGGTATCCGTGCCCTTTGCTGGTGATGCAATGGATAAGTACGGGCTCGTCAAAATCCTTGGCCCGGGCGATGGTAAATTCCAGATTCTGCAGGTTGTGGCCGTCGATAGGCCCCAAATAATGAAAACCAAGCGCAGCAAAAAAGCCTTCATCCACTACCAGGCCTTTGAGGGCATTTTTAATGATGGTCAGGAAGCGGTGGATTTTAGGCCCGGCCACAGGGAAGCGTTTCAGGCTGTTTTCCACGGCCCTTTTGGCTTTGTTCCAGCCCCGGCTGGCGCGCAGGTTCGTAAGATGCGTGGCTAACGCCCCTACGTTGCGGGCAATGGACATTTCATTGTCGTTCAAAATCACGATCAGCCGGGTCTTGCTGTTGCCCGCGTCGTTCATTGCCTCATAGCAAAGACCGCCCGTCATTGCGCCGTCGCCTACGATAGCCACCACATGATGATTTTGTCCCTGCATATCCCTGGCACGGGCGAAGCCTAACGCTGCGGAAATGGCGGTGGAGGCATGTCCCGTCTCAAAACAGTCGTACTGGCTTTCTTCCCGTTTGGGAAAACCGCTGATGCCGCCATACCGGCGCAGCGTGGAAAAGTCCGCGTACCTTCCGGTAAGCAGCTTGTGTACATAGCATTGATGACCCACGTCAAAGAGAATCTTATCCTCCGGCGCGTTGAACATGCGGTGGACTGCCATGGTCAGTTCCACCACTCCCAGGTTGGAAGCCAGGTGGCCGCCGTTGCGGGCCACCGTCATCACGATCTCCTGGCGTATTTCCTCCGCCAGCTTTCCAAGCTCCTCATAGGAGCAAAGCTTGATGTCTGCGGGTGTCTTTATTTGAGAAAGATGTGCCATATATTATTCAAACCTGCGGACGTAAGCGCCAATTACGGGCAGCTGATAGGCATGCCCCCTATAGGCATGAAGGGCCATTTGTACCTTCAGGTAGATCGTTGCGAGCAATAACGCCGCAAACAACAGCCAGAATATAACCGAGATGATAATGCCCAGAAATGGAATGATACGGAACAGCGTCCCCACGATCAGCAAAACCACCGATACACTCAAAAAGCCTCCGGTCAGCGCAATGGACTGAACGGATATACGCCTCACCGCGTCGCTGCGCCGGTCCGCCACATACAGGAAAAAGGCAAACAGTCCGCTGAAAGCTGCCAGCGTGCAGGTGAGATTGATGGCCTGGCTGGTGGAGACGAGTTCCGGCTCCTGCGGCTCCTGATCGTAAAGCGGCTCTTCATAAGGCTGTTCCCCGTAGGAAGGCTGCTCTTCCACGTAGGGCTGATCCTCCTCATAGGGCTCCTGGTCATAGGCTTCCTGCGGCTCCTCCTCATAGGGCGGCTCCTGCCGTCCGTATGCCTGATAGGAAGTCTGGGAATATGTATTACGCTGCGTTCGCCGCATAAGTTGCCTCACTTTCTCAAGGGCCTGTCGGCCAGCTTGCCGCCGCCCTTGGCTCCTGTTTTTCCGCCCAGTTGGACGTTCTTGAGTATGTCTGATGTAAAGGCGTAGTTGTTATCGTTTTTCTCCCGGTATGCCTTCATGGCGCCGTGCACCATTTCATCGATGAGCGCCGTATAGTTAATGCCGCTCTTTTCCCACAGATAGTAAGCCATGGAGCCGGGAATCGTGTTCACTTCGGTCACATATAGCTTCTCCGTTTTAACATCATACATGTAATCGATGCGGACTACGCCCTTTAAATCCAGCTCCCGGAAAATGTCTTTCGATAAGCTTTGAATCTGATCCCGCAAGCTATCCTCTATAGGTGCCGGAACCACCCGGGCCAGGGAAGCCATGCCCTTGCTGCCGCCTCCCCCTTGCAGATACTTGTTCGCAAAGGACAGCAAAGCACCGGAGGTAACGGGCATTTCCAATACGGAAGCCTTGATTTCGGTATCGAATCCAACTACGGAGCAGTTCAGCTCAATGGGATTTGTCAGCCCCTGCTCTAAAAGCACCCGGCGGTCGTACACGAACGCCAGTTCCAGCGCTTCCGCAAGTTCCTCCCTGTTTTCCGCCCGGCTGACACCGATGGAAGAGCCCAGGTTGGCGGGCTTGGCATATACGGGATAGCCGACCTCTTTTTCGATTTTTTCCAATACCTCGTCGCGGCTGCTACTCCACTCCTGCCGGGAGAACCAACTACCGGGCAGCACCGGGAAGCCGGCGCCGTGAAAGTGCCTTTTCATAATAATCTTGTCCATACCTACGGCGGAACCGGCCACGCCGGGAGAGGCGTAGGGTAAATTGGCCATCTCCAATAAGCCCTGCAAAGTTCCATCCTCTCCGTGCATGCCGTGGAAAACGGGGATCACGCACTCCAGCCGGGCAACCACCCGCTGTTTTATCCCTCCCAGCAGCCCTTTGCTTTGCTCAAGGGTGAGCAAAGCGCCGGAACCTGGCGTCATATCCAGAGAAACGCGGACAAGACCCTTTTGATCCTCTTTAAAAGGCGTGTAAGTGCCCATGTTCCTTAGCGGTTCTCCCGTGTACCATACGCCTTGCATGCTGATATAGACCGGGATCACGTCATATTTTTCCGGATTCACCGACTGCATCAGCTGTAATGCGCTGATGATGGATACCTCGTGCTCACAGCTTCGGCTGCCGTACATGACACCCAGTTGTATTTTGCCCATTAGGCCGCCTCCCTTCAAACCTCGCTGTAATTGTCCGGAAGATCGTTTTCAAAAAGCACAACATCGCCGGTCCGGGCCAGGGAATGCAAAAGCTTGGTTGCTTCCGCAAGGCTGGATACAGGATGGACCGCGCTTTCCGGGAAGCCGGCCTCTGTGAGGCCCCGGAAGATTGGCAGCGTATGTTTTTTGCCTACCAGGATGGCAATATCCACACAGGAAGCCATGGCTCTCCCGAATTCTTGGTTAAACTGCTCCTCCCTGTCCCCTAATTCTACCATACCGGGGGTGATGATGACCCGGCGGCCCTTAAATTCTTTCAGGACATGTATAGCCGCCATGGCTCCTTGCGGATTGCTGTTGAATGCGTCATCAATAATGGTAAGCCCGCCGCTTTGTATCAATTGAAGTCGGTGTTCCACGGGTTCAAGCTTTGAGATGCCCTTGGCAACCTGCGCAAGGCTTAAGCCCAGATGCAGGCAGACGGCGGCGGCCAGCAGGATGTTTTGGATGTTGTGCTGCCCCAAAAGCTTTGCCGTGCACAAAATGCTTTCTCCGCCCTTTTCATGCAGCGTAAAGGTGCTGCCCTCGGGCGTGGAGCTTATGCCGGATGCCCATACACCGCAATCCTCGCGCTTAAGGCTCACCATCGTTTTGGGCTTTTGCGTCTTTTCGTACAGCTTCACGCAAATATCTCCGTCATCCGCGAAAAAGCCGTGACCATCGCTTGGGAGGGCTTCCATCAGCTCGTACTTCGTCCTGATAACCGTCTCCAGCGTTTTGAAGGTATCCAGATGCTGCGGGCCTACGGAGGTCAAAATGCCCATCGTGGGATGCACCAGCCGGCACATTTCCTTGATGTCGCCTTTATGGCGCGCACCCATTTCCGCCACAAATACCTGGTGCCCCGGCTGCAGCTTTTCCCGTATCACCCTGGTCACACCCATAGGCGTATTAAAGCTGGATGGCGTCACCAGTACGTTGTATTTTTCCGCCAGCATCGTGCCTAGAAAGAATTTGACCGATGTTTTGCCGTAGCTTCCCGTAATGCCGATACGGATGAGCCCCGGCATTTCCCGAAGCTTCCGCTGTGCATCCCTAAAGTATATTTCGCTGATGATTTTTTCCACCGGCCAGGCAAGAAGCCCTGCAAGAGCCAGCAGATAAGGCAAGAACAAAGGCACCGCAGCCAGCAGCACCACCACGGGCACCGCCTGCCAGAGAATAACCGCCAATAGGATAAGCGTAATGGCATAAACAGCATACAGCCTTTTCACGCGGGCGGTGAATACCAGCGGCTTTTTTGCCATTTTGTCCTGAAACAACTTGCCGACCCACAGCCCGCCCACACCGGACAGGATCAAAACGGCACAGGCAATCAACAATTCGACAATGCTTTTCCCCGCCGCCTGAACAAGGCGGTCATGCATGGCCAGCAGCGAGAACGTAAGCACCGCAACGCCTGCACCGGGCAGAAAGGACCGCTTCCAGTTGCGGCGAAGCGTATGAAAATAGCCTGGAAACTGATAGCTTTCCAACTGAAAATAATGAATTAGCCCCCTGGATGCAAAAACGCATCCCACCATGGGCGAAAGAGCCAGGATGAGATAGATAACGCGATGGATCATCCGTTAATCCTCCGAGAAAAAGTGAAGGGCGATGCGCACAAACCGCTGCCATTGCTCCAAATACGCGTAATGGGAACCACCCTCCAATATAGCCAGCCCGGCATCGGGGATTTCCTTGGACATAGCCTGCCCCATCCAAAGCGGCGTTTCAGTATCCTGATCGCCCCATACCAAAAGGGTGGGCACGCTGACCACGGGAAGGAGCGGCCTTAAGTCCTGGGAGACGATTTTCACAAAGGTCTTGCGCATTTCTTCATCCAGGGCATTGTAATCCTTGGAGCCATAGCGTTTGCGCAATACGTCGGCCATTTTATCGGGAAGGCTGCCGAAAATCTTCATTCCATTGAGGAATGCGGCACCCTTTTTCAGTGCCTGATACTGCCTGGCACGTCTTTTTTGCTCCTCCGTTTGAGGTTTTTTAAGCCCTGCACCGCCGGTAATGATCATTCTTCGAACGTACTTTGGCCAATGGCTGCCCAGGTACAACGCGATCCTCCCACCGAAGGAATGGCCGATCATATAACAGGGGCCAAGGTGCAGCGCATCCATGAACGCTCTTACCATCTCTCCGTATTCGGGAACACCCCATGGTTCCGGGGGGGAACTGCTTTTGCCGTGTCCCGGAAAATCCAGCACGGTGACGCGCATGGTTTCCGATAAAGCCTTGGCGATGGGCGCAAAAAATGTGGTATCGCAGCCCCAGCCGTGCATAAGGAGAACCTGGTCTCCGGCCACGCCGTGCTGCTCATAATAAACAGATGCGCCGTTTATCTGAATATGCACCGAACGCCTCCCTTTAGCCATGGTTTTCCAACCGCCAACGGGATTATTCTACCCTATTTCAAGGAAAAAGAAAAGCCTGATGGCAAAAATGCCTGTTCAGGCATACTGTATGCGAAGGGCCACAAAACATGCGGCGTCTTATGCGCGGGGGATGCGAAAGATATAACGGCACTTATATGCACCCATGTTGTACTGCTGGCGGTACTCCTGGGGCACCGGCACAATGCTTTCCAATTCGCACCCCAGCTTTTCGCAGGTACGGCGGCTTGCGATGTTGTCGGTATCGGTGGTGATCACCAGGGAATGAATATGCAGCACGCGGCACAGAGGAATCAGAAGCCTGCACGCCCGAAGGGCATAACCATGGCCACGGAATTTCTCCCCCACATGATAACCGATATGGCCGAAATAATACAGGCCACGGCTTTCCCCGCACCTAAGGCTTATGCGCCCGGCATCCTTTTTTGTACCGCAGGGCACGATTCGGAAAAGGAATGTGCGGCGGATGCCCAGTTCCGAGTCCTCCTGTGCAAGGTCCGACGCTATCAGGCTGATGACACCATCGGAAAGGGCATCCTGTTTATCCGGGGGATGCTTTGTAAATAGTGCCATGAACTACACTTCCTGTACCGCGACCTTGGGCAAAAGCGCCTGGTAATCCGTAAGCCGGATAGGCTGCGTACCCTCCGTCATCACGCTGGCCGCTCCGGCTGCCATGCCGCTGCGGAAAGCTTCCGCCAGGGATTCCCCTTTTGTAAGGCTCAAAAGCACACCGCCCACCATGGCATCTCCCGCACCGACAGTGGACAAGGCCTTGACCATAAGCGCCGGCGAATACAGCGTGCTTATTCCGTCCGTAAACAGCGCCCCCATTTTGCCCATGGATACGATCACCGACTGCGCGCCTTTTTTCAGCAGCACATATGCCGCATCCCGGATGGCGCGCAGCGTTCGCAGCGACGTGCCCAGCGTAGATTCCAGTTCGCTCAAATTGGGCTTGACCAATAAGGGATGCGCGTTAAGGCCCATAAGCAGGCTGTTTCCCTCCGCATCCAAAATGCAGGGGACATCCTTCAAGGCAAGTATGATTTCCCTATACGTTTGTGCAGGACACCCGGGCGGCAAACTTCCGGTGAGCACGGCATAGCTTCCCGCGTCTTTTTCATGCACCAATTGCATGAACGAATCCAATTGTTCCTGCGTCATGGGACTGCCCGGCTCGTTCAGCTCGGTCACAGCTTGTCCTTTATGGGATACCACCTTCAGGTTGGTGCGTATGCTACCGGGTATGGTCATGAATTCAAAAGCGACTCCTTCTTCGGCCATCTTTTCCCGAAGCTTTGCAGCCCCGGCTTCCCCCATACAGCCCAAACATTGCGCCCTAAGCCCCAGCCGCCGGGCCACTGCAGCCACATTGATGCCCTTGCCGCCCAGATCCTCCCGCACATGCAGGATTCTATTCACTTCCCCCAGACGCAATTCATCCACCGTTACGGTCTTGTCAAAGGCGGGATTCAAACAGATGGTGGTAATCATGTATACCTCCGGGCCTGATTTCCAATTTTTATTGTAACACAGCGCCCAAAGCCTATGCAAGCAATATAAAAGCTCAGGAAGAATGCTTATTTTAATAGAGGAATGGCTTCCTCGATGATTCGTTTTGACGATAATATCTCATCATCGCTTCCGTCCACCTCAAGGATGATTCTTCCGTCAAATCCATGCAGATACTGTTGAAATACAAAATTGTAATCAATATCCCCCTGCGTTATCGGCAGATGCTCATGCGGAACGCTGAAGTGCTTCCCGGCAACGTGCAGGCACTTTGGAAATTTTACAGAAATGATTTGTTGCAGATGCTCATAGCCGGCAATGTGGGCAACATCAAGCAGTTGTTCTACATAGCCGTCGTATTCATATACGATCTGCAGTTCTTCTTTTCTGCTATGAAAGCCGTCTATTACGCTGTTGTTTTCCAAATAAAACACGATACACTTGCTTTTTGCTTTAGAGGAAAATGTATTTACCTTTTCGGCCAGCCGCATCCCGGTATTTTCTGATATCGGTTCCTTTGTGCACACCGGATGGATAATAACCTCCTTATGATCAAGATAATGAAGCAAATCAAGCAAAGCATCGCCATACAGGTCAAAATCTAATATGTCAAAAACAGCATGTATGATAACCGGAAATCCGCAGCTTTTAATGTGTTCTTCTTTCGGCTTAGGAAGGCCTTTGACCAATAGGCTGCCATCCCTGAACCATATTTGCAAAAAGTCAAAACCACTCTGTTTTGAGAACGTCACTTCTTCATAGAAGTCGTTATACCACCGTATGCCTCGGCCGATCGATATCATACTGCCTCCTTCAATACTTTGCATGCCCATGGACCAGAATGGCATCGCATTGTGCGCCTTGAAGCCGGTACTTCAATATCTGCTGATACTCCTCCGATTCATACCATGCCCGGAGGTCTTTTTCCGAGGGAAATTCAATGAGTACAGCCTTGGTGTAATTCCACGCACCTTCCAGAACGGACGGCTGCTCATCCACCGCCAGATATTTTCCATTGAATTTTGCAAAAACTTCATCCACTGACGACAAATATTTATCATACTCCTGCCGGTCATGGATGCGGATATTGGCAATGAAATAGGTGCTCATACCAATCCTCCCGATAGTGTTGTCAAAAAACATACACGTTGTATGGGCGATTATCAATTGTCCGCCTATGCCGGTTCAGTAAATCGTACGGAATCGTAAAAAGCCGGCCATATGCAATGCATTGGCCGACTTTTTACGAAATAGTTTATTCTTCCTCTTCTTCTTCCTTCTTGGCGGACTCGATGATCTTCTGGGCCACGGCGGCGGGTACTTCCTCGTACCGCTCAAACTTCATGGTAAAAGAGCCGCGGGCCTGGGTCATGGAGCGAAGATCTGTGGCGTACTTAAACATTTCTGCCAAAGGAGCCTCGGCAACCACCTGCTGCTGCCCATCCACCTGATGCATACCGGCGATGCGGCCGCGCCGCTTGTTCATATCTCCCATGATATCGCCCATGTACTCATCGGGTACAAGCACTTCCACATGCATGATGGGCTCCAGAAGCACAGGGCCCGCCTCCATGCAGCCTTTCTTGTAAGCCAGCCGGGCAGCGGTTTTGAAGGCCATTTCGGAAGAGTCTACCGCATGGTAAGAGCCGTCATATAATTTGGCACGAAGGCCAACCATGGGATATCCCGCCAGAACGCCTTTAGGCAGGTTCTCCCGCAGGCCTTTTTCCACGGCGGGGATAAAGTTGCGGGGTACCACACCGCCTACTACGGCATCCACAAACTCGAAATCTGTGGAGCCTTCACCAATGGGAGAAAACTCGATCCATACATCGCCGAACTGACCGTGCCCGCCGCTTTGTTTCTTGTGACGGCCCTGGGCCTTCACCGTCTTGCGGATGGTCTCGCGGTAGGGAATCCTCGGATCCTGAAGTACGGCATTGGCACCAAACTTGCTGGCAAGCTTGCTGCGGATCACATCCAGGTGCAGTTCGCCCTGGCCGGACAGCTGCGTTTCGGTGGTTTCCACGTTCTTTTCGATGGTGATAGTGGGATCCTCTTCCTGCAATCTTGACAGGCCGCCGAAGACCTTATCTTCCTCACCCTGCTTGGCGGCGTATACAGCCTTGCTGATGCAGGGAACGGGGAACGAAAGCGGCGCAAAGCGGATGGGCTTTATTTGGTCGCACAGCGTATCGCCCGTGGAGGTGAACTGCAGCTTGGCCAGAGCGCCCAGATCGCCCGCGTGGAGAATCGTCTTGCTCAACTGCTTCTTGCCGCGCATGGCATAAATGCCGGCGGACTTTTCAGGCTTCTCGGCGTTCACGTTGTACAGTGCAGTGCTGGCGGCAAGCGTACCGGAGCATACGCGGAACAGAGACAGCTTACCAACGAACGGGTCTGCGATCGTTTTATACACAAACGCGGAAAAGGGCTCGCTGTCGGAACATATACGGCTTTCTTCCTCTTCGGTTTTGGGATTTGTGCCGGCGGCCAAAGTACCTTCGGGCGAAGGAAGATACTTGGCCATGATGTCCATCATCGGGACCACGCCCACGCCTGTCAATGCGGAGCAGGCCAACACGGGCACGATGCTTCCGTTTTTCATGCCGGCCTGGAATCCGGTGAGCAGTTCCTCATAGGACAACTCCCCTTCATCCAGATACTTCATCATCAGTTCGTCATCGGCGGAAGCGGCGGCCTCGGTCAGTTCTTCCAGCGCGGTTTTAATTTGACCGCTCATGGAGGCGGGCACGGGCACTTCCTTCAGTGTTTTCCCAACGCCTTCATATGCCTTGTTTTCCAGAACGTTCACCACGCCCTTGAAGCCGGCTCCTTCACCGATGGGCAGTAACATGGGCACCACGCTGGAGCCGAACGCGCCACGAAGCTGTTCGGCCACTTTGGAGAAGCTGGCATTCTCCCTGTCCATCTGGTTGATGACAAACATGCGGCCTACCTTGTTCTTGCCTGCGTAGGTCCATGCCTTTTCCGTACCTACGGCCATGCCGCTGACGCTGCCCACTACGATAATGGCGGTTTCCACCACCCGAAGCGGCCCCATCATCTCGCCGATAAAATCAAAATAGCCCGGAACATCAATGATGTTCAGGTTCTTTCCCGCCCAATCCACAGGGGCCACCGCAGCGCTGATGGAAATCTTGCGCTTTACTTCTTCCGGATCAAAGTCGGTGGTGGCTGCGCCATCCTCCACACGCCCTTGCCTGTCGACAATGCCGGCAGCGAAGAGCATTGCCTCCGTCAAGGTGGTTTTGCCCTCGCTGCCATGACCCATGAGGGCCATGTTCCGAATGTCGGAAGTTTGATAGTCTGCCATGTGTTTTCCCCCTATGCTTTGCAAATTTTTCTTCCGTGGGCGCGGCGCCGCCATAAGGCGCCTATGCAATTGGCTACGCAAACAGGGCAAATACCGCTTTGGGTGGCAGCAAACCCCGTCCTTTTGAACACTCAAGGATTAGTTTAGCATAAAATGCGAAAAAAGAAAAGATATGATTTTACCTTGACGGTCTATATCTTCACATAGGCTTCAGGTTCTTATTCAGCCTGTCCACGATTTTTGCAAACGTCTTGCGCCGTGTCTCCTCCGATTTGCCTTCATGCCACAAGGCTGTGTACGTGCGCTTAACAGAAGGGGACATGGCCGCAAAATTTGCGCAGGCAGGTTCAATGCCCTGCAATTGCATATTAAGAGCATCTATCATTTCCAGCGTGATAACGGGTCTGTCCTTCGGTTTGAACGTTCCGTTTTGTTTGGCTTCCTCCATCCTGGCACGCCCGAAATCAGTCATCCGGCCTTGCTTTTCCAGTTCATCAACCATCGCTTTGTTCTTTTCCGACCATTCGCTGCCCTTGCGCCTTGGGGAGAAATATTTCAAATATGTGTTCTCGTCCACGCTTTTGATTTGACTGTCGATCCATCCAAAGCAAAGCGCCTCGTTAAGCGCCTCGTTGGGGCCGATCGTCTTTGGCCCGCCAGCCTTTCCGAACAAAAGCCAGATGCCTTTGCTGGTCAGACAATTCTTGCTAAGCCATTCACGGAATTCTTCGCCCGACGCAAACACATGCGATTCCACGATGATTCCATCCTTTCGTAATCAGACAAGCCCGGCTTGCGGCGCATCAAATTGATCCAGGGGGAGATTCAAAAGCAACTCCATTCTGGGCATCATCACGTTGGGATCGCCCGAGGTT
The DNA here is from genome assembly GCA_023413135.1 of Bacillota bacterium. GTDB lineage: Bacteria > Bacillota > Clostridia > Christensenellales > Aristaeellaceae > JAEWAH01. The sequence continues at coordinate 55,854 of JAEZQK010000073.1, forward strand.
TCCAACGCAACCCGGCCTCCCGCTTGCCGCTTAAGCAGAAGTCCTTCCTCAGCCAGTCTGCGTTTCAGCTGCCGCACCGTTCCGATATTGCCGTCCAAAACAGCCGTCTTGGTCGGGAACAGGCTTTGGATCATTTGCCTCAGAAAGATATAATGGGTGCAGCCCAGCACCACCGCATCTACAGATTCATCTTTGTAGGGAGACAAAAGGCCCTTCAAATGACTCCGCAATTCGTCCCCGTCCCATTCCCCGCGTTCTACAAATTCCATAAGTCCCGGGCAGGGCACGGGAACCGCGCCTTCCCCATACTGCTCCATCAGCCGCTGAAATTTGGGCAGCCGAAGCGTTACGGGCGTAGCCATCACCAGGATCCTGCCTCCATGCCTCAAAAGGGCGGCAGGCTTTAAAGCCGGTTCCATGCCGATCACCGGTATTCTGACCGTGGCGCGCAGCGTTTCCGCCGCCACGCTGGTGGCTGTATTGCAGGCGATAAGGATCGCCTTGGCACCTTTTTCCATCAGGTGCTCCGCAATGCGGATCACATACCCCTTTACTTCTTCGGGCGGCTTGGTGCCATAGGGGGCGTGGCCCGTATCGCCGTAGTACAGAAAATCCTCCCCCGGCAATAAGACGCGGGCGGTACGCAATACGCTGATGCCGCCCACGCCACTATCAAACATTCCTACAGGTCCCTGGGGCAAAACCATGACGCTTTTCCTCCGCATGCTCCTTTCCCGCCATTATAGACCCATCTTTTGGCTTAAGCAAGCCTCATTCTTCCGGTGTTGGCCTATTCAGGGCGGAGCGTATGGCGTCGGCCAGATACGGCATGCTGGCCAGCGCTTCCTCCAGCGTATTTTTATTATTTCCTACTTCTACCAGAATGCAGCAGGGAGCTACATGCTGGTTGTACCGTTGCTTAGTCAGTTTCACAGGGCGGCAGAGCTCCGGAACCTGTTCATTAAGCGAGTCGGTAATGGCCTGAGCAATCGCCAGGTTTTTCTCCCAATTGGGCCGGATGCCAAACCCAGCCCCAGTCAGCCCTGCACCATCGCCAATGAGCACCATCAGCCGGGCGATTTTCTGATCGCCCACCTGAACGGTGCCATTGTTGGCCATGCTGGCGGAATAAGCATCCCTGTGCAGGTCGATGTACAGGTCATATTTTTCTCCGCGGCCGATGGATTCCTCCAGCATTTTCAGCGAGCGGGTATATGATGTAGAAAGAACAGGCGGCTCGTAGGCCGTTGTATCATGAACGACCGTATAGCCTGCAGCCGTCAAAAGCCTGGTCAGCTCCTCCCCAACCCTGACCACATTGTGTTGGTTATCCTTGGTGCGCCATTTTTCGGTAGGCACATAGGTGTTTTCGGCAGTGGGTTCATAAGCTTCATAGGTATGGGAATGATAGATCAGGACGCGCTTTCCTCCTCCGATACCGGACACCCCCGGCCCTCTGATCACTTCCATGTGGAACTCGCCTGGCTGCGGCGTTGACGTCACTGCCGGGGCGGGTGTCAGGGAAGGCAGCGGTGTATCGGATGGGGCCACCGATATTTCAGGGGTAGGCGTTGAGACGGAAAACAGATTGATTTGTGCGGTCACTTGAGAGGGTAAAGGCGTATCGGTGGGCGGAGATGTCGAAAGCGTCGTTTCCGCAATAGGCGCAAAGGCTTCCACAGCCCCTTGAACCGGCGGCTGCCATCCGGTTAACGCAAAGCCCAAAGCCAGGCCCAAGACAAAGACGGCCAAAAACAGGGAAAGCGCCAGGCATACCGCCTGGGTGCGCGTATAAAACCGTATGCGCATGCATGTTCACCTCATCTGTTGTAGGATACTCATGCTTATGCGCAGACAAGCCCCTTCATACCAAGAAGAAACGATTTGGTATCAGTGCATCAAAATGGGAATCTCATCCCCGGACAGTTTGGGCTGCAAGGCCATGTTGATGCCCAACGACAGCACTTCCGCCAGGTTCCCCACCAGTTCGTCCACCTCCCGGGGAGTAACGACCATCTCTCCCAGGGAATGGGCGGAAATTTTATCAGTCAATGCATCCACCGCGTCCATATGATCGGAGGAAGGCATTTGCAGATCATGCAACAGGATCGACAGCGCATCCTTGGCGATGGTGGAGGCGTAGACCACCATCGGCACGCCGATGGCAATCACCGGCACGCCCAGGGTGCTTGGCGTAAGTCCCAAACGGTGGTTGCCTACGCCGCTGCCGGGGCTGATGCCCGTATCGGTAATCTGAACGGTGGTGCAGATGCGGCCTGTTTCAGCGGCCGCCAGCGCGTCGATAGCGATCACCGCCGCCGGGCGCACATGCTCCACAATGCCACGAACCATTTCCGCCGTCTCCATGCCGGTCACGCCCAAAACGCCGGGCGCCACGGCACATACGCTGCGCAGCCGGCCTTTTAAATCCTCAGGCAAATTGGGGCGCAGATGCCGCGTTACCAGCGTTGATTCCACTACCCGCGCGCCCAGCGCATCCGCCGTCACGTGGCGGTTGCCAAGTCCGATGACCAGAATCTCACCGGATTCGGGGAGCATGCCGTTCAGGGCATCGCTCAGCAGTTCGGCCACACGTTTCCTTACATCCGCTCCGCCTTTGGGCAGCTTGTCGCAGCAGATGGTTACAAACATACCGCGCTGCTTGCCCAAACGGCATGCAGCCTCCTCGGTATCGATGGTAACGGTGGTCCGGGAGATATCTCCTTCCTCCCAGTTGTCAACGCGGATGCCGCTCTTGTCGCCGG
>JAEZQK010000016.1 GCA_023413135.1 Bacillota bacterium
GATGACCGACGCCATATAGCGACACGGGGTCGCCGCTATTTCGCCCCGCCACTCTCCTCCTCGGGTTCTGTAGTGTGCAGACCCTCCGAGTGTAAGTATAGCGATTACTCATCATGGGCGAAAGTCACCGCGTTTCATACCTCGTCGGTGCCTTTCGCAGAAAGGCGGATTATAGCGACGAAGGATCTTTAAGCAGCACGAAAGGCCCAAGATCCTTCGCTGCGCTCAGGATGACAGTCTGCGGGGTTGGATTTGCATTAACAGAACATACTCATTGAATGTTTTAAAAAACTGGTATTACATCCTATTGTCGGGGCAAATTAAAGCGCCGCTTTACGATAGCGGCGCTGCTATTAGACCCAGTAATCAAGAGCGGGCGAAATGTGTCCGTACTCTCTCTTTTTCCTCTATCCTTCTGGGCGGCCGGGGAACCTTGGGTGGCGGGGTGAACACCTGCATGGGATAGGGATGATTCTCCACCACGGGCACCTTGCGGCCCGTGAACTTTTCAATAGCCCGCAGCTTATCCTTCTCCTCAATGTCGCAAAAGGAGAGGGCAATGCCCGTGTGCCCGGCCCGGCCTGTGCGGCCGATGCGGTGGACATACGTTTCCGGCATATCCGGCAGATCGAAATTAATTACGTGGGACAGTTCATCGATATCGATGCCCCGGGCGGCGATGTCGGTAGCCACCAGAACGCGGATGGTTTTGTTCTTGAAGCCATTCAGAGCCTGTTGACGGGAGGCTTGCGACTTGTCGCCGTGAATGGCCTGGGCATTGACATTGCCCCTTTGCAGTTCCCGCACTACCCGGTCCGCACCATGCTTGGTGCGGGTGAACACCAGCGCGGACTGTATGGTCTTGTCGCGGAGCAAATGTAAAAGCAGGCTGCGCTTGTTGACCTTGTCCACAAAGTATACCGACTGGGCGATCAAATCCACCGTCTGGGCGGCGGGAGCCACATCCACCTTCACCGGGTCACGCAGCAGGGAATCGGACAGATCGGCGATTTCCTTGGGCATGGTGGCGGAAAAGAAAAGCGTCTGCTTGTTGATGGGCGTTTTTTGAAGAATCTTTTTCACATCGTGGATAAAGCCCATATCCAGCATGCGGTCGGCTTCGTCCAGGGTCAGTATCTCCACCTGGCCAAGGTTTACCAGCCCCTGGCCGATAAGGTCATTCAGCCGCCCCGGCGTGGCCACCAGGATATCGACGCCCCGGCGCAGGCTTTGTTCCTGAGGCCCCTGAGCTACGCCGCCGAAGATTACCGCGGCATTCAGGCCCGTATAGCGCCCGTAGGCCAGAAAGCTTTCGAAAATCTGCAAAGCCAGTTCCCGGGTGGGGGTCAAAATCAACGCCCGGATGGGCCGACGCCCCGGTGCGGGGTTGGGCTTAGCATGCAGCCGCTGCAGGATGGGCACGGCAAAGGCTGCCGTTTTGCCCGTGCCCGTTTGGGCGCAGCCCAACAAATCCCGGCCCGACAAGGCGGGCGGTATTGCTTTTGTCTGGATCGGCGTTGGGGTGACATACTGCTCCTGGGCCAGCGCCTTCAATATCATGGGATGGATCGATAACTGATGAAATTCCATGGGTGCTCCTTTATGTAATGGGGCTTTATGCCCCGAATGGGGCGCAGGCGCCCCCATAAAAAAGCCGCGACTTCCACGAAACGGAAATCGCGGTCCGATCAGCGGTACAGGGCGCATTCAAAAAACATTGAAACACTGCGCAAGTACATCATAGTGCAAAATGGTCATTATGTCAACCAGAAGAATCTACCTCACGAAGTTTTCCTGGAGAGGGCGCGGGAGAACCTTCTTTTTCAAAAGGAGGTTCTCCCGCAAAAGCCATTCAACCCTCGTCCCCTTACCTCGCCAGCATTTCGTGGGTTTGGCGAAGCTGATCACGGATTTGAAGATGCTGGGGGCACTTGCCCTCGCAGGCGGCACAGTCAAGGCAGGCGGAGGCGTTTTCGTACTTCATCCAATCCACCTTGCCGATCATGGCATACTGGTCCCTGGCGTAATCGGTGATCTTATAGACCCTGTGGTAATTCATCATTTTAAAGATTTCGGGGATGTTAATCCCGGCGGGGCAGGGCATGCAATAATTGCAGCCGGTGCAGTACAGTTCCGCCAGCCGGTTGTTTTCGGCCATCATAGTCTCCACCTGTCTCACTTCTTCCTCCGTGAGGGGATGGATATTGCTGGCCAAGCGGCAGTTTTCCTCCACCATATCGATGTTTCCCATACCCGACAGGGCGATATGCACGTTGGGGTTGTTGAACACAAAGCGCAGCGCCACCTCGGCGGAAGATTCCACCTTGCCGGGCAACAGGCTGCGGATGACGTCAGACGGCGCACCCAGCCGGCCGCCGCCCACCGGGCCCATGACTACTACGCCCAGCCCCTGTTCATGGGCCAGCGCCATGCCTTCTTCGTTGGATCTGTCCAACAGGTTGTACTGGCAGAGCACGGAGGAGAAGATGCCTTCCCCGCGCTTTAATATCTTGATCAGGTTTTCCGGGTCGTCATGGAAGGAGAAGGAGATGTGGCGGATCAGACCCTGCTCCTTAAGCTTGAGCGCCCGGTACAGAGGACCATCCTTTACGTCGATCTTGGTATCATACGTTTCCAGATCAATGCCCCAGAAGTGGTAAAAGTCGATGTAATCGGTGTCCAGCTTGGAAAGGGAAGTCTCCAGTCGCTTTTGAAAATCGTCGCCGGAGTCGTTCTCGATGGGATTCTTGGTGGAGAGAAACACCTTGTCCCGGCGGCCTTTCAGCGCCTTGCCCACGATGATCTCGCTTTGCTTGTCGCAGTAATAAGGGGCGGTGTCGAAATAGTTGACGCCAAGCTCCATGGCCCGGTGCAGCATTTCCACGCTCTTTTCGGTATTGAATACCTTCACGCCATCCTTTTCATCATAGGGCAGGCGCATGCAGCCAAAGCCCAGCCGGGATACCTGGATGCCGGTTTTGCCAAAGGGTACGTATTGCATAGTGAGGACTCCTTTCTATTGATAACTATTTGTCTTCAAGCGATATCAAACACCGACCTTACGGTGATGCTTTCCGGGCTTCCCTCGATGATCTTCACACGCCTTTCTCCCGCGTCCATGTCAAACCAGTTGTCCGACAATTTGAGTAGCCCGTCGGCGGAATCGATGAACACGCTCTTGGCGTAAGCCTGCGCGGTGACGACGACTTCGCCGCCTTCTACCTGCACGGTAAGCTTCGGGTCTTCAAACCGGAAATGCTTAGGCCGGGTCAGAAGCGCCGTGCCATAGGATACGGTTTTTCCGCCTTGTTGAAGGGAGTATGATACATACTGCCCCTGCCTGTCCATGTCCCTGAATTCCATTTCATCAAGCCACAGGCTGGAAAGCGGGGCCACTGTTACCTGCTGTTCCCCTTGCTTGAGTATCCTGGCCTTATTGTCCCGCAGCGACCAAACCACGGTGCAATTCTGCTCTTGCATGGTCTCATTGGCCACGCAAAGCCGCACGGTGTTTTTTACCGGTTCCTTGAGCTGCTCGTTGACGGAGGATAGCCCTGTGAGCTCACCTTCTTCCTTGCAGGAGATCATCAAAGGGGCAAAGAAGCGCCGGGCCGCATAATGCAGCGCCTTCCAGCGGAAATCATAGTCGATGGACGACCAGGATATCACCGGCCAGCAGTCGTTAAGCTGCCAATAGATGGCGCCCATGCAGCGGCCCCGGTGGCGCCGCCAGTGCTCCACGCCGTAGCGGATGGCGTCGGCCTGCAGCAGCTGCGAAGTGTAGATGAGGCTGCCGAAATCCTTGGGGTACAGATACGTTTGCGACAGGTACATCAATATCCTGCCGTTGGCCGTGCCGTTGCGCTGGTGCTTTTCCATCACCCGGGAAAAGGCGTTGCGCTCATCCGGCAGTGTGACGGCCTCCAGGGTTTTTAGGTGCGGGTACGACTGGAAGCCGAATTCCGAGGCATAGCGGAAATAGAAATCACGGTAGGCGGTGAAGGGCTTCAGGCCATGCCACACATCCCAGTAGTGGACGTCGCCCTTGTTTTCGGCGTTGGGATCGTCGAACCTGCCGCCGGAAGACGGGGACGCCGGCCAATAGAAGGTATCGGGGTCCAATTCCTTGACGATACGGGGCAGGATGTATTCGTACATGCGCAAATACTCATAACGCTGGGTGGGTGTGGCTACCCAATGATTCTGAGCGGCGAACATTTCCATTTCGTTGTTGCCACACCATAGCCCTAAGGATGCGTGATGCCGCAAACGCAGAATGTTGTCCCGGAATTCTGCGCGGATGCTTGCTTCAAACGCATCAGTAAGCTTATAGGCCCCACAGGCGAACATGAAGTCCTGCCATACGACCAGCCCCAGCTCGTCGCAGATATCATAGAAATCATCGGAAGGATAGTGGCCGCCGCCCCATACGCGGATGGCATTGAAGTTGGCCTCTTTGGCGTTTTGCAAAAGCCTGCGGGTACGCTCGGGCGTCACACGGCCCAGCAGGTTGTCCTCCGGAATATAATCCGCGCCCATGGCGAAGATTTGTACGCCGTTGACCTCGTGGCAGAAGCTTTCGCCGAACGCGTCCTTTTCGCGATGCATGGTCATGGTGCGCAGGCCAACCTTCCGTTCCCACACAACCAGTGTGTTTCCTGCGCCGTCCAAAAGCGTCACCCGCACGGTGTACAGCGGCTGCGCCCCGTAGCCATTTGGCCACCAGAGTATGGGATCGGAAATGCGGATATTCCCTTCCCCATCCATCGGATAGATCTTCCCGCCGGGAGCCACCGCCTCCGCCTTCACGTGAAGGGCGCTGTCATCCACCTTTTCCAGTTCGGGCTTTACGTCAAGCGTCACCACGCCGTTTTCATGGTGCTGGCGGATGTGAACGGAAGTAAACCTCCCGTCCGCGATGCCCGAAAGGGAAATGTCCCGCCAGATGCCACAATCGGGAAGCCGGGGGCCCCAATCCCAGCCGAACATGCAGTGGGCCTTGCGCAGGTGCACAAAGCCGCGCATGCAGTCTTCCGCGCCGGTATACTCCGGCCTTTCCTCGAACTTTTCCTGAATGTAGCGGGTGGGGGAATGAAAATGAACGCGGATGCTGTTCTCCCCGGCGCTTAAAAGGGATTTCACATCCGCTTCCCAGGTGCGGTGCATGTTGTCGGCATAAAGCACCTTCGTACCGTTGACATATATGTCCGCCAGGGTATCCAGGCCCTCCATGTGCAGAACCACCCGAGGGCAGGAAAGCAGCTGACCTGAAACAGTAAACTGCCGTTCGTAAAGGAAATCGTTGTCCATCAGGGCCAGTGCCTTGTCTTCATTGTCGCGGTAGAAAGGGTCCTCCATCCTGCCCGCAGCCAGCATAGCCTGGTACACGGAACCGGGCACGCTGGCATTTATCCAGCCGTTCTCCCCCGCCACGCACATCCGCCATTGCCCATTCAGCGATAAAGACTGCATGCGTTTGTTTTCCTCCTATTAATCATAAGGCGTGCTGCCTTTTATAGACCGGTTTGTCTCATTCCTTCAGCCGATACCGCACAAATGCCAGATTGCGGCTGTCCGGCGCCCAGGAATTTACATTGATCGTTCCCTGACCGCCAAACAGTGATACCAACAGGCGTGATTCCCCCCCATCATAAGGCATGATCCGAAGCTCTACATTTTTGTTGGCCGGGTGGCTGCCCGGGGCTACATCGCCCTTGCGGTAGGCGATGTACACCACCCATTTTCCATCCGGGGATACATGGGGAAACCAGTTGTTGGATTCCTCCTCCGTCATGCGCACAACGTTTCGCCCATCCGCGTCCATACGGTAGATCTGCATCAAACCGGAGCGCACGGAGTTGAACCAGATATGCCTCCCATCCGTCGAATACTCCGGGCCGTCGTTCAAGCCCAAAGCATCTGTCAGCCGCGTTTCTTCCCCGCCCACAGCGGGAATGGTATACACATCGTACTCCCCATTGCGCTCAGCACAATAGGAAAGCGTGCTGCAGTCGGGCGACCAGCCGTGAAGGTAGCTGGGGGCAATGGGTGTGATCAGCGTGGGATAACCGCCTGCCAGCGGAAAGATGTAGATGCGGGACTGGCCGTCCTCCACGGTGTGATGGCTGACGGCAATGGATTTACCGTCGGGGGAAAGCACATGATCGTTATTGCACCAGGTACAAAAGCCGGAATCCACCACGCTTTGCTTGCCCGTTTTCAAATCATAGGCCCAAATACGGCCGCCGGCGTTATAAATCAGGGTTTTGCCGTCCCTTGTCCAGTTGGGTGCTTCGATCAGGTGGTCCATCTCACACAGCTGTGTGCAATCCCCTGTGACGGCATCAAGGATCTCCAGGCTGGAATACACCTGGCGCTCCTCCATTCTCCGCCGTTCCCTGAGCACATTCATCCTTTTTCCTCCTATCTTCTGTTCACGCCCGGATATAAACAGCGTTATTCCCCCACTATTTCCCGGGCTTTCTCCATGGTGGTGCCGGGGAGCATGAGCGGGCCGTACAAAATGTTCAGCATTTCATAATCGACAGCGGATACGCCGGTCACCGTTTTGCCACTCTGGCAGATGATGCTTTTGTGCGTGCATGTGATATCGTTGAGCAGCCCCAGCATGTTCACAATCTCTTCCCGGATGACGGTGCTGCGTTTTTTTTGCGAAGTATTGGTGCTGGAAATGGCAATCTCGGCGCCGGTCACCATGTAATTATCATAATTAACCCTTACAAAGCCCACATTCCCTTTTTCATAGCCCGTAACCGTCTGGCCCATCTTGCCATAAGGCACAAAAGACATGGTCACGTTGGCATTTTCGGGCTTTGTGGTGAGCGAAAGCTGCGGCAGATTTTGCACATTTTCCGAAAGATCATATAGGAGCGTCGCCAGGGCAGCCACATCCTCCCTGGTATAATCGCCCTGCATATAGATCACAACCGGCTGAGCCCAGCGGATGGTGACAGACCTCTTTGTATCCTCATATTCCCCCTGGAAAGCGGATTCGAAAAAGCCCAGCACCGCCAGCCTGGAAGCGGCGGACCCGAATGCCGGAAACAACACGGCACAAAGCATCAGCGCAATAAAAAAGCATCGGCCGGCGCGGCCCATCCGCATCATCTCCTTCACTTTCTCTGGTATATTTCGCCGGGAACTGGTATTCTCCTTTCTCCGCCGTTCTTTTTGCTGCATGATGGGAATAGGGTTTATGAGGAAGGAGGGAAGGATGTGGGCAAGAACAACGCACCCCTGCGCCTGGCAGTGCTGCTACTTTGCGTAGTGGTACTCTGGCACATACTCGGCGCTCCCAGGACGTTAGAGGAATGGCAGGCCACCCCCCTGCAGCTTGAAATGGCCTGGAACCAGCTTCCCGCAAGGGCCGGACGCATTTTCGCCCAATGGGCTTTGTACAGCGCCCAGGCGGAGACACAACAGCCTGAAAATAACCCTGTCAATTGGAAAAAGCTGCTGGAAAATGAGAACACCTGGCCCATCAAAGTATGGGATGTGGCGCAAAACAAGCTGATCACCATGCCCCTGGAGCAGTATGTAGCCGGGGTGGTAGCGGCGGAGATGCCGGCCAGCTATCACCTGGAAGCGCTGAAGGCCCAGGCGGCTGCGGCTCGGACAAGGGCGGTGAGCCAGGCCGATGCCTTCAGCGGCAAGGGCTGCGGAAATTATCCGGAGGCGGATATCTGCACCGACAGCACCCATTGCCAGGCATTCCTTTCCGAATCTGAGCGGGCCAATAAATGGGGTGCATCCGCCCAGGCGTATGAGGCCCGCATCTTCCGCGCAGTGATGGAAACGAAGGGGACCATTCTCACTTACGATGGCGAACCCATCACAGTACTCTACCATGCGGTGAGCGGCGGGCACACAGAGGATGTACAAGCGGTATTCTCCCAACCGCTGCCCTACTTGAAGGGCGTGGAAAGCAAGGGGGAGGAGAGCAACGCAAAATACCAAACTGCTCAATCCTTCTCCCATCAGGAAGCCGCACAACTGCTCAACAAGGCTTTCCCGGGCGCCAACATTTCTCCGGAAACCGTTGCGCTGCAGGTAGCCATTACCGAAAGGACGGCCACAGGCCGGGCCGCCAAGATGAAGGTGGGAGACCGGGAGGTTTCCGCAAAGGATTTCCGCACCGCGCTTTCTTTAAACAGCACGCTCTTTACCATTACCGCAACGGAAAGCTCCATCACCTTCAGCCAGAAGGGATACGGCCACGGCGTGGGCATGAGCCAGGCGGGGGCCAATGCCATGGCTGCCACAGGCTCCACCTGGCAAGATATCCTGAAGCATTATTACACGGGCATCCAGCTCACCGCCTTGCCATAAAAAGTGAATTTGAACCAAACAAGCTTTTGGCATTTATGCGCCCCTGTGCATACATGTTTTTTGCTCTTCTGGGACATCCTATCCCAGGAGGTGGACATGTATGAAACGGGCAGCCGATTTGTGGAATTCTTTCCGGCAGCACTTAAAAAATGGAATGCGGGCCTACTCCGCGTTTATGGAGAAACAAGGCTTTTATCTGGTACTCACCATCTGCGTGCTGGTCATCGTGGGTACCGCTGTGTGGACAAGGGCCACCCGTACCCCGGAGCCTCCGCCCGCCTCTGAAAACGGCCAGGAAGCCAACGTTCCTTACGAGGGCGTTCAGAGTTTGAAGGATGTGACCGCGCCCCCATCCCCCACCCGTGTATTGCCTACCCCCACGCCTGCCCCGCCCTTTTTGAGACCCGTGCCAGGAGCAGTTGCCAGGGGGTTTGATGCCAGCCACCCCGTGTTTTTTGAGGCTGCGGGCCTATGGCAGCTTCATAGTGCCTGCGATTATCAGGCCAAGACGGGCGATGTGGTAAAGTCCATGGGCGATGGTACGGTGGTAGGCATTGCTGACAGCGGCATGATGGGCAAATCCGTCACCATTCAGTATAGCAAGGGTATCGTGGCATTGTACGGCGGCCTCTCCATGAACAGCTATGTAAAGCTGGGCGATCCGGTGAAGCGCGATCAGGCCATCGGCCACATAGGCAATTCCACCTTGTTTGAAACAGATAGCGGCCCCCATCTGCACCTTTTCGTGACCAAAGACGGCCATCCCATCGATCCGGAAACATTATTTACAAGTAACATTGAGTGACCGGGTTGCATAATAATAAATCGTATGATATTATCTTAATACATTTTAATACATCTTATTTTTGGAGGTGCTTTTCGTATGTGCGGAATCGTAGGCTATATTGGAACCAAAGACGCGGTGCCTATTTTGATGCAGGGTTTGTCCCGGTTGGAGTACCGGGGATATGACAGCGCAGGCATCGCCGTTCTGGATAGCGGCCATGTAGCGGTGCGCAAAGCCAAGGGCCGGCTGAGCTACCTGGATGAGCTGCTGAAGGAAAAGCCTGTATCCGGCTTTTCAGGCATCGGTCACACAAGGTGGGCCACCCATGGCGAGCCCAGCGATCTGAACGCCCATCCCCATACGGATGTGAAGGGCCGCATCGCCGTGGTGCACAACGGCATCATCGAAAACCATGAATCGCTGCGCCGCTATCTGATAAGCGCCGGCTGCCGCTTCGTGTCGCAAACGGACACAGAAGTCGTGGCGCACCTGCTAAACCATCTGTACGAGGGCGACATGCTCAAGGCCATCTCCCAGGCCATAGGCATGCTGGAAGGCAGCTTCGCCCTGGGTATCCTGTCTTTGGATGAGCCGGACGCAGTGTTTTGCGTTCGCAAGGACAGCCCTCTGGTCATTGGCGCGGGACAAGGCGAGCAGTTCATCGCCTCCGACATTCCAGCCATCCTGAACTATACCCGTGACGTTATCCTCCTGGAGGACAAGGAGATCGCGCTTTTACGCAAAGACGGCATCTCCCTGTACGATCCTTATGGCCGCAGCAAGGAATACGCCATCTTCCATGTGGATTGGGATGTATCCGCCGCTGAAAAGGGCGGATATGCCCACTTCATGCTCAAGGAGATCAACGAGGAGCCGGAGGCCCTTGCAAAAACCCTCGGTGCCCATGTGGACACAGCAAAAAAGCAGGTCCGGGAGCACAGCTTCCCCTTGAACGAGGAGGAGGCAAAGCATCTTCAAAAGCTGACCATCGTAGCCTGCGGCACGGCCTACCACGCTTCGGTGATGGGCAAGTATATGATCGAGCGGCTGGCCAGGCTGCCGGTGGACGTGGACATTGCCTCGGAATTCCGCTACCGCGATCCCATCATCATGCCTGGGGAAGCGTTTCTGGCCGTATCCCAAAGCGGTGAGACGGCGGATACCCTGGCGGCGCTTCGGGAAGCCCGCAAACGCGGCGCGAAAGTGCTGGCGCTGACCAACGTGGTAGGTTCCTCCATCGCCAGGGAAGCCGGGGAAGGCGCTGTGCTGTATACCTGGGCCGGGCCGGAAATCGCCGTGGCCAGCACGAAAGCCTATATCACCCAGGTGGAAATGCTGGCTCTGCTGGCGATTGATCTTGCTTTCAAGCGGGGCACCATCTCCGCCGGGGAGTATGAATCCCTGCTGGAAGATTTGTCCTCGCTTCCGGCGCTGGCCTCCCAAGTGCTTTTGCAAAGGGAAGGCATGCAGCGCTTTGCCGACCGCAACAAGGATCAAAAACACGTATTCTTCATGGGCCGCAGCCTGGATTACGCACTGGCCATGGAAGCCTCGCTGAAGCTCAAGGAGGTCTCCTATATTTTCAGTGAAGCCTATGCCGCGGGCGAGCTCAAGCACGGCACCATCGCCCTGATCGAGCCGGGCACGCTGGTGGTGGTGATTATGACGCAGCAGAGCCTGGCTGATAAGACCCTCTCCAACGTACGGGAAGTGAAGGCTAGGGGCGCCAAGGTGCTGTTGGTCGCATCGGAAGCGCTGGCGGAGCGGGCCGCCTCCGAAGCCGACGAAGTCTGGCTGATACCCAATACCAAGGATATTTTCCTGCCCCTTTTAGCGATTATCCCCATGCAGCTTCTGGCCTACCATATGGCAGTGGAACGGGGCTGTGATGTGGATAAACCCAGGAACCTGGCCAAGAGCGTAACGGTGGAATGACATTCGTGAAAATCGCTTGCGCGCTTTTCACGAGTTTTTGTCGCCGATTTCGGATTGACAGACGAGGGGTTGCGGCCCCTCGTTGCTCCCTGGAGTTATCTACAGATACCCATGATGCAAGCATCACCCCAAGGGATGAAAACAGGTGCAGGGTAAAATTCCCTGATCAAAACATGCTTCTTGCCGCTGATGGGCGGGCGATTGATAATCGCCCCTACGCCGTAGTTTGTTTATTGGCTTCTCTACCGGAGCATGCATGAATCGGAGGTAAAGTCAACAAACACATGACGCCGTAGGGGCGATTATCAATCGCCCGCCCATACGATCCGGCACATTCCAATTTGCTATGAAGGCAATCTGCGACAATCGGGGGGGATGCTGCATTTGCACCATCCCCCCGATTTTTCCCTATTTCAGTTCCACAATCGCATACCCGTCTATCTTGGGGATATGGACGCGGTTGCCCTGTATCTCAAGTGTGATATCCTCCGGAACAAGCCGCGCACTTACAAAGCCGCGCGGCAGATTAAGTTCCAGCGTGACGTTATAGGACGGCGTGCGCTCCTCGATAATGTCGATGGTGGCTGAGTTTCGCATAGGGATATAGGACAATACATGAACGCAATAGCGTCCCTGCTCCTTCTGGTCGAGCACCTGCACCCTGAGTGTAGACGGCCCGTCGTGCCGCACGACCGGGTGCGGCAGCCAATGGGCCAACGCGTTCCGCATCATAAGCTTTACCCACTGAGGCGCGTTATCGCGGTATTGGGAGAAAAGCGGATGCGAAAATTGCAGCACGCCTCCGCTTACCACGGCGACCGGGACCTTTTCGCCTTTTGCGGAAGGGGTGTACATATGGGAGCAGAAGCGTTCCCCCTGGCGGTTGAAATACGGTGCACGGGCCCCAAGCAGAACCTGAGCATCCTCCTTTAAAGCAAAACGAAGCCCCTGCCGGTACATCACATACTCCGCATTTTCCTCCAGCCCATCGGCCAGTTCACCTTCCGCAACAATAAAATCAGGGTGGAAAGTCGCATCCCCAAGAGAATCTGCCGGGAAGAACTCCGGGAAACAGCCCATTGCATTCATGCCGCCCCGATGGCAGGCGATGACATGTCCCCCTTGCCGGACATAGTTTTCCAGCCTTAATAAGAAGGCGTCAGAAGCGAAAAAGTCATCCGGCAGTATCACCACGCGATAAGGCGACAGCGCCATCGAATCATCCAGGATATCAAACTGCACGGCCAGTTCCTCCAGCATCTGCGCCGCGCCCAGAATACTCTCGGGAATTTGATGTTCGAACAGCTCATTTTCCGGTGTGAGAAGCGCCACCTCCGCCAGCGGAACGGAGGGAAGCGCCCATGCCTCCCGTTCCTTGAACAGGCTGTATACCTGACCAACAAGTTTATATGTGGTGGGATTCAGGCACCCGCCAGGCTCAAGCTGGTCGCCGATGGAGCAGGCGAGGCCGTAGGAAAGCATGCGGAACACTTCAAACTCCAGCGCCGCACGGTTCTTATAGGAGTGGAAATCGCCCCAGCTTGTATGGAATTTGCCTGTCATGCCCACCAAGGGCAGGCCAAGCTTGCGGGCGTAGCGCGCGGTGATGGGAAAGTGCAGATAACCCCAGCCTCCGCTGGGCAGGCTTTCCAGCTCGAAATGGGTATACGCATCCGTGCTTTCACGGGTGCAGGGCCCTACATGCCCCGCGTTGTAAAAGATTGTGCAATCCTTGCTGTATAAGCGTACCAGACCGGTCATGCGCTGCTTGAAGCGGTCAAGGCTTAACTTGGCAAAGCGGCGGACCGCCATTTCATCGGCCATATCCACCCCCTGTTCCCGCATTTGACTGCGGCAGGCTGCGCATAGGCACGGGCGGATCCCCACGATATCAAAAAAGACGCCGTCCAGCTCATCTTTGAGCAGCTCCAATACCTCCCGCGTTTGTGCCTGAAGGAAGTCAACATATCCCGTATTGATGCAAAGCGACTGATAAAAGCCTGGCTGCAAAAACGAGCCGCCCTCATGGGCGCCGTCGGCCTTGCGCACAAGCCATTCGGGATGGTGCGAGGCACTTTGATAATCCCACTGTACTGTGATATAGACCGGCGCCCGGAGTCCCTCGGCGTGCAGCGCACGGACCTGCTCCACAAGCAGTGAGCGCCGTTTGAGGCCGGGGTGTACAAGCTGCGGAAATTCTTTGGAATCATAGTACAGCCATCCGTGATGGCAACGGGCGAACACCGTGACGGAGGACACGTCGGCCTCCCTCATCCGGCGCGCAAACAGCTTTGCATCAAAGTCCGCGGCAATGTCGGGAATATGCTCCGAGGTATGAAAATCCAAATGAATTTGACGTGGCGACAGCATAGGGCGGCAGCTCCTTTCATGCTCTGGGTATAAGCGGCATAGGAAGGCATATGTTCATGCCCGCAGATAGATTGCATATTCTCCCCGGATCGCTTGAACACCTGCATGCCTGTTCCGGGTGGATGGATACGAGACGTTTCCGGGCTGACAAGCAATGCGGAGAAAACAGGTTATCTTTGGACAAAATAACCTTGCACGTGTATAATGGGCAATGGATAATCTTGGGCAGCACACCCAAAGGAGGATCGTGGATGAAAGAACCCATTCTGGTCATTATGGCTGCCGGCATGGGCAGCAGGTATGGCGGCTTGAAGCAAATGGATCCGGTAGGTGAAAACGGTGAGCTGATCATCGACTTTTCCCTGTATGATGCTTATCAGGCGGGGTTCCGCCGCGTGATCTTCATTTTGAAAAAAGAAAACGAGGAGCTTTTCCGCCGCATGATCGGCGATAAGATCGCAAGGCACATGGAAGTTACCTATGTGTTCCAGGAGCTTACGATGCTACCGGAAGGCTTCATCATCCCCGAAGGCCGGGCCAAGCCCTGGGGCACGGGCCATGCGGTGCTATGTACCAGGGATGTGGCGGATGCGCCATTTGCCGTTATCAATGCCGACGATTTTTACGGCCGGGAAGCTTATGAACAGGTGTACGGCTTTTTGAAAGCCGTGCAGCAGGGCGGCGCGTACCGCTATGCCATGGTTGGGTATCCCCTGGAAAATACGTTGTCGGACAAAGGCTCCGTGGCTCGGGGCGTTTGCCAGCTGGATGAGGAAGGCCGTTTGCTGTCCATCACCGAACGCACCCACATCATCAAAACCATCGAGGGCCCCCTGTACACCGAGGACAGGCAGACATACTACCGTTTGCCGGAGAAGTCTGTGGTCTCCATGAACCTGTTCGGCTTCCACCCCGACATTTTCAAGGAGCTTCATCTGGAGTTTGAAGAGTTTTTGCGGGATGAACTGCTTAGAAATCCGATGTCGGCCGAATTTTATCTGCCTGTGGTGGCGGGCAACCTTCCCAAAAGAGGTATCGCCCAGGTCAAGGTTCTGCATTCCTCCGGTCACTGGTACGGCGTCACCTACCGGGAGGACCGGGAAACCGTGGTCAGCGCCCTTCGCCGTATGACCGCCCAAGGACAATACCCGGAGCAGTTGTGGGGATAAAGGAAGTTAAAGCCTTTATCATCAAAACCGGCCCCTGCAGAGCTTTTCTTTGCAGGGGCCGGTTTGCTCATATTCCCTTATTTTTTGCCCGCATGCTACACGGATGAGCGTTGATAACTGCCTTTTACATCATGATACTGTTCATAATTCAGCTTGTAGGCAGCTTCCTCATTGGGCGTCCAGAATCCAGCTTTCATCCAATCCTCCTGCTGACGGCACATGGCCTGATAATTGTTTTCGTGAAGCGTCCGTTCTTTGGCGGAAAGATTCGGGTCGGTACGTTTTTGGTCGGATTCGCGCTTGTAATTTTCCACTTCGGTTTCCCGCATTTGCTTATATTGTTCCCTTGTCATATCACATTCCCCTTTCTTAGCCTTGCAATAGCTTGGCATGGCAAACATGTCCTTATACGGCTATCCCGCCTCAGCATGAGAGGTATCGCAAGCAAGCATATACTTATTTATTAAAAACAAATATAAAATCGTTACAATATGCATTCTCCCGTTGACCGCATGACACAAGAACATTATAATGATGCAAAAGTGTGTTATATACAAAAACACGCTGTAAAAGGAACAGTCCTGCCCTTGCAAAAAGCAACCAGCTCCCCAATGCCTGTAAAAGGAGCGTGCCAAAATGGGTCTTGCGGGAAACATCACAATCAACGTCTATTCGATAGCAATCCTGCTTATCCTGTATGTACAATCCCGGAAAAAGGCCAGCCGGAACATGCTGCCGGACAGGATGTTCATCTGGATATTGCGGACCACCGCACTTTTGCTGCTGCTTGACACCCTGGGAAGGCTGGACGGCAGGCCCGATACCATTTATCCCCTTCTCAATCAAACGGGCAACTTTTTTCTCTTTTTGCTCAGCCCCGTTCCCACGGCCATATGGGTCCTGTATATGCATGCCCAGGTGCATCAGGAAGAAAAGATCAACAAGCGCCTGCTGATCTCCTGCCTCATCGTCTTGGCTTTGCATACGCTGCTTGTGATAGGCTCGCAGTTCACAGGCTGGCTTTATACCATCGACGCACAAAACGTGTACCACCGGGGACCGTTGTATTTGGTCTCGCCCTTGATAACGCTTTTTTACCTGCTCTCCGCCGTGGTAATGATTGTGCTTAACCGCAAGCGGATAGAGAAAAGCCACTATCTTTCGCTTTTGCTTTTCCCAGTCCCCCCATTTATAGCCATGCTGCTGCACATCTCCATCTATGGCATATCCATCGTATTGGACGGCGTTGTCCTTTCCATACTCATCGTCTTCGTGAATGTCCAGAGCAAGAACATCATTACCGATTATCTGACTGGCGCATATAACCGCGAAGGGCTTGACATGCATTTGAAGGAGAAGATACGGGCCAGTGCTGCCGGCCGGGCTTTTTCTGCGATTCTTCTGGATTTTGACCATTTCAAGGCCATCAACGATACATACGGCCATGATATGGGCGACAAGGCGCTGCAAACATCCGTAGATCTCATCAGGGATTGCATCCGGTCTACCGATCTTGTCGCCCGTTTTGGAGGCGACGAGTTTGCCATCCTCCTGGATACCGCCGACAAGCATGAGTTGGAATCAGTGGTGAAAAGAATCAGCAGCGCCATCGAAAATTACAACAAAAGCGGCAGCCAGCCTTTCACCATCAGCTTCAGCGTTGGGTACGCCGTGTATGACGCCGCTGCCCAGCCTGCCGCGGAAGATTTTTTAAAACTGCTGGACCAGATGATGTATCAAATGAAGCAGGGGTAGTGGATTGTCAACTACAGAAGTTACGTTTTCGTTAATCAATATTTTCCCTGCCAAGGCTGCACTTGCTGATGGCTGTTGCTCGAAACACATCATAAGCCTTCCCCTTGAGGGGAAGGTGGCGAGCAGCGCCGGATGAGGTGGTCTGCTACGGGAATAATGCTACCATGAACACCTCATCAGTCGACTCCGTCGACAGCTTCCCCTCAAGGGGAAGCCTCCTCTGGCTGTTCATATTGTTCGTTTTTAAAGCATCATTATTGAAATGCGATGCGATCATCCATCACCCGTATTCCGCAATTTCTGTAGTTGACAAACCAAAAGTTCTTTTTTTGTTCGGCCCATCCCGTGCGCGGCCATTTGCTTTTCAAACGCACTTTTCCCATCCAAAAAATATAAACGGAAAATTCATCAACACTTTTCACTCGCCATTCGTTCTACAGATGAAGGCACGGGAAAGGGGGATCGCAATGTTCGAGCAGCTCTACAGGCAGCATTACCAGCAACTGCTCAGGTTTTGCGTATCCATGACAAAAAACCCTGCCTTGGCTGAAGATATTGTGCAGGACGCCTTCATGCGCGCTTTGGCCCATGCCGATCTTCTCCAGGATCTATCCGAACCCAAATGCCTTTCCTGGCTGTACAAAACTGCCCGGAACCTGTTCATCGACCAGGCCCGCCGCCTCAAGAAGCTACCCAAAGATGAATCGGAAGGCATATTCGAAGCGGATCTGAGCGTGGTTCATGTAGCCGGCATGATCAACCGGCTGCCCGAAAGCGAGAGAACCTTGTTTTCCCTGCGGTATTTTCATGGGTACAACGCAACGGAGCTTGGCGAAATGTTCGACCTTCCGCCCTCCACCGTACGGGCACGCCTTATGTCGGCCAGGAAAACACTTCAACAACTCATCCATGACTAACGAAAAGGAGCGAATTCTATGGAACAGAAAAAGAAAATGCGCATCAACTGTGCGCTATGCGACATGAGCAGTGTTGCCGAATCCACGCTGGCGGCCTACGACTTCATCCTTGTGAACGCTGCGGTGGTTTTGACATCAGCGAAAACACAGGAGCTTATGCCCAAATACCATATCGCCGTGAATGCGGCCTCAGTCCTTGAAAAGCCCGACAATGCCGAGCTGAAGGTTGTGAACGGCAAGTGCGAGATTATGCCGGGCGATGTACCCAGTCAGCCCGTGATGCTCCTGGTCAACGGTTCTTTGGAAATCGGGAAGGATACGGAGGAGAACCTTCGCCACTACTCCCTGATCCAGGTCAACGGCCGCGTCACCTATCCCGACAACCTGTCGGGAAAGCTGGATATGCTTAGGGTCAACGGCAAAGCCGAATGCTATCCCGCTGATGCCGTCCGGCTGGACGACTCCTTTGTGGTGGACAAAACCTTCCGCCTAAGGGCCAAGGCCGGCAGGTACTATGCCAAACGCCGCATCGTGATCTTAAGCGGCAATGCGGATGTGGCGGCCATACAAAGCAAGGGGGTACGCTTTCTTACCAAAACCGCGGTCCTTACTGAATCTCTGGCAGAAAGCGCCCTCCCCCTGTTCGATAAAAGCACGGAAATCCATATTGTACCCGATGGCTGCGCCTATGTGGGTGGAGATGCCATGCTGAACGAGGCGCTTTTAAAAAGATATGGAACGAAGATGTATATCGCCGGCGATCTTGTGCTGGATATGGAAAGTGAGCCTGTGATCGGGCAATTGGAATACCTGAAGGTTATGGGCTCCGTTCAGCTTCCCATCAAGCTTATGAATGCCTTCTGCACCTTAAGCGCCGAATATGAATCCCTGGAGCCCGTAAAGGGCCTGGTCATTCGGGACAAGATGTCTTTCACGCTGGACAAAGGGCTGCTGGAAAGGCATCCGGAGGGGATCACCCTCATCGATTGCCTTCAGGTGAAGTTGGATAAGGATATCTCCCCCGAATGGATCGAGGAAAGGCTGATGATCAAGGACTGCTTGAATGTTTTCTGTGCTCCGGAGCAGCGGTCTTCCGTGGAACTGGTTGGTCCAGGCACAGCTAAAGTCAGCCTGCTTGACGATATATTCGGCGATGAGCAGCCGTCCGATCCGGATACGCAGGTCATCAATGTGGCGGAATACCGGCTCCTGTAAGCGCTCCCAATTCTAAAAAGAGGCTGCCGCAGTCGTATACAATATATGCTTCGTGCGGCAGCCTCTGTTTTGTTGTGCCCAAAAAGGAGGTTCGACGACACATGCCTGTAAAGCCGTCCGTTCATTCTTCCACCAGTGAAGGATGCCCGCGTAAAAGAAGCCGGATCGTACGTTTCCTTTGCCTTCTGTTCAGATCGCTTTTCGAAAGCAAGCCTGTAAATCCGCCATCCAAGGAGGTTCAGGAAGCTATGCGCAGGCGTCAAGAAATAGCGTGGGAAGCCCACGACATCATTCGGCGGAGCATGTTCTAATTTGCGGTTAATTCCATACAATTCCAAATCATTATTGCGTTAATGCCTGTATCCTTGGAGGAATCGGAGCAATCCACATGCAACCAGTAGGGCGGGGGCGGGCGCTCGCCGCAAGTGCCGGTGCCATGCGGCCAGGCAAATATGCATGCTGACGGCGAACCGCCCCCGCCCTACATCGTCAACGGCGCTTCCACATTCATCAAAACATTTATGTTTTGGATTGGTATTAAACACATCCGGGATCCCTACGCCCATGATTTAGATACATATTGCCAACTTCATTCACTTGGGTTATAATGCACATATAAAAATGTAATATTTTTAAGCTATCTGAAATGTTTGTGGAACTATCCAATCATTGAAACATAGCGAAGACATTGCCGTTAAGGCACAGCGAAGATGCAGCAAAGGCGCAGGATAAAATAATATCTTTGATTCTTCATATATGTACTTATATTTTCTTAAGCCTTTGCGTCAACTGCCGGAGGGTATCATCATGGGTTATTGTTTTCATAGCTTTCCTGGCCTGAAGGCCGGAGTCCCGCTGCGCCCATGCCTATGCGGCGTCAGCTCAAGCCCGGGCATAAAAAGCATGCACTTTGCCTCCAGCTTAAATGAATTGAAATCCGCCATTACTCTTTATGATACCCGCCCCAACCACAAAACACCTCATGATCAAGCGAAAAGGCCAACCAGCCGCGGCACACGGCGCCAGCAAAGCAGCTTCAATATGAGCACCGGCATGATCTACGCCCAATCCAAAGAGCCAAAAAGAAAACGGCCTATCTGGCCGTGGATCGTAATAAGCTTTATTCTTGTTGCGCTTTTGTCCAGGGCATTCTCCGGCAACAATGCAGTTCCCGCCTCCGCACCCACACCCGGCCTTGTGATCGCCTCGCCGGCCGTCATAGCGTCCCCAAAGCCCACGGTCATCATCACGCAGGCCCCAATAATAACCACCCCGCCTACTTCTTCCACGTTGTCAAACAACTCCTCCCCCGCCGCCACACCCGTAAAGGAGCTTGCACGGGGCGTGAAGGGCGACGAGGTGAAGGCCCTGCAGGAAAAGCTGATGGCCCTTGACTATTTGGAGGATGGAAACGCCGACGGCATATTTGGCCGCGACACCCAGAAAGCCGTCAAAGAATTTCAAGAAAAGAATGGCTTGGAGGCCGACGGCGTCGCCGGCGAGAAGACGCTTACCGTTTTATATGGCGGAAATGCCAAGAAAAAATGATCAGTTCAATTTCCCGCAGCAGCGCTTATACTTTTTCCCGCTGCCGCAAGGGCATAGCGCGTTGCGGCTCACTTCGCCGGCCTGCGCGAGGGGGCTTGTCCCATCCGCTTTTACCTCGTGCCCGGCCTTCCTATCCAGGCCTCTATCCTTATGCAACTCATTTGGCGTATGCCCACGGTTGATGGGCATGCGGGTATTGTTGAACATGTTCGTATACAGCGCGAAAAAGGATTTCACTTCTTCTATACCCTTGAACTTCACACCCAACCGCGCCATATCTTTAAAGATTTGCTGGTTATCCTGTTCAGCCATGCTTGCGTACAGTTGCAGCTCATCGGCGACGTCCTCGGCACGCTTGGCGGGCAGCTTCATATGATTGTGCAAGAAATCCCTCAGCGCGCAGAACTCGGCATTTTGTTCGAAGTACCCCTCATCCGCATATTTCAATAATGTCGGCTTGCCGGGAACATAGTACGGCTTACCCTCCTGCTCCGCCTTCATCTTCGCATAATCGTCCTCGATATACAGCTCACTGTCCGCGATGATCTCCCGGTCCAAGGGATTGCACGGCTCATTGCAGCCGTTGCACATATCGTCTTCGCCCAGGATGCTATAATAATGCTCCTCATGCCGGACCACTTCGGTAAACGCCGCGAAATCTTCCTCCGTAACCGGCTCGTTCTGCTTGTTGTAGATCTCCAGCGCCTTGCGAAGCGGTAAGATGGCGTACAAATTGGAAAATGCGTTGAAATATTGCAGCAGCGTCTTAACCGTTTCCTCCGGCAGCGCAAGCCCGGCATACAGCTTCTTCAGCGTCTCGGCATCGTATATTTCGGGATAGACCGGCGATTCCGGTTCATCATCATCTTCATCATACTCGCCGGCTTCATCATCCTCATCGTCCTCAAAGCCTTCATCCAATTCACCATATTGCATAGGCGCATCACCCACGCTCTTTACGACCTGCGGTTCCTCCGTTTCTTCATCCAGCACTTTCAGCACCTTGCACTGGAACTTCCACTCGTCCCCGAAGTCGAACACATACTTGAACTGCTTGCCTGCGTACAGCCCGATCTCGTCCAGCGTATATTCGCTTGTGAAGCGGCCGGCATCGTCAATGCCCTCCGCATAATAGCTATCCGCATCGCTCCACATCCGGTTGTCCATGAAGAAAGCGTGGGCATGGTCGTCATCGAACTCGACTGCATCCAGTATGGCCTCGTTCAGATCCTGCAGCGTGGCGTCTGCCGATATCCTGATATGCCGGTAGCAGCCTGCCCCCAACGACACGCTGATGATATAACTTTTGTTTGCCATAACGGAGCCTCCCATTCGCTTTGTGCGGCGGTTTCAAAAGCTATTATTCGGCACATTATCATCTTTTCCTGGCTGCCACCATAAATTAGCACACCGATGCCGGACCTGCACTACAGAGTTCAGTCACCCGGAAAACACCTTTGACCTCTCACAATAAAGGAAGGCCCCTGAAAGCGAGTCCACCCCCGCAGGCTGTCATCCTGAAAAAAGTGAAGGATCTTGGCCTTTCATGCTGCGCCAAGATCCTTTATTATTGAAATCGTATCAATCAATCATCGGAAATCGACATCAATTTCATTTATCAAGCGGTCGGCATACCAATACTTCCCGCTATTCCATACCGGCTTGCTGATATCATCAAACAGCTTGTACAGCACGTCGCCTTGCTTGCGAAGCTCTTTGCTGGAATTAGTCATCAATTCCGTATCGGCCTTAGCCATGGAATCGGCCGCCGCATCAAAAGCATCCTGCGTTTTCGTATAGGCCAAATCAAACGCTGCAAGCGCTTCCTTTTGCTCAGCACTCATGTCTGATTCATCGTATTTGCTTATTTCCTCCCGTAGCAGCTTTGCCACCGATAAAAACCGAACAACTTGTAAACCGTTATTCACCAGCCACTTGGTATACTCGTACGACACGTACTTCAACTCGGGCACCTCTACGCCGTATACCTCTTGAATAACTTTTTTGCGGTTTTCCTGGTCGGTAAACGTAAAATTCCAGCCATTTAGCGCGGTGCGGTATTTGCCGGTGATAACGTAAGAGCCGACCTTGCTATCATCCAGTTCAAGAGCCAAAGGCAAATAGCCCATCACGTCTGCGACGCTTATGTTCGTAAAAATAGCATTCTCCATTTTCTGTACCGTAGATAGCACGTTTACCAACAGGCTCTGATTATCTTTTATTTTTTCAAAGATCGCAAATATCAGATCCCGCTGCCGCCCGGTACGGCCTATATCATTGGCGTTAACAGTGGCATTGCGCCGGGCACGTAGATAGTCTACAATTCCTTTACCATTTAAGTGCCGTAATCCCTTTTGATATGTTCCAAACTCGCCCCTGTAACTCATATCTAATTTGAAATCCACCCCGCCGATGGCATCGCCAATGGCTATCATCGCCTTCATATCCACGGCACAGTATTGGTCTATTTTCATGCCGCCAAGTACCCATGAAGCTGCCTCGCAAATCTTTTGGAACCCTTCCTCCGTTTTCCCACCGCCGCAGTTGATGGCGGCATTCAGCTTGTATATGCCTTTAATGCCGGGAACATAAGTAAGCGTATCCCGTGGCAACGAAACCAAATCCACTGTCTTTTCATCAAGATTCACCGCCAACACCATAATGGCATCCGTATGGTAATCAAATCCCTTTGCCGCGGCACGATCGCTTTTGTCGATCCCCAGCAGAAGGATATTTTTTATATTCTGTGCAGGGGTTGTATACTCGATAATCGGCTGAGGATCAATCAGGGGATTATGGTGGTCTGTATCTTCTGCCAATGATATTGATGAGAATAAGAATACGATACCTAATAAGATCAAAATTGCTCTTACAGTTGTTTTCATTATGCTCTCATTCCTCTCTTTTTTTGCTTACACAAGTAACGGTTGACTTTGGTGCTTTCTTCCTAAGCATATTCTTTTTGACTCGTAATACAAGCACATTTATTATAAACCCAACGCAGATCCCTAAAAGCACACCACCAAAATCCAAAACAACATCCGATACCAATGATCCGCGCTGGGCAAATATCTGTATGGCTTCGTCTATGGTAGCCACAACCAAACCAATAAACAGAATGTTCATTATGTTCTGCCAGCGTATGGTACCGGTAAGGAGCAGAAGCAGAGTCATCTCAATGCCCAACAAACCAAACTCGGCCACATGGGCGATTTTTCGTATTACATGCTGGTTCTCCAGCGTATCCAGTGGCGGTGTGTTGAAAATGATCGCGATGAGTCTCAATATCCTGCCGCTCTGCTGGTTCGACCGCTCTACGGATGGAAGCGAGTTTGACCAAATATACAGCAGTGTAAGTAATATTATGCTAATGCCTATGGTCCATTTTCGCTTATTCATAAATAGGCATATCCCTCTCGCGAGATATTCACCGCATCACCGCCCGATTGAATAATACTCCACCCCTGCTTCCCGCATTTCACCAACGTCATAAATATTACGCCCGTCGTACAAAAGAGGAGTCCGCATCAGAGCCTTGTACATTTTCGGCCCGATGGCCTTGATCTCCTCCCATTCGGTGAAAATGAATGCCACATTAGCCCCTTTCAGCGCCTCATCGGGAGAGGCCACATAGGTAATCTCAGGATAGAAGCGCTTGAACCGCTCCATACCTACCGGGTCATAGGCATAGATTTGCGCACCCTGTTCTACGAGTAGCTTTACGTTATCTAGAGATGGCGCTTCCCGCAAATCATCGGTACCGGGCTTGAATGTGAGCCCCAGAACCGCCACCTTCAAGCCGCTGAAGGTAATCAACCGTTTGGATGCTTTTTTGAACAGTGCCGTCTTTTGTTCCGCATTCACATCCACCGCCGCCTCAACGGTTCTAAGCACATAACCGTGCTGACGAGCCAGGTACTTCAGCGCCTTGGTATCCTTGGGAAAACAGCTTCCGCCATAACCAACACCTGCATTCAGGAATTTTGCGCCGATACGCGCATCATAGCTCATGCCAAGGGCAACATCCTGGATATCTGCTCCCACCAACTCGCACAGATTGGCGATATCGTTCATATAAGAAATCTTAAGTGCCAAAAAGTCATTGGCGGCATACTTGATCATCTCCGCGCTGCGGCGCTTCACCGATACAATGGGCAGGCCAAAGGGAGCATAAATCTCCTTCAGCAGTGCCTCCGCCTCTTTGCTCTCCGTACCTATTACAACGCGGGGCGCATGCAGCGTATCCCGCACAGCCGTACCCTGGGCCAGAAACTCAGGGTTGCTGGCCACCTCCACCTTCACGTCATGTACCAGAAAATCCTTGATAAACTGTTCCACCTTATCGTTTGTGCCTACGGGCACAGTGGATTTCACCACTACCAAGCAATCCTTTTCAATGCTTTCGGCAATCTGCCGGGCCACGGTAGCGATATAGCAAAGGTTGGCTGAACCATCTGGCTGTTCCGGCGTGCCAACCCCAATAAAGATGGCATCCGCATCTTTGTAGGCTTCGCAATAATCCGTGGTAAACTTCAACCTGCCCTGGTCATAGTTGACTCGCATCAACTCTTCCAAATCCTGCTCATAGATGGGCGATACACCGGCCTTTAGTAGCTCGATCTTACTTTCATCCACATCCACACAGGTTACATGGTGGCCCACCTCCGCAAAGCAGACTCCCGCCACCAAGCCCACATATCCTGTTCCAGATACTGCGATTTTGTAAGACATCATGCTCTTTGTACTCCTTTGTACGTATTCTGCACGCTGGTATAGGTATCCATATCCCCTATATCATACCGGTGCCCAGGCATTTCCCAGGCGTAGACCTTGCTATGCCTGCACAGCCATGCAGCAAAATTTCCCGGCGCATCGCTGCCACAACCATCCGATATCGCTTCGCCGATACAGGCAATATCTTTCTGCTTATATGCATAAAAAGGAGGAACAGCCAGGTTCGACTTCGGAGCCTGTGGCTTTTCCTCCATGGATGTTACACATCTCATATTATCGGTAGTAATGATGCCGGTACGCCGCTGCTTTGCCAAATCGGGCTCCTCATAGCACATGATGCAGGAGGCATTCTTCTCCTTAAAAAAAGTGAGGAACCCCGCAAAAGAAAACTCCACCATGTTATCCCCCGCGATAACCAGCAATTCATCTGCCAGCCCGAGTTGATTCACGGCAAAACCAATATCCGTAACCGCACCGAGCCGGTGTTCGTTATCCATGGAACCATCATCCAAAAGAACCAGAGGCTTTTGAAAAGACTGTTCCTTTTTCCAGGCTTCGAATTGATAGATGAACTTATGGTTGGATATAATGATATGCTCCGTGATCTCGGGCAGGGTATCAATGTCTTCCAGCAGCCAGTTCAGAATGGGCTTTTTGCAAACAGGGAGCAGGGGCTTGGGCATGTTTTCTGTCAAAGGATACAACCGGGTAGCATATCCGGCAGCCAGTACAACGCATTTCATAAAACACCCACCCCATCTGCCGATTCACAAAAGTGAATGGAAAACGACTCCTGCAAATGGGGGAAGCGATCCACATACCTGCGTGTGATATATTCTGCCATCCGCTCCCCTTGCACAGGATCGATGATTGCCATGCAACACCCCTTGAAGCCCGCACCAGAGAAGCGCCCCCCATAGATACCTGGCGCTTCCAGCATGATCTCATGCAGCGCCCGCAATTCAGGTGAACCGGATTCGTAATTGTAGATGGAGCTGTTCCCAGATTCATAAATAATCTGCCCGAGCATTTGAATGTCGCCATTCTCCCAGGCGTCAACACCGCGGCGGACCCGGCCCACCTCCGTAAAATAGTGAGCGGCCCGTTTTGCCCAATTTTCTGGCAACCTTTCCCGAAACCGCTCAAACACCTCATAGGGCACATCCCGCAGGCGGGTATCCGAAACCCGCCCATAGGGGATACCAGCAAACGCTTTCAACGCATACGCCGCCGCCTTGCACTCATCCACACGGGCATTGTACTCCGAATCTACCAGTGCACGGGAAATACCCGAAAAAAGAACGGCGATTTGAAACGGTGGCATTTTTGCATTCTTCGGAATCAGTTCAAAAGAATCGTTCTGCGTGTCCAGATAAAGCAAATGATCCTTGCGGCAGTATACTTCACAGCTTTGATCAAGCTTCCCCACATTCACGCCCACATACTGGTTTTCAGCCCACAAGGCGATGGCAATCAATGCTGATGCTTCCAAACGGATAGCGTTGACCTGGCATAGCGCCAAGATATAGACAATGATCACCGCCGCGGAGGAGGAAAGGCCGCCTATAGGCAAAGAACCTTCCACTATGCCGCAAAGGCCATGATTCAGCCTATAGCCATGCGCCATGAGGGCGCTGGCCGCAGCCCGGGCATAATCGCCCCAATCCTTTTCCCGATGGATGCTAGAACAAATGTCAAAGCAAACTTCGCCTGCAAATGTGGTGCTGTACAATGTCACCTGTGGCTGCTTAACAGGAGCAAAGCAAAGCGTCACCCCTTTATCAAGATCGAAACCCGTCACCAAGCCATATTGATGATCCACGTGCGCACCCAGCGGGCAGACGCGATAAGGACAATGCAGCAGGTGGTAGTTCTTATCGTGGGGGAATTGACGTTCAAACATTTCCTGGAGCTGCATTTGTATAATCCTTCGCTTTCGTAGTTTAGGCCAACCCATTCACCCGTTGATACCAATCCCAAAACACCCGCAGCCCACCCTCAAAATCTGTATGGGGATTATATCCCAGCACCTCCCGTGCATGGCTGATGTCCGCATAGGTTTGCTGTACATCCCCCGGCTGCATAGGCAACCGCTTCAATATGGGTCCCTTGCCGATGACCCGGGAGATCGTCTCCACCAACTCCGTCAGTGAAATGGTATGGCTTTCGCCCAGGTTAAAGATATCATATCGCTTCTTTGGGCTGTCTGTCCACTCCAAGGCCCGCAGCACCCCATCCACGATATCGCCAATATACGTATGGTCACGGCGCATGCTGCCATCCCCAAAGAAGGGAATCTCCTTGCCCTCGCACATGAGCCGGGTGAACTTGTGGATGGCCAAATCCGGGCGCTGACGCGGCCCGTATACCGTAAAGAAACGCAGGCAGGCAATATTGATATCACACAGGTGATGGTAGGTATAGCAAAGAATCTCCCCTGCCTTTTTTGTGGCGGCATAGGGAGATATAGCCCGGTCCACCGGATCGCTTTCTGAAAACGGTACCTTTATGTTGTTCCCATATACCGATGAAGAGGATGCAAAGCAGAGGCGCTTCACGCTGAACTTTTTCATGCACTCCAGAATATTAACAGTGCCGTTGATATTGACCTCGGTATATAGCTGCGGATTTTCGATGGATGGGCGGACGCCGGCGTAAGCAGCAAGGTGGATAACGGCATCCGGCTTTTCGTTTTGAAATACCTGCTGTAAAAAAGCAAAGTCCCGGATATCTCCTTCCAGAAGATGAAACGCGCTCCCCGTCGCCTCCGCTGTCTTCTGTAATTCGAATGTATTCCTCCGCTTAATTGCCGGGTCGTAAAAATCATTGAAGCAATCCAGGCCAACTACGGCAAAACCCCTTTGCAGCAGCGCTTCACTCACATGGGAACCAATAAATCCCGCCGCACCGGTAACAAGAATAGTAGCCATGTGTTATCCTCCGGACTTATTTTAACCACGTCGCCTTGTTAACAATATGTGTATAGCTTTGTATCAGCTTTACCACTTTCACCGATACATTTGTGTCCGCATAATCCTCCGCCATCACCACCGGCTCATTCCGCATGGATACTGCCAATTCAACCGCCTGTTCCACATCATTTGTTTGTATGCCACCAATCACAACGGTACCCTTATCCAGCACTTCCGGCCGCTCCGTAGAAGTGCGGATCAGCACCCCCGCAAAATGCAGCATGGCGCTTTCCTCGGAAAGTGTACCGCTGTCAGACAATACGCAAAAGCTATTCATTTGCAGCTTATTATAATCCAAAAATCCGAAGGGCTTCAAATTCTTTACCAACGGATGGAATTGAAAACCCCGCTTCTCAATAAACTTCATTGATCTGGGATGGGTGGAATAGACCACCGGCATCTGATACTTTTCAGCAATATGATTAATGGCAGTCATCAGCGCCATAAAGTTGTTCTCAATATCAATATTCTCTTCCCGATGGGCTGAAACCAGTATGTATCCACCAGCCTCCAATCCCAAACGTTCCAGAACGTCACTATTGTCAATCTTATCGCAATAGGTTTCCAGCACTTCCCGCATGGGGGATCCTGTAACAAAGATCATTTTGCCATCGATGCCTTCAGAAAGCAAATACCGGCGGCTATGCTCCGTGTAGGGCAAGTTTATGTCCGAAATATGATCTACGATCTTCCGGTTGATCATTTCGCTTACATTCCAATCCCAGCAGCGGTTGCCCGCTTCCATATGAAAAATGGGTATCTTCAGCCGCTTCGCGGAGATGGCGGATAAAGCTGAATTGGTGTCGCCCAGGATCAATACCGCGTCCGGCTTCTCCTTCTGCATCACCTCATAGGATTTTGCAATGATGTTTCCCATGGTCTCGCCCAAATGCTGCCCGACACTGTCCAAATAATAATCCGGAGCCCGCAACTGCAAATCCTCAAAGAATACCTGATTCAGCGTATAATCCCAATTCTGGCCCGTATGAACAATGATATGATCAAAATACTTGTCCGCGCACTTCATCACCGCCGACAGGCGGATGATTTCCGGGCGCGTGCCGATAATTGTCATAAGCTTTAATTTCTGCGCCATTTCATACCTCCAGGAAATACGTATCGGGCTTTGCGGGATCAAAGCACTCGCTGGCCCACATGAATGTCACCAAATCGGTATCGCCAAGGTTTTCAATGTTATGCGTGTAGCCCGTTGGAATATCCAGCACTTCGATTTTATCACCGCTTACGAAATATTCCAACACTTTATCCTCGCCGACCTTACGGAAGCGGATAACCCCACGGCCGGCTACCACCACAAATTTCTCATTCTTTGTGTGGTGCCAGTGGTTCCCCTTTGTGATCCCCGGCTTGGAGATGTTCACGGAAAACTGCCCCCGTTCCGCGGTGCGCAGAATCTCCGTAAACGATCCCCTATTGTCCACGTTCATTTTCAGCGGATAACTGAACTGGTCTTCCGGCAAATAGGATAAATAGGTCGCATACAGCGCTTTTGTAAACGCGTCGCCCATGTCGGGAACGCTGCGGTTCTCCCGGCTTAACTTAAAGGATTCGATCAGTTCCGCTATATGCCCCAAAGTGGTTTGATGTACCGGCTCAATATAGCAAAAGTCATCCCGCTTGTTTGCGTTTCCCTGCATGGCGCGTATGAACTCTTCCACCACATCATCGATATAAACCAGGCGCATGATAACCTTCGGATCATTCACCGTGACGGGCAGCCCATGCGCAATATTATGGCAAAATGTTGCCACCGCGCTATTGTAATTGGGCCGGCACCACTTGCCAAACACATTGGGCATACGGTAGACAAAAATAGGGATGCCATTCTCCCTGCCATATGCGTGCATCAAATCCTCTCCGGCCTTTTTGCTCTCACCGTAAGGATTCTTAAGCTCAGCCTGTATGGAGGATGTGATAAGCACAGGCGCCTTGTTCCCGTTTTGCCGCAAGGCATCAAGAAGGGATGATGTAAAGCCGAAATTGCCCTCCATGAATTCTTCCGGCTTTTGCGGACGGTTCACCCCGGCCAAATGATAGACAAAGCCGCATTCCCGCGCGTATGCGTTAAGCAGCGCAGGGTCTGTGTCAATATCGAAAGGGAGTATCTCCACTCCCTTCATATGCTCCAGCGTGGCAATCAGGTTTTTGCCAACAAAACCTTTTGCGCCTGTAACAAGTACTTTCATTTTCTTTTCTCCCACGATGCCAGTTCATCTTGTATGTACTTAAGCGACAGCAGCTTTTCCTTTACCTGACCGACGCCAAGTAGGGTGGTGTTGTTGGAGTTGAATTCCGTAAGCTGCGTCCGGGCCTGATCCCCCTGGATAAAGTACTTGTCGTAATTCAAATCACGCTTATCAGCCGGAACGCGGTAGAAACCGCCCATATCGATGGCGTGGGCGCATTCTTCGTTTGTCAGCAGCGTTTCATACATCTTTTCACCATGCCGGATACCGATGACCCTGGTTTCATTATCCGCATGGAATAGCTCCTTCACAGCCTGAGCCAACGTGCCTATCGTGCAGGCGGGAGCCTTCTGCACAAGAATATCCCCCGCCTCGGCATTTTCAAACGCAAAAAGAACTAAATCCACCGCCTCGTCCAGGCTCATGATAAAGCGTGTCATGGCAGGGTCCGTTACCGTAAGCGGCTTTCCGGCCTTGATTTGTTCTATGAAAAGCGGTATCACCGAGCCACGGGAGGCCATCACGTTCCCATACCGTGTGCAGCAAATGAGCGTTTTTTCCGGGGATACGGTGCGGGATTTGGCCACCACCACCTTCTCCATCATAGCCTTGGATGTCCCCATGGCGTTTACGGGGTAGGCCGCCTTGTCGGTGGATAGGCAAATGACCTTTTTGATGCCAGATTCAATGGCCGCGGTCAGCACATTATCCGTGCCCAGCACGTTGGTTTTCACCGCCTCCATGGGGAAAAACTCGCAGGAAGGTACCTGCTTAAGTGCCGCGGCATGGAAGATGTAATCTACGCCGTGCATGGCGTTTTTAACGGAGGCCAGGTCGCGGACATCGCCGATGTAGAACTTAACCTTACTGCTGCTATAGAGGCGGCGCATATCGTTCTGCTTTTTTTCGTCGCGGGAGAAGATGCGGATTTCCTTTATATCAGTGTCCAGAAACCGATGAAGAACGGCGCTGCCAAAGGAACCGGTGCCACCGGTAATCATAAGTATATTACCACCTATCATAGTCTTCACTTCTTTCTACGACTATTTTCAGCATTTTTTTGCATAAAGAAAATCTAATAGTTTCTGTATTCTATATGCTACGAAAGAATACCAAGATACTGCCAGGTATCATTTAGAATTTTTTTCAGAAATTCTATCTGCTAGAATCGTTGATGAGATCCCGTCTGTATGTGGAAGATATATAATTTGTACGTCATATGGTTTGAGCTCCAGTTCGTATCGGTCCCACCGGGGCGTGCCCTTCCAATCACTCCCAACAAACATTTTGTCAAAATGATATTTATTATATGCTTCAACTTTGTTCATATCTATCTGTGGCACCACTTGATCAACATAACGGATGGCCTTCACGATTTCAACCCTATCATCAAAAGGAATCATCGGAAGCTTATGTTTCATCTGCATCACCAATTCATCTATGCTGATACCAACAATTAAATAGTCACATTGTTCCTTTGCATTGCGCAAAATGTTTAGGTGTCCGATATGAAACATATCATATACCCCTGTTGTATACCCAACAATCTTTCCCATACTCTTACCTCACTTTACACTTAACAAGTTCACTATTCAAACCGCATTTAGCACAAATTCCCTTGCAGTTTATTTGCCCTTTTTCAATATCCGCTTTACATATCCGGAAATTCCCTGAACATCTTTTCTATAAAAAATAATTGTAAAAGCCGTGATCACAAGAAATACATTAAGGAATATGCATAATGCAGAAATTATCCAATCACCAAATTCTGTAAATAAGATTCTGTCTAAAAACAATAACCTTGACATGCCAATTGATAGTAATATTCCTCCAAGATACACAAGCACCTTCTTGATCATACCTATTAGATTTGTATGCAAAATTTCTCTATAGACATAAAATCCATACTGCAAAGTTCGAAAGATCATAGCTATCAAAGTTCCTATAGCAACACCCAAAATACCAAGCCATTTTACTAAAGCTAGTGAAATTACTAAGTTAATTACAGCTTCTAATAGCGCGCCTACTTGTGTTTCCTTATAACGTCCTGCTGCCTGAATAACTGAATAGTATGGTATGCGTATGCAATAGAAATATTCAGCGACAGTAAAAGTGTATGCAAATAGCGGTCTGTGATAATTAGCATCTATTATTCCTTTAGTATATATATCAACAAACTGAACGATTAATAATGTAGTGCAGGTAAAGAATATTGATGAACTCCAAAACATAAATGTTTCAAATTCACCTATCGTTTTCTTTAATACAAGATTCTCCTTTTTTGCCATCATATTTCCAAATGCAGCTTCTATTCCAGCGGTAAAGCTTTTAAGAATTTTTCTTATATTACTAATGACAAGATTGTAAATTACATATACAGAAACCTCCTTCATCGTAGAGAATAAGGTAAGCACAACAATATCAGTATTATCATGAACATAATTTGCAAATGTATGCGCAAGTGCATACCTTCTTTGCTTTAATGCGGAATCATCTACAATTACTTTATTTAATATACCATACTTCATCACAACGTATTTTCTTAAAATAATTGGCTGCAAAACATATATTGCAGCGCTACCTAATTTCACAGCATGAATTGTTCCATTCATTTTTATAATAATAATAGCAATAATTGTGTTTAAAATAATTGATATTGTTGTAAATCCACTAACAATATAATTTCTCTGGTCTGCACTCAGCAGCATTTGATAAGCAGTCCCAAAAAAGTATTGCGCAAAAGTACTTATTCCTATTATTAACACAAGGGAAAATGTAAAAACCCACTCAAATTCGCTCTTTACAATTAACGGATATATTAATGCAAAAACAATTAAAACCGCGACAAAAATCTTTGCGATTCGCCGCATATATCTTTCTGTTGACTTTACTATTGCACTTATAGAGTATTTGTCTTTATCCGCCAAAG
The DNA here is from genome assembly GCA_023413135.1 of Bacillota bacterium. GTDB lineage: Bacteria > Bacillota > Clostridia > Christensenellales > Aristaeellaceae > JAEWAH01. The sequence continues at coordinate 32,888 of JAEZQK010000016.1, forward strand.
GTTTAAATAATGCTGCTCTCGTAACTCCAGAAATTCCAGCATTTAATAATGCGATGCACTGTAAAAATTGTGTAATGGATGAAACTACCCCATTATATTTCGAACCAAATGTAGCTAAAATCATACGAGGCAATATTAAACCGCATATAACTGTTACAAATTCTGATAATATAGCAATGCTTGTATTTATAATTGCTTTTTTTAAACGCATTTGATTACCCCGTCTTCTCTTCTATTCACATATAGATTATTTCATGTGGTCTAGTATATATTCTACAATAGCTTGGCCTGCGTTGCCCGTTTCGTAAATTCCAAAAAATTCCACTAATGCTTGATAATTATTTTCAATGCTTTTATCATCAAAATTACTTACTATTCCCAGCAATTCGTCCATACTTTTAGCTATGATAAAAGGAGACATAGTGATATCAAAAGAAAAATCTCTGTCCTCTTTTGTATAGAGTTCTCTATCTGCTTGATACAATACAAGTGGTTTCTTTTTTAAAATGTAATCACCAGCTGAAGAAGAATAGTCTGTAACAAAAAAATCTGTAATCAGTAGTAGCGCATTCATATCATCATATTGTGTAACATCAATAACCCTAGCACTCTCATCATTCATTAAAAAGCCACCTACTGCACTATGGGCGCGAATCATACAAATCCATTTATTGTTGTACTTTATCTCCAATTCATCCAATATTCCGACAAAATTGATGCCACTAATATCTTGCAACTTATGTTGAGATATATCACTACTTCTAAATGTAGGTGCATAGAAAAAGACTTTTTTATCGATAGGAATACCAATTGAAGCCTTGACTTCATTTATTCGCTTTACATCACTATTAATAAGTTGATCATTCCTAGGTAATCCCTTCTCAATAAAAGGGCCATCATAATGGAAAGCACTCCGTAGCCTTTTCTTGCCATACTCAGATGCAGAAATCATCATGTCACAGTACTTTTCTTCAATCAAATCACCAGGCAGATAGTTTTGCTTATTGTGCGAGGATTTCTTGTCGTATAGAATATTCTTGAAACCCCTATCTCCGTGCCATGTTTGGATATATACTTGTCTTTTTGACTTGTAGAAAAATTTAGGAATATTTGTATTCATAACCCATAATTTCGCAGTAGCTAAATGATAGTATTCTAAAAAAGACCCTTTCCTTATACAACGGACGTATACTGGAATATTTTTTTTCTTTTCTTCTGGTTTGCAAAAAATCCATATAATTGTGGTTTCAGGGTTCTCGGCATGCAAGATTTCCGATATATATCGTGGGTTATCAGAATATTGCTTCCCCCCAAAACTTGAAAACACAATTTTCTTTTTGTTTATAGGTATACAGTGGCTTATAAGAATCATTATTGTATGAATCAATACGAGATATATTCTGATAATAAATGTCTTCATGTTTATCCTTTCTACGATTATCGAAAATCGCATTCTTATTCTTATAGCTACACCTTTCTTAGTTTCTTTCTTAATGCACAATACCATTCCAAACCATATTGTCGTTTCAGGAGAAAAATGAACAACATTATTGCTTTATCAGGTAACATGCTACGGGCTGATAAACAAATATTACTATTATCACAAAATTGTACGCTGCGTCTACGCATATCATTAAATTCTTTTTGCCGCTCATCCTTAGAATCTACTGCATTATATGCATCTTGAAAAGCCCGTCTCAATCCATATGAATAAAGCTTAGTCATCTGATTTTCCATACCTTTAATACCACGTTGTGCAATAATGCTTATCAGTGAGTTATAAATGATCTCATTGGTTATATCCAGTCTTTTTCGTTTGCGATTGACCATCGAAAAACTTCTGGAAATATGGTAGTATAATACAGAATGTGTATGTGTCACCACTGGTTCATATAAAATCAGCTCATGATTAAAAAGTTTATCAGACCCATTCAATCCCTTTGGCATATGAAAGGTTGCTTGATTATCTTTTAGGAATGCTACTCTATACATTTTGTTCCATGAATCACTCATTCCAAATGTCAAAATGCACTTGCAGAAATTTGTACAAAGTGATTCGGTATCAATTTTCTGTGTGTGGAATGCGAATTTCAGTTCTTTTTCATTCCCCTGTAAATCGGTGTTCAATACACCGCATACGCAAATATCAGCACATTGATCAGTAATATTTTTCAACATATCTTCTACATATCGGCAGTCAAGTCGATCATCGGCGTCAACAAAGCAAATATATTCGCCTAATGCATTGTCTAACCCCGCTTGTCTTGCAGTGCTTAACCCTTCATTAGGTTTATTAATGATATTGATTCGCGAATCAGCATACGATATGCATTTTTCCAAAGATCTATCTGTAGACCCGTCATTCACCAGTATTACCTCGATATTCTTATAAGTCTGTGCTAATATACTATCAATGCATTTGCCAATATAATTCTCTGCATTAAAAATAGCCACAGCAATTGATACCAAAGGATACTCTTGCATAATGACCTCACATTTATTCTTTCATTCAATTTCTATCTGTCCATACTCATGGATCGAAGCAAAGATTAACGCAATATTGACCGTCCTTTCGATGTATATATCTCAATTCCATTATGAGTATCCTCAGTCTTACTCGTTTTTGTAGCATCACTTGTGAACAGATATATCATAATCAAATATATCAAATTCATTATCTCATTAAAGGCAAGAACTCTCCCTTTGATATTAGCAATAGCAAGCATTGCAAAAAAACCTATAAGTACTATACGAGATATTGTCTTCTTTCTGTTTATTATCTTAAAGCACTCTCTTATTCGAGAAATAACATAAACATAGGTCAATGTGACATATAGTATGCCACCTAACCAAATATCATTAATATACCCAATATCAGATTTATAGAGTTCATTCCCTCGTGTAGATATCATTCCAGTACCTATAATAAGTGCCATACCACTAGGTAGTTGATATTTTTCAAGATTTGTTGCGTATGCTATATAACTCGTATGCTCATAATCTTGATCTGTAAAAAAATTAGCGATATCTCTAGTAGCTTCAGTGAGCCAAGCATAAGTTTTCGGCGAATTTTTTTGTACTATCCCTACTAGAACATTAACAGATATACAGAAAATCACAGCTGCAAATATCAGACGTAGCTTTAAGCCACTTCCTAACCTTAGCTTATCAAATATAATAAAGAAACAGCCAATTCCAATAATTCCAATACTTATTCGTGCATTAATGATTGCCGAAAAAGCAAGTATACCAGCACAAAAAATATACTTAATGCTCTTATTTATCGCGAGAAATATTGCTAGGCAACAGATAATGCTTTGCGCAACTGGCATTGCATAAGGCAACGTATAACTAAATCCAAACATTCTGACCTTTGCCATAAATATTACTACTTCGCGGTAACCATAGCTCAACATTCTATTGATGATTACTTGCTGTATGCTTGGTATAAGAAAAGCAAGAATAGAAATACATCCCTGAAGCACACCTGCACTTATAACTATATTGACAAAACTACATCTACCAAGGATAGTTTTCTTCGATATTACGTATGCAATTGGTATTCCCTCTAGCATGTACATCAATGGGTCATATGCGTTCATAAGTGATCCAGTTCCCAAAATCCCGACAATAAACAGATAAGCAGATTGCACAAGTAAAAACAAATATAACGATTGTAAATACCTTCGTCCATCATTGAACCTATACTCTTTGTTTAAGAGAATTAGTAGATATGCTATAATCGCTAAAAAATGCATTGTATTCATCAACAATATTGGTGGCATATAAATATATAAAAAAGCAAAAAGCACTAAACCCGGATACTTTAGTGATAATTTCATATGCTACTAATTCCTTTCGACGGTTTTTTTTCTATCAATTCTTTTACCGAATCTATATGGCAACGAAAATCAAAAAACCTTTCCGCACTATCCCTTGCCGCTTGATGCATCAAACGCAATTGGTGCCTTGTCATACCTAGTGCTTTTCTTATAGCGGTCATACATCCCAGTGCATCATGTTCTTCAATTATAATGCAATTGGCACCATCAATAAGAAATTCGTGTAAATCACTAGATAGATTACATATGACAGGTATTCCCACAGCTAAACTCTCTACAACTTTTGTTGGAAAACCAGCTTTTGCATATCGAAAGTTTGGATTCCTAACGAGAAAAGTGAAGTCTGCTGTTTCAAGTTCTTTAATAACTGCAGCCCTTTCCATCCTGCCAACGATCTGTATATTATTACCAATTTTTTCAATAATTGATTTGCTAACACCGCAAACTTTCTCTAGACTCTCTCTCTCAATTCCAATCAATTTGATCTTAGTACGTGACAATTCTTCGTTTGATAGGCATGCGCATCCTTCCAAAAAGACATTGAGAAAGTCTTTGTTTGTCGGAATCCCAGCGTAAACTATCTCTATATAATCTTTCTCAAAGAACTCCCAGTATGGCATGTTTTTCACATCTAAAATCGCGGGTATCCTTACTACACGCAAGCCTTGTGATAAGAAATGTTCTTGTAGGAATCTGCTAATTGCAATAACCCGATACGGCGGACGAATTAACCTCTCATTAAGTAAATCCTTTGCTATATATGATGGGGAATATTTTCCATTTTTAAACTGCTCAGGTGAATACCATTCAACGCTATCATGGAGTAGCATACATCCTGTTCTTTTTTCATATCTTGAAACGTAATACATACACCAAATTGGCAAATCAATCACAAGAATGATATCAGGTTTATTTTTTTTAATTTCTAAGTGATGATTCAACTTCCTATTTATGAACAAATAATTTAGCACCTTGTTTATAGTCCCCTTGCCTTCTCGTCTAAAAGAGCAATAACGTATTCCTGCATAATCCCTCCATTGCCCTTGAGTGCTTGAACCCATCCCAAAAATTGTAACACAATAACCCATTTCTAGAAACAATTTACCAAATACAGCTTGCCTAACCGAACCGGCATCACCTTCAGGAAACTTATTTGTTGTGAGAATGAGAAGTTGCTTCATATTTTTATTACCTTTATAAAGCACTAGAATCACCTATAATCTTGTATATTTTTTCTCTTTTATCAAGTACAAGCATTTTGGAAGCCACATCTTTTGTCACAATTGTTCCAGCGGCTATTATACTCCCATCACCAATTTTTGCACCTTTCAAGATAAGTGATCCAGCCCCTATCCAAACATTTTTACCAATAATGATAGGAGAAGACACATATCCATTTCCATGTAATTCTTTAAAGTTGTGATCATGATCATACATACACACATTAGGTCCTATGGTTGTTCCATCGCCTATTGTTATACTTTGATGAGCTGTTATGATGACATTTCTATTTACAAACACCTTATCGCCGATGGTTATGCAACCATTATTGGCATGTATCTCAACATTTGGCCTTACTGTTACCATTCTCCCAAATTTTATCTGTGCATTTCTCCCGTGTAATCTTATTGACGATCTTGAATTTATATTGTTAAGATAAGAAAATCTCAATCTTGACAACCAGAACATTTTTAATAAAATCATCTTCAGATTCGCCCATATAGCAGTCCAAACGTATGCAATTATTTTCATAGATTATCCTTTCAGCATAATCAACTGCAGTCTACATTTTCAGTATTATTAACTTCACATTAGATCACTTAATTTCTATCAGTTAGCTTCTCATAAAAATCAACATATTGATCTGTAACTACTCGATCGTTGTAATGAGCATCTACCCAACTGATATTACGAATAGACATAATACTTCTTACCTGCTTATCCTCTAGAAAGCGTAAAGCATTAATAGCAGCATCAACATCATGAATGGGAACCACAACGCCGCCCTCCTGGCCAATCATATCTTTATTAGCAGCCCAATCCGTTACGATACACGGTAATCCACAAGCCATGGCCTCTGCTAGGGCATTAGAAAACCCTTCTCCATTGAAACGAGAGAGAAAAATGAATACATCTGCATTATGAAGCGCTTCATATACTTCACTTTTGCTCCTTTCTCCAAACAATTTCACATTTTTAGGCATAGGCATATGAGTTATGTCAGCGGATAATGCACCTATCATTTGAAATTCATATTCAGGAAGCTTCTCCGCTACTCGGATGATATCGGCACATCCTTTCTCCTCAATAACGCCGCCAACGTATAAAATAGTTTTGATCTTCTCCCTAATGTTTTTTTTCGATGCAATACACTCAGCCTCAATAAAGTTGGGAATGGTGATAACAGTCGTTTTGCTGTACCTTTTAGCAAAATGCTCCGAGGACATGTTAAGAACAAAAGCACAGTCAGCCAGGCCTGTCAGCATGCGAAATATACATAGAGATATGCTTCCCTTGACCATATTCGGTAAAGTACATCGATAATGGACGATAAATTTCCTTCCTCGTGCCTTGGTGATTATTGCGCAAACCATTTCTCGCATCATGGCATAGGCCGTAGCAGGAATACAAGTCTGCACAACCCTTGCATCCCGGTCCCTTAGCTGATTAAGAAGTCCCTTCCAAATGCCAAAGGAACGCTTTATCTCAATAAAAACGTTCCGCTTTCCCTTTTCGCCAAAGACATGCCGGCCACCAATCACCTTAGAATCTACTACCTTTACTTGCCAGTCATTCTTTAGCTGCATTTTTTGCATGCGCTCTGTCCATCCTGCAATGCCACCGCAGGGGGGCGGAAGGGGAGAAATCAAGACTACTTTCACAAACCACTTCTCCTATATTTCAAAAACACAAATTTGGGCTTAGTAAAGGCTATTTTGCTATCTATCTTGAAGCTTATTACAAGTATACATCCATTTGCTTAAGTAACATTTGCTTTTCAAAGTGCTGTAAAAAGTAGGCTCTAGCATTATCTCCCATGGTCTTTCGCGCCTCATCAGTGAAAGACATCATCTCACAGATACGTGCCACTAACCCATTTTCATCTCCTGGCTTACAAACATATCCGACCTCGGCATCTGTTATTATATGGGCTGTTTCTCCGGCGGCGCAGGCCAATATCGGAACACCGCAAGCCAAATAGGACTGTAGCTTGGCAGGAATTGTTTTTTCAAACAGAAGATTGTTGGCTAAAGAGAGGAAAGCCATATCGCATGCTGAAAGAAACTCCGGAATCTTTTCCGCTGGTTGCTTGCCTATAAATGTAAACATGGCTGATACGCCCATTAATTTTACTTCGTTCATCAGCGTTTCTTTATAGCGCCCATCGCCAACCAAGACAAAGCGGACTGCCGCCTCCAGACCCTCCTTTTTCAAAAGTTTGGCTACCCGGGGTAAAATATCAAGACCTTGGGCCTGGCCAATATTCCCGGTAAAAATAATCTTAAAAGTTGCATCTGATGGTATTTCAGGAACTTTCATATCAGTTACTGGATGATAAAATTCCTCAGCATACTGAGGCCAATAGAACACTTTTTCCTTCGCTACATTCCTTTCTACAATGGTATTCACAAAGCTTTCTGACGTGGCAAAAATTTGGGTACAATGCTTATAGATATAGTCTACCATGCGCCTGATGGTAGAAATAATAAACTTATTGTGAATCCCCATCACAATTTCCACATTATCAGGCCATAAATCCTGCACATATAGCAGACAAGGTATTTTCCGCTTTTTTGCAAACCATACACCCACTAGAGCCTGGGTCATGGGTGACACTTCAAATATAAAAACCCGATCCGCTTGAATGCGCGTAAATAGCTTCCATATCCATCCTGAAACTACAAAAGAAAGATAATTGAGGACCAGCATTATTACGTTATGCCCGCGGGGTATGATAGGCAATCGGACAATATGGGTACCCTTGTAAATCTCTTCCCGCTTTTTGAAGAAGGAGTACCCCTTAAAAAATGAACCTGACGGATAATTCGGAATACCTGTCACCACAGTTACCTCGTAACCTTTTTTTACCCATTCAGTGCAGATATCGTTGATTCTGAATTGCTCCGGATAAAAGTATTGGGAAACAACAAGAATTCTTTTTCTTTCCACTTATTGTTCCTCACTTCTAATAATGCTTTCAACAAAAGAAAAGATGCGGTAATTGACCGGATATTCGCTTGCCTCCATGGCGTAGCAGTCGCTGCCAAATGCTTTATTCACCATGGAAACGGTCTTACACATAATCTTTAACAGCCATGAAAGTCCCTTGAAGCAAACAATTTTCCTTCCATGGACCTTGGCAATAGCCTGTACTAGTTCACTTGTTTTTACATAACTAACATTCTGGGGAAAGAAGGTACCCCGCTCTACCCTATCGATAAGAAGTCGAATAAATTCGCATAAATTCCCGATATAAAGTATGCTTCTCTCATTATTAATAGAGGGGAAAACCGGAAATAGCTTTGCTATCTTTGCCAGCTTTGGATAATTTCCTTTACACCCTTTCCCATAAATCATGGGAGGGCGCAAAATGACCACGCGAAAGTGCTCATCATCTAGTGCTAAAATTCCTTGCTCCGCTTCCAGCTTGCTTTGCCCGTAGAAATTAGCGGGCTCGGGAACCGTATCCCTTGTTATGATTTTTTTCTTGCCTATAGGCGCACTATCACCATAAACTATGATGCTGCTCATGAAAACAAACTGGGATACGCCTTCAGCCTTTGCTTTCTTGGCCGTTTCATTGGCCAAGTCGCGGTTGACCTTGAAGTACAAATCCTTGAGCTTCGGGTCTGTCGAAACATGGGCAATGCCAGCCACATGGAACACCGTATCGTAGCCGGAAAACGGCTTCTCCCGCCAACTGTCACCAATCATATCCACAGTATCTACCTGATACTGATCCGGCCATTGGGAAACCCATTTCTCAAATGACGTACCAATATAGCTATTGGTGCCTGTTATCAATATACGCTTCATTTGTTTACAGCTACCTTTTGATCCATATCTTGCTTTTGCTTGGCTAATGTACCGGTTCCGCCTTCCACAATACCCTGATTTTTAAGAACCGATATAAATGTGAATACAAAGCATATGAAGTCCATCTTCCACGACATGTTCTTCACATACTCACCATCCCGCAATGCCTTGGTGTCAATCTCCAATTCGTCGCGCCCGTTGATCTGCGCCCAGCCGGTCAGTCCGGGCCGCACATCATTTGCGCCATATTTATCCCGTTCTGCAATCAAATCATCCTGGTTCCACAATGCGGGTCGTGGCCCAACAATGGCCATCTGCCCCATCAGTATATTCCATAGCTGGGGAAGTTCGTCGAAGCTGGATTTGCGCAAAAAATGTCCCGCCCGGGTAATGTAGTCTTCCGGATTGACCATCAGGTGCGTCGGCACATCTTTAGGCGTATCTACACGCATGGTGCGGAATTTGAGGATATAAAAATGTGTCTTGTTTTTGCCAATGCGCTTCTGCTTAAAAAAAACAGGGCCCTTGGAGTCAAGCTTGATCCATATAGCAAGCACTAAAAAAACTGGAGAGAGCAGAATAAGCCCTAATAAGGAAAGGATAATGTCGATCGGTCTTTTGAAGTATCTTTGATACATGAACGGTGTTCTCCTCGCTACTCTACTCACTACGCTATCACTGAATTGGTTATGAGGGTAAGCATCATTTGACATGATCATGCCCCTGCCAAAATGGCTTCTGCCTTCTCAATTACAATCGGCCTGTATGTGGGCACCGCCTCCAGAAGCAGCGCTTTTACAAGTGAATCATCCTGTTCCGCCGCCTGGACCAATGAGTCGATGTTATCGTACAGGACATCGTCATCGACCTGCATAGGCGGGGCAACAAAGATTTTATCGTGGGCGGTTTTCTGCATGCTTTCCTTTTCAGGGTCCATGAGCAGCTCCTCATACAGCTTTTCGCCCGCCCGAAGGCCAACAACCTTCATTTCTATATCAACGCCCGGCTCAAAGCCGTAAAAGCGGATCAATTTCTCCGCCAGGTCCATAATCTTTACGGGCTTGCCCATATCCAGCACGTAAATCGCACCGCTTTGCGCAATGCCGCCTGCCTGCAGCACCAATTGCGCAGCCTCGGGGATGGTCATAAAATACCGGGTAATGTCGGGGTGCGTTATGGTCAGCGGCCCGCCCTTTTTGATTTGCGCCTCAAACAGGGGCAATACGCTGCCGTGGGAGCCCAGCACGTTGCCAAAACGTACGGCCATGCATTTCATGGTTGTTTTGCGGGCGAAGGATTGGATGAGCATTTCGGTAATGCGTTTGGTAGCGCCCATTACGCTGGTGGGGTTGACGGCTTTGTCGGTGGAGAGCTGCACCAGCCTTTCCACCCCATGGCTGCTAGCGGATTCCAACAGGTTCAGCGTGCCAAGCACATTGTTCTTTACGGCCTCTCCGGGGCTGTCCTCCATTAAGGGCACATGCTTGTGCGCTGCGGCGTGGAACACCACTTGGGGGTGGTATTGCCTGAAGACTTCATCCAGGCGCGATCTATCGCGTATGCTGCCCACCAGCACCTGAACCGGCACATCTGCTCCATATTTTTGCTTTAGTTCGTTGTACAGTTCATAGGCGCAGTTTTCGTAAATGTCAAATATGAGCAGCAGGCTTGGGGCAAAGCGCATGATCTGCCTGCAGATCTCCGAGCCTATGGAGCCGCCCCCGCCGGTCACCAGTATCGTTTTGCCGCCAAGGTAAGCGCTGATGCTATCCATATCCAGCTTAACTTCTTCCCTTGCCAGGAAGTCGGACAGGTTCAGCTCCCTGAACTCCAGCTTGCCGCTGCGCGCCGCATAATCCTGGGGGTTGGAGAGGATCCTTATCTTGCATTTTGTGCTGTTGCACAGGGCCACCAGGTTTTGCAGCCGCTCGCCGGATAGGCTGGGTATGGCAATGATGATCTCCCTGATGGCCAGCTCCGTTACAAGCCTTGGTATATCTGCCGTTTTTCCACGCACCGGCACGTTTTGAATGCGAAGGTTCTGTTTGCCATCATCATCATCCACAAACACTACCGGCCGCCCATAGACATGGCCGTTGCGGCGAAGAAGCGCCAGCGCGTACGAACCGGCATAGCCGGCACCCACGATCATGACCGGCTGTAGCGGTTCGCCTGTTCTGCTGCCCCCGGCATGGCGCGCGCACCAGGCACGCCACGCAAATCGCACGCCACCCGCAAAGGCCAGCGTCCAGATGCAGGTCAAGATCACTACGGCGCGGGAAAGCCGCCAATAAAACAGCTCGTTGGCCAGCAAAATGGCAAGCCCCGCCACCATAATGGCGAAGGTAACGCGTATCATTTCCGGCAGGCCGGCATATCGCCACAACGCGCTGTACATACCGGAAGCAATGAATGACAGCAGGAAAAGCAAAGTGACCCACGCTTCCTGGTTTACCATCCGGCTCACCTGCATATCGTTTATGGCTCCTTCAAACCTAAGGAACATGCCTAGCCATATCGATAGATTTACCAGAACGGCATCCATGGCAAGCAGCGCCGCTTTTCTTAAGGAAAATACTGATTTTGCTCCGGGTATTGTCATATGCGCTATCAGGCCTTTCCTGTAACTAAACTTCGCTAACCTCTCACACTCACACTTGGTAATTAAATGGACAATTGGAACCTTTACACATTCCGGAGACAATTATACGATATATAAAGAAAATTATGCTATGCAGGTTGCATTAAATCTTAGGTCGGGGGAAAGGGTTTCGCGCCTGCGGGCGTGACCAGGGCTTTCCGGTCGCCCTGGACCTTCGGACGCCTTCCAAGAAGAAGGGTTTCGCACCTGCGGGTGCGACCAGGGCTTTCCGATCGCCCTGGACCTTCGGGGGGCTATAATATAAGAAAGGTTTCGCGCCTTCGGGCGCGACCAGGGCTTTCCTACCCATCTGGCTCAATCGGCGCATTGCTCACTGCCGCTCACACTGCTTGTTTCGTCAGCCTCCTCCGCCTCGCTTCATCCGACACAGTCGGCGCTTCGGCTTCGGAGCCCTGGACCTTCGGGGTAGCTCGCGTCGGCCGCCCTCACTCCAAGAGGAAGGCTCTTTTCTTGCCTCCATAAGATATAATGTAAAATCACCCACTGGATTAAGACAACTCATCAAAAAAATCATCAGGCTTTGACCATCTCAATATCTTGCGTTTCCGGCTCCACCCAATCAAAAGCCATCCAAACGCTGCGGGCGATGCCTTGGAAAACAAAGTCCACTTTTGCCCTTCTGCGCTGCTTGTTGACCATGGTGATTGTGCCTGCAAAATCCTTCATGGGGCCATCGACCACGCGGATCCTATCCCCCTCGCGTACGGCCTTGGATTTGCCGATAATCCCGTTGTGGGTGAGCAGCCAATCGGCGAAATTTGCGTCTTCCCCATACAGCTTGGGATCTCCGGTGTCATTGGTAAGAAATTTCAGAACGGAGGGTATAGCCAGAATTTCTTGTTTGCGCAAGTCGCCAGTAGTGTAGAGAAATATGTAACCGGGGAAGAGGACTTGCTGGTAGGTTTCCAAGGTGCCCTTATGGGATTCATGGCGTTCTATCATCGGGCAGATGGCCAGGTGGTCGTCGATTTTTTGTATCTGCTGGACCACTGATTGCTCTCTGCCGGAAATACAGAACACGCAGTATTTTGGGTTGTCTGTATCCATAACGCATTTTCCCTCTCAGTACTCATGATGCATGAGCTATTCAAGGAAAAGGGTTTCGCGCCTACGGGCGCGACCAAAGGGCTTTCCGGTCGATCCAGCCCGCTCAATAGTCGCATTGCCTCGCTGCCGCTCACACTGCTCCTTTTCGCTGGCCTCCTCCATCCCTCTCATATCCGCCACAGGCGGGATCGGAATTTCGGAGCCTTTGGAAACCTTCGGAGCCATCAAACAAGAGGGTTTCGCACCTGCGGGTGCGACCAGGGCTTTCCGATCGCCCTGGACCTTCGGGGCCATCTCCCTGTGTTTTGGGCATAGCTTCGCCATTCTTCCCGAATTTTAAAAAGACAGAAGAGTATTAAAAAATATGACCCTTGCCTGCTACCGTCATACAAACCGTACTGGCCGGCACACAGCAATTGCTTTGAATTAAGTGAAATTGGCCTTTAAATAGATGCGCCCGGATTAAAAAGTGATGCACCCGGATTAAAATTTTTGCTCAAGTTATTCAGCCACCCCTTTTCCGGCCATCGCGCTGACAGCTTTTTATGCACCAAGGCAAAATCCTTATAGTGGCTAGGTCTATGTGCATCTGAGGCGATGTAGTCACCCAGATGGCCGCGCAGCAGCTTCTGGGCCACCTGCCTTTGTGCGCCCCAAAAGGAGAACGGACCGGTAAATGCCTCCGCATCCAGTTGAAGCTCACACCCGTAACCCCTCATCTCTGTAGCCAGCTCCGGGTGCTTTTGCACATATCTATAGCGTTCAGGATGGACGATGATGGGATGGTATCCTGCACGCACAAGATCACTTATGGTACAATCCCAATTCGCTGGGAGTTGGCTGGAGGAAAACTCCAAAAGCAGAACATTTGTACCGCCTATGCACCAATCTGCCACACGCTGAATATCCAAATAGGCCAGCATGCTGTAGTGCACTTCAAACCCAAGATACAGCTGTATGCCGAATCTTTGCGCATGAGGTATTACAGACTGATACACGCTAATGATGCGCTGCTTGTCCAGGTCTTTGTCTCTAAAGTGGGGCGTAGCAACGATGGCTTGGATGCCGGCCGCTTTTGCGGCGCGCAGCATATCCTTGGTCATATCCATGGATTGCGACCCGTCGTCTACCCCGGGAAGAACATGCGAATGTATATCAATCATGCTTCCTCCTGCCTAAAGCATACACTGTTAGGCTTCTTTCATCCGATGCTATGATGCAAGGCCAACACCTCATCCGGCGCTACGCGCCACCTTCCCCTCAAGGGGAAGGCTTGCCTTGGAGCAGTACGAAGCTGTTAGGCTTCTTGTTCCGAAAATCGTGATGCAAGGCCAAACACCTCATCAGTCGATTTCGTCGACAGCTATCCCATCTGGCCCAATAGTCGCATTGTCTCGCTGTCGCTCGCAATGCTCCTTTTCGCCAGCCTCCTCCGCCCCTCCCTATTCCGCCACTGGCGGGGGCGGTGCTCCGGAGCCTCAGGAGGGAGCCTCATCGGCGGCGTGCTAGATGAAGTGTTTGGCTGCAAATGCTTGTTCATCTATTACCACCTCATCAGTCGACTTCGTCGACAGCTTCCCCTCAAGGGGAAGCCTTGATCTGCTCGTCTCGCACGCTCGCCTTAGGGCAGCACGAAACTGTCAGGCATCTTTCTTTAGTCCGTACCGTGCGTAATACTTTCCATAAGAATACTTTGAACCCTTATGCCTGTCTGTATAATTCAGCGCTATGCCGATCAGGTTGGCATTCGCTTTGTGAAGCTGAGATACAACTTCTTTCGCGTGGTCACGCTCTGTCAAGCCACGGCCAACAACCATCAGTGTACCGCTTACTTTTGTCGCCAGCACAGCAGCGTCAATAAATAGTCCAAGAGGCGGCGTATCAAAAATAACAATGTCATAGGTTTTTTGTGCAAGCTCTAAGAACCGATCAAAAGATTCATAATTGAGTATTTGAGATGGGGAGGCTATTTTGTGCCTGGAGTCAATAAAATTAACGCCTTCCTTGTAGGTCTTCACAATAAGATCTTCAAAATGGGCATTGCCGGAAATGTAGTCAACCAAATCAAACTTGTTCCGGATGCCAAGATACTTGCCTATGCTGGGCTTGCGCACATCCAAATCAACAATCAACACTTTATACCCATCATCGGCCAATGCTTCAGATAAAAGGATCGACAGACTGCTTTTCCCCTCCGTCGAAATGGTAGATGTAATCATCAGGCTGCGCATGGGCTTACCGGCAAAGGAAAACTGGATATTTGTAGCCAAGGCTTTCACGCATTCCTGGGAAGTGCCCGGGATGGAAAGGCTGAGCGCACCCTTTTTCACATTTTTTTCAAAGTACTCCTTTAGGCTGCTTCTATAGTCCTCCACCCCCGCCAAAACCGGCAAACCAAGCACTTCCTCCACCTCGTCCGACGACCGCAGCGTAGTATTGAGCATCTCCTTGGCAATAAAAGCGCCGGCCAAAAGGAAGAGGGAAGCAAAATAAGCAAGAATCGTATTGCGGGTACGTGCGGGGCCGGAAGGTGAAACAGGCAGTATCGCCTCGGAGGCTATCGTAATCGTATCCGCCTTGGTCAGTTCCTTTATATATTCCACAAAGACCTTGCTGATGGTGTTTGCAGCCATCATGCTGAGTGTGGGGGAATGGCTGGTGGCGGTAACATTCAGCACCCGCGTGCCGGTGACCGCGGTAATATCAAAGGTTACATCCTTTTTCAAATCGATCCCGCTGCTGAATTCTTTTGATGTCTCTTCCAGCACACGGGGTGTTCTGATCAATTCCTTGAAATCGCCTGCAAACTGGGTACTAACGGCAGTATCGTATCTGGTCTGGCCGGAGGAATCAGTGTAATCGAGCAGCACATACAGCTTTGTCTCAGCAGAGTATTCGTTTGAACGCGTCACAAAATAGATGCTTGCAATAATCATGATCACAAGAGGTACAACAATGAGAAACAGAAGACGAGCCCTTAAAATTTTTAGAATATCCTTGATCGAAATCTCCTGCATTCTGCCAAACCTCTTTCACTGATAAATAAGGTTTATACCCTGAGATAACCGGCCAGGTTTACAGATGTAACCTGCAGCAAAACTAATAATATAATAATCGAAGAAAGATTTCAAGGTTTTCTGGTCTTTTTCCCAACCACTTACACTACTGGAAGAAAAACGCCTACAAAACTGAAGGAAAGCTGCGCATATGCGCAATGCTATTGCTCTCCTTGGGCAAGCGCCCTTTCAGCCTGTGGACTGCATGGCGCATGATCCAGTAGTCGTCGGGGCAGCGGGCATCCGAAGCGATATAATCTACCCAACCCATGCGTAGAAACTTTCCCACCGTTTTCCTTTCAACGCTCCAAATTGGTTTTAATAGAGCTTGAGCACAAATTTGAATCTTACACCCATACCGCTTCATTTCTGCAATCATTTCTGGATGTTCCTGAATATACACATATTGTTCCGGATGCACGATCACAGGCTCATACCCGTTCTTTACAAGATCGCACAAAGCGTAATCCCATTCCGGGAACAGACGATCACCAGAAAAATCCAACATCAGAGTGTTCGTACCGGTTATACACAACCGCTTGAGTTCCATAGGATATGCATCTAAAAGAACATTATAGGATATTTCATATCCCAGTAAGAGCCGGATGCCTAACACTTTAGCATATGGTTTTAACCATGTATAGGCCGCCATGATCCCCGCATGATCTATATACCCGCGTGTAACACGCGGCGTAACAACAAGGACATCCACGCCAATTGAGCGGGCGGCCTCCAGCATTTCCAGCGCCTGCTCCTGTGTCTGCGCTCCGTCATCCATATCCGGAAGAATGTGGGCATGTATATCCAGCATACAGATCTCCTTTCCCGAAACATAGCAGTCATACCTTATCCACAATTTTCTTAAGGTTTATGGTCCGGCCCTTTTCTTCATCATAATGTCCATAGTTTTTTTTGTAATAATAACCGTGATGCCGGTCCCGGTCGGAAAAATTCATGGCGACACCCACGATGTTGGCGTTCGCCTTATGCAGCTGACCTACCACATCCTTTATAACCGCCCGGTCCGCCATGCCATTGCCCACCACCAGCAACGTGGCATCCATCTTGTGGGCCAGTGCTGCCGCATCAATAAACAACCCCAATGGCGGTGTGTCGAAAAGCACAAGATCGTACATCCTATTGACGGTGTCCAGGAACGTATCGAATATTTCCAAGTTCACAATCTGGGAAACAGACACCAGCCGATGGCGGGAGTCAATGAAGTTGATATTGAGGCTTGCCGTTTTGTAGATCACTTCCTCCAACCGCGCATGGCCCGCCAGGTAATCGAACAAGTCGTTGCGGCCACGTGCCCCCAGATACTTCCCGACGCTGGGATTTCGTATATCCATATCCACAACCAGCACACGTTTGCCAAGATCGGAAAGCGCCTCCGCCAGCAACAGCACCAGGGAACTTTTCCCCTCGCCGGCGATGCTGGAGGTGATCAGCAGAGACCTCACAGGGCGCGCAATTGTGGTAAACTGCAAATTTGCCGCCAGCGTTTTCGCATCTTCCTTTGTGGCAATGGGGACAGCTTTCAAAAATGTCTCGCCCGATGACCTCTTTTGCAAAAAACGCTTCATATCCTTTTTGTACTCATGGATACTGGCCAGTACCGGCAGGCCCAGGAGGCTTTCCACATCATCGGTGGAGCGCAAGGAAGTATTCATCATCTCAATGACCAGTGCAGTTCCAATGGCCAGCATAAGGCTTACGCAAAGCGCCAATACGGTATTTCTCGCCCGTGGCGGGCCGCTCGGGGCAAGGGGCAACGTAGCCTCCGCCGCAACGGTCACCACGTCCGCCTTCATAACGCCCTGTATATACTCCGTAAAAACCTGGCTCACCGTATTGGCTACGCGCATGCTAAGAAAGGAATCTGAGCTGGTGGCCGTTATCCGAAGGACACGTGTTCCGGTGACCGCATTGATATCGATGATGACAGAATCGAATTTCTTTTGTTCCAAACCAAGGCTGTCGATTGTCCTATCCATGATGATGGGGGTTTTTATCAGTTCCTTAAAGTCGCCGGCGAATTGCGCGCTGACCGTTGTGTCGTATCTTGTTTGTTCCAATGTATCCACGTAAGCCGTCAGCACGTAGAGTGTGGTTTGCGCAGTGTATTCATCCGGCTGGCGCTGATAGTATAAGTAGGTTGAAAATGTCACAATGATACAAAAAACAAGCATCAGCCACATGCGTTTTTTCAGGATGCCTAGGATACTTTTGACCGTCAGTTCTTGCATATTTCACTCCTTGGGTGTGGCTGGTTGCCTATTTGAGCACGGTTGCGTATATCCTGGTGCGAAAGTTTACATCCAGTATATCCAAATTCCGGAAACTGACAAGGAATGAAACTTGGGAACTTTTGGGTTTTTATGTAATATTGCTTGCTGTTGCCGCAAAATCACTTGCGGTTTCCTGTTCATTGCGTTATAGTTGGAATAATTGAATTCGCCTTTTTGAATGTGAAGGAGAGGTTTACATGAGAAGGAAGATACTTTTGATCGCAGTTGTCCTTGCCATAGCATTGCAAGCAATGTCCATGATGCCTGCCGCACTGGCGGAGACCGGGAATAGCTTCACCATACTATTGCTGGGTGTTGATTCTGCCAATGAAACAGCAGAAGAGGCAGGCAATGCCGATGCCTTCATCCTCGCCTCCCTGGACATGAAAACCGGCACCTTTAAAATGATCAACATCCAACGGGATACCCTTGTGGAGCTGCCCGACGGCCTCGGGGCCGGCAGGCTTTGCACGGCTACTTCCCGCGGCGGCCCGCAAATGGCGCTGAAGACTGTGAATTCCCTTTTGGCACTGGATACTTCGTACTATGTCCAGGTGGACATGGCCGGCATGGAAAAGATTGTGGATGCCTTGGACGGTTTGGAAGTGGATGTGCCGGCCAGTGAGCTTAACATGCTGCTGCCGGACGGCAAAACAAAGGTTTTTAAAAAGTCTGGTATGCAGACACTGAGTACGGAACAGGTCATGGCCTATATAAAAAGCCCTGCCGTCGCGGAGGGCACAAACCGAAGCGAACGCTTAGGCAAGGTGCTGAACGCATGTTTGAAAAAGGGCATGAACCTTGATTTGGGAAGCTTGCTGAATTTGGTATCCGAGCTGCTAGAGTACGTGGAAACGAATATGACCCTGAATGACATGATGAACCTTGCTTTTTCCGCTCTTTCCGTAGATCTTGCCGGTATTGAGACGACGCGATTCCCGCAAAAGGCAAAACAGGAGACGCGTGACCTAAGCACCGTGGCAGTAATGGAGGATTGGGGAGAAGAGATTTTGGCGGTCCACACCTTCCTTTATGGAGCAAGTTCGCCCCTTCAGTCCGCGCAACCATAAACGTACATAGCCTTTTTGCACAAGGCAGGAGCAGGTAAATGGCTTTTCACAGCCCATTGCCTGCTCTTTTTTGTTTTGGCATAATACGACAAATGAATCTTCCCTGGTATCTTTATTGAACGTAAATTGCAAAAGTTTGATATATTCTTGTACCACATCAAAATTCCTGGAAAATAAGGCCTAATACCGGAAATTAATAACATGTTTTGTAGTAAATAACATCATGAAAATTGTTTGGTATATAATTTAGCCTAGAAAAGAGTTATTGTCACAATAGGCTTTATGCACTTGTAATTCGTTGTGATTGCCAAGAATGCTGTGTAGGGGTGCTGATATGAAACTGAAACCGGACCTGATTCTGCGCCGCATCGCCGGCGAGCATGTGGTAATCCCCATTGGCGATCATGTTGCCACATTTAACGGCATCATATCGCTAAACGAAACGGCGTCTTTTCTCTGGCAGAAAACCCAATCTCCGGTCACAAGGGAAGAGCTTGTAACTTCTCTTCTGGATGAATATGAGGTGGATGAAGCTCTAGCCAGGAAAGATATTGACGATTTCCTTTTATTGCTTCGCGAGCATGAACTGTTGATTGAGGACTGACTATGGAACTGATCCCAAATCGCAACCCCATGAACGGAACCTTTGAGCTGACAGTCCGCTGCAATTTGCATTGCCGTATGTGTTTATTCCGGCACGACGACTGTGAAAACAGCGCAATTATTGCACAGGAACGCACGGCGGATGAATGGATCGATATGGCGGAGCAGGTTGCTAAAGCCGGTACGGTGGGTTTGCTGATTACAGGAGGGGAACCCCTGTTTCGAAAAGATTTTGCAAAGATATGGGAGGGGATATACCGCATCGGTTTTCAAATCCAGCTATATACAAATGCAACACTGGTGACGCCTGAAATACTTGCGCTGCTTCGTAAGTATCCCCCGCATAGGATAGGTATTTCCATCTACGGGGCATCTGAAAGCACGTATCAAAAGGTGTGCGGAAACGGCGATGCCTACCGCCTGGCCCTGGAAGGGATAAGCCGGCTGAGCACATTGCCGTCGATTCTGGATTTCAGAACGACCATCATCAAGGACAACCTGGATGATATGGATGAAATGGAGGAATGGGTTAAAAAAAATTACGGAAGCAAATACGTTCTCACACATTCAAGTGTGGTGTTCAAACCAGTGAGGGGTGGGTGTTCGGACGCGACCTTTTGCAGGCTTGATCCTGAAGAAAATGCAAAGCTGTATTTTCAACGCTATGTACGATTGGTTAAAAGGATTATTGGGACTGAGCGGTTTGATGCTAACAATGTGCGGTTTTCTATGCAAAAGAAGCCAAAAGAAACCAATGAAATGCCAACCTTAACACTTTTTGGTTGCGATGCTGGCATGAGCAACTATGCAATCACCTGGGATGGCAGATTGCTTGGCTGTCAAGTTATGGGGGAATGTTATACCGAACCTTTTTCTACCGGATTTCAAACTGCTTGGTATACATTCCCAAAAACTGTGCCACCCATAACACTTGATCCAATGTGCGCTCAATGCAAGAATTCGGAGTATTGCCTTTCTTGTCTGGCAACACGTTATGCAGAAACTGGCTTGCTTGGAGGCTGCCCTAAATACTTTTGCGGAATTACCAATTGTCTGACGGAAAATTTGATTTCAGAAAAGGAGTATGACAATGAAGAAGCAATATCAGCCCCCTATTGTCCGTTTTGAAAACTTACGGCTTCTTGAAAATATAGCAGATGTATGTTGGGGATATGATGCTAATGGGTATTCAGGGTATCTTTACTATGATAGGGAAAATGTCGATGGATACACAAAATTCAAAATATCTACGCATAGTGGAGCTTGTAGTAATAATAAAGATCAACCACCTAGGGGAATCACGGTAGATTATTCAGTAGGCAATGATGCTATAGATCCTCAGACTTTAGCAGTTATGCATCCAAATTTCGCAGGTATATCAAAAAAACGGGCAAGCGGCAACTTATGAAAGATACATTATACTACTACGACATTGGGGGATTAAAGCTTCAATATAGTGAATCCGCTGAAAACAAAATCGGATGCGGGTTTATTAGAAGCTTGCAAGAATTCTCATCCAATAATAGCTTATACACAGATATTAGCATTGAAAATCAAATCAACACATACATGGTATCATTAATTACTGCATACAGTGATCTGCCGGTTTATGAGAAGAGAAACGGTGTTTTTACATACAGCATATTTAAGCAAACAACGGATAGATATATTTGGGTCACATGGATTAAGCCAAGATCTGTGTTCTTAGCGTACTCTATAGATTCCATGTGGAGAAACGCCTGTTTGTTAGCTGATTATACGGATTCCAATGGCGTGGAAATGTTTGATGACTTGGCAGATGTTTTCTCCTATTCGGCACTAGCACTTGGTGGCATTGTTTTTCATGGTGTTGTAATGGAGTACCAAGACCGGGGCGTGATCTTGTCCGCTCCTTCCGGAACAGGGAAAACCACGCATTCAAACATTTGGCGCGACCTTGAGCTTAGTATAATTATCAACGGAGACCGCGCGCTGTGCCGCTTCATAAACGGATCCTGGACGGTGTTTGGCATGCCTTGGTGCGGATCCTCCGGAATATCACAAAACCGGCAGGTTCCGATTCAGGCAATCGTAATCCTGGAGCAGCACAGTGAGAACATAGTGGAACGGCTTAATCCATTGGAAGCGCTGAAAAGGCTTCTTCCCAATGTGTATGCACCCGCATGGGAGCCGGCGCTTTATAACAAAATGCTTGACCGGCTGGATGAGATCATACCGGCTGTGCCGATATTTCTTTTGCGGTGCCGCCCCGATATAGATGCGGCGCTGACGCTAAAGTCCGCTTTGGACAGCCTATAGGTGGCACAATTGGCGGAAGGGGGGTGAATGAATAGGAATGCAGCCTTGGAGCCTTATCCTGCCTTGTGCCGATGTATTCCCGGTAGCCGAGGAAATGATGCATCAAGGATTCGGAATCCGTTTTATTGTCTCCGGCAGCAGCATGTGGCCCCTCATCCGGCATAACCGGGATTCCGTTTTGCTCAAGGCAAGCATCCGCCCGGTGAGGGTAGGGGATATCGTCCTGGTCTGCTTTGAAAGCCCCAAAACAAAATATCTATTGCACCGCGTAATCCGCATATGCGGCGGAAATATGCTTGAAACCGCAGGTGACAACTGCACAGGCGCGGATGGCATGATAGAGACAAGACAAATCATTGGAAGGGTGGAGATCATATACCGGGGCCCGGTCACGATTGATTGCAATGGTATTGCCTGGCGCATTTTGTTTAGGATATGGTGCCTTTGCTTCCCATTAAGAGGAATACTTTTGAAGCTGTTAAGAGCGGTTTGTAAATTGAGAGCGAAGAGAAAATAGAGACAAGCGAGATACGGTAATGAAGACAAAAGAACAGCAACAGTTCAATGACACGGATATTTATCTGCTGGCCCTTCTTAGAATTGGCCTTCAATTTGAGATGGCAGAGCGGTGTTCTATTCATTTCTCCGCCTGGGATCCCCTGATTGAGCAAGCCCGCTTGCAAACGGTTTTGCCCATCATTTATCATGCGATCATGCAGCTGCCGGACGACAAAAAACCGCCCAAATCAGTTATTTCCATTTTAAAATCGGAAACCATTTGCTCCATCATATCCGATGAACGCCTGCTGGCTATACAGGATGAACTATTGGCACTTCTGAATGCCGAAGATATACCGAGCGTCATCTTAAAGGGGACAAGCGTTGCGATAAATTATCCAAATCCTGAACTAAGAATACAAGGCGATATTGATATCCTGATTGATAAGACTGATATGGACCATGCAGTTGATGCTATGGAAAGAGCGGGTTTTCAAAACAGCGGCCACGAGCATGGCTTTCATAAAACTTTCTGCAAAGATAACGCGTGCATAGAGCTGCACCACGCATTTTCCATAGTCCCCCAAAATAGCGCGGGCGATTTTATCACCGGGCTGATGCAAACTGCCGTTTCTACGGCCAGCTACGGCGAATTGGAAAAACACGTATTCCCCATCCTGTCCTGTACACACCAGGCGGTATCTCTTTTGTTGCATATGCAAAAGCACATTACCTCAAGCGGCCTTGGCTTAAGGCAGCTATGCGACTGGGCAATGTTCACAAGAATGGTTGGCCAGGAAAACCAAGAGCGTATGCTTAAAGTTTTGGATCGCTGCGGTCTGCTTAGGTTTGCGGAAATATTGACGAAGACATGTGTATTGTATCTTGGACTGCCTTCGGAATCGTGTCCCTGGTGTTTGCAGATTTCCGATGATATTTGCGCCGCCTTGATGCGTGATTTTTTAAAGAGCGGCAATTTCGGAAGGAAAGATACGGTTCGGGGGGTGAGCGGCCTCCTCATTTCGAGATATGCAATAGACGCAAGACAAAGGCCGGCCCTGTCAACATTCATAAAAAACCTGAATAAGAATGCCGTTGTGCACTTTCCGCTCATGAAGAAGGTGCCGGTTTTGCTGCCCATCATGTGGTTTTTTTTGCCCATCAGATACATGGTACGAATGGCTTTGGGGAAACGTCCAAAGCATTCGCCCGGGAGGATACTGGCAAACGCAAATCAGAGAGAGCTGCTGTACAGAACATTCCATTTGTTTGAAACCGGTAATCGGTTGCATTCTTGATGAACACGTAAAAAAATTCGTGCCAATAACTTTTGATGGGAAGTGAGCGATTGTGCTTGATATTCACTGCCATCTTCTGCCCGAAGTGGATGACGGCGCCCAAAGCCTTGAGGAAGCGTGCGCCATGGCCCGTATCGCCTATGAGAGCGGCACAAGTGCTTTGGTTGCGACACCGCACTTCAATGTACCCGGAAGCACCCAAAATTTTTACAGCAGCCACCTAAAGGACCAATTTATAAAGCTCTGCGACGGCATCCTTGAAAGAAAAATTCCTATAAAAGTAATGCTGGGGATGGAGGTCTTTGCTACAGACGGCATTGTAAACAAAATTGTCAATGGGGAAATTCTGATGCTCAACAACTCACGCTACATCCTGCTTGAATTTTTTTTAAATGACCATCCCCTGCATGTGAACGGCCTGCTGGACCAGATCGCACGCCTTAACCTGATTCCGGTGATAGCGCATCCGGAGCGGTATGCGTTTATGCAAAGTGAACTTGATAACGCATATTTCTGGAAAAACAAAGGCTATATCATACAGGTAAACAAGGGCAGCATTCTGGGAGCCTTCGGCACGAAAATCAGGAGAACGGCTTGCGATATGCTGCGTTTCAATCTTGCCCATGTTATTGCAAGCGACGGCCACAGCCCTTACCAGCGCACACCTGATCTTTTTGATATTTACGAATATGTCAGTGATCATTATTCCGCCGGGTATGCCGATGACCTTTTGAAAAACATACCGGAAATGATCATCAACAATCAATGAGTGAGGCAGCCATGAAAATTTTTCGAGCAATTGTCCTGATCGTTTTCACCATTACGGCAGCTGTATATGGATTTTTCTATTTTTACAACAGATCCAGAACAGATACCACATACCCTGTCATTTCCTATATGGACGATGTGCTGAATGTATCTGTTACAGACGATATAGAGGCCTTTTTGAGGGATGTCAGGGCATCCGATGAAAAGGACGGCGATTTGACCGGCCGGGTGATCATAGAACAGATTTCCAATTTCATTGGAAAAGGTGTGGCAAATATAACGTATGCCGTTGTTGACAATGACAATCATGTTGCCAGAATGACGCGCCGCATCCGGTATATGGATTATGAACCGCCGCGCTTTACCTTTTCAAAGGATATGCGCTTTGCACTTGGCTCAAATTTCAACGTGCTGGATATCATTGGCGCCATAGATACGATCGATGGTGACCTATCGAAAAAGATCAAGCTTACCAGCTCCGATCTATCTGTAAATCTTGCCGGGGTATACCAGATGCGGGCAGAAGTTACCAACAGCAAAGGAGATATCAGACATCTCAATTTCAATGTCACAATGTATGAAGGATCACGCAATGCGCCTGAAATACGGCTGAAGGACTATCTGGTATACATGAATGTCGGTGATGCATTCAGCGCCATATCTTATATTGACAAGGTAGTGCGCGGCGAATCCGTACTGGAAGTGCTTCCAAGGGTCGATTCGAATGTGAATACCTCCAAGGCCGGTAATTACCAGGTAGACTACCATGTAACAGATGAAAACGGCATCGCTGCGAAAGCATCGCTTATCGTCGTTGTAGAGGAGTAAAAGAATGCGCGAGATCAGACTGTGTGACATCAATCCTTTTTGCATATTG
The DNA here is from genome assembly GCA_023413135.1 of Bacillota bacterium. Classification (GTDB taxonomy): domain Bacteria; phylum Bacillota; class Clostridia; order Christensenellales; family Aristaeellaceae; genus JAEWAH01. Next base: position 58,235 of record JAEZQK010000016.1, read on the forward strand.
AAGGACCTGCTCTTTAACTTATGGGTCATTCTGATATGTTCACTCATAGCAATGATGGGGACTGAGGTCGTATTGGAAAACCTGTTCCAGCCAATTTACACAAGCTCGGCAACATACTATGTCAGCCCAAAGGACAGCACATATTCTGCATATTACAATCTAAGCATCGCCTATGAAATGGCCGTAGCCATATGCGAAGTGTTTGAAAGCGATATTATGGCGGTAAAGGCTGCGGAATCCATGGAGTTACCGGCACTTCCCGGAACGGTGTTGGCCGATGTGCCTGAAAACACCAATCTATTGCATCTGCAGGCGAAAAGCAGCTCACCGGAACTTGCTTTCAGAATCGTTACCGCCATCATGGAAAATCACAAACAAGTGTCAGATTACGTGTTTGATAATGTTGTCATCGATATTCTTGACCGTCCCACAGTGCCCGCTTACCCGTCAAACAAAATATCCACAGCCCAGGCGAAAAAGCAGGCCGCCATCATTGGCGGGCTGCTGGCCATAATGCTGATTGCGGCTTTTTCCGTATTGCGCGATACCGTAAAAACTGCCGAGGCGCTCAAATATTATCTGGATGCCAGGCTGTTAGCCACTATCCGGCACGAAATGAAGAATAAAACGGTCAAATCAAAGATCAAACATATCAACAGGTCCTTGTTGATTACAAATCCGGTCGTCGGGTACTCTTTTTCGGAATCTATAAAGCGGCTGTGCACAAAGCTTGAACACACCTCCAATCTTCGCAAGCATGTTGTATTTCTAGTTACCAGCGCATGTGAAAATGAAGGAAAGTCAACCATTTCGGCTAACCTGGCGCTAGGTCTTGCAAGATGCGGTTATAAGGTGATGCTAATGGATTGTGACCTGCGCAAACCCGAGCAGTACAAGATGATCGACAAAAATCCAGAGCCGATGACGGACTTCAGCAAATACCTGAGGGGAAAAGCATCTATCGATGAAGTGATCATGCAGGACAAGAAAACCGGTCTTTATCTGTTAGTCAATAAGAGCAGCTGCCATAATTCCGCCGATCTGCTTGCATCATTGCAGATGGAAAGAATGTTGAATTATTGCAAAAACAAGATGGACTATATCATCATCGATTCACCCCCCATGTCCGTTATTTCCGATACTGAAATCCTTGTGGGTTACAGCGATGCCTCGCTTCTTGTGGTCAGGCAGGACTATACTTTTGTAAAGCTGCTGAACGATACAATTGACAAACTGCAGGCATCCAGTGATTTTTTAGGCTGCATCTACAACAATGTCTGGGAAATCAACTTATCCGTTACTAACAACTATGAAAGAATCTATGGAAAATATTATAAAAAAATCGGCTGAGGGCCTGAAAGGAAATATGTATGAGCGAAGAGATAAAGCGAGCCGCAGCGGATCAAAAGGCATATGAAGGGCAGCCGTTTGAAATTGATCTGCAAATACTGCTCATTGACATCTACAAGAGCATAAAAAAGTTTTGGTGGCTTGTACTCATTTTGGGGCTGGCGGCAAGCGGTTTATATCTTTATATGTCAACAAGGAATTACGTGCCCTATTACCTGGCAAAGGCCACCTTTACTGTTTCAACGCAAACGGCAACCAATTACGGCACCGCCGATTACAGCTTTTCCTATGACGGTTCCGTTGTAAAATTGACGGATACGTTCCCATATATCCTGAAAAGCGATATCCTGCAGCAGATTATCAAGGAGGACCTTGATACAGATTACCTGAATGGCAGCATTAACGCGACGGGCGTGGAATTTTCAAATCTGTTTACGCTGGAAGTGACCAGCACCGACGCCAGAGACGCTTATGATATATTGCAGTCGGTAATAGATAATTACCCAAAGGTAGCCGAGTTCATCATTGGCGATACAAGGATAAACACGCTTGCCGAGCCTACGGTTTCGGCTCAGCCAATCAACGGCATCTCCTATAAGCTTACAATCTTCAAGGGCTTTTTGTTGGGAGCATTCTGTGGCTTTCTGATCATTGTTATGTACGCATTTTTTCGCAAAACAGTGCGCAAAGTGGATGAAATAGAGACAAAGCTTAATCAGAAAAGCCTTGGCATCATTCCTCATGTCAGATTCAAGCGGCGCAGCAGCGAGAAGCAGCAGCGCCTTGTAATTATGAACCGTTTTGTAAGCAATGCTTTTCAGGAAGCAATACGGGCTCTTAGGACACGCATTCTCAAAATCATGGATCACGGCGGCATGAAGGTTCTTCTTGTAACCAGCACAATGCCAAATGAAGGGAAAAGCATTATTGCCCTGAACCTTGCACTGTCCATCGCCCAAAAAGGTTCCCGCGTCCTGCTTGTTGATGCGGATCTTAAACGCCAGCAAATTCAGGATCTGCTCAGTATAAAGGGCAAGCCTGTAACCTTCCTGGACGTAATGGAGGGCACTGCACCGCTCAATATAGCCGTTTTGGAAACGATAATGAAAGATTTCAATTTTTTAGCGTGCGGATATGCCCCGGATCATTCGGTTGAAATATTATCTTCCTCAAAATTCAAATATGCCTTTGAAGCGTTAAAAAAGGAGATGGACTATATCATCATTGATTCGCCGCCTTGTGGTTTGCTCGCGGATGCGTCCGTGCTGGCAGGCATATGCGACAGCGTATTATACGTGATAAAGCAAGACTACGCCAAGATAGGAAAGATCATCGAAGGCATCCAGGGAATTGGCTACAGCGGCGTAAACATTTGCGGATGTGTGCTCAATGACGCAAAGGCAGGCTTGCAGGGTTATGGCTACGGTTATGGTTATGGTTATGGCTCTCATTATTACGGTTCCCATTATGGTTACGGCAGCTATGGCCGGTATGGAAATTACGGTGAAAAGAACAATGATATCAGCACATAAGGAGTTGTCAAAACCTTGATATCCAGACTGAAAGTGGTTCAGGGAATCAGGAACGGCAAATTGAAAAGGCTGATTGAGGAATGGCTTTGGATTGGCCGGTACATGAAGCAATATAAATGGCAAATTGCGCTTTATACCTTGCTTGGGATCATCGGCATTGTGTTGGGGCTGGCCGGCAGTGTAGTATCAAAATACCTCATTGATGCTGTCACAGGGTTTAACACTGCTTCTGCAGGGTTGATCGCCATCTTGTATCTGGGAATGGGCTTTTTGGGCATTGCCATCAATGCGTTCGTCAATCGCATTTCAACCCGGATTCAAATGAAGGTTCAGCAGGAGATCCGGGCCGAGGCATTTCACCACGTCATGATGACCGATTGGGAATCCATAGCAGATTATCACTCAGGTGACTTGCTGAATCGAACGTCAAATGACACGAGCACCGTATCTAATGCCGTACTTGGATTTGTTCCCGAGCTGATTACCAATATCATAAGGTTTGCAGGGGCGCTTTTGATCATTTTATATTTTGATCAAGTGATGGCGTTCATCGCGCTGAGCGGTGCACCTGTGGTGGTTTTAAGCTCGAAATTTCTTTTGAGCAGGATACGCGCATACCAGGTGGAATCCAAAAAAATATCCAGCGAAATCATGTCATTCAATGAAGAGGCGTTCCAAAATCTGCAGTTTGTCAAATCATTCGGACTTCTTGGCAACTTTACAGGGAAGATGCGCGCACTGCAAGAGAAAAGCTATGAGCTGAATATGCGGCACAACATGCTTACCATCGGCGCGACATCCATCATGGCGCTTCTAGGCTGGCTGATTTCCTTTGCTTGTTATGGCTGGAGCATATACCGCCTTTGGCATGGCGACATCACATACGGTACCATGACGCTTTTTCTGCAACTGGCCGGGTCTTTATCCGGATCGTTTGGATCCCTGGTCGGCATTGTGCCTCAAATACTGTCGGCCGGAACATCCGCCCGGCGGGTAATGGATATTGTTGAGCTGCCATATGAGTGCAATTGCGCGGGCGAAAATGCAAGCGCACTGAAGGACAAGGCAGAAATGAACGGCCTTGAGATTATGATGGACGGTGTAAGCTTTACTTACAGGAATGGCCGGAGTGTACTTGCCAACGTCAATTTGCATGCAGCATCCGGTGAAATCATTGGCTTGGTCGGCCCGTCCGGACAGGGCAAGACAACAATATTCCGCATGCTGCTCGGGCTGATAAACCCAAAACAAGGGAGCATGACGGTTTATCCGGATGGGGAACGTTCGTTAGCCCAGCCAATTGATACGAACACACGCAGCCTATTTGCGTATGTGCCACAGGGGAATATATTGTTCTCCGGTACAGTAGCCGAGAATCTGCGCCTGGGCCGACCCGATGCAACTGACAGTGAGCTCATTCATGCATTAAAGGATGCATGTATCGACGATGAAGTGCTCAGCCTTCCCGATGGGCTCTATAGCAGAATCGGTGAGCGGGGATATGGGTTTTCCGAGGGGCAAAATCAACGCATTTCGATAGCCCGCGCTCTTTTGAGTGATGCCCCCATTTTGCTTCTTGATGAAGCGACATCAGCCCTTGATTTTACCAAAGAACAATGCATTTTGCAAAACATCCACAGACATTACAAGAACAAAATAATAATCATTGCTACTCACCGTCTAAGTATACTCAATGTATGTACACAAACATATTATGTAAATGCGCAAAATGTCTCATTAATAGAGAGGAGGCTTTCTGCATACTCTACCTGAAATTTACATCAATTTCATTGACACTGCGGTCGGCATACCAATACCGACCGGTGCCCCATACAGGCTTTTCCATATTGAACAAGCCGGCTAATGCATCCCCCTTCTTGCGAAGCTCTTTAGACGCGCCGGTCATGCGCTTTGTATCGCTATCGGACATGGAATCAGCTGCCGTATCAAATGCATTTGCCGTCTGCTCATAGGCCAGGTCGAACGCGGCCAGCGCCTCCTTTTGTTCGGCATTCATGGATGCTTCCCCGTATGCGCATATGCCGTCCCGCATAAGCTTTGCAATAGATATATACCGGACAACTGTAAACCCGTCCTCCATCAGCCATTTGGTATACGCATATGAAACATATTTCAGTTCGGGAACCTTTACGCCATAAACAGTTTGAATGACTTCCCTGCGGTGATCCTGGTCGGTAAAGGTAAAGTTCCAATCAGCTAAAGCAGAGCGGTATTTCCCGGTGATGACATGGGATCCGATTGCATCAAAATCAATCTGCGTGACAAGCGGAAGAAAGGTTACCATTTCGCCTACGCTCATGTTTGTAAAGAAACCATCCTCCAAGCGCTGCAGGGCAGATATGACGCTTGGCAGATGGCCCTTATCACTCATCACCTTTTGGATGATGGCCATGATCAGATCCCGCTGCCTGGATGTACGGCCGATGTCGTTGGCGTTCTCCGTAGCGTTTCGCCTGGCGCGCAAATAGTCCAGAATCCCATTGCCGTTCAAATGCTGCAGTCCCTTATGATATTTTCCGTATGTCCCTGTATAGCTCATCTCCAGCTCAAAGTTCACACCGCCGATGGCATCGCCAATGGCCGCCATCGCTTTCATATCCACGGCACAGTAATAGTCAATCTTGATGCCGCCAAGCACCCAGGCTGCCGCCTCGCATACCTTTTGGAATCCCTCTTCCGTTTTTCCGCCGCCGCAGTTGATGGCCGCGTTCAGCTTGTAAATCCCTTTGATTCCAGGGACGTAGGTAAGGGTATCCCTTGGCAAGGAAACAAGGTCGATTTTTTTCTCATCGAAGTTCACTGCAGCCACAAGAATGGCATCCGTATGATAGTCACTGCCCTTTGCCAAGGCAGCATCGCTTTTATCTATCCCAAGCAAAAGAATGTTTTTGATATTCTGATTGAGGGATATATAGGATGAAATAGGTTGAGGATCAATCAGCGGGTTATGCTGCCCCCCTGTTTGCGCAAGTGCCGGCAATATATGCACCAGCATGAAACAGAGAAGTATCACAATTACTTTTGTGAGCTTTTTCATATCCAATAAACCTCTCTAAAAATGTATTGAAGCGTTCGTAATCCGAACCGGTCAGCTGTCTTTCCCGCAGCAATGCTTGTACTTTTTGCCGCTGCCGCACGGGCACAGGGCATTGCGGTTAATCTTCTCCCCGGGCGCGTTGGACGTCTGCCCTTTTGTATAGGCTTCAGGCTTGATCCCGTCCGCTTCACGCGGCCGGCCGGTGCGCATTTCATCGGTATCCATATTGCCACGCCGCGCCGTCACCGCGGCGCCGGAACTTGGCCGGATGGGACGGGGCGGTCTGAACTTCTTAAAAAGCTCGCTGGGCGTATACCCCCGATTGACCGGAATACGGGTATTGTTGGCCATGTTTGCATACAGCGTCATGAAGGCCTGCACATCCTCGATCTTGGCAAATGTCAGGCCCATGCGTTGCAAATCATTCATGATGTAATTCATATCGCTTTCAGCCATACAAGCGTGAAGCTGCAGCTCATCCGCAATGTCGTCGGCGCGATCCTGCTTCAGCATCATCTGGTCACGCAAAAAATCCCGAAGTGCCATGAATTCGGCATTCTTCTCGAAATAATTGGAGTCCGCGTACCGAAGCAGCACCTGCTTGCCGGGAATATAATAGGGCTTGCCTTCATGCCCCGCCTTCATCTCCTCGTAATCATTTTCGTCCATCGTCAGGCTTTCCTCAACGATCTCGCGGTCAAGCGGCGTGAATGGCTTCCGTATGTCCACATACAGGTCGTCTTCACCAAGAATGAAGTAGCCATGCTCCTCGTGACGGGCGATTTCGGCAAATTCAATAAAATCCTTTTCATCCACCGGCAGGTTTTGCTTGTTGTAGATTTCAAGCGCCTTGCGCAGGGGCAATATGCCATACAGATGCGCAAAGGCGTTGAAATACTGGTGCAGCAGCTGCACAGTCTCCTTGGGCAGCCTGAGCGCCTTGTACATCTTTGCAAGCGTCTGCTGGGGATAGATTTCCGGAAAGATCTCCTGCGCCTCCTCATCATCCGGCTCACCGTACTGGGGAGGCGCGCTGCCCACGCTTCTTACAATCTGCGGGATGTCCGTAGCCTCATTTAGCATCTTGAGTACCTTGCATTGAAAGGTCCATTCATCCCCGAAGTCAAATACATACTTGAACTGTTTCCCTGGGCCCAGTCCGGCAGCGGACAGCGCAAAACTTTTCGTAAGGCGCTTGGCCCCCTCCATGCCTTTCGAAAAATAACTGTCCGCGTTGCTCCACAAGCGGTTGTCCATGAAGAATGCATGGGCATGGTCGTCCTCAAAGCCGAAGGCATCCAGGATGGCTTTGTGCAACTCAAGCAGTGTATCGCCCGCTGAGATCCGGATGTGCCGGTAGCAGCCTGTCTCCAGCGATACACTGACTACAAAGCTTTCTTGCGAATGTTTTTTACCCTTCTTCTGTGGGCGCGCAGCAGCCTTCCCGGAAGGCGCTGTTTTCCCGTAAGCCAAAAAGCGGTTGAGCTTGTTCATGGTCGCTACGGAGAGCACATCATCCCGCTGCGAAAGCTCCATCAATTGTCGCTTCATTTCGTCGGGGAGATCATCCAAATCAGCCTTGTCCATCAGATCGTTCAGTGTTGCCTCTATATCCGCATCCGGCGCTTTGCCGCTTCCTATGGTTTGTACGAGGCTCTCCTCCGCTTCGTCCAAGAAGGGCAAATCATCTTCCAACGTGACCCGAATGCCGGTCTGCTCCGCAATGCCTGAAAGCAGTGCCCGGGTGCGCTCTTCGCGGACGAGCACCTCCTCGGGGACACCGTTCTTCATCATACCCTTCACAAAGGCATCCATCAGGTCCTTTGCGTAATCCTCCGGATCGCCTGCCATACCAAAGTGAAGCACCATGCCGTCCGCGTGGCCCACCATGAGCAGCATATAGGGGAAATACGGCGCGTTCCTGGGCTCCAGCACGTAACCGTCCTCATCCGTTTCTCCGGTTGCTGTGGGCTCGGGAAGCATAATCATCTCGCATTCCCATACGCCGCGCTTTTTTTGCTTTTTGAGCTTCATAACTGCAATGTCATCCGTAAACCTGGGCGATGGAAACACCGGCGCGGCCGGCTCCGGCAGCAGGATTCTGCCCCACTCAAACGTTCCGTCCGCCTTAGGCGAAAGGATCGGAATCTCGCGGTCAAACGGCGCACCCTCCGTAAAACCAAGTTCCTCCTTCGACGCACCGGGTTCGGGCGCATGAAACATATCCTGCTGCACGGCCGCGCCTTTCAGCTTGCGCGCCACCTCCAGCCCCGCTAAAAGCCCCTGGCGCAGATATTCCTCGTCCTGCCTGTCTTCCAGGTACCAAGGCATAAAATGCGGCCTGATTCGCTGAAACATCGGGTAAGCGTTCTTTCCCCGAAGCATCATTCCATGCGTATCGATCTCTTTAAGGTCCCGCTCCCTAAGATCCGCCTTGTTTTCAAAAGAGCACATGATGCAATTCTGGCTCATCATGCGTTCTGTGCGCTCCAGCTCACTTTGCCTCTTTTGCGCCTGCCCCAGCAGCCGGTAGGAATCCAGCCCGGCGTTTCCCATATAGACCGCCAGTGCCAGATGCTCGCCCAGCGCACCCATCACGCTGACATACCCGATTTCACCGCCAGTCATCCGCACTGCGAATAGCTCTGTGTCGTACAGCCTTTGCCACAGTTTTGTATTTTTAAACTCCACAGCCAGATGATACAATTCCTTCTTTGGCATAAGCTGTCTCCATTCTTTCTGATCGCGCAGTCTTCCTATGGGAATCCATAAAGTCCCATGGGAAAATCATAACGCAACCTGCATCCCATGTCAAATGCCAGCTGTATTCGAAAGATGGGGTAAACAGTTTTACAGCGATGCCTGCGCATAAAAGACCGCAAGCTTTGATGTATCAAAAGCTTGCGGTCTATCTTCGCTGGTGGAGCATAGGAGACTCGAACTCCTGACCCCAACACTGCCAGTGTTGTGCGCTACCAACTGCGCTAATGCCCCGCGAACGAACACAATCATAACACAAAACAAATACCTTGTAAAGAGGGAAAATTACAAACCGGGACAAGTTTTTTGGCTGAAACAATATCCGTGTCAAATCTCCTTTACGATCCTGCCTGTCATCTCCGCTCCTAAAATGTATTCACCGCCTGCCGCTATATCCCTGGTGCGAATGCCTTGGGCCAGCACCTTTTCCACGGCAGCCTCCACGGTCCTTGCTTCCTCCGCAAGGCCGAAAGAAAGATTCAGCATCATGGCAGCGGACAGAATGGTAGCGATAGGGTTGGCAATCCCCTGACCCGCAATGTCGGGAGCAGAGCCGTGGATAGGCTCATACATGCCCCGCGTCCCCTCTCCCAGAGAGGCGGAGGCCAAAAGGCCGATGGAGCCTGTCAATTGCGACGCCTCGTCCGACAATATGTCGCCAAACAGGTTGCTGGTGACGATCACATCAAACTGGGCCGGATTTTGGATCAGCTGCATGGCGGCGTTGTCCACCAGCATATCGGAATAGGCCACGTCCGGGTATTCCATTTTCAGCTCATGCATGGTCTCCCGCCAGAGCCTGGAGCTTTCCAGCACGTTGGCCTTGTCGATGCTGCACACCTTGCTTCGGCGCTTACGGGCGGCCTCAAAGGCCACGCGGCCGATGCGCAGGATTTCTCCCCGGCTGTAGATCTCCGTGTCGTAGGCGTTTTCCCCCATGTCGCCCTGCCCACGGCCCCGGGGGCCGAAGTACATACCGCCGGTGAGTTCCCGGACGATCAACAGGTCCACGCCACGCGCCGCTATATCTGCCCGGAGGGGAGAGGCGGAGGCCAGCATGGGCATCAACTTTGCCGGACGCAGGTTGGCAAACAGGTTCAGCCCTTTGCGAATACCCAGCAGCGCCCGTTCGGGCCGAAGATGGCCCGGCAGCGTATCCCACTTGGGGCCGCCCACGGCACCCAGCAGCACGCTGTCGCTTTGCATGCATTTTTCCAGCGTTTCTTCCGGCAGGGGTACGCCAAACTTGTCCAGCGCCGCGCCGCCGGCCAGCACGGTTTCAAACCGGAAGATATGGCCGAATTTCGTTCCAACCGCCTTTAAAACCGCTACGGCCCCGTCTACAATCTCCGGCCCGATGCCGTCACCGGGCACCAATACGATGTTATATGTCACGCGATTTCCCCTCCCGCCATGGCATTCATCAGCCCGCCCGCCTCGATGATCTTTTGCAAAAAGGCAGGGAAGGGCGGGAAGGAATATGTATCCCCTGTGGTTTTGTTGAGAATGATGCCCTTGGCAAGGTCTACATCCAGCGTATCACCATTGTGGAAATCCCCATCGCAGACAATGATGGGCAAGCCAATGTTGATGGCGTTACGGTAGAAGATGCGGGCAAATCTTTTGGCGATCACGCAGGAGATGCCCGCCGTTTTGATGGCAAGCGGCGCATGCTCCCGGGAGGACCCGCAGCCAAAGTTCCGCCCCGCGGCGATGACGTCGCCGGGCTTCACCTTTTTCAAAAAGTCAGGATCGATATCCTCCATGCAGTGGGCAGCCAGCTCCTTGGGGTCGGAGGTGTTCAGGTAGCGGGCGGGGATGATGACATCGGTATCCACGTTATCGCCGTAGCAAAGGGCGTTGCCATTGAGTTGCATACTGTTGCTCCTTTCTGGGTCTCAAGCATATCCAAGCCACATAGGGGACCAACTGCGGCCCAAGGCTTCCCCTTGAGGGGAAGCTGTCGACGAAGTCGACTGATGAGGTGTTAGTGGCTTAACAAATATTCGCAGCATAACACCTCATCCGGCGCTGCGCGCCACCTTCCCCTCAAGGGGAAGGCTTTTGAAAAGCGGTGCAGGTAGCGTGACGACTGAACTTGTGGTTTGGGAAAGGCGAATCTTTGAAAAATTCCCCTTCCCGTCCATCATCACGTCAAATCCCCCGGTGCCGTCAGCTTCCCCGTCACCGCCGAAGCTGCCGCCACTGCCGGGCTGGCAAGGTACACCTCGCTTTGGGGGTCACCCATGCGGCCTACGAAGTTGCGGTTGGTGGTAGCCACACAGCGTTCCCCCTTGGCCAGGATGCCCATATGACCGCCCAGGCACGGGCCGCAGGTGGGCGTGGATACGGCGCACCCGGCGTTTATGAAAATCTCCAGCAGCCCTTCCTTCATGGCGTCCAGCCAGATCTTCTGGGTGGCGGGGATGATCAAAGCCCGCACGCCTTTTGCTACTTTGCGTCCTTTCAGGATTTCCGCCGCTTCCCGCAGATCAGACAGCCGTCCGTTGGTGCAGGAGCCTACCACCACCTGTTGGATCGGCACCTCCCCGATTTCATCGAATGTCTTTCCGTTCTCCGGCAGGTGCGGGAAGGCCACCATCGAGGTTAACTTCGAAAGATCGATATGGATCGTCCGCTCATATACGGCGTCCGGATCAGCAGCGTACACCTTGGGCTCCTTGGCCCCATGCTCCTTTAAATAGGAAAGAGTCTTTTCATCCACCGGGAAGATGCCATTCTTGGCGCCGGCCTCAATGGCCATGTTGCAGATGCAAAGCCGGTCATCCATAGAAAGAGAGGTAACGCCTTCCCCTGAAAATTCCAGCGATTCATACAGCGCCCCGTCCACGCCAATTTCATGGATGAGGTGCAAAACCACGTCCTTGCCGGAGACATACTTCCGAAGCTTGCCGGTGATGACCACGGAGATCGCGGCGGGCGCCCGCAGCCATACCTTGCCGTAGGCCATGGCCGCCGCCATGTCGGTGGAACCTACGCCTGTGGAGAATGCCCCCAGCGCGCCATAGGTGCAGGTGTGGCTGTCCGCACCGATGACAAGGTCCCCGGCGGTGACCATGCCCTTTTCTGGCAGCAAAGCGTGCTCCACGCCCATTTCGCCTACATCAAAAAAGTTGGCAATCGCCTTTTCATTGGCGAATTCCCGCACCTTTTTGGTTTGCTCCGCCGCCTTGATATCTTTGTTTGGGGTAAAATGGTCCATTACCAGGGCGATCTTTCCGCAGTCGAACACGCAGTCACACCCGGCCTTTTGAAACTCATTGATGGCTACGGGGGCAGTGATGTCGTTGCCCAGCACAAGATCGGTATCGGCCAGGATCATATCCCCCGCTTGCAGGACATCCTTCCCACAATGGGCGGCCAGTATCTTTTGGGTCATGGTCATGGACATTGGGCGTCAGCCTCCTTTTTGTGCAGAATGTATTCAATGGAATCCGACAGCGCCTGCCAGCTGGCGGCAATGATGTCGGTGGATACGCCAACGGTGGTCCAGGTGGTCTCCCCGTCACTGGACTCGATCAAAACCCTGACGCGGGAAGCGGTGGCCGCCCGGCCGGTCAGCACGCGCACCTTGTAGTCGATAAGGCGAACCTTGTTAAGCTCGGGATAGAACACGGACAGCGCCTTGCGCAGCGCCGTATCCAACGCGTGCACGGGGCCGTTTCCCATGGCGGCGGTAGTTTCCTGCTGGCCATCCACCGCAATGGAAAGCATAGCGGAAGCGCTCTTGTCCCCGTCAGGAGAAGGATATTCGCCGCTGATGCGGTACATGCCCAAGGTGAAGTGAGGGGTAAAGCGTTGCAGAATGCGGGTAACCATCAATTCAAAGCTGGCGTCCGCCGCCTCGAACGCAAAGCCCTCGTGCTCCAGGTCCTTGATCCGGGCCACAATCTCCGCCACCTCGGGCGAATCCTTGTGAAGGCCGGGGGCCATGGCGGTAAGCTTCGCCAGCACCGTAGTGCGGCCGGAAACCTCGCTCATCAGGAACCGGCGCTCGTTGCCCACGGCTTCCGGGCAGATATGCTCAAAGGAGCGGGAAAGTTTGCTCACACCGTCAATATGCATGCCCCCCTTGTGGGCAAAGGCGCTGGCCCCCACATAAGGCTTGCCGGCGTACAGGGACATATTGCATAGTTCCGAAATCCGGATGGCGGTATGGCGAAGGCTTAACAAGTCTCCCTTGCAGTCAAGCCCCATCTTCAAGCGAAGGCCTGGGATGATGGCGCTCAAATCCGCGTTGCCACACCGCTCACCAATGCCGGTGAATGTGCCCTGCACCTGCACAGCGCCAGACCTAACAGCCATTAACGTGGAGGCCACGGCACAGCCCGTGTCGTTGTGGCAGTGGATGCCGACGCGGGTATCTGGAAAGAGGGAGCAGACCTCTATAACAATCTCCTGTATGTCGTCCGGCAGCATGCCACCGTTGGTATCGCACAGGCAGAGCGCATCCGCTCCCGCCTGATGGGCGGCAGATAAGACCTGCAGGGCATAGGCAGAATTTTCCCGGTATCCATCAAAGAAGTGTTCGGCGTCAAAGATCACTTCCTTGCCGTGATCCTTGAAGAACTTAACGCTGTCAGATACCAGGCGCAGGTTTTCCTCCAGAGTGGTATTCAGCACCTGCAGCACATGCAGATCCCAGGACTTGCCGAAGATGGACACGGAGGGGGTATCCGCACTCAAAAGAGAGAGGATGTTTTTGTCCTCCTCCGCCCGTGTCTCCTTGCGGCAGGTGCTGCCAAAGGCGCACAGGCGGGCGTTTTTAAGTGACAGCTCCTTCACCCGCTGGAAGAATTCAATATCCTTTGGGTTGGAGCCGGGGTTACCCGCCTCGATATAATCCACCCCGAATTCATCCAGAGCCTTGACGATGCTCAATTTGTCGGTGACGGAGAAGGAGATGCCCTCCCCTTGGGCGCCGTCCCTGAGTGTGCTGTCGAAGATTTCGAGTTTCCGCATGTGTCACCTCTCAACATACAAAGCTAGGAGGGGGTTTCGCGCCTGCGGGCGCGACCAGGGCTTTCCGGTCGCCCTGGACCTTCGGACGCCGTCCTTAAAACAACTGATTATACATACCGCTACCTAATGCAGGGATTCCAAAGGGATATATCCCTTGGCGGAGGTCGGCGGGCGATTGATAATCGCCCCTACGGCTGGGTATTGTTTTTGGCCTGCCTCCCCAAGGTACGAGGACAAGTTGTTGCTTTTGTAATCTTATATAGGGATTCCAAAGGATTATATTCCGGCGTCCTCAATTGTCGCGATGGTTCGCTCCGCTCCCATCGCTCTGTTTCGGCCGCTTCCTCCGCCTCGCTTCATCCGCCAAAGGCGGCGCTCAGCTTCGGAACCTTTGGCGGGGGTACCGGGGGCAGAGCCCCCGGTTACAGCTTGTTCATGCCGTTGATATAGGCCAGGATACTGGCTTCCACAATGTCGGTGGAGAGGCCGCGGCCCGTGACCACCCGGTCACCGCAGCGGATTTTCACAATGGCTTCGCCCTGGGCATCCTTGCCTTCGGAGATGGTCTGGATGGCGTAATCCTCCAGGGAATGGGGCTGGGCCGGAATCAATTTGTCTACGGCATTGAAGGCGGCGTCGATGGGGCCGTCGCCAATGGCCACCTCTTCAAAGCGCTCCCCGTCGTGCAATACGCTTACCACCGCGTTGGAGGTAACATAGTTGCCGCTGTTGACGGTAAAACGTTCCAGGCGGTAGCCGGTGCCCGCCCCGGTATCGGAGAGCCGGTGCACCGCCAGCGCCTCCAGGTCGTAATCGGTGATGACCTTCTTACGGTCGCACAAATCCTTGAACCTGGTGAAAAGCTGGTCCAGCTCTTCTTTGCTCAATTGGTATCCCAAGGCACTCAAGCGCTCCTCCACGGCGTGGCGGCCGCTGTGCTTACCCAGCACCATGCGGTTTTGCATGAGGCCGATGGATTCAGGCGTCATGATTTCATAGGTGGCACGGTTGGCCATCACGCCGTGCTGGTGGATGCCCGCCTCATGGGCAAAGGCGTTTTGCCCCACCACCGCCTTGTTCATGGGGGCGTTTACGCCCAGAATGCTGTACACCAGACGGCTTAACGGGGAAATGCGGGAAGTATCCACGCCGCACGCAAAGGGGTATAGATCCTTGCGGGTGTGCATGGCCATCACGATCTCTTCCAGCGCAGCGTTGCCCGCCCGCTCGCCGATGCCGTTGACGGTGCACTCCACTTGGGTGGCCCCTGCCCGCACCGCCGCCAGGGAATTGGCCGCGGCCAACCCCAGATCGTTATGGCAGTGGACGGAGAGCGTCACCTTATCGATGTTCTCCACATTCTTTTGAAGATAGCCGATCATCTCCGCCATTTCTGCGGGCATGGCATAGCCTACGGTGTCAG
Source organism: Bacillota bacterium (assembly GCA_023413135.1). Taxonomy (GTDB): domain Bacteria; phylum Bacillota; class Clostridia; order Christensenellales; family Aristaeellaceae; genus JAEWAH01. The sequence continues at coordinate 73,341 of JAEZQK010000016.1, forward strand.
GGATGTTGATGATGCATGCCCCGGCGCGGATGGCGGCATCCACTGCCTTGGCTAAAAAGGCAGGGTCTGAGCGCATGGCGTCCTCCGCGGAAAACTCCACCTGGGGGCAAAGATTCCGGGCATAGGCTACCATGGATGTGATGGTATCGAGTACCTCCTGCTCCGTCATCTTCAATTTATATTGCATATGGGTGGGCGATGTGGCCAGAAAGGTATGGATGAGGGGCGACTTCGCCTCCTTCACCGCATTCCAGGCCGCGTCGATATCCTTTTTTGTGGCCCGGGAGAGGCTTGCCACGGTGCAGTTTTTAAGCGTTCTTGCAATGGCCTGCACCGACTCAAAGTCACCCTGGGAGGCGATGGCAAAGCCCGCCTCGATCACATCCACCTTCATGCGCTCCAACGCCTGAGCAATTTCAATCTTCTCCGCCAAATCCATGCTGCAGCCGGGGGCCTGTTCCCCATCCCGCAGCGTCGTATCAAATATTTTCACCTGCTTCATGTATTTCCGCTCCTTCCTTCAAGACGGCGCCTTGATCAGCCGAGGACACCATGGCCGCGTAGCGCTTTAAGTAGCCCGACAGCGGAGCGCGCTTCGGAGCTTCAAAGGAAGCCCGCCGGGAAGCGATCTCCGCTTCGGGCAGACTAAGGCTAAGTCGCTTGGCCGGGATGTCGATGTCGATCAGGTCCCCTTCTTGAATAAGGGCGATGAGCCCGCCCGCGGCGGCCTCGGGAGAAATATGGCCGATGGCCGCGCCCCGGGTCGCCCCGGAAAACCGGCCGTCGGTGATGAGTGCTACGGATGTATCCAGGCCCATGCCTGCGATGGCCGAAGTGGGAGACAGCATTTCCCGCATGCCGGGGCCGCCGGCAGGGCCTTCATAGCGGATGACCACCACGTCATTCTCCTTGATCTTGCCTGCATAGATAGCGGCAACGGCAGCTTCCTCCCCGTCAAACACACGGGCAGGACCAGTATGGCGCAGCATTTCCGGGGCCACGGCACTTTGCTTTACCACCGCGCCGCCCTCGCAAAGGTTGCCAAAGAGTACAGCAAGCCCGCCCGCGGGCGAATAGGGCGTTTCCCAAGGCCGGATCACTTGGGGGTCAAGCACCTTCACGCCCATCAGGTTTTCGTCCACTGCCTTGGCGGTCACGGTCAGGCAATTGCCGTTTAGCAGGCCCATCTTATGCAGTTCCCCCATCACCGCCGGGATGCCCCCGGCATGGTGCAGGTCCTGCACGTGGTGCTTGCCGGCCGGGGCCAGCTTGCACAGGTTGGGCGTCTTTTGGCTGATCTCGTTGATTTTGGACAGCGGGAAGGGCGCGCCGGCTTCCCTGGCGATGGCGGTCAAATGCAGTGCCGTATTGGTGGAGCAGCCAAGGGCCATGTCCACTACCAGAGCGTTTTCAATGGACTTTTCGTTGAGGATATCCCGTGCGCACAGATTTTTTTCCAGCAGCTCCATAATTTTGACGCCGGTTTCCTTGGCCAGGCGCGTCCTTTCGGCATACACCGCCGGAATGGTGCCGTTTCCGGGCAGCGCCAGGCCCAGCACCTCGGTCAAACAATTCATGGAGTTGGCAGTAAACATGCCGGAGCAGGAGCCGCAGCCGGGGCAGACTTCATTTTCGATACATGCCAATTCTTCTTCCCCGATGTTCCCGGCCATATACGATCCCACCGCCTCAAAGGCACTGTTGAGATCCTTGCCGTTTACCGAGAGCATGGGCCCGCCGGATACAAAGATGCTGGGCAGGTTCAGCCGTGCCGCCGCCATGAGCATCCCTGGCACCACCTTGTCACAGTTGGGGATGAACACAAGCGCGTCAAAGGCGTGGGCGCGCGCCATGCACTCGATGGTATCGGCGATCAGCTCCCTTGTGCACAGGGAATAGCGCATCCCCTCGTGGCCCATGGCGATCCCGTCGCACACGGCGATGGTGTTGAACTCCAGGGGCGTGCCCCCCGCCATCAGTACGCCGTCCTTCACAGCCCTTGCAATCTGCTGCAAATGGATATGGCCGGGCACTACCTCATTGAAGGAGTTGACGATGCCGATAAACGGCTTTTTCATCTGGGCGTCGGTGAGCCCGCAAGCCTTCAGCAAGGATCGGTGGGGCGTTCGCTCCGGCCCTGACTTGACAGCGTCGGATCGGCTCATTTATTTTCCTCCTTGGGCTTTTGCCAGCTCATTTTGGCCCGCAGCTCCGCGCCGGTCTTTTCCAGAAGGCTGTTTTGGGCGGCATAGCGCATGGCATTGAAGGAGGGGCGGTTCGCCTGATTCTCCAGGATCCAGTTGCGGGCAAAGACGCCGTTTTGGATTTCCGCCAAAACCTTCTTCATTTCCTTGCGGGTTTCCTCGGTGATGATGCGGGGGCCCGTGGTGTAGTCGCCATACTCCGCCGTGTCGGAAATGGAATAGCGCATGAAGTTCATGCCACCGGCCACCACCAGGTCGATGATGAGCTTCATTTCATGCACGCATTCAAAGTACGCACTTTCCGGCTGATAGCCGGCTTCCACCAGCGTATCGAACCCGGCCTTCATCAAGGCCGTCACACCGCCGCAGAGCACCGCCTGCTCGCCGAAAAGGTCGGTCTCCGTTTCCTCGCGGAAGGTGGTTTCCAAAATGCCCGCCCTGGCGCCGCCGATGCCCGCGGCATAAGCCAGCGCCGTACCCTTGGCGTTACCGGTGGGATCCTGGTACACGGCGATCAGGCAGGGCACACCCTTGCCTTCCTGATATTGGCTGCGTACGGTATGACCGGGGCCCTTGGGGGCGATCATGATGACGGCCACATCCTGCGGTACCACGATCTGTCCGAAGTGGATGTTGAAGCCATGGGCGAAGGCCAGCGTCTTGCCAGGCTTCAAAGCGGGAGCGATCTCGTTTTTGTACAATGCTGCCTGCTTTTCATCGTTTACCAGGATCATAATCACGTCCGCCGCCGCCACGGCATCTTTTGTTACCATCACTTCAAGGCCGGCTTCCTTGGCTGCCTTGGCGGACTTGGAGCCCTCGTACAAGCCTACCACAACGTCAAAGCCGCTGTCGTGAAGGTTCAATGCGTGGGCGTGGCCCTGGCTGCCGTAACCGATGACGGCAATCTTCTTTCCCTTGAGGAAACTTGCATCGCAATCCTGCTGATAGTACATTTTGGCCATGATAAGTCACTCCTTCTCTTTTTGTGTCAGCACGTAGCCGTTCCTGCCAATGGCGGTAACGCCTGTGCGGCATAGCTCAATAATACCAAAGGGTTCCAGAAAGGTAATGAAAGCATCCAGCTTGGCTTTTTCCCCGGTCAGTTCCATGGTCATGGTGTCGGGAGCCAGATCGATCACCTTGGCCCGAAAGACTGTCACCGCATCCAGCGCCTGGCTCCTTAAATCCGGCGAGGCACGGACCTTCACTAATAAAAGCTCCCGGATCACGGTCCTTTCAAGATCCATCAGCTCCACCACTTTCACGTCGTGAAGCTTTTCCAGCTGCCTGATGATCTGCTCCCGCACATAACCGTCGCCCGTGGCCAGGATCGTTACGCGGGAGATGAGATGGCTTTGCGTTTCCCCGACGGAGAGGCTGTCGATGTTGAAGCCCCGGCGTGCAAACAGCCCGGAAATGCGGGTCAATACGCCGGATTCGTTGTTCACCAGCAGCGACAGGATAAACTTTCCTGATTCCATGGCTTTACCCCCTCACAATCATATCCCGGATGGTTCCGTTGGGCGGGATCATGGGCAGCACCTTTTCATCCCGGTGAATGCGCACATCGATGACCACCGGGCCGGACAGCTGGAAGGCTTTGTCCAGCACGGAATCCAGCTTGTCGATGGTATCCAGCCGCAACCCCTTGGCACCGAAGGCCTGGGCCAGCAAAACAAAATCAGTAGCCCGGTTGAGCGTCGTATTGGAATAGCGGTGGCCAAAGAACATGGTCTGCCACTGGCGAACCATGCCCAGTACGCTGTTGTTGAGTATGACCACAACAAGAGGCAGGTGGCCCGCAACAGCCGTAGCCAGCTCGTTCATGTTCATATGGAAGCTGCCGTCGCTGGTAAACAACACCGTTTTTTTCATCCCTGTGCCGATGCAGGCGCCGATGGCCGCGCCCATACCAAAGCCCATGGTGCCAAGGCCACCGGAGGTGATGAAGGTGCGCGGTGTGTGAAAGCTGTAGTACTGGGCGGTCCACATTTGATGCTGGCCCACATCGGTGGCTACGGGACTGTCCGCCGGTAAGCGTTTGTTCACCGCCTTGATGACCATCTCGGGATTTAAGCGGCTCTCATTCATGGTGAGGTGATTGTCCGGCGCGTTTTTCAAATCTTCCACCTCATGAAGCCAGGCAGGATCCGATTTTTTCAGACCGCAGCCGTTCAAGGCACAAAGCGCCTCCTTGACATCAGCCACCAGCGCCACGTAGGCGGGAATGTTCTTGCTGATCTCTGCCGGGTCGATGTCAATATGCAGCACCTTGCGGTTTTTGGAAAACTCCTGCTTGTTGCCCGTGGCCCGGTCGGAGAACCGGGTACCCACCGCGATGATCAGGTCGGCCCGGTCAATGGCCTTGGAGGCGGCAAACCTGCCATGCATGCCCGTCATGCCCAGGAACAAAGGATGGGTATGTGGCACGGCAGAGAGGCCCATCATGCTGGTGCCGATGGGCGCGCCGATGGTCTCCGCCAGGCGGACCAGTTCCGCCCCCGCCCCGGCGGCCACCACACCGCCGCCGGCATACAAAAAGGGCCTTTGGGAGGAGGCAATCAATTCCGCAGCCTGCGCGATGGCCCGGCCGTCCGGCGCTTTGGCCCTTTTTGACTCTCCCTTGGCCCCTTGGGTAAATTCACATGCCGCAATCTGCACGTCCTTGGGGATATCCACCAGCACAGGCCCCGGCCTGCCGGAGGCAGCGAGACAGAAGGCTTCCCTCAGCGTATCCGCCAGGCGGTTCACATCCTTGACCATGTAATTGTGCTTGGTGATGGGCATGGTGATGCCCGTGATATCCACTTCCTGAAAGCTGTCGCGGCCGATCAGCGAGCATGCCACATTTCCGGTGATGGCCACCATCGGCGTGGAATCCAGATAGGCCGTGGCAATGCCTGTTACCAGGTTCGTTGCACCGGGGCCGGAGGTGGCGATCACAACGCCGGTCCGCCCGGTGGCGCGGGCATACCCATCCGCGGCATGGGCAGCGCCCTGCTCATGGCAGGTGATCACATGGCGCAGCCAGGCGGAGGCTTTGTATAACTCATCATAAATATTCAAGACTGTGCCGCCTGGATACCCGAAAACAGTATCCACCTGTTGCTCCTTCAAAACCTCCATCAGGATCTGCGCACCGCTCAGCTTCATGCTGCTCCCTCCTTCATCAAAAAACCCCCTGATCCGTGTACACACGGTTCAGGGGGTGTAAGCATATTCTTGTGCGTTTATGCCTCTACCATTCTCCCATCCCTGCGCATACACAAAAGCCCGCTGGCGACCAGTACGTTAATTCGTACAAGGACGACAACGAGTACAAGGATGCTAAGGCCCAGGGACAAGTAGTTCATAAGCGTCTCCTGCTTAAAAAAGTTTTTATAACGGTATCACAGGACGGAGTGCTTTGTCAAGCAACGGAATGTTTTTTAATTGTACTTATGCGAAAACTTGCAAATTTCTGTTGCGCAGCTCACATACAACGCAAATACCGCTCCAAAGTGAAGGTCAAATCGCAGCTGGCTTCGTGTGCTTCTGTTTATGCCCCGGCATCACTTATCTGACGGCATGACATCACTTTTCTTCGGGCTGTTCCGGCCTTCAAGATCCGGTGGCCTGCGCTCTATCGCCGCCAGGGCGATCTCGATATCCTCTTCCACTTCTTCCCATGTGTGACAGCCCACCGTCACCATATCGCAGGGGCGCAGCGTGGCATAGGAGAATGTGAGCCCTACGAAAGGCGACACCCGGCCCGCCGCCATGGCCTTGATGGTCATCACAGGCTTCTTCGCATTCCAGATCACTTTATGGATGTACTCGATCTCCACCTGCATCAAAAATCCTGCGCAATTGTAGATCTGGATGTACGTTTCCACATCGTATTCATTCAGATCGGAATACACGATCAATTCCGGCATGTGGGCGGAAAGCCCCGGAACCATGCCCGCCTCCCTGATCATGGAAAGGTAATCCGGCAGCCGGTCCATGGTGCGCCTGTTCTTGTTCACCAATTGTTCAGCACAATAATGATGAGGCAGGCAGAAGGTGGCGCCCAATTTCCTGGATGTTTCAATTGTCTGCCGCGCTTCCGCTCTTGCCGCCGGATTGTCGTCCACATTCAAAATAGGCGTATCGATGATGATCAGCTTTTTCCCGGTATGCTCCTGCGCCAGGCGGATGCCGTTCATAAGAACATCGCTGCCATCAAGGGGGCACATCACGGCGTCGACGCCATGCTCCAAATACATTTCCAGAAGTTTTGCCACGGCTTCCTTCGTGTCAAAACGGTTTTTGATCCGCGTATCGGCAGCGGCGCTGGTATGGCTGTAACCCAATATCCAATTGGTGCCGATGAGCATGCGCGGCAGGGAGACGCCACCCACCAGAGTACGAGGAAACAAATGCGTGGACATAATCTGCTCTTCCTTTCACGGCCATGATCTGACGCCTATATTGGTTCAGAGCCTGAATAGTATTCTCCTTCTTCTCAGGCAATAAAATGTTTCTTCACTATAAATCACCAGTATGATCCTTTCATTTTCCATCCGCCTTTGCTATACTACACATAAACGGGCAGAGATAGCCCTTAAAGAGAGGAGCTTCATCATGCTCAAAGGTATTTCCCCGCTTATTTCTCCCGAATTGTTAAAAACGCTGGCCGAAATGGGTCATGGCGACGAGATCGTGATCGGCGACGGCAACTTCCCGGCCGCCACCATGGGCAAGCGCTGCATACGCTGCGACGGTCACCCCGTACCGGATCTTTTGGATGCCATTTTGCAGCTTTTCCCCCTGGACACGTTTGTGGAAGCGCCCGTAATGCTGATGCAGGTGGTACCCGGCGCCTTGCCCGGCGATCCGCCCATTTGGGCTGAATTCCGCACCATTGTGGATAAGCATCAGCCCGGCACCCGCATAGGGTTTGAAGAGCGTTTTGCTTTCTACGAGCGCAGCCAAAAGGCGTTCGCCACCATCCAAACCGGGGAAAGCGCGCTGTACGCCAACGTGATACTGAAAAAGGGTGTCATCGGGAAATAAGGAGAGCATTGTGCAGACCATTACCAGCATGCAAAATCCAAAGGTAACTTTCTGGCGCGGCCTGAAAACAAGGGCCGCCCGGCAAGATGCCGGCCTGTACATCGTGGAAGGGGCCAAAATGGTGGGCGAAGCCCTTCAAGCAAACCTTGTTCAGGCGCTGCTCATCGACATGGACAGGCTGCCCGAATATCAGGGTTTGATAGATGCTGCGTCTCAAGATGTGTACGCCGTGTCCGCACATATCCTGTCGGCTGTCTGTGACACGAAAACGCCTCAGGGTGTGGCGGCCATCATCAAGCTGCCCGGTGTGCCTGTGATTTGCGACCTGGGTCCGCTCATCGTGGTGCTGGACGGCGTGCAGGATCCTGGCAACGTGGGCACCATTTTGCGGACGGCGGACGCCGCCGGTTTTTCCGGCGCGCTACTGTCTGCGGAATGCGCCGACCTTTATTCCCCCAAGTGTCTGCGAGCCACCATGGGCAGCATCTTCCGGCTGAAAGCTTTGGTCGCACCTTCCCTGACGGACACGCTGGCAGAGCTTAAGGAAACCGGATACAGCCTGCTGTCCGGGGAGCTGGGCGGCACGCCCTTTTATGAAAGGACAAACGTGTTTAGCCGCCTGTGCCTTGTGATCGGCAGCGAGGGAAACGGCGTGTCCAGGGACGTCAGCGCCCTTTGCACCCACCGGCTGACGCTGCCTATGCGGGGCGGCGCGGAATCGTTGAACGCCGCGGTGGCGGCGGGCATCATGATGTACGATTTGATAAACAGGGGCTAGAGCTGCACCTCCACAATATTCACCGAATGGGGGATCAGCGCCAGTGGGCGGGGAGAGGTGATCTCCATCCAGCCTGTGGAATGGATCATAGCGCCCTGATGGTCTACGTCGTTGTAGCTTTCACAGGAGGAACCGGCCAGCGTATGCACCCGGTAGGCCTTGATGGGCGCGCGGTCCACCTCCAGTTCCATTTCCACAAGGGAGGAAGATGATTTATTCACTGCGGACAGCGTCACCGTACGCCTGTCCCCGCCGGTAGTGGCGATCACATCCACCTGGTTCACCTTCACATCCCGCTGATCCTTGCTTTTGAAAATAGCTTCGGGCATCCCTTCGCAGTATGTGTCCACCACGGTATCCTGCATGTGATTCACATACAGGTCGAACACGTGGTAGGTGGTGCGCTTGACGATACCGCCGGGATGAGTGTAAATGCAGCCCCTTGTATTGACCACAGGCGCAAAATTAGCCATGCCGACGATATCGCAGTTGCGGTTCAATTCGTTTAAAAAGCAGGCGGAAAATACGGCATCCGCCATGGTATAGGAGCTGTTCATATCATTTTTGTCCCTGGGCAGAAGGTATTCTTCCTTTGTTACGCCCATTCTTTGCGTATGCATATTGGGGTGGTACCAGCCCCTTAAATTCCACTCGTCAAAGGCAATCTTGATTTCCTTTTCCAGCCCCAGGGCGGTGAGCAGCCCCCGGACCTTTGAAATGGATGCCCCCAGGTTCTCCGTATAGGCCATGGCCTGCTCATACGTCGCCAGCGCATTGGTATTGTGGATGGCATCCCAATACTGGTGGATAGAGATCCAGTCCAGATGGTGCCCTGCCGTGCGCAAAAGGGCCAGGTTCCAGTCAATGTCGGTCAAAGCGGCGGCAGAGAGCGATATGCTGGGATCCACGTGCTTTAAAAGCTTGGAGGCTTCGCATACGAGTCTCCCCCATTCCCACGCTTCCTTGGCACCCAGTTCCCAGGAACCGTAGTTTTCGTTGCCGATGCTCCAGTATTTTACGCCGTAAGGCTTTTCGTGTCCATTCAATATGCGCCGGCGGGCAAACTCTCCTTCGCTTTCCAAATTGCAGTATTCCAGCCAGTCACTCATTTCCTCTATGGAGCCCGTGCCCGCGTTTGTGCAAATATAGGGTTCACAATCAAGCTTTTTGCACAGGCGGATGAATTCATCCGTGCCGAAGGCGTTGCTTTCCTCTACCCGCCAGGCCTTGTCAAACACGGCGGAACGTTCTTTCCCTATACCCTTTTGCCAATGATAGGAGGACACAAAGCACCCGCCGGGCCAGCGCAGGATGGGCGGCTTGATCTTTTTCAGCGCCGCAAGAACGTCTGTCCTGAATCCATCCTCATCGGCCAAAGGATGCCCGGGGTTAAACACGCCTCCGTACACCTGACGGTGGAAATGCTCCAGAAAGTGGCCGTAGATCATAGGGCTGGCCTTGCCGATCTCCCGCCCCGTCATAACGTATAGCTTCATGCCCGCGCTTCCTCTCCCGGCGCATGGAATATATCAGCCGATTCACGCATGGTTTTGTTACGGCCATACCAGAAATCCTTCACCATGTTCAGATCATCCAAAGGCGTGGAAAAAAAGGTACGCACCAGAATATCCTGGTTGTGATTCCCGAACTTTTTGCCGTATACAGTCAGCCCGCCCACATGCTCGGCCTGTTCGCTGACCTCCATTTTGAAACGCCAGTTTGGCAGGCTGTTCCCTACATTGGCAATGGTGGCGCCGCTTTTTCGCACCTCATCCAAATACGTGCCGGTCCTGTCAATGCGGATCTGCTTCAGCAGCCCGTATTGGTTTGCCTGCCACCAATTAGGGGTGATCACGCCATGGCGCTGCCCGAAATCGCCGGGACAAGTCCAATCGAAAAGCCGGACGCCATTTAGGTAAAAGGTGATGTCCGACGGCCATTCCTCATTAAACCCCGGCGCTTCTGAAGAAATCTCCAGGGATATATCGATTTCCTCCAGCGTCTGGCTGGGCTGCATGTAGTTGGGGAAGGTGTACTCCACATACCCCTGGGTAAACCACAGGATCTGGGCATGCATCCGCTGGGGGTCCATCAAAAACTTAGGCTCGTCAAAATAGCCGATGATGCTGTCATCCGTGGCCAGCCCGCAGGTGGGTTTCACCTGTATCTCGCTGTAATGGCCCACGGGGATGGATACTTCATGGATGTTTTGCGTAATGTTGCGGTGAGGCAGCTGCAGCCGGTACTCCGTTTCCATCATCACGCATTTTTTGTGGCTGGCTCCGTTAACCGTTACCAGGCTGGACGTGATAATGCCCGCCGCCTCCAGTTTTTGCACATGCCTTGTCATAATGGAGCTGCTTATGCCGATTTTTTCGGCCAGTTGCTTGATATTCAGGTCCTCCTTGGCCAGAAGATGCAAAATCTCCACCCGCACTTCGCTGGCCAGCGCCTCAAAAAAGGGAACACTCTCTTTATCGACCTGTATAACCAATCCGCCCACTCCCTTTAAGCACAGCGAATCAGCCCTTTACGCCGCCCGCCGTCATGCCCTCAATAAAATACCGCTGGAAGCTGATAAACAGGATCAGGATCGGGATGATCGCCATTACGGAGCCGGCGATAAGAACCACATAATTGTTGCCGTAGGGGGTTAGCAAAGACGCCAAGCCTAGCGGCAATGTAAACTTGCTTTGGCTGCGCAGAACAATCAAAGGCCACAGGAAGCCGTTCCAGCTATTCATGCCCACCAGTATGCCCATGGCGGCAAAGGATGGCACTGCCAGGGGCAGCATGATGCGCACGAAGATGCCATATTCGCTGCAGCCGTCCACCCGGCCGGCATCCACAAAATCGTGAGGCAGGCCGCTCATGTACTGCCTGAAGAAGAAGATGGGCAGTGCCTGGGCCACGAAGGGCAATATAATGCCACGGTATGTATCGATCATCTGTATGTCCAGCTTGTCCTTGAAGCCCACCAGAAGCTGGAACAGCGGTAGAATGATAATTTCCAGCGGGATCATCATCACCAGCAAAACACAGGTAAAAATCAGGTTTTTGCCCTTGAAGCTGTACATGGCAAATCCGTAGCCTACAAAAGCGCTGACCAGCAGCGTCGAAACCGTTTGAATGACGGTGATCAGCAGGCTGTTGCCAAACCATTGAAAATAACCTTCGCTGCCCGTGAACAGGATTTTGTAGTTTTCCAGGGACATCACGGCAAGATCCCACTGCACATTCAGGCCTTTTCGGAATATTTCCGTGGTGGGCTTAAAGGAAGCCAGCGCAATGGCATACAGCGGGAACAATGTCACGACCGCAAGCACGATAAAGAAAAGCACAAGCAGAATGGATACCCACATTTTGCGCTTTTTCATCCTTGCTTCTCCTTTCTGAGCGTACCGTTGATGTACAGCTGAATGACATTCAATATCATTACGATCATCAGCAGCACGATGCCAATGGCGCTGCCGTAGCCCATATTGTTTTCCTCAAACGCCTTGCGGTACAGATAGCCGACAATGGTGGTACCGATATTGTTAGGCGAACGGTTGCCCGACCAAAGCATGTAGCTTTCGGTAAACATGGCCATGCCGCCGTAAATGCTGATGGTAAGCACATAGATTGTTACAGGCCTCAGCATGGGAATGATGATGCTTTTAAACCTGTGCCATGCGTTGGCTCCGTCAATCTCAGCCGATTCATACAATTCCACGGGGATGTTTTGAAGCCCTGCCAAAAAGTACAGGACATTCACGCCTGTCCAGCGCCATACGGCCAGCGTCAAAAGCGTTACCATGGAGGTATCGGCCAGCCGCAGCCATTTGATGGGCTTCATGCCCACAAGGCCGACGATCTGGTTCAGCAATGAACCGGGAAGTTCGCCAAAGACCAGGCGGAAGATAGTGCCGGCCACCACCACGGAGGTGAGTGCCGGAATAAACAAGGTGGAACGGAAAAAATTCCTGGCACGCATGCGCTTGCTGTCCAAAAACACAGCCAGCAGCATGGGCACAGGGATAAGGATCAGCAGCGTCCAGAACGTATACATTACGTTCAGCCGGAGCGCCTTGAAAAAAATCGGGTCATTCAGGTTGCGGTAATTTTCCAGGCCAATAAACTCCACCTGATTCGGGAGTATGTTTTGAAAACTCATGATGACGGTGGATATCATGGGATACAAAAAGAAAAGCAGAAACGTAATGACAAAAGGCGACACAAACACATAGGGCGCAATTTTTTGATTATACGCAAATTGCTTAAGCGAGGCGGGGGCCTTATTGTACACAGGCCGCTTTGCAGAGGATGGCGTGGCCTGACTCATGTACGCTCACCTTCCTTTAAGGCGCAGTGAACAGGAATGCCCCGTCCACTGCGCCCATTTTTAGTTCAACCCGATTCAACCCAATCAGTTAGGGGTCTTTTCCAAAATGGCCTGTTCCTCTGCCAGCATCTTCTCTACATCTTCCAGGCCTTCATAGGCGCGGGTCATGATGGAGGTGCGGACGGCAGCCATGGTCTTGGGAAGGCTTTCGCTGACCACGATGGCGGGGATTTCATCCTGCACGGTGATCAAAGCATCGAAGGGGAAGTTGGCAAAGTAATCGATGAATTTGTTGGGCTTTTTCAGCTCCTCGTTGGTCCACAGCGCTTTGCGGATGGGGTCAAAGCCCATGATTTCCCAGATCTTCATGTTGCCTTCTTCAGACAGCTTTGCAAAGCCCAGATAGTCGATGGCCAGATCCTGGTTCTTGCACTGGCTGGTAACGGAGGTGCCGGTGCCGCCAAGGCCCACGGAGCGGGGCTGGCCGGCTTCGAACACGGGGTTGGGCATAACAACGATCTTGCCCTTGAGATCAGGCATATAATCGGTGAAGCGGCCCATGTACCAGAAGGGCATCGTGATGGAGGCAGCGCCGCCGCCATTCATGAAGCCATAGTACTCTTCCATATGGTGTCCGCCGCCGGGAGCCACAATGGCCGTGCCGGCATTGATCATATCCTGATAGAACTTGAGGCCCTTGGCCATTTCGGGGGTGTTCACGTTGGGCAAGCCGTCGGGGGTGAGAAGATCGCTGCCCTGTTCGGTCAGCATCTGCCAGAAGGACCAGGGATCGTTGGCTTCCACGGTGCACATGGGCACGCCCGTCTTTTCCAAAACGGTCTTGCCGGCGTTGGCATAATCTTCCCAGGTGACGATGGAGGCGGGATCAATGCCGGCGGCATCCATGATTTCCTTGTTGTAATACGTCACGGAGGCACCAACATGGAAGCAGATGCCGTAGTAGTTGCCGCCCTTGGAGTAGATGTCCACGCGGGACTTGACGATGTTGGGAATCTCGGGCTCCACAACGCGGTTGAGGGAAACCAATTGAGTTTCGCCCATCAGGTAGTTAGCGTACTTGCCGATTTCGATGTCCACGATATCGGGAGCGCCGGTGCCGGACTGCAGTGCGATGAGCAGCTTGTTGTGCATGTCGTCATACGGATAGACAGTGGGGTTGATTTTGATGGGCCGGTCGGGATTCTGTTCGTTCCAGATTTCAGCCATCTTCTCATAGAACTCCACGTGCAGCGCGTTGAAGGTCCAGAATTCGAAGGTGGTCGCATCTGCCGCGGATGCTACCGCGATGCTCCCTGTCAGGGACAGCAGCATCGCAAGGGCCAAAATCAGAGATACCAGCTTCTTCATGCGTCTTCCTCCTGTTTGTTTGGCAGTATATTTCGCAAGCCTACCTGCCTCCGGGTGAGGGCCCTTCCCCCGAATGCCAGATATGCTCCCAATATGGGCCTGTTTGTCCGGTACATCCCTATCAGCCCAGCGGCCGATTCAGCGGCACCGTTAACCTGCGGGTTCCTGTGCCTTATATCTATGGCTACAGCCTGTATTTTCTCAAGGGTACGGCGCCCGAAAAAGTTCTTCCATTCGCCAAACGCGCATTGGGTTATCTTGAGTTTAGTATATGATAAGCAGAATTATATGTCAATATGAACAGAAAAAATACAAAATAATGTGCTATATGTTGATATTTCAGTACATCCCATCCACTGAAACAAGGATAGTTATGAACTTTTTTGTTATTCACTTCCGTGTAAATTACACATCCGGCAGTTTGGAAAAGTGTGCAGGAATCAAACGACGCCATGACGAATTGCTGAGCCATCGGAGGGGTTGTTCAATGAGGCGTTTTATAGGGCTGGATATCGGGGGAACCAAATGCGCCGTGCTGCTGGCCTGCCTGGACCAAGGTATCCTCATTCAGGATAAGCTGCGCTTCCCCACGGAAACAGAAAAGGGATTTCATTACACGCTCGCACGGATGTACGAGGCCATAGATGCGGTTCTTGAAAGGAACAGGTTGAAGCCGGGCAACATCGCGGCCATAGGCATAAGCTGCGGCGGCCCGCTGGACAGCCGAAAAGGCGTCATCCTGTGCCCGCCCAACCTGCCGGGGTGGGAAAACATTCCCCTTCCCCAAATGCTGGAGGAGCGGTACGGCATACCCGCCTATTTGCAAAACGATGCCAACGCCTGCGCGCTGGTGGAATGGCGGCTTGGCGCCGGGCGGGGGACAAACAACATGGTGTTCTTGACCATGGGCACCGGCATGGGCGCGGGAATCATCGCCGAGGGACGCCTTCTTACGGGCCATACCGATATGGGTGGTGAGGTGGGCCATTTGCGCCTGACCGAAGACGGGCCGGTGGGATTTTTAAAGGCCGGATCTTTTGAAGGCCACACAAGCGGCGGGGGCATTGCCCGCCAGGGGGCTGCGCTCACACAAAGGCTGATCCGGGAAGGCCGGGAGCCCGCCTGGGTAAAGGACGGCTGCATGCCTTCGGAGGCGGACGCCGCTTTGCTTAGCGCATACGCAAGAAAAGGGGACCGGGACGCGCTCCAGTTCTTTCAACATATCGGGAAAATGCTTGGCCGTGGCATCAGCCTGCTCGTAGACACGCTGAACCCGGAATGCGTGATCATCGGCAGCATCTTTGTACGCTGCGAGGATCTTATTCGCCCGGCCATGGAAGAAGAACTAAAAAAAGAAGCCATCCCCTATTCCGTCAAAGGCCTGCGGGTTCTTCCCGCCGCAACAGGGGAAAGCCTGGGGGATTACGCTTCTATCATGGCGGCGCTGTACGCGCTGGACATCGATCCTATGCAAGAGGGGCCGGAACGGGAAGAACGGGTGCTTGGCCCCTATGAGCGGCTGTTTGCGCGGTATCCCACCCTCTTAACCTGCCGGGAACAGGTAATGGATGCTTATTTGCTGCTCAAACGCTGCTTTGAAAAGGGAAACAAGCTGCTGCTTACCGGCAACGGCGGCAGCTGCGCCGACTGCGACCATATCGTAGGCGAGCTGATGAAGGGATTCTATCTGAAGCGGTCTCTTACGCAGCCGCTGCAAGAAAAGCTGAAGGAAGCTTTGGGCGACGGCTTCCCCGGCGGCGAAGCACTTTTGCAAGGCGCGCTGCCGGCGATTTCACTTTCGGCCCACCAGGCGGTAAACACCGCCTTTGCCAATGACGTAAAGGCAGAGCTTTCCGCCGCCCAGCAGGTGGTAGGCTATGGAAAGCCGGGGGATGTGCTGCTGGCGTTGAGCACCAGCGGCAACGCTCAAAGTGTTTGCCTCGCGGCGAAAACGGCCAAGGCGCTGGGGCTTTATACACTTGCCCTCACCGGCGAAACAGGTGGGCATTTGAAAGAAATATGCGATCATACGGTCACGGTGCCGGGGAGATCACCGGCGGACGTGCAAGAATTGCACCTGCCGGTGTATCATACGCTGTGCGCCATGCTGGAGGAGAAGTTTTTCGGTACGGAGGAAGCTTAAACTAATGGAGAACATTATTGCGTCGATGGCCGCGAGGGATTTTTGCGCAATACAAGGAGACAAAGCGAGGCAACGCCGCGCTACGCTGGGTTCCGTAGCCCGGCTGCCGCCAGTGGCGGCAATAAGCCGGGCGGAGGAAGCTTGCGATACAAAGTTTGAAACAAAACACAGGGCCATCAGGGAAGAAAAG
>JAEZQK010000017.1 GCA_023413135.1 Bacillota bacterium
ATTTTGCCTCCGGCTTCCTTCAGATTCCACCTCACGGTGGACACCCTTGCCCTTGGCTAACAGTTCCTACTGCCAAGCCTGTAGCGGACTTTCACCGCCGAGTTATCTCCCATGCCGGGCACACTATCAAAAGACCGCACAGGATATCATCCGTGCGGTCAACAAGAGCATCGTCGTCAAAAGCATGATGTATGCACAGTCTGCCAGCCGGTCACATCGCGGGCTCTTCCGGACAATGCATGTCATCAGGAAGAGCAGCCTCTTCCGCGGGCCGGCCCGCCAGGCCCAGCTTGGCCCCGTTGGTCAGAAAATCCTTGATCACCACCGATGCGCAGCCCAAGTCATCCAATTGCAGGTTGCGGCTGCTGATGACGATTTCGGCGGATACCTCCCCGCGATTCAGGGCTTTGATTTTCTCGTTGAGCAGAGCCACGAAATTCGGGCTTTTAAAGGGAAAGCCGTACAGTGTGATCCGCTTAGGATCCACCAGCCCAATGGCATCCACCAGCATAAAAGCAAAACGTTCCAGCGCCCCGTCCAGCATTTCTAATACCAGCCTCTCACCCTGATCGAAGCTTTCCATAATATTCTCCATGGTGATTTTTGTTTTATCCCCGCCGGTAAGCTCGTAGAGAATGGGCAGGCGGGAGGGCGAGTGCTGCAGCGCCAGGTTGTTTGCGATGACGTCAAAGCCGATCACCGTTTCCAGGCAGCCCCTTTTCCCGCAGCGGCACACCGAACCCAGCGGGTCTACGATAAAATGGCCCAGCTCCATGGCATGATAGCTGTAGCCCGTGAACAGCCCGCCGTCCATCACAAAAGCGCCGCCCACCAGCGGCCCCAGCTTGACAAACAGCATGCTTTGAATATCCTCACGCGGGTTAAAGAGCATTTCACCATACGCCATACAACGGATATCGTTGTTGACCAGCGCTTTTATGCCCAGCCTTTCTTCCACTATATCCCGCACGGGAAGGTTATCCTCCCACAGGCCAAAGGACTTGACGCTGATCCCCCGCCTGTCGTCGCATATGCCCTTGATACCCAGACCGGCACCAATGATCCATTTGCGCTCCGCCGGATCCAATTGCTCCATGTAGGCTTTCATCTGGTCACAGACATCGCCTATGATTTCCACGCCGCTGAGCTTCGCATCATATTGCAGGTTTTTAGTGAAGTAAATGTTCCCCGCAAGATCAATGCAGGAGATTCTCAGCTTCCGCGTGGGAATGTACGCGCACAGTACCTTGAATTTCGTTGCATCTATCTCCAGGATCACCTCGCGGCGGCCCATGCGGCTGCTGCCCTCCACCTTCTTGGCTTCGATGAGCACGCCTTCCTCAATCATTTCGCCGGTGATGTGCGAAATGGCCGCGGGCGTCAGGTTCAAACGCGCCGCGATCTCCTTGCGAGAAAGGCCCCCGGTGGCATACAGCAGGTCCAGTATGGCCACGCGGTTGGATACCCGCAGATCAAACATATTTTTCCCGATGCCGGTCATGGCTTACCCCCACGTTTTCCACACCGGAACAGGATGGCGCACCATACAGGGCAAGCTTCCCCCTATTCCAATCCAGCCGGAATTGGTTAATCTTTTTATTTAAGCAAAGTACGCAGCTAACGCCATAATAGAAAATTCTCTGCCTCCATTGCTGGAAATGGCCAAAATGGCTGAGTTTTGTTTGCCTTCGCGCATGCCATATTCTATCATGGCCTTTATTTTTTTACAACATAATTCATTTCGGTAAAATATATTGGGCTTTGGGGCCGAGACGGCCGGGAACCTTACTTACGCCCCTTTCCTACATCGAAAAGGTGTCCAAGGATCTAAACTCCCTGCCGGAGGGGAAGTATTAGCCTTTATTCCAGCCAATCCAGCCGGATGGGCGTGGCGGCCTGCACGACCTCGGAAGCCTTCACATAGCCGTCTGTTCCTTTCACATCCATCACCCATCCGATTTCCACCTGGGGAATCATTACATGCAACCAATCTCCCTTTGTGGCAATCACATGCATTTTTGTCCCCGCAGACAGATCCATGATCTTTCCGTCCAGCCAGCCTGTGCCCTTTTTGAGCGCGCAATCCTGCTTTACCTTAGCTACACGCAGCGGGTACCTGGAAATTGTGCCGGCCACATCGGCGGAGTTTCCATATTGGACATAGCTGCTGCTCATATACCCTTCCACCTGGCCTGCGCGCACGCGGTACCATGGCGACGGGTCGCCGGGAAGAGTCTCCAGCACCTGAACCAAAGCGCCGGTCTCATACATGCCCAGATCGGCGGAATGGGAGGAAGTCTCGGCGCGAAGATGCACGCCCGATACGACGCCATACCCTTGCGGAAGCGTGAACGCCTCTGCGGCTGCCTGACGGCAGGCCTCCGCACTTTTGGGGAACTGCGCCGCGTCGATGTAGTCCAGATAATCCGGTGCAAGCACGGGCACGTTCTCCTCCTGCGCAGGGCGGTCAGGCTGATAGGTAGTGATGTGATACCAATGGCTTCCTCCCTGCAGCTCCCCGCTGTCGATCACAACGCCGCTGCCGGTTTCCCTACTTAAGCGGCGATAAGCCTTCAGCCGGCACATCGGCTGCGGATCGCCCGGTCCCCCCATATAAACGAGCTGGCATTCAAAGCTCTCGCTTTCGGAGCCGGAAATGGGATATTCAATAATAAAGGAGAGCCCCTGCCCGTCGCAAGCAATGAAGAAATCCCTGTTTTTAAGCAGGGCTTTCTCGCCCACCAGCGCCACGCTCCACCCCTCGGAGGGGGACTTTCGGTACAGCGCCACCAAAAGCCGTTCCTCCCCTTTTGCGAAGGCTGCCAACCCTCTTTCCGCCGGCAAGGAAGCTTGGGAAGGTCCGTCGAACGTCAAAAGCGCGCCGCACAGGCCGGTCCACCCTTCCAACTTGGGGTGGGAAAAGGCCTGGAAAAGCTCGGCGGGTATTTCGCCCAGGAACTCAGTAACGGTGTACGTCCAAGTCCCGTCGCCGGCGCGCATGGTACGCGTCTGAATGCCCTGGCGCGTGGCCGGATCAGCAGCAACGGGCTCAATTGTCAAGCCGTTTTCGGCAAGCACCTGGTCGCGCCACTCAAAAAGGACAGGCGGCCATTCATACTTTTCTCCATAGCAGGAAATGAAGAAATCATCAACGGCCTGCGCCGCCGGATAATCCTTGTTCGCAAGCCCGGATTGCAAGGCGTAAGAGGGATTGATATTCCTCTTGAGCATCATGTCTCCAAAGGCGGACTTCGCCTCTTCGTTCCATTCCACAAACCAGCGGTTTTGCAATGCGGCGTTAAGCACGTCGCGAACGCCGCCTTCGCCGGGGTATTTGCGGTAGCTTGTGTGAAATGGCGTGCTGCTTCCGTCTATAAAGCCTCCGTCCGGCTTGCGGAAGGCGCCGGTATATATCCAATTGGGGTGCTCTTTGGGGGAGAATTGCACATGCCACTCCGTGTCCGTTTCCGTGACGGTAAAGTTAAAAGCCTCCGCTTCCTCCAGCGTATAGCCGTACACCTCCGTCAGGTTGGAGATGGCACCCATGATGGGCTTATCGTACCGGGCGCCTTCCTGCGCCAACGCCGGCAACGCAAGCATAAGCAACGCGCAAAGGAGCAATATAAAGCGCTTTGTCATATCTAACACTATCCTTTCCTCAGCCGTTGCCCTCGCCGGGCCCGCCAGTATACAGCACTGCACCATCCGGTGAATGAATCATGATCTCATATCTGTCCAAGGGGGCATCGCCGAAAAAATCAAACTGCCAGTAAGGGGTTTGAAAAAACGCATCAGGCTCCGCTCTGAAGCCGTATTCCAGCCGGAAGCGCGACATGGTCTGCGCTGTCTCACCATACTTGTCACAAATGGCCTGCACGGCAATGGCCAGCGCGCTTTCCAGCGAAATATCCCACTTGGACGATGCAGTAAAGGAATTGTTTTCCCGGGCTTTATTCGTAGCCGAAAAGCCGCCGAGCTGAACGATCGCTTCGCCGTCGTCCTGGGAGGTTTCCGTTCCCATGTCACCAGATAAAGAAAGATGGCTGCGCATTTCTTCCCCCATGAGGAAATACGAAATCCTCATTTCGGGAAGAACCTGCACCTCGAACTGGCAGGCGAAAACATTATCCTGATTGGCACCTATAAAACCCATAAAGTGATCTTCGTTGTATTCGCTCTTACCGATATAGTACATCCAGCGCAGCCCGTCGAGCCTGTCGGCTATGCCGGGCAGCATGGCCCTGGCGAACTGAAGGATGTATTTCCCTTCCTTCTCCTGCATGGCATTCCTGGCTTCGTAGAGGGTCGGGGAGGGATGCAATGTAATCCAACTGTTGCTTGCGTTAAACTCCAGGATGGTGCCGTCCGGCAAAAAGGAAATGCCGGCGGAGGCTTTCATGGCGGGTGATAAGGCATGCACCTCGTATGCGCCGTTCAAGTATTCCACGGTCCATTCGGCATCTGACATATGAACCCCCATAAGGTCGGATTGCCAAAACGCCTGGGCGTAATCAATGGCATCCGCATCGCCGGCGATGTCCTTATCGTCGGAGCTCGCTGGCTGGCTTTCCGCAATTGCAGGTATCACAGGGCCTATATGAAACTCCGCCGTAGCGAAGGCTGCAATCAGCGCAGCGCAGGCCAGCAGCCCAAAGGCCAGCGCCGGGCCTTTTTTCCCATGGCCGCCAAACAAAATGGCATGGACACGGCCTTTAAGCTTTTTTGCAGCCATGGTCATGCCCGTGGCCAGCACCGCCACGCCGGGGGCACTGCGCCTTGCGGCGGCCAGGATCAGCACGTTCGTGTAGGCAAGCTTC
The DNA here is from genome assembly GCA_023413135.1 of Bacillota bacterium. Classification (GTDB taxonomy): domain Bacteria; phylum Bacillota; class Clostridia; order Christensenellales; family Aristaeellaceae; genus JAEWAH01. The sequence continues at coordinate 4,818 of JAEZQK010000017.1, forward strand.
TCCTCAGTACTCAGTTTTCCCACCACTCGGTCATCGCAGGCCAGTTCCCCGTCCGTGCGGCTCATATTTGCTGCCACCCAGACCAGCGGGTTAAACCAATGAATCACGCAGCACAAAAGCCGCAGCACGCCAAAAACATGGTCCTTTCCCTTATAATGGCACGCCTCATGCGCAAGCACCTGGATGGTCTCCTGCTTTTCCGCGATCAGCGGCAACGCGATATACGGGTGCAGCACGCCCACCAGGCAGGCGCTGGTCAGGGGATCGGTATAATAGACGGGGATGGGCCTTACGTTCCTCTTCATGCAAAGCGCCTGATACTCCTCCAGCAGCTTACCGGAAATAGGCTCGATCCGCCCTGCCTTCAACCTTCGCCGAAAGCGGACGTTGGAAAATATGAAGAAGCACAGCACCGCACCCGCCCCGCAAAAGTAAACAAGCATCAGCCGATGAGAGAATGTACCATTGTCCGCGGAATCAGCAAAAGCCTGTAGCTCCCGTACCAGAGGATCGCCCTGCCGCGCGCCGCCGCGCAAGCCGTCCACCATCTGGGAAAAACTGCGGCTCGCGTCCGAAAAGCGCACCTTGACCTGCCCCGCAATGGGGCGGATGGCCTGATCCTGCAAATAGCCGGGGCGAATGCTGTTGATAGCGGGGTTGGGCAGCGCAAGCGGGCACAGCAGCCGGATGGCCACCAGCAGCCACACAAAATAAAGCACGGAATTTCCCAGCTGCTTGCGAAGGAACCGCCGCACAAGCACCAGCAGCAGGATGGCGATGCCGGCGATGAGGTTGGCTTCCACCAGGAAATTAAAAAGCGTTGCAGTACGCATGGCTTTTCCTCCCTGAATGCCTTACTTTTTCTCCTCGTTTTTCATTAATACCAGCAGAGCTTGTATTTCTTCCACTTTCATTTCACCAGAATCCACCAGATTGTTGATGAGCAGCGAAGCCTTGCCCGCAAACACGCGCGAAAGGAATTTTTTGGTCTGGTCAGTGGAAGCCTCCTCCCGGGTGATACGGGGCGAGTACATCTTGACAGGGCCGGATTCGTCAATCGATACACTCCCCTTATCGTGCATCCGCTTGAGCAGTGTGATAACCGTATGCCTTGTCCAGTCTGTGGATGGCTCCAGAATTTTGGTGATCTCCGCCATGGAACGCGGGCTTTGGTTCCACAACACCTCCATGATCTTCCATTCCGCCTCGGTGAGTTGAATCGGCAAGATGATCCTCCTTCCTTGAGGTGACATGCGTCTACCAGCAGGATACACCTGTCTACCACCTAATGTCAAGTTCTGGAAACGTACAACTTGTAACAATTTCCAGCACCAATTGGGCATATCAAAAGCTCACATTAACAAGGGAACATTTGTTTGCATACCTTGCGCCTTTTATGATAAAATGATGATGAGGTGATCGGCTTGACAAACGTTCTCCTTCGCCAGAGCATGGATTTGGGCGAAAAGATCAAGCAAATGCGCAGCGATGCCCGTTACGACGTATCGGACGACGACGGCGCCTGCATTCCCGACCTGTCGGCAATCAAATCATCCATACGCTCCAAGGCTGCCTTGCCCAAGGTACCGAAGGTTTTTCTGGCAAACGACTGCGTCTTCAACTGCGCCTACTGCAATTGCCGCTTAAGCAACGAGTGCAAGCGCCGCTATGTAATGACGCCGCGTGAGCTGGCGGACATCTCGGTGCGGGAGGCCAGTCAGAACGGGCGTGGCATCTTCATCACATCTGCGATCTATAAAAACCCGGACTATACCGAGGAGCTGATCATCGAGACACTCAAAATCATCAGAAACCAGCACCTGTTCGGCGGCTATGTGCATGCCAAAATTATGCCCGGCGCCGATCCGGAGCTTATCCGGGAGGCCGGGAAATACGCCGACAGGCTGAGCGTCAACATCGAGGTCGCAAGGAGCGAGGGGTACTGCAAAATTGCCAAACAAAAGAACAGGAACAATATCCTGGCACCCATGCAAAAGATCAGCGAGCTGATCGCGGAGGCCCGCTCAGCCGGCGGTTGGCGGCAGCCCCGCTTCGCCACATCGCAGACCACGCAATTGATGGCCGGCAGCACCGGGGAGGATGACCGCACCATACTGGTTCTTTCCAGTGCCCTGTATCGGAAATATGGCCTGAAGCGGGTTTACTATACGGCGTTTCATTACGAGCAGCCGGCCGCCGGATACGATCTGCCCTTCACCGCCACGCCCTCCTGGCGGATGAGCCGCCTTTACCAGGCCGACCGGCTGATGCAGTTGTATGGCTTCCGGCCCGACGAAATCGTGCCCGAGCAAGCGCCCTACCTTTTGGAGGACATCGATCCCAAGGCCGCCTTTGCGCTGCGCAACCTGCACCTCTTCCCCGTGGAGGTGAATACCGCCGACTATGAAACGCTTTTGCGGGTACCGGGCATCGGCATCACCTATGCAAAACGGATCATCGCGGCGAGGCAGCATTGCACCGTTACATTCGACGTCCTGCGGAAAATCGGGGTATCGCTGAAACGCTGCCGCTATTTTATCCTGTGCAACGGCAAAATGGCGGCAGCAGCCGAATTGGATCCTGTGTCACTCAGAGGTCTGCTGAGCGGCCATGACGGCTACGAGCAACCGCCGCTGGTGCAGTAGCGGGATGGTGGCAGGCCAGGCAGCCATAGAACCCATGACAGCCTTTGCCGGATATCGTTTACTCGGAGAGAAACTTCAGCATCATGTAGCCACTTTTTCCATCGACCGTCACACGAGCCCATTCGCCTGATATGGCATGAACGGTTACCTGCGCACCGTTCGCATATTTGCCCAACGATACGGAGCTGGTGCTTGCGGTCCTGCGCAAGTGCAGCTTGCCGTCGTTGCCAGTCTTAACGACCATTGTGCCGGAGGCGGCGGAAGAATTGTCTTGCTCTGCGGTATTCTCCAGGGTCGCGTTTTCGCTCTCAGTCTGCCCGGCATCATCCCCTGCGGATTGCTCGGCCAGGAATGTGAGCATCATATAGCCCATATTGCCACCCACAGTCACATGCGCCCAGCCGTTTGCGGTGGAATGCACGGTAACGGCTTCTCCGTTTGCATATTTGCCCAAAGACATGGCACTGGTGTTTGCACTTTTGCGCAGGTGCAGCTTGCCGTCGTTGGCAGTCCTGACAACCATAGTGCCGGAAGCTTGGGAAGAATTGTCCGACCCGGCGGTATTCTCCTGGGTCACGTTTTCGCCTTCGGTCTGGCCGGCCTCTCCCCCTGCGGATGGTTCGGCCAAGAATGTGAGCATCATATAGCCTGTTTTACCGCCCACAGTCACGTGCGCCCAGCCGTTTACAGTGGAGTGTACGGTAACGGCTGCACCGTTTACATATTTGCCCAAGGACGCCGAGCCTGTGTTTGCGCTTTTGCGCAGGTGCAGCTTGCCATCGTTGCCCGTCTTGACAACCATCGTGACGGAGGCGGCGGAAGGATCGTTTTCAGAAGGGGTGCCGGACTCGGATTCATCGCCGCCGGCAGGCGCGCCTGTCTGGCCGCCCGGCGCGGTGCCGGTCAGGTATTTGCGCATCATGTAGCCCGTCTGGCCCTTTACGGTAACATACGCCCAGGTGCTGTTCGTATAGGCATGCACGTTTACGGGTGTACCGTTAAAATATTTCCCAATGATGGCGGCTGATGCGCCCGGGGATTTCCGAAGCTTGAGCAGGCCGTCCTCAACGCTTACATACAGGGTGGCGATCACCGTGTCCGTTCCAGCGGGTTTTGAAAAGCTATCCTTCAAATACTCCGTCAGCATGTAACCTGTTTTGCCATCCACTCGCACATAAGCCCAGTTGTCTGTGGTGGAAAGCACCGTCACCTGCTGGCCGTTATAATACTCGCCCAATGTTTTGTGCTGGGCACTGGTTGAGTAGGTCAGGTAAACCGGTTGATCGGCGGTGGCAGTTACATACATGATGCGGCTGCTTTCCAGCTCGGTTTCGTTTTCTTCCGATCCGGGGACAGGGGCATCGGGATCCTCATTCAGGTATTTGAGCATCATATAGCCAAACTTACCGCTGCCATCCTCGACACGAAGGTAGGCCCACCCGTTATACCTGGAGTATACGGTGACCTTCGTGCCGTTTGGATACAGGCCGATGGCGATGGCGCTTGTATTGGCATTTCTACGCATATAGAGCCCGCCGGTGTTGCCCGTGCGGACGTACATGGTAGTCTGCTCCCGCGCCGCCGGCTCGACCACCGCGGATGGCTTACTGGAAGATAGGGCGGCGCTGCGGATATATCCATTCTGATCGTTGATGACAACGGCTGCCCAGGATCCGCCGTCGGATATAACGGAAACCGCTGTTCCATTTTTGTGATAGGCGATCACACTCGATGTTTCGCTGTTGTATACGTACAGGTTTGCGCCGCCATCTTCGGTTTTGACGTATTTGATGCAGGAAACCGGCTGCCCGCCCGAATTGCCCGAGCCGCTGGGCTCTGCAAGGCTTCCGTCGTTTTTGGATATGCTGCCCTCGCCGGCCAATAATTCATGCACCCCATCGGATAAGCCGGTGGACGCTGCGAACAAATACAAGCAGCCGACGACTTTGCTGGCTTGTACGATGGTGGTTTTGCGCTGGCTGTTTTCCATGTAGGCAATATTGTAAAATTCCATGCCGCTTTGGTCCCGAAACGACCCGTCCACCTTACAGTATGTATTGGCGGCAATGGTGCCGGTGGCAGTCAGCACGCCATTTACATGCGTATAGGACGAGGTTGCAGAACCTACCTTGACAGAACAGGAAAGGTCCCATTGGCGCTGCGCGTCGTCGTCTGCGGCGGCAGGGATAACCGGTAACAGCATGAACGACATCATCAGTGCTATCAGGATCATCCACCGATTCTTCATGGCCCATTCTCTCCTTGTCATCGAAAAAACGCTTGCGGCATTATTTACTTTTCGCCATATCACACATCTTTCAAACCGTAACATATTCGCCATATTTTGTCAACATAAAATGTGGAAAAATTTTATTTCCGGTAAAAGGGGCAGGTTTGGAGCAAAAGAGTCTTTATATTTCGGTCAGATGATCCTTCCGGTACGGTTCCTCCTATTCTGTTGCCATAAGGTACTTCGCCATCACGAATCCCCGAATGCCATTCACTTCTATTTCGCACCATTCCCCGCCGCGCTGGATGACCAACACTTCGGTACCGGTTTTGAATTCGCCGATCGTGCGGCTGCCGCCATCGGCCTCCAGGCGGATGTTGATGGTGGTGCCACCTGTTGCTTTCCCATTATAGATTAGCTTGCCCGTATCTACCGATTCCCCTGCTATGCCATGAAATTTGAGGCAATCGGTAAGGATATATCCCACGGCGTTTTTGTAATTGATCTTGGTATAGGTTTTGCCATATTCCAGCACGCCCACCAGCGTGCCGGCTTTGCACTGCTTGAGCAAGTTGGCATCACCGGAGGCCGACTTGCGAAGGCTTGCTTTCCCGGTCCGGGGCGTATGGATGACGGCCAGCTTTTTATCCTCCGGCACATCCTGGCCAAAGCTCAAATCGGCGGTTAAGACTTCGTATGTGCCACCGTTATAGGAAACGGTGGAGATTGCCGATCCAAGGGTCTTTATCGTAACAGACACACCATCTTGGGTTGTGGCGGCTTGCCGTGTCTCTTTGGGTTCACGCTTCGGGGCAGGCTTTAAAGGGGTGGATGCGGTTGCGACGGGAGCTGCATCCGCCTGGGTTTTCTCCGGCGTTGTGGCTGCGGCATCCGAAACAGTTTCCTGGCTGCCGGCTTGAGCGGATTCACGTACCGCCCGGGCGGCGGGAGAATCGGGAAGCTCAAATTCCACACCGGAGTAATCTGTCTTCCCTTCCGCCAACAGGCTCGGCGCGATCAGGATAACCAGGTTTTGTGATACTTTCCGATCATGCCTTGGGTCCAGTTCATGGATATTATGAGCAAAGCCGTCTGATCCTCTAATTTGAGAGGAACAACGAACAAGCAAAGCTTCTTCGACCCAGCCATATCCCTTTACTCCATTAATCATCCATGTAACGCCCGTCCAGCCATCCGTAGAATCATCTTTATGCACATATGTGTTTGCCGGCAGCGTTGCAATGAATTTGCCTCTATCATCGGGGCCGGGATATTGATATGCGTCAACCGACCTGGAAGTCTTGGAGTTGCAGGATAAATTCCATTCCTCCTGCGTTATGGCGAGTGCGCCTGAAGCAGGAAGAAGGCAGGTCAGGACAAGCAGGCAAGCGAGCAACTTCTTTGACCGCTTCATGGGGATTGCTCCTTTCAATTTTGCTGGGATCTTCATCCTCTGCTATTGTTCAGGTACCCTACTTATGGTCAGAACGGAAAAGCAAGCGACCTGGGCATCACTTTTGCAATCCGCCTCACCCTTAATACTTTTGCCACATTTTTAGAGTAAATATACCTTGAAAGTCAGAAATTGTCAACACATTTCGTAATATATTTGCAAATATTTGTAATCATCGACAGGATCTTTGCCAGGCATGTCAAACCCATTGATGCAAGAACATGAGACATTGATAATTTATTCCATCAATGATAATATGAGGGCGACTCAATATCCGCATCCATATTTTGAGTTCATAAAAATGAGGTATCGCCGTGGAGATCATGAAACTGAGTCCGGAGCAGAAAAAGCACGCCGCCAAGGTAGTGTCCAACGCATTTTTCGATTACCCATCGCTGGTTTTCTATTTCCCCCACCCCAAAAGAAGAGCCCTCCTACTGACATGGTATATGGAACGTGTCCTCAACACCGCTTTTTTGTTCGGAGAAGTTCTGGCGACAGAAGACGTTTCCGGCGTCCTTTTCGCGCTGCCGCCCGGCCACACCCGGCTTTCAGAACGGGATTACATAAAGAGCGGACTTCTGGCTGCCCCTCTCGTGATCGGATTACGCCGGTACCCCAGCGTATCGGAATGCGAAAACTACCTTGCCGACACACAGGAAAAACTGCTGGCCGGCCGGCCGCACTATTATCTCTGGGGCTTGGCAGTCGATCCGGCACGGCAGCGGTCAGGCTCCGGCACGATTCTCCTCGAAGCCTTTCTGAAAAGGGCGGATTCGGAGAACATGCCCGTCTACCTGGAGACGCACAGGAAACAGAATGTTGCCTACTATGAACAAAGGGGCTTCAGGCTCGTCCATACCGATATCATACCGAAGCATAATCTGGACTTCTGGTGCATGCTTCACGAACCATATTAAATGAGAAAAGGCCGACTTATGAAGCGGCCTTTTCTCATTGCTTGTATGGATGTATGGGGTTTCCATGGGAATCACTTGTCCGAAACCACCAGCGGTTCATCCTCAAACCAGACGTTGTCTTTTTTCAATGCGTTATGCAGAGTGGAATACGGCAAATCCCGCATATCCTGATACCCGGCCGCAGCGAAAAGCGCCGCTGCGGTGCCCGCGGCTTGGCCCTGGGCCATGCAGGAAACGGTATTGCGGGTGGACATGTGCGCGTCATGGTCCGAGGTGATCATCATGCCGATGGCATAAAGGTTTATTAAGCCCGTCACCTGGATGGCCCGCAAAGGTACCCCATAGGTACTGCCGTTTCGAATTTGAAACCTGGGCGCTTCATCGTGAAAGCCATAGGAGAAGATGTCATCCTTGAAGTGCGTCCCGTCAATGATCTCCTGGTTGTTAAGGTCATAATCGCACCGGATGCAACGCGCCCTGCGGATGGTGATGGTCGGGCTGGTGCGGGTAATGAAGGCATTTTGGCTGTTGGGGATGACTTGCTTTAAAAGCTTGAGCGCCTCGGACTGCCGCCGGCGCAGTTCATATTCCGCCTGCGCAAGCGCATCCCGGTTGGTGGGACAGGCGGGCATATGGAAATTCAGCTTGATGAACATGAAATACCGGTCATGGATCGTGGTGGTTACGGTATGCATGCCCAGCTCTTTTGCCCTTTGATGGAAGGCGGGGTCAAGCTTTTCCCAGTTGCCGTCCACGCGGATGAGCTTCGGGCCCGCGCCGTCCCGGTTCCCCAATGCGTATTCCTTCAATGCCCCGTTCTTTAGCAGGAAGGCATAATATTCGTCAATGTCAATGCCGGCGATGCCCATGCTATTGGCCACCGCATAGTCATTGGGCTGGGTAAACTGCGCCCCAGCCCTGGCGCAAAGATCGCCGAAGCCCGTGGCGTCGATCACCGCTTTGGCAAACAGCGCCTCGCAGCCCTCATGGGATTCCGTGATCACGGCAGTGATCCGGCCGTCTTTTGCCACCGCGTCCACCACCATGGTGTTCAGCAGCACATCCACCCCGGCTTCCCGCAGCATTTCCAGGGCAATCAGCTTATACACCTCCACATCCACGCAGAGGGTGTCTGAATCATAGCCGAAGTTCAGCAGCGTTTCGTTATGGCCCGATGCTCCGCCCGCTTTTGTCAGCCGGTCGATGAATTCCTCCGGCAGGCCACGGATTACTTTTTTCTTCTTTGCGCCGGGGAAGGCTTTCCACAGGTTGAAGAAGCTGTGCAGCCCGCAGCCCCCTTCGGTGGCGATGCCGCCCACATACCCCTTGTGCTCCACCACCGCCGTCTTGGCACCATGGCGCGCGGCTGCGATTGCGGCAAATACGCCCGCCGTACCCGCCCCGCAGACCACTACGTCATATTGCCTGGCACCTACCCTGGATTCAGGCCTGATATAAAAGTCCATAGCGTCCTCCTGATGCTTTATTCACCCAGATACACGCCATGTTCCCGGAGCGTGGCGCGCAGCAGCTTCACATCCAGCTGCCTTGGCGAAACACCTTTTATGGCGCACAGAGCCGCCGCGGTCCCCACAGCCTCCCCCTGGGCCATGCATGAAACGGTATTCCGTGTGGACATGTGCGCCTCCCATTCACTGGTGATCAGGCGCCCCGCGACCAGCAATCCCTCGATTTTCACCGGCAGCAAAGCGCGGTAGGGAATGCCGTAGCATTTGGCGTCCTTGATCATGATCCTGGGGGCACAGTCATGGAATCCGTAGAGGAAAACCTCGTCCTCAAAGCGGGTCCCGTCCACGATCTCCTCCACGGAAAGATCGTATTCGCATTTGATTACCCTGGTATAGCGCACGCCAAGGCCGTAGGAAGTCCAGTACACATACGCGTGCTCAAAACCCGGAATGTTTCTAACAAGCATCCGGGACAGCTCCATAATTTGATGCCGGAGCTGAATCTCCGCCTCGGTGCATTCTTCGTTGTTGGTGGCGTCCACATTCCTTTTGTTGGCGGTATTGATATAGTTGAAATTGTTGGCATGGTAGGAGAAGCCCAAAGGCCCCCACATCCCGCTCTTTTCCATGAACTCCGTGAAGCGCGAGTCCTTCTTCAGGTCAAATCCCAGGCGGATGACATCATCATCCCCGTCCTTTTCCCCGCGGATCAATTGGGTGACCATGTCGCGCTCTTCCAGGTATTTAACCAGCCGCTTCATGTCCACGTTCATCATGCCGAAGGGGAAGCCCACCGAGGTGGTGCCGTGCTTCTTGATGAATTCAGCGCCCGCCAGGGCAGCCACATCCCCGTCGCCGGTGGTGTCGATCACCACTTTGGCCCGGACCGCCTGGCGGCCGGATTTGCTTTCGATCAGGATGCCCTCTGCCGTGTCCCCCTGCTTCATGACGCCGGCGATCATGGTATGCAGCAGGATCCGCACGCCGGACTCCTCCAGCATTTGCAGGGCTACGTCCTTGAAGGCTTCCCAATCGATCAACGTGATAACGGAGTCATAGTTGCCACCCTTATCCTGTTCCAGGTGGCCATACGATGATTTTTGCTCCACCAGCCGGTCGATCACCTCCTGGGGAAGGCCCTTGACCAGATGTTGTTTTTTTGCGACGGGAAATGCCTTGTAAAGGTTAAAAAAACTATGCAAAGGGCCCGCACCGCTTAACATGGTGCCGCCGATGTATCCGTTTCGTTCTATCAGCATGGTGCTGGCCCCGGTCTTGGCGGAAGCCAGAGCGGCGATGAATCCCGCGGTCCCTCCCCCGCAGACCACCACGTCGCACTGGTAAGCGACGGGCGTTTGCAGCTTTTCCTCATAGTAGGTTATTTGACTCATAAGCTCATCCTCCATCAGATTGTTTGAATCACCGCATAAGGATAGGGATACCGGGGATTGTACAGGCCCGGATACAGAGAGCATGCCTGCCCCGGCTGCTGCAATGTAACATAGGCCATGATGTCCCAGGAGGAGGTCACCTCAGCCGCCGGAATTTCCGCATAGAAACCATCGCCCGCCTTTTCCATACGGACGGTCCGGAATTCGCCCATAAGCTGGTTCACATCGCGGTAATGCAGCACGGGAGTCTCCGGACATTCCATCATTCCGGCTATAGCCGCCCGGATGCGAATCGTCTTACCGGCCTGTGCCATGGGCGGAAAATCCACAGTGATCTCAAAGGCTTTCAAGCCGGATTCGTCCTGGTCAGGCCTGCCGGCCAAAGCCTTCGGGAGCTCGTTTTGCTCCAGCAGGCGCTCCACGCTGGACAGGTCCTTGAGCAATTCCGGCGTCAGGTCGCCCCAGGTCCCCCTGCGGGTGGTGGAACCTGCGGAGCTGAAATCCAGGTCGTAGTAGTATTCCTTCTTTCCCAATTCCGACAGTGCCTGCCAGCTTTCGATGGCTTGGGTGAGGAGGTGGTGGCATTCCTGCAGAAATTCCGCACTCCCGGTTTCATTCCAACAGGCCAGCGCATAGGCTGAACGGATTTTTTGCGCGTGGTACATGCCCAGGTGCGAAACCATCTCCATATCCAGGCAGGCGGCCCGGAGTTCCGCTTCCTGGGCGCCTTCCTGCTTGAGGCACCGGATCAGCCGGGCCGTTTCACTAGAAAGCTCCTCCAGCCAGGTGGCATACTGCAGCGGCGTATATTTGCCCTGGGCTTTTTGGGCCGTGTGCACATCATGGGCGTATTCGTCGATCCCATAGAACAGGCCGTGATCGCTGGGTTCCGTGGAACCGTATGTGATGCTCTTGTAAAAGTCGTAGGAAGCAATTTTGTTCAGGTTGTTTTCCGCGAACAGTGCCCAGCCTGTATTAAGCTCGGTCCAATACCGCAATGAGGGATGGACCGGCATATGCACCGTGGTAATCAGGGGAACAATCCGGCTGGCTACGGTCAACGCTTGTTCCAGCAATATTCCATGCGCCTGACCAAAGCGCCTTGCAAATTCCCCTTCCCATACTTCAGCGTCCGTGTTGGAATTATACCCGAGTCGGCCATACAGGGTATACCACAGCCAGAACCGCTCTTCCTCCCACTTTGCCTGATTCAGCGACTCATCCTTAAAAATCTTCCAGGGAGCCTTGTGAGATAATTCATGCCCATACTTTAGCGACAAAGGCGCGTTCACCTGGTATCCCGCTCCACCGGAAAGGGAGCAGCTTCTTGAAAACCTGCGGGCATAGTCCGCGTCTCCCCATAGGAACAGGTTGGTGGAGCCGTAGTTCCAGAGCCGGAAAATGACATCGTACTTCTTGGGCTTTTGAAGCATGTCCGCATAGGAATACCGCCGGGAATGGTTGTAGTTATGAAGCTGGGCAAGCTCTTCCGAGCGCATGATGGACAGGTGATAGGGAAGCGCAGCATGCTCGCACCAGTACTTGGTGGGCACTTCCACGTCCAGCCCCAAAGACTGGGCATGGTCCACCATGGCCTCCGTCAGGCCCTTGGCCCGAAGGTCCAGCGTGAAGCGCTTGCCGACTTGATGGCCGGCTTCGGCCACCGCGTCGGCACAGTGGTTCCAGAAATCCTCGGCGGAAACCTGGGTGCCGACCCCGGATTCGTGGTTCACCCGGAACTGCACAATGTCGATGCCGGGCACGGCCTTGAGCAGCTCCACAATCCCGGAATAGCAATATTCACTCAGTTCCCTTTCCGATTCCGGCAGGTTCTTTACCAAGGATTCCTGCACGGTGGTCCAGGGGCGCTGCTGCCAGGTGGCCAGCACAAACTTCATGCCCCAGCCGTGGCATACATCCACCATCCTGCGCAGGGCGGACAGGTTTTCCTGCCTGGAGGTGGTCACCCGGTCCGTCAAACCCACCGCCTCATATCCCTTCACCGGCAGGAAGAAGGGATACGGAGGGGACATGTAGGCCGTATCGAAGCCGAGGATCAGGCAGAACCGGTTGAACCTGGTATAGGCCAGGCGCTTGAAGTAGTACTTAAGGAATTCTTCCGACAAGAACCACTCGTTGTCCAGATGGCCCAGCAGATAGCGGTCCATGCAGCGCACCTGGTTTTCGGGACTTTCGGTATATTCCCGGGCGTTTATAATGGCGTCCACGCCATACAGCCTGATTTTCCTGGCCATCTCCAGAAGCAGATACAAAAGACCCGCATCATCGGCGCCCGCCAGCAAAAGCAGTTCCCCTGTCCTGCTTTTTAACCGGAAGCAGCCAAGACTCTCACGCTGCAAAGGCATCTGCTTGCAATTACCTTCCAGCAGAACCTTCACCTGGTAGTCCGACACGGTACCAATTACTGCCGTCCATTCCCCCGTTTTTCCGCTTGTAGGAAGGGATGGAACAATTTCAACATGGATCTTCTTTTCCTCAAGCGCGCTGAGGAATTCTTCGATCCCCGTTTGAACCACCTTGGAAAAACCCGGATTGCACAACTTCATCTTTAAAGAGTCTATAGCAAACACACCGCCTTCTGTCCCTTTTGCACAGGGTTTTTTAATCTTTCAGGCCCGCGGCGGCAATGCCCGCCACAAACTGTTTCTGGAATGTCAGGAATACTGCAAAGATGGGAATCAGCGAACATACGGAAGCAGCCAGGATCGCCCCGTAGCTGGAAGAATTCTCGTCCCTGAAAAAGTTGAGCCCCAAGGGAATGGTGGCCAATTCCTTGCTTCGGATGTACACCAGGGCCGCTTCGTACTCATTCCAGGAGGAAACGAACTGGAAGATGATCAGCGCGCTGATGGCAGAAGTGGAAAGCGGGAGCACCACCTTGGAAAAAACGGTAAAGTGGCCGGCGCCATCTATCTTGGCCGCCGCGCTCAGTTCATCCGGAATGGATTTAAAGAACTGGCGCAGCATGAAAGTGCCAAATGCCGTGAACATGCCCGGCAGGATCAGCGCGGCGTGGGTATTGTACAGCCCCAGAATTTTATACAATACGAACCTGGGAATCAGCATCATTTGGGCCGGAAAGGCGAGGGTGGAAAGATAAATCAAAAAGATGACCTCGCGGCCCTTGAAATTGATTTTCGAAAAAGCGTACGCCGCCAGCGCGCTGGTCACGACCTCACCCAAAACGCTGAACAGGGTAACCTTGGTAGAATTCAAGAAAAATACGCTGAAAGGCACATCTGAATTCCAGACCCTGTCGTAGTTGGCCCAAGTAACCTGGTCGGGAATCCATTTGATGGGAAACAGAAAAATCTGATTGTCCGGCTTAAAGGAAGAGGACATCATCCAGATAAACGGCAGGATCATCATAATGGAGAATGCTGCCATCAGGATGGTCAGAATGATTTTGATCAAACGTTTTTTGCTTTTATTTCGCATAATCATTCATTCCTCCTCACTTTTTGGCCCGGGCCAAGACTAGCCGCAGCGCCGAGAATATGAACACAAGGAAGAACAGGATCCAGGACATGGCGCTGGCATAGCCGATATTGTTGTTCATGAATGCAGTGCGGTAAATATAATAGACCAGAACGGAAGAGGAATTACCAGGCCCGCCCTGGGTCATCACCTGCACAGGGGTGAACACCTGAAAGGAACTGATAAAGGAAATCATCGTCAGGAAAAACATGGTATTAGACAGGGAAGGGATTGTAATAAACCGAAACTGTTGTATCCCGTTTGCCCCGTCGATTTCCGCCGCCTCATACAGGCTGTGCGGAATCCCCTGCAGACCTGCCAGGATAATGATGATGTTATATCCGATCCGCTGCCATACGCCGACGATGATAATGGAAAGAAGCGATGTAAATGAAGAATTCAGCCACTTGGGCGGATTGTTAACTCCCAGCGATGTCAAAAATTGATTGATCGGTCCATAGGAGGGAAGAAACAGGATCATCCAGACCACAGAAACGGCCACCATGGAAGAGATATTGGGTAGGTAGAACGCCAGCCTCAAAAGACCCTTGCCGAACACGTGATTGTTAAGGATCACGCCCAAAACCAACGCAAGGAATATGGCAACGGGAACAAGGACGATGCCATAGAGCACCGTGTTGATAAACGACTTCATGAACACCGGGTCGGAGGCAAGCTTGGCATAGTTGTCAAAACCAACAAATTTCAGGTTCTTGATGTCGGAAGCAAAATTCCATTTGGAGAAACTGAGCCCTGCCGCAATCAAGAGGGGTATCAGCTTAAACAACAGATACCCGACAAAGTTCAAGCCGATAAAAGCCCATCCCGCCAGGTTTTCCCTGGTGGACAGCCGCATTCCTTTATGGACGGCGGGTTGCTTCTCATACACTGTCAAGCCGGATCCTCTCCTTACTCATGCCGAATGGAAAACAGGCCCGATAAATCCAAACCGAAAGAGCATCCGCTCTTTCGGTTTGGATCTTAAGGCTTCCAATTACACAGCGATTCAGTTCCCCGAATCCGCCTGGATGGCGGCATCGCCTTCCGCCTGAATATTGGCCAAGGCGTCCGCGGGGCTCATTTCGCCGCTGAACACCAGCGTCATGTAGTTGCGGATAGCATCATTGATGGCAACCTGGCCGGCTCTGACCGTATTGTCCTTGCTCACCAGGTCACGGTCCTTGGCCATGACCGCCATGGCCATATCATAATCCAGGCCGGGCTTTTCCGTGAAGATCAGATGGTTGAAGTTCTGCTTTTCCTCATCGGTCTTCAGCTGATAGCCGGGATGCATGGCCTTGGGGCCGGCAAACAGCTCCGCGTTGGTGATGGTGATGTATTTGAGTGCTTCCCAGGCCGCTTCGGGGTTGGATGCATTGGCCGGAATGCTGGCGGTGGAGGTATAGCAGATGGTGACAGGCTTTCCGCCATCCACCGTAGGCATATCGGTCATGCCGATGTCAGTCCCTTCAGGCACTTCACCGTAGCTGGCCTTCAGGTACAGGCAGCCGTATACAGGGGCGACCCACATGGCGTATTTGCCGTTGTACAGCCCGGCCATCCCTGTAGGATCTTTGTGGTATTGAAGTGCAGTGTATTCAGACAAGGGCACGATGCACTGGTCTTCCATGGCCAGCTTGTAGAAGAAATCCAAACTTTCTTTCATCTCGGGGGTATCAAAGGTGGTCTTGGTGAAATCATTCGTGTAGTAGGCGAAAGCGCCCAGCTTTTGCCTGGCAATGATATCCCAATAGTTGTCTCCGTCACCGGCGCTGATATCCATCATGGCACCATACACCTTGTCCGCGCCTTCCCCATGGGTCATCTTGATGGCTGTCTGCCGGAAATCTTCCCATGTCCAGCCCTCTTGAGGATAGGGGACACCGGCTTCGTCAAACATTTTTTTGTTGAAGAAGACCATGTTGATGTTGTTGCAATAGGGGATAGCGTAATAATCGCCATTGATGTTCATGGTCTGTTCAATGGATTCCCCCATCTTATCTGCGTAGGTCCAGCCTTCCTTGTCAAAGAACTGCTTGAGGCCCATGTACACCTGGTCATCGGCGCGCACACGCAGGTCCATAGCGCTGGCCTGGGTCATCACGTCAATGGGGGCGCCAGAGGACAAAGCGGTGTTGATGGTCAGCGTGGCAGCATCGGCCAGCTTTTCATATACCATTTCATATTTTCCGGCAAAGTCCTTGTTGAACGCTTCCAGCAAGGGCTTCATGTTGTCGGCATTGGTCCATGCATAAAAATGTAGTGTGTTTGCGGAGCCGGCCTGTGCAAACCCATTTGATGCAAAGCTGAACAACATTGCCAAAACCAATGCGACCATGAGTACTTTTTTGCTGTTTTTCATTTTTCTCTCTCCTTTTTTAATTTGAGTAGTCCCCTCCCTGTGCTTGTTCAATCTCTTTTTTCGATTTACCCCCCTTTTTGTACCCAACTGGCCGAGGGCTAATTTCACTTTGAGAAATGCAGTTTCGTTCTTTCGATAAATACATTATACATGAACCAAATAAAAAAATCAATATCTCAAAAATCTATTTTATAAAATGAAAAAGCAAGGCAGACAAGTTCTTTGAAAGCTGGCAACTTGTCTGCCCCGCCGCAATATCCTCTTCTGTTTGCCTGGCCGCCTGCAATAAACGCGGGCGGTCCCTCTTTTTTTACATACACTTTATATATGTATGGGATAAAAACAGGTTCGGCAACACGTTTTTTGAAGGGAAAATGCTTTCTTTCTCCTGCGCTTTTTCCAAAAAATTCGTCGCCATTTTACTTCTATTTTGCGTCTTTTTTGCTTCATTTCTTTATTATGGTGTTTACAGAGGCGCAATATGTGTTATACTAAAGCGAATGGACAAAAATACGAAAGATATAATTAGAAGCTTTTTTATCTCCTCACATCTGCCGCCGGCAGATGTTTCCACAGAAAGGCAGAGGAATGAAGGATGACCAACCGCAGCAGATATTCTACCGCCCCAACGTACGGCATGCAAAAGCGGCCCGCGCCGAAAAAGCAAGCCGCACCTGCCGGGCCCGTTTACCCGCCGGCAGGCCCTGCTACCCAGGGACCGTATGCACCGCCGGTGATGCCGGGATATGCTAACCCTGGCGGAATGATGCCGCAGGCAACGGCCCACATGCCACAGCAGCCCGCCTATGCCTCCCAGCCGGCCGGCTTTGCACCGCAGCCCGGATATGCGCAAAGGCAGCCCGGGGTAAATCCGCAAGTGATGCAGAAGGCCATTCCCATGCAGCAGCCCATGCCGTACTATCCCCAGCAGCAGCCCTATCCTCCGCAGCCCGTGCCTCAGGAATATGCCGTCCGCCCCAAGTCCCGCCGGGGAGATAGCTTACTGCAAATTCTTCTGCTGGCAGTGCTGCCCATCCTGTTTGTGCTGACACTGCTTATAGCCGCCCCGTTTTTGAAGATCGCTTTTATTAGCCTTGGGGTGCTGGCCCTGATCGCCATGTGGATGCAGGGTGCCTTTGTTCCCAGCGCCAGGGCGACACTGACGCTGGTATACGGCGCACTGATTCTTGTTTGCGTAGTGTCGCTGATCACCGGCAACACGCCCAGGGATACGACTACCTCCGCCCGCGGAAATGGTTCAAACGCCGCCAATCAGCAGCAGTCCAATACCGCACCTACCAACTCCCCTGAGGGCATGGTGCAGATGGGCAGCAATAGCAACGTACCGACTCCCGGGCCCGCGCCCACCTCTGCGCCGGAATCCGGCACAGACAGCGCGGCATGGCAAAGCGCGTCGCAGTTTTTTAACTACTGGATAGCAAACCAAGTCCCGAATATGCTGACCCTGGTGTCGCCCTCCTGGAAAGCAGCAAAGGGAAATCCGGAAGCAGAGCTGTTCCTGGCCATGGCCAACAGGATTCCCCTGGATTATGAATATGAAAAAATTTCCGGATCCGATGCCGATTCTTCCAGAACGGTCACCATGACGGCCAACATCGACAAGCGCAACGGCCGTGATCCGATAAAAATCCGTTTCCAGGTTATCGTGCTCAAGGTCAACGGCCAGTGGTATGTAGATCCCGAATCCATCCGGAGCAATGCACCGGTGGAGGATACGCCTGCGCCAGGGGAAACGGGCAGCGAACAAAACAATATATCCGCCACCGCTACCCCCAAGCCTGAGGCCACACCAGGGTCCAAAACCAAGCTGTATTATAATTCAAAAGGCGGAAGATTCTATCACGCGAATAGCGAATGTCCCACAGTTGCAAAGGAATATCTGCCTTTGGACGACTTTTACTATAAGGATTTGAACAATACCAAGTACAAAAATTTGCTGCCTTGTCCCGACTGTAAGGCGCCGTCAAGGCCGGAGTAACCAAAATGCCAGATAAAAATCCGCGGTCCAATCGGATCGCGGATTTTTCATCGGACTTTTTTATTTCCAAAAACCATTTGCTCTGTGGAACCGTCCTAATAAGCGTGAAAAGCTTTTTACACAGCGAAGGAGAGCTACATGACAGCCGAGTATTTTTCCACACGCATGATGGAGCTTCAAAAAACCCTCTACCATGTGGCCTACGGAATGCTGTACAACAGCCACGATTGTGCCGATGCCGTGCAGGAATGCATACTGAAGGCCTGGCGCATGCGTGACAGTTTGAAAAGCGAGGATTCCCTGAAGCCCTGGGTGATACGCATCCTCATCAACGAATGCAACAACGTGCTGCGTGCCCGCAAGCGCTGCGTGCCCATGGAGGAATTGCCCGAAAGCAAAGCCCCGCCGGATGCGGACCCGTGGCTCCACGATGCCATCGGCGCGCTGCCGGAAAAGCTTCGCCTGCCCGTAGTGCTCTATTACATGGAAGGCTTCACGGTGGAGGAGACGGCTTCCATCCTGCACATACCAATAGGAACGGTAAAAACAAGGCTTTCAAGCGCAAGAAAAGAGCTTCGTATCGCTTTACAAGACGTGGAAGGGTGGACGGCTTATGAAAGAGTTTGATTTTGACAACGCCTTCGGGCGGCCGCCCGCCGAATTTCAGGAGGGCATGGTTCATGCCCTTAAGCAAGTGAAGGAGGCTAAACCCGTGAAGAAGTTTTCCATAAGAACGCTGGTGCTGGCCGCGGTCCTGGTGCTGGCATTGTGCGGCATCGCCTTGGCGGTATCCTATACCCAGGGGATCGAATGGTTCATCACCCAGCGCGATTTTCTCGGTCTGCCCAAGCTGCCGGAGAACTTTCAGGAACAGGTGCAAAGCGGCATTCCACAGGAGGACGTTGGGGATCTCGCGGATGTCCTGATCCAGGACGCGATATGGCTGGACGGCAGCTACAAATATACACCCAATTCCTTTCAGATGACCTTCAAAGCCGTATTGAAAGATGCGGAAAAGTATGAAATGCATGAATCCATCCGGCTCAACAACGATGGCGATACCAGCGAGCGCAACGATGAAGACTGGCTATGGACGGATGCAGGACACGGCCCCATCCCCGAAATGATGACGGATCCCAAGAAGCAGTTGGTATTTTTCGAACCTGGTATTTTCACCGTAGGAACGCCGGATGGATTTTCCATGCCCCTGCCCGGCGGTGATTCCTTGCGTGCCGAGGACGGCTCCCTGCTGTACAGGCTGTACACCGGCTTGGACGGTCTGGACCCCGTGTATCTCCAGGAGACCTATGGCAACATGAAAGAGGAACATGCAAAGCTTATCCTTGAAACGGGGCTTGAAAACGCAAAGGCTTACCAGGAGGCAAAAGCAAAGTACACCGATGAAAACGGCCTGACTACCCTTGTGTTCCATTATACCGTATGGGAATATCCCGACCAGGAGACCCGCAGCCATGAAGGCACTTTGACCTTCAAGGTAAAGCTGCCGTAAGGCCACCGGCTTGCGATACCCTCTTCAAAAGGGAAAACCATCCCCTACGTTTTCCCTTTTGATAACTGAAAAATGGAGCGGGCATGTTTGTCCGTTCCATTTTTTATGCGCCGCTTGCCGGCTCTTCGCCATGTTTTTTCCGGGATGGGGATTCACTTTTCCCGGGAAATCGGGTATCATAGGGGCTGTATCACAAAGGAGGCTTTCCATGGAACGGCAAAAGCGCGTTTTGGCCATACATGACATCTCCTGCATCGGCCGCTGTTCCCTGACGGTGGCGCTGCCCATCCTTTCCTGTGCGGGGTTGGATACAGGGGTATTGCCTACGGCCATCCTTTCTACCCATACCGGGGGCTTTCAAGGCTACACCTACCGGGACCTGACGGCCGATATCCTGCCCATAACAGCCCATTGGAAAGGCCTTGGGCTGCGTTTTGATGCATTGTATTCCGGTTTTCTGGGCTCCTATGACCAGATCGACCTGGTGGCCAAACTGATGGAGGAATTTCACTGCGAAAACACACTGCGCATGGTGGACCCGGTCATGGCCGACAATGGCCGCCTGTACGCCACCTACACCCGGGAAATGGCCCAGGGCATGCACAGGCTGTGCCGCAAGGCGGATATCATCACGCCCAATATGACGGAAGCCTGCATCCTGCTGGATATCCCTTACAAGCCCGAAGGCTTTACCCGCCTGGAGACGGAGGATATGCTCCGCCGCCTATGCGGTTTAGGGCCCCGTATGGTTGTGCTTACCGGCGTCACCCTTCAGCTTGATCAGCTTGGCACGGCATCATATGACGCCCGCACAGGTGAAATCTCCTACGCTTTTGAAGGACGGTATCATGGCGTCTTCCACGGCACGGGAGATATTCTGGCCAGTGCCCTTCTTTGCGGCCTGATGAACGGAAAAAGCCTTAAGGAATCCTCCTCCCTTGCGGTGAAGTTCACCCACCGTTGCATCCAATGCACCATGGAATCAAACCAGGAACTGCGCTATGGCGTGCGGTTTGAGGCGGCGCTGCCTTATTTGATGGAGCTGTTGAAATAGAACTTTTTGTTAATTCATCAAAATGCCGTGGGAGCATTTCGCTTCCCACGGCATTTGCCTTGATTTCTCCTTTGCAGGCTACTTAACAAACTGCATAAGCGCCTCGTTCACGGCATCCACCACTGCAGTGGAGGAAACCGTAGCGCCGGAAACAGCATCCACGTCCTGACCCAGTACGATGGTACCGGATTTGCCGATGAACTGGCTGATGAACGCATCCTCCCGCACCTTGTCACCAACACCGAACGTTTCGGTAAACTCTTTCCCGCCCACAGTCATGGCCTGGATGACGCCGTTTTCATCCAATACGACGGTCACCTCAATAGGCCCGATTTTGCCCTGCTTGGTCACTGAGATTACCTTGTTTCCACCCTGAACGATGACGCTAAGGGCGTCTGCCACTGTAACAGGTTGACCGGACGTCTGCGCATCCGTCAGCGCTTTTTCGGCGGCGGCAGCCCGGTCATTCGCCTCGATGGCGGCAGCATCCGCGGCATCCTTGTCCTTAAGTGCCGCTTCTTTTTCTGCCACTGCCGCGTCCTTATCCGCAAGCGCGGCGTCCTTTTCGGTCACAGCTGCCTGTTTTGCTGCTTCGGCATCCGTCAAGGCGCCGGTCAACCTGTCAACCTCCGCCTGGGCGCTAACCAAATCAGCCTTGACGCCATCCAATTCCTGCCCAAGAGCCAGGATTGAATCCTGGGCGGTTTTCAGGTCGCCGGAAGTGGCTCCAATAGCCTTGAGATCTTCCTCTGCCTTTGCTTTTCCCTGCTCTGCCAGGGTCAATTGTTCCTGCAAAGCGGTCAAATCCGCCTGCACCTTTGCAGCGGCTTCAGCCGCCGCTTTCTCGGCGGCCTTGAAAGCCGTTATTACATCGTCCTTTTCCTTTAGCGCCTGAGCCTTTTCATCCTCAGCGGCCTTCACAGCCTCCTGTGTGGCGGTCAGCTCATCCTTAATTTTTTGAACCTCTTCCTGCGCTTTCTCTAAAGCCGACTCCGACTTTGCTTGGGAGTCCAGAGCTGCCTGAAGATCGTCGATAGCTGTGGTATAAGCCGCTTCGGCGGCAGCCTTCTCGTCCTGCGCCGTCTTCAGGGCAGCCTCGGCGGCGGCCGTCTCATCCTGCGCCGTCTTTGCGGCTACCTCGGCGGCGGCCTTCTCGTCCTGCGCTGTCTTTGCGGTTGCTTCGGCGGCAGTCTTCTCGTTCTGCGCCTTCTTTGCGGCAGTTTCGGCGGCGGCCTTCTCATCCTGCGCCTTCTTTGCGGCAGTCTCGGCGGCAGCCTTCTCGTCCTGCGCCGTCTTTACGGCCGCCTCGGCGGCGGCCTTCTCATCTTGTGCCTTCTTCAGGGCAGCCTCGGCATCAGCCTCGGCAGTGGCCTTCTCTTCCTGTGCTGTCTTTAAGGCAGCCTCCGCAGCGGCCGTCTCATCCTGTGCCTTCTGTACGACGGCATCTGCCACCGTTTTTTCATCCTGCGCCTTTTTGAGGTTTGCTTCGGCAGCCTTCACCGCTTCCTCAGCGGCAGACTTTTCGCCAAGTGCCGTCTGCAGTTTTTCGTCGGCGGCCTTGGCACTTTCTTCCGCCTTGGCTTTATCCGCCAAAGCAGCATCTTTCTCTGCCTGCGCTGCCGCTACCTGCTCCGTTAATTCATCCACCTTTCGTTGAAGATCCACGGCCTGCGCGCCAAGCGTATCGTTTTCCTTCCCCACTTTGTTGCGGTCGCCAATCAGTACGCCCACAACAATGGCAAGGATCAATACAACTGCCAATAGCGCCACGTAGGTTTTTTTCACCAAACACCACCCCTTATGCAATTTTTTTATCTGCAGGCATACGCCCTGCCGCCCAAATATATCTCTTAGAATTAGCTTATGTGAACATTTCCGGAATTAGCCATATAGATGGTTTAATTCTCCATTTATCTATGAAACCCTTCTTGATAATAAAAAAAGCTCGCACTATTTTTGCGAGCATTCTGTTTACTTTTTGTATTTTTTAAGGTCAGGGTACCAAAGGCTCTTCCTCTGCCGGTTTTTCCGGCAACTGGGGAAGGTCCGCAAGAGAAACAATCCCAAAGTGCGAAAGGAACGCATCCGTCGTGCCATACAGGATAGGCCGGCCCACGGCTTCCTTGCGGCCCACTTCTTCAATCAGCCCCTTGTGAACAAGCGATTGAATGGAATAATCGCACTTGACACCCCGGACGGCCTCCACCTCGGCCTTTGTGATGGGCTGGCGGTAGGCAACCACCGCCAACGTTTCCATGGCAGCCTGGGAGAGGGACTGCTTTTGTATAGGCTGCAGCAGCCGCTCCACATAAGGAGCGTATTCGGCCCGGGTAGCCAACTGGATATGCTCGCCAAACCGCTTCAGGCGAATGCCCCGGCGGTTGAAGTCATAATCGCTTTCCAGGGCGCTCACCGCCGCATTCAGCTCCAGCGGGCTCACTTCCAGCGCCTTTTGCAAGTCAACAAGCTGTACCGGTTCTCCGGCGACAAACAAAATGGCCTCAATCACGGCCATCAATTCATTGGGCTGCAACGTCCTTTCTCCTCCCCGGATACAAGGTGATCTCCCCAAATGTGCCGCTCTGTTCCACGTGAGCGCGGTTCAAACGCAAAATTTCCAGCAGCGCCAGGAACAGGGTGACTACTTCTTCCCGGCTGGGCACTTGGCTGAACAGCGTCTCAAACGTGATGGACCCCCGGCGCAACCGCTTCATGATATGGCCCATGCAAGCCTCGATGGTAAAGGAGTCGCGCCGTATCTCTCTATTGATATATACCGCTTCTTCCGGTTCCTCCGGCTTGCGGGCAAGCACCCGGGCAAGCGCCTCCAGCAGTCCCTGCATGGTAAGCCCGGTCAGCTCAAAGGAGGGGGGTGGCAGGGGGTATTCCTCCGGAAGCTTTTCATACATGGACGCGGCGGCCTTTTCAAAATCCTGCAGGTTTTGAGCCGTTTCCTTGAAGCGCTTGTATTCTTCCAGGCGTCGGATCAGCGCCTCCTCGGGGCTTTCCTCCTCGTCCAATACCGGCGGCTTGGGCAATAGCGCCCGGCTCTTGATCTCAAGCAGCGTAGCGGCCATGTTAAGAAACTCGCTGGCGTCATCCATGTCGATGTCCTGCGCATCGCTGACGGAGGCGATATACTGCTCCGTGATCTCCGATACGAAAATATCCCGGATGTCCACTTTTGCCTTGCTGATCAAATACAGCAAAAGATCCAGCGGCCCGTCGAACTGCTTCAGATGAATGTGTTGTGGCATATAAGCCGCCTCAGGCCGCGCCGGTCAGGCGGAGGAATAAGTTCCAAACTCCATTGTGCAGGGCATTCATCACCGTGCTCAGGATGCCGTTCAGCATCCCTGACATTACCAGCAGAATCAATATGATCTGCGAAGTATGAAAAAACTGCGGGGTTAATCTTAACTTGCCTCGAAGCAGCGTATCATTAAGAACATGAAAACCATCCAATGGCGGAATCGGAAGCAGATTAAATACGCCAAGGCCCAGGTTAATGGTTGCGAACATATTCAAGAATTGGTATAGATAGCCGACTACAACCGAGTCAGTCCATTTGTATATACCCACCATCAAAGCGGTAGATACGATGAATAGCGTGAGGTTAGTCACCACTCCGGCGATAGATACTAAAAAATCATCCCTCCGGAAATTACTAAAATTCCTGGGGTTTACAGGAACGGGCTTGGCCCAGCCGAATCCTAATAGAAACAGAGAAATGGTCCCGATCGGGTCCAAGTGCTTGACAGGGTTAAGGCTAAGTCTGCCCAACATTTTCGCGGTAGGATCGCCGCAGCGGTACGCAATATAGCCATGCGCTACCTCATGGAATGTGATTGCGCCAAGCACAGCAACAACCCGGATAATCATATGAGGAAAAAAGCTTCCTGGATCTGTTGTCATCCACTCCCACCAAAGCTGTAGTTGATTCATTAGATCCAGACCTCATTTCATGCGGTATTGGTGCAAGCACACCGTATGTTCCATTATACCCCATCCATCGTCCGCTGCGCAAGTGTGCCGCTCCTTACGCTGTCC
This sequence comes from Bacillota bacterium, assembly GCA_023413135.1. Lineage (GTDB taxonomy): Bacteria > Bacillota > Clostridia > Christensenellales > Aristaeellaceae > JAEWAH01. The sequence goes on from JAEZQK010000017.1 coordinate 29,399, forward strand.
TAACTTTGGGCTGTTCAAACCCTTTTAGATGCGTTATAATGAAAAATAGTCATAAAACGGGTGCAAAGGAGGACCTATCGTTGCGCAAACAGCTTGTATGCCTTCTTGTGGCATGTACTCTTTTAACCGCCTTCCTCCCGGCGCTTTCTGAGGAATCCCCCCAGGAAGCAAAATCGTTTATCCTCGCCGGGTATGTGGGAGACGATACGCAGCAGGATATGAATAGCAACCTGTTCTTCCAGCGCATGGAAGAAAAAACGGGCATTTCCTTCGAATTCCGGCAGTTTACCGACTACGCGGCCTGGACGGCGGAAAAAACCAGGCTTTTCGCAGGGGATGAACTGCCGGATGCTTTGTTCAGGGCGGAGCTAAGCCCCCAGGAGACGCTTGCCTATTTTCAAAGCGGCAAGCTGATCGATCTGAATCCCCTGCTCCAGGAAAACGCGCCCAATTTGTACGCGCTGCTGGAAGCGAATCCCGCCTGGAGGGCGGCCATCACCCTGCCGGGCGGCGCCATTGCCGCCCTTCCGGCCATCAATCCATTGCGCGATCAAAACGCCATGTGGATCAACAAGACCTGGCTGGAGCGGTTAAAGCTTGATATGCCCACGGATGCCGCATCCCTGCGCGCAGTACTGGAAGCCTTTAAAACCAAGGATCCCAATCAGAACGGCAAGGCGGACGAGGTTCCTCTCACCTTTCTTGGCCCCTGGGATTTAAAATTCCTGGCACACGCCTTCGGATTAATTGCCAACGACTACAACATGTACGTGGATGCTTCCGGTACGGCGCAGTTCATGCCCGCTACGGACAAGTACAGGGAGTTTATTGCCTGGATATCCGATTTATACAACTTAAGGCTCATTGATCGTAACGGCTTCACCGCTGTAGATGCGCTTCGCAAAGTGACGGATGAAAAAACCGCCGTCCTCTATGGCGTGTTCTTTGGCCCTGTCCCCACCACTTTTCTGCCTGCAGCCCATGGCACCGAATATGTCCTCATGCCGCCGCTTCAATACGAAGGCAAGCAGGTATACCGCAATTTCCTGGGTCCGGTAACCCGTGGCACCTTTGCCATTACCAGCGCGTGCAAAGACCCGGCGGCACTTTTGCAATGGGTGGATTATATGTACAGCGAGGAAGGCGGCAGGCTGGCGCTGCTCGGCCAGGAAGGCGTGGAATATGCGTTCAATGAAAACGGAACGTGGCGCTGGATTCCAAGCCCCGAGGAACTGCCCGATGTCATTCAAGCAGCCACCCTCCACGACAGCGACGCGTATCCCATGCTGGCTCCTGTGGATTTTCAGCTAAAGCTTGATGACGAAAAAACGGTCCAGCTGATACGCTCCATGATAGATCTTAGCCAAATGGCCACGCTGCCCTTCCCCCTTGTTACGCTTACCTCGGAGCAGCAGCAAACCGTTGCCCCCCTGCAAATGGAAATCGGCCGGTTTGTGGATGAAAGCCTGGCCCGGTTCGTTATAGGGGAAACGCCCCTCACGGATGAAAGCTGGCAAAATTACCTGTCACAGCTTGACGCGCTGGGGCTTACATCCTTTATGGACTTTTGGCGGCAGGCACTTGATGGACAAGCCCGGTAATCGCTTATGGTGAAAGGAACTGAATAGCCATGAATCAGTATGCAAATATGATCCGTGCCTTGAAAACACCCTGGGTGATGTCGAGGCTGATCCATCTATATGGCCGCCGGGACGGGATGCTGGTAGCCCAAACAGCCAGATATACAAGGCTTTTAAAAAGGCATGAGGAATTGTTTGGCGTTTCCGGCGAGGTGCAGTTGATCAGCGCACCGGGCCGCACGGAGCTTTCAGGAAACCATACCGACCACAACCGGGGTAAGGTGCTGGCAGCCGCCGTCAATCTGGATACGGTAGCGGCCGTTTCCCGCCGGGATGATCTGACGGTTCGCCTGTGCAGCGAAGGCTATCCAGCGGTAGAAATTTCCCTGACCGAGCTTCAACCCGTTCCCGCCGAAGTGGGCAAGACCGCAGCCCTTATACGGGGTGTGGCGGCACGGATGAAGGAACTTAACTATCCCATCGGCGGGTTTGACGCGGCGGTCACCTCCAACGTGCTTTCCGGCAGCGGCTTAAGCTCCTCAGCCGCCTTCGAGGTGCTGCTGTGCGCCATTTTTGACAGCCTGTACGGCAATTTCCAAATTCCCGCTCCCGAGCGGGCAAAAATTGCCCAATATGCTGAAAACCATTATTTCGGCAAGCCCAGTGGCCTGATGGATCAGATGGCCAGTTCTGTGGGCGGGTTGGTCTCCATTGATTTCAAAAAGGACGAGCCGGATATCAAGCCCCTCACCTATGACTTTGCCGCCAAAGGATACGTCCTGGTGGTGGTCAGCACCGGTGGCAGCCATGACGACCTGACGGCGGATTATGCCACCATCCCTCAGGAAATGAAACAAGTGGCCGCCTGCTTTGGAGAAGATGTGCTGCGCAGGGTACGGCCGGAGCAGCTTTTCCAGGAGCTTGCCTCCGTACTTAAAAAGACGTCCGGCCGGGCGGTGCTCCGTGCCATGCATTTCTTCCAGGAGAACAAGCGTGTAGCAGATCAGACGGATGCCCTCCATCGGGACGACTTGCAATCATTTTTCCGGGATGTCATCGCCTCCGGGCGCTCCAGCTTCATGTACCTGCAAAACGTGTATGCCAGGCCCAATGAGCAGCAGCTTTCCCTGGCTTTGGCCCTGGCGGAAAGCCAATTAGGCACAAGCGGCGCCTGGCGTGTGCATGGCGGCGGTTTTGCGGGCACTACGCTGAACTTCGTTCCCATTGATCAGGTATCTTCCTTCACCGAATCCATGGAGGCTGTGTTCGGCACCCATTGCTGCCACCAACTGGATATCCGCCCGGAAGGCGCAGCGAGGATTGAAGGATTGGAATGAACTGAACGAGAAAGAAAGAGCACGGGAAATCCACCATGGATGAGCCTGTACGATTCCCTGATTCGCTTGATTTTTAATGCCGGATATGGTAGAATTCGAATAGAATAATATCAGGAGGATGGCATAATGAGCGAATCCAGGATTCCAGGTGTGTTGACAGTAAAACCGTCTACGGCGATCCGTGCGGACTATAAAAAATTTTCAGAACTATGCCACCAGACGGACGATCCGATTCTTATCACAAATAACGGTGAGAATGATCTGGTGGTGATGAGCCACGAAGCATTTTGCCGCCGTGAGGCCTGGTATCGTCTGCAAATGAAGCTCGCAATCGCCGATCAGCAGATGGCTGAGGGGAAGCTTATCGACCATGAAGATGTGATGAAGCGGCTTGCGGAGCGCATCCGGCATGAGTAAATGCAGGATACGCTACACCCAGCAGGCTGTGGACGATATGGATGCGATCTTTGACTACATCGTCCTGGAAAATCAAGACGCCGCGCGGAAGATGCTTTCCGAATTCGCGAAAGGCATTGAAGGGCTGGCCGAATCGCCCTATATCGGTGCCGCAATCCGAACAGATGAACCGGTGATGATTACGGCCGGCTACCGATATCTGGTAGTATCGCCATATCTCATCTTCTATCGGGTGGTGGATGGCGAGGTACGGATTGGCCGTATTCTCCACAGCCGACAGGATTGGTTGCAGCTGCTGTTTGGGATTCGATAGCCAAAACAGAAAGTGTATGAAGCCGTCTATTCTTTTTTTTCGATCATTCATGCGCAAGCCCAAACATTATGCCCTAACCCGTTGACAAATAAAATCCTCCGTGCTATCATACCTGCGTAATCCACAATCGCATAGCACTTGAAGCTTCTTCGGGGCAGGGTGAAATTCCCTACCGGCGGTACAGCCCGCGAACCGCGCACAGTCAGTGCGTGGCCGATCTGGTGAAATTCCAGGGCCGACAGTAAAGTCTGGATGGTAGAAGAACTTTGCAAAGTATGTTTTTGCCCCTGAACAGCTTTCAGCTTCAGGGGCGTGCATATTTAAGGAGGCATTGCGATGAAACCCAAAGCGTACTTCACCCCGCAAAGAATGACCCGTATCGCCCTGCTGGCAGCCATTTCCGCAGTCCTTTTCCTTCCCTCTTTCGCCATTCCGATCATCGGCTTCTATAAGCTGGATCTGAGCAACCTCCCGGTTCTTCTTGGTGGATTTTCTATGGGTCCTCTTTCCGGGCTGATCATACTTGGTATCAAAAGCCTGACCGGTCTTATTACCACCACTTCCGGTGGCGTGGGTGAAATTGCCGACTTCTTGCTGGGCGCAGCAATCATGCTTCCTGCGGTGCTCATCTACCGCAGGAACAAAAACCGTAAGAGTGCCCTCATCGGCATGGCAGTGGGCACTGTGAGCCTGATCATATGCGGTGTTTTGGCCAATGCAGTTTTGTTGATCCCATTCTATGTGGCGGTGATGCACTTCCCAATGGAAGCCATTATCAAAACATTTACGGATATAATTCCCTATGTTGACAGCCTGGAAAAGGTTCTGATTCTGATTACCGCCCCCTTCAACCTCCTCAAGGGTGTAGCGCTAAGCCTCGTGACCTTCCTTTTGTATAAGCACCTGTCTCCCCTGCTTCACGGGCGCGGTGCCAGAACCTAATCTAATCCCAAGGAGTGATCCTTTGCGGTACGTGACACACTCCCCTCAAGAAACACGTTCCCTGGGCGAGGAGCTGGGAAGGCTCCTGCGCCCGGGGGACGTTTTGGCACTTCGGGGAGATATGGGCGCGGGCAAGAGTGAGCTGACCCGTGGCATCGCCCGGGGGCTTCAATTGGAAGGCCCTGTTGCAAGCCCCACCTTCACCATTTTACAGGCCTACGATACGGGCAGGCTTCCCCTGTATCACTTTGACTGGTACAGGATTGTTGACCCGGAAGAGCTGTATGAAATAGGCACGGAAGAATATCTTGCGGGCGATGGCGTTTCGGTGGTGGAATGGCCGGACCGCGCTGTGCACATACTTCCCAAAGCGCATTTGCAGATTTCCATCGCCTATGGCGCAGGGGAAAACGAGCGGGTCATCGAAATCACACCCATGGGAGGCTATGCAAACGTGTCTCTTGGGAAGGATATCAAGGTATGAACATTTTGGCGCTGGATACCTCCGGCCCTGTTTGTGGGGCCGCCATTTTGAAAAATGGCGAGGCTGCCTATGAAGCCATGGCCGTTAACCGCTTTACCCATTCCGTAAGCTTGCTGCCCATAGTGGAGGAAGGCTTTACACATACGGGGCTTGCTATCCAGGATATCGATCTGTTTGCGGTGACCGTGGGTCCCGGCTCCTTCACCGGCGTGCGCATCGGCGTGAGCACGGTAAAGGGCATGGCCCACGGGGCGAATAAACCCTGCATCGGCATCAACGCATTGGAATCGCTGGCGGCCGGTATTCCCTTCTTTGACGGCGTCGTTTGCCCCATACAGGATGCCAGGGCAGGCCAAGTCTACGGCGCGGCCTTCAAAGCCGGCATGCCACCGCAGCGGCTGCTAAAGGACGAGGCGCTGAAGCTGCCGGAATACTTCAAACAGCTGCTGCGCTTGTCCGGTCCCTTTTTATTTGTCGGGGATGGCGCTTTAGTCCACCGGGAAATGATAGAAGCCGCCCTTCAAAGCAAGGCCCTTTTTGCCCCGGCCCATTTTAGGTTCCTGCGGCCGCTCAGTGTAGCGCTGCTAGCCGCTCACTATAAAGACCAGGCGAAAGATTATTTGGCGCTCATGCCATACTATCTGCGCGCGCCCCAGGCGGAGCGCCAGCGCAAAGCCAGGGAGGAAACACATGGAGCCTAAGGGTGCTCTCGTGCGGAGAATGACGCTGCATGATATCGACGATGTGCACCGCATTGAAGCGGATGCTTTTTCTTCCCCCTGGAGCAGGGGTGCCTTTGAGGATGAGCTGACGGAAAACAAGTGCGCCAGGTATCTGGTGGCGGAATCAAATGGCGAGATCATCGCTTACGCCGGGGCCTGGATGGTGTTGGACGAGTGCCACATCACCAACATCGCCGTGCGCCGCGACAAGCGTGGCAAGGGGTACGGGCGGCTGATCACGCAAAGCCTGATACAGTACGCCACGAATCTGGGCGCGTCGTTTGTCACGCTGGAGGTGCGCCGCTCCAACTTTACCGCCCAGAACCTTTATCGAAGCCTGGGCTTTATGCAGGTGGGCTGCCGCAGGCGGTATTATGAAGACAACGGGGAGGACGCCATTTTAATGGCCTGCCAGGCCCTTCCCCCTGTGGAGCCGGATTTCACGGAAGAAGAAACGATAGAAATGTAACCTCTCAGTAAATGAGAAACTCGCATTCCAGCCGGCCATTGTACAGCCGGCGCTTTTTTTGTGCCCGGCGGCCAAAATGGCGCTCAAAGCCGGGATGGCTGCTCAATACGCCCATGCGCCAGCCCTCATGCCTGTTTAGAAGGCTGTTCATCTGTCCATACAAGCTTTCGGCAGACTTTTTGTCTCCCAGCCGTTCCCCGTAAGGCGGATTGGCCAGAAACACTCCGTTTTTCTCCTGCAACTTTAGCTGTCGAAGGTCCCTTTCAAACACCCGGATGTGGCCTTCCATTCCCGCCTGAGCGATGTGCTTCTTGCACAATTCCAAGGCATTAGGATCAATTTCGCTGCCGGATATCCCTTCGATCCTGCCGGGATCATAAGCCGTACGTGCTTTTTCCCGCAACTCCGCTCTTTCCCCCGCCGGGAAAAGCGGCCACTTGTCGCAGGCGAATTCCCGGCTCAGTCCCGGCGCACGGCCAGCTTGCATCATGGCCGCCTCGATCAAGATCGTGCCTGTGCCGCAGCATGGGTCATGCAGCGCCATTCCCGGTTTCCAGGGTGACAACCGTACGATGGCCGCCGCCAGCGTTTCCCGAAGAGGCGCTTCCCCGTTCCATGTGCGGTAGCCCCGGCGGTTTAGTGCCGTGCCGCTTATGTCCAAGGTCAGCCTCGCCACATCGCCATGGAGGCTGACATCAATGGGATACCCCGCTCCCGTTTCTGAAAACCAAGTTGTCCTGTAATGCTCCTTCAGCCGTTCCACGATGGCCTTTTTGGTGATGGCCTGGCAGTCGCGCACGCTCATCAATTGGCTCCTGGCACACTTGCCGGAAACGGGAAAGGCACCGTCCTTGGGCAGGTAATCTTCCCAGGGAATAGCTTTCACCGCCTGGAAAAGCTCCTCAAACGTGAGTACCTTCGCTTCATTCAAAACAAGCAGCACCCGGTCGGCGCAGCGCAGCCACAGGCATGCTTCATACGCCTCCCCGGGCGACGATTCAAACCGTGCTCCGCCCAGTTCCGCCTTGGCGCTTAAAATGCCCAACGCACGCAATTCATCCGCCACCACGCCCTCCAGCCCGAAAGCGGCGGTGGCGAAAAATGTCAGCTTGTTATGTTCGGCCATAATGTCCTCCTTGTACGGTTCATCCATTATAAGGATGTTAGGCAGGAAAGTCAACGACGCAGATTTTGACCAAAATAAAAGCAAAAAAACCATGCTTGTGTATTCTTCGGGTTGACGGTATAATAAAAGTTGGCATTTTATACACGGGAGGCGAAGGCATGTTTGCCCAGGTGATCGTGGACATCGTGCACGAAAACGTGGCCCATGTCTATACCTACCGGGTGCCGGAAAACTTGCATCTTGCCCAGGGGACACGCGTTCTTGTTCCTTTCGGTGTAAGGAAAGTGGAAGGCCTGATCCTATCCCTGTCTGATGATACCGACTATCCAAAGGAAAAGATCAAAGCCATTTTACGCCCGCTGGAGGATTATCCGGCAGTGCTGCCCGCTTTGATCGATCTGGGCCGGGAGATGGCGGATAATTCCCACTGTCCTTTGGCAGAAACGCTGCGGCTAATGCTCCCCGCCGCCATGCGGGGCGGTAGGGTCAAGGAAAAGACGGAGCCGATGGCCAGGCTCAATATCCCCAAGGAAGATGTGGAGGCGGCAGCATTTGCGCAAAAGCGTTCCCCCCGCCGGGCGCTGCTGCTGACGCTTTTGAAGGATGGCAAATCCCACCCCGTCAAGGAACTTTCGCTATTGGTCAAAGACCCGATGGAAGCGCTAAAAAAGCTTGAATCCATGGGGCTTGTAACCCTCTCGCAGGAGGAAGTGTTCCGCTCCCCCTACGAAGATATGGTTGTAAGGGAAGTTGCCGATCCGCCTCTGATGGCCGCCCAGCAGGAAGCGCTGGATGAAGTGGAGCCCGCCCTTCAAAAGGGCGCCGGAGCATTTTTGCTCCATGGCGTAACGGGGTCGGGCAAGACGGAGGTATACATCCGCCTGGTCCGGAAAGCGCTGGCAATGGGCCGAGGCGCCATCGTTTTGGTGCCGGAGATCGCACTGACACCCCAAATGGTGCAGTGGTTCCGCGACCGCTTCGGCCCCGTGGCGGCGGTGCTCCATTCCAGGCTTACCCAGGGCGAGCGGTTCGATGAGTGGCGGCGCATACGTCAAAACCAGGCCAATGTCGTAGTGGGAGCGCGCTCTGCGGTATTCGCCCCGGTAAACAAGCTTGGGCTCATCGTAGTGGATGAGGAGCACGAGCAAAGCTACCTAAGTGAGCACCATCCGAGGTATGATGCCCGGGAGGTGGCACAAAGCCGCTGCCTAAGGGAAGGCGGCGTTCTGCTGTTAAGCAGCGCCACCCCCAGCATATTATCGTTTGCCAAAGCCATGCGGGGCGATTATACGCTGCTGGAAATGCCCAGCCGTGTGATGGATAGGCCCCTGCCCGAAGTGCACGTGGTGGATATGCGCAAGGAGCTGGAGGCGGGCAACCGTTCCATTTTCAGCACGCTCTTAACGCAAAAGCTGCGTGAATGTATGGATCGCGGCAATCAGGCCATGCTGTTTTTGAACCGGCGTGGCTACCAATCCTTCGTTTCATGCCGAAGCTGCGGCTATGTGGTCAAATGCGGCCAGTGCGACATCGCCATGACATACCATCAGACAGGCGGCGACGGGCGCATGCACTGCCACTATTGCGGCTTGGAAGCCCCACCCCCTAATGTGTGCCCTCAGTGCGGCAGCAAGTATATCCGCTATTTCGGCCTGGGTACCCAAAAGGTGGAGGATGAAGTCCAAAAGCTGCTGCCGGACATAAAAGTACTACGCATGGACATCGACACCACCGGCGGAAAGGATGCCCACCACAGAATGCTTTCCAGCTTTCGCGCCGGGGATTACCGCATTCTGGTCGGCACGCAGATGATTGCCAAGGGGCTGGATTTTCCAAACGTGACGCTGGTGGGGGTGGTAGCGGCGGATATGACGCTGAACCTGCCGGACTACCGCAGCCCGGAGCGCACCTTCCAGCTTTTAACCCAGGTGGCTGGCCGGGCTGGACGCGCCCAGGAACCGGGCGAAGTGGTGGTTCAAACTTACAAGCCCGAGCATCCTGTTATCCGGGCCGCCGCCGACCAGGATTACCGAACCTTTTACCAAATGGAATTCCAAAGGCGGCGCACGGGTCTATATCCCCCATTCACCGTGCTGTGCAGGCTTCTGGTGGAAAGCGGGCAAGGAAAGGAAGCCCAAAGAATCTGCCAGCATCTTTACGAAGAATGTGAGGCCTATTTGAAGGATCATCCTACTTACCAAAAGCGCGTGCTTTTGATGCGCATGGATGAGGCCCCTGTGAAAATGATCCGGGGCAAAACCCGCTATCATGTGCTCATCAAGCTGTTTGAACACCCGGACAGCCGTTCCCTGGCCGGATTTTTAAGCGAACTGGCACAGGCGGAAACTGAGCCTACGTGCCAGATATATTTTGAATGGAATCCCTCATCCATGATGTAGGGACCGGAAAGGACGATACAATGGGTATCCGCAATATTATCAAGATTGGTGACGAGGCGCTGCGCAAAGTAGCAAAGCCTGTTGCCAAGTTCGATCTTCGGCTTTGGCTGCTGCTTAAGGATATGGCCGACACTATGTACAAGGCGGAAGGGGCGGGCCTTGCCGCGCCCCAGGTGGGCATTTTGCGCCGCGTGGTGGTGGTGGATGACGGAGACGGCCTCGTAGAACTGGTGAACCCCGAGATCATCGAAAGAGAAGGCGAGCAATGCGGGCCGGAAGGATGTCTGAGCATTCCCGGCCGGCAGGGCCTTGTCTGCCGCCCCAACAAAGTCACCGTCCGTGCCCAGGACAGGCACGGCAAGTTTTTTGAAAAGACAGGCGAAGGCTTGCTGGCGCGGGCATTTTGCCATGAGATCGACCATTTGAACGGCGTCCTGTATTTGGATCTCATGGAGCGGGAAATTTTCCCTGATGAAGAGCCCGAAGATGAAGATGCCCAGAAGGCACTTAAGGAGTGACGGGATGCGCGTTGTATTCATGGGCACCCCCGACTTCGCCGTGCCCTCGCTGCAGGGGCTGATCGGCGCAGGCTATGACATTGCCGGCGTTTTCACCCAGCCTGACAAACCTAAGGGGCGCGGCAACAAGCTGACGCACAGCCCCGTGAAGGAGTGTGCTCTCCGCCATAACATTCCCGTGTTTCAGCCCAGCCGCATCCGCAAGGATGGCGTGGAGGATCTGAAAAGCCTTGCGCCGGACCTTTGTGTCACCGCCGCCTTCGGGCAGATTCTGTCCCAGGAGATTCTGGATATTCCCAGGCTGGGCACGGTGAACGTCCATGCCTCCCTCCTCCCCCGGCACCGGGGCAGCGCTCCCATCAACTGGTGCATTCTCATGGGAGAAAACAAGACCGGCATCACCACCATGATGACCGACAAGGGCATCGATACGGGAGACATGCTGCTTCAGCGGGAAATAGACATCTTGCCCGGGGAAACAGCGGGCGAGCTGAGCATCCGCCTTTCCTCTTTGGGTGCGCAAACTTTATTAGAAACACTGGCCCTTCTGAAACAAGGCCGCTGCCCCCGCATTCCGCAGGATCATGAGGCCCATACATATGAACCCATGCTCAAAAAGGAAATGGGGCTGATCGACTGGCAAAAAAGCGCCCGGGAGATTATAAATCAGGTGCGGGGGCTGGACCCCTGGCCCGGCACATATACGCCCTTCCCGGAAGGAATATTAAAGGTGATAAAGGTCCTGGCGGTGGAAGGCATTTGCGGCATCCCCGGGCAGGTGCTTGCGGCCGACGGGAAACAAGGTCTTGTTGTGGCGGCCGGGGATAGCGCGGTGCACATCCTGCGCCTTCAGGCCCCCGGCGGAAAACAGATGGACGCCAAGGATTATTTGCGGGGCCACCCCCTTACCCCAGGAACAATATGGCAGGAGAATAAGGAATGAGCGATACAAAAAAACCTCTGTCCCCGAAAAAAGGCCCGGCACGGCCCCGTGGAGATAAACCTACCTATGCGCGCTCCGCGGGATCAAGGCCCGCCGGGGACAAGCCCGTCTATGGCCGTCCCGCTGGGGCTAGGCCTGCCGGAGATAAACCTGCTTATGCCCGTCCCGCCGGAGCAAGACCTGCCGGGGCAAGACCCGCTGGCGACAAACCTGCCTATGGCCGTCCCGCCGGAGCTAGGCCTGCCGGAGATAAACCTGCTTATGCCCGTCCCGCCGGAGCAAGACCTGCCGGGGCAAGACCCGCTGGAGATAAACCTGCATACGCACGCCCTGCCGGGGCAAGGCCTGCCGGGGCAAGACCCGCTGGAGATAAACCTGCATACGCACGTCCTGCCGGGGCAAAATCTGCTGGAGATAAACCTGCATACGCGCGCCCTACCGGAGCTAGGCCTACCGGAGATAAACCTGCCTATGCCCGTCCTTCCGGAGCAAGGCCCGCTGGCGACAAACCCGCCTATGCCCGTCCTTCCGGAGCAAAACCTGCCGGAGACAAGCGGCCCTATGGCCGCTCCACCGGATCAAAGCCTGCCTTTGGCAAGCCACCTCTTCGTACACACAAAGGTCCGGATAAAGCAAATGCTCCCAAACGTTTCCGACCTTCCGGGGATACGCCCCCGATTCCCGTAACCATGTCCCTGGGTGCGCGGCAGTTGGCCCTTAACGTTTTGCAGGATGTGCACCGGGATGATGCCTATGCCTCCCTGGCGCTGGACAAGCGGCTGAAGGAAAGCCATCTGGCCGCCATCGACAAGCGTCTGGCCGCCAATATCGTATACGGCACGCTGGAAAACCGCATCCGCATCGACTATGCGCTGGACAGCCTGCTGACCAAAACAGACGTGGATCCCCTCATCCGGGACATCCTTCGCCTGAGCGCGTATCAGATTCTGTTTCTTGACAAGGTGCCCGACAGCGCCGCGGTGAACGAAGGCGTCAAGCTGTGTAAGGAAGCCGGGATGGAGCCGCTAACCGGCTTTGTCAACGGCGTATTGCGCAACCTTTCCCGCCAGAAGGAGGAAATCTCCTGGCCCAGGCGGGAAGACAATGAAGCGCGGTATATCTCCACGTTGCATTCTGTGCCGGAATGGCTTGTGGAGCGGCTCATGCAGGCTTATGGCGTGGAAATGGCGGAAAGCATCTGCTCCCACCGCACGCAGCAGCACTTTACCCCCGTGCGCCCAAACCGCATGGCGCTCACCGACGAAGCCTTTGAGCAGCTTCTTGCCCGCAAGGTCTGGAAGGCGGAGAAGGGGCAAGTCCCCCACGCCTTTCGCATCGGCGGTGCGGTAGATATCGGTGCCGACGCCGATTACCGCAAGGGTCTGTTCTCCATTCAGGGGGAAAGCAGCATGCTGGCGGCGGAGGCCGTGGGGGTTAAGCGCGGCATGCAGGTACTGGATGCCTGTGCCGCGCCGGGCGGCAAAGCCGCCTTGATGGCTGAAATCATGGACGGCACCGGCCGGGTGCATGCCTGGGATATTCACGAGCACCGCGTGGCACTCATACAGGCGGTGGCCAAGCGGCTGCACCTGGAAAACCTGCGCCCCATGGTGCGGGATGCCGCCCTATACCGGGAAGAGCTTGCCGACACATTTGATGCCGTGCTGCTGGATGCGCCCTGCTCCGGCCTTGGCGTCATGCTGGAAAAGCCGGACGTCAAATACAGGCAAACACCCCAAGCGGTAGCCGCGCTTGTACAAACGCAAAGAAGGCTGCTGGACACCTTAAGTGCATACGTCAAAAAAGGCGGTATTCTGGTATATGTCACCTGCTCCATATTGCCGGAGGAAAACAGCGGGCAAATTGCATCCTTCCTAAAAAACCATCCGGAATTTGTATTGGCTCCGCTGCCGGATACTATCCCGGAAAAATTCCGTCAGCTTTATGGAGATATGGGCTTGCAGCTTTTCGCCCACCTAAACGGGCTGGAGGGCTTCTATATCGCACGGCTTCAAAAGAAAGGAAACATACGTGGATAAACCCCAATTGCTGGGCTACTTGCCGGAGGAGCTTGCGGCCTTTTTCAAGGAGCGTGGGCAGCCTGCCTTCCGGGCGGAGCAGGTGTTCACCTGGCTTCACCGGGGCTCGGAGTACGGCGATATGTCCAACGTGCCCAAAGCCCTCCGGGATTGGCTTTGCGAGAACACCGTCGCCCAGCCGGTTTCCATTTTGCAAACCCATGTGTCACGGCTGGATGGCACGGTGAAATTCCTGTTTGGTTTGACCGATGGCAACTGTGTGGAAGGCGTGCTGATGAGTTATCATCACGGCCACACCCTTTGCATTTCCACCCAGGTGGGCTGCCGCATGGGCTGCGCCTTTTGCGCAAGCACCCTGGGCGGATGTGTAAGAAGCCTTACCACGGCGGAAATGCTGGGGCAGATCCAATGCGCCAACCGTCACTTGAACGGTGAAAGCCGGGTGCACAACATCGTGTTGATGGGCAGCGGAGAACCGCTGGACAACTATGACAACGTGATGTGTTTTTTCCGGTTGGTCAACCATGAAAAGGGCCTGAACATCAGCCTTCGCAGCGTCTCCCTAAGCACCTGCGGCCTGGCGGACAAGATCCGCGATCTGGCGGAGGAAGGCCTCCCGGTTACGCTATCCGTTTCGCTGCACGCACCCAATGATGAAATCCGCCGGCAAACCATGCCCGTTGCCAAAGCATACCCTATGGATGTATTGCTTTCCGCCTGCCGTTACTACATCGAAAAAACGGGCCGCCGGGTGATCTTCGAATACGCGCTCATCGACAAAGTCAACGCTGAGCCCGCCCACGCGGAGGAACTGGCCTCAAGGCTTCGCGGCATGCAATGCCATGTGAATGTGATTCCTTTAAATACCGTGGCGGAGCGGGATTTGAAAGGTGTTTCGGAAAAGAAGATCGAAGCTTTTTTGCAAACACTTGACCGCAAGCACATATCCGCCACCAGGCGGCGGGAAATGGGCGATGATATTCAGGGGGCTTGTGGCCAGCTGCGCAGGAAAACGCTGAATTTAGGATAAATGTTATGCAATACCAAGGAGGGATACCATGATTGTGGCATCCAGGACCCACGCCGGATGGGTGCGCCCCAACAATCAGGATACGCTGCTGCTTTATGGCAGGCTGTACGGCGTTGCCGACGGCATGGGGGGCCATAACGGCGGCGAGGTGGCCAGCAACAGTGCAGCAGAGGTGATCGGTGACATGCTTTCCGGCCTTGAGCCCAATGAAAAAAGGCTGGAAACAGGCATCCAGGCGGCCAACCGCAGGCTGTATGAACAGCAATCCCAGGATGCGGCCCTTTCCGGTATGGGAACCACGATCACGGTGCTGTGGGAAGGCAATGATGCAGTTTTTATCGGCCATGTCGGCGACAGCCGGGCCTATTTATTGCGGAATGGCGTATTCACCCAGGTCACCCAGGACCATTCCGTGGTGGCGGAGATGATGCGCCAGGGCATACTCACCAAGGAAAAGGCCAAAAAGCATCCCTACCGCAATGTGATTACAAGGGCCGTGGGCACCTCCTCGGGCATTGAGGTGGATGTGATCCGCCAGGAAAAAAAGCCCGGCGACATCTGGCTTATCTGCTCCGACGGGCTGTTTACCATGGTAGAGGAATCGGAGATTGAAAACGTGCTGAAGACGCTTCCTTTGGACGAGGCGGCGGAGCATCTTTTGAAACTGGCGCTGGACAATGGCGGGCGTGATAATATTTCTCTTGTGCTGCTGAAGGTAACGGAGGTGGCGCAATGACAGGACGCATGATTGCCCAGCGGTATCAAATACTGGACACCATTGGAAAGGGCGGCATGGCCATCGTCTACCGGGCCATCGATAACCGTACAGGCCATAGCGTGGCCATCAAGGTGCTCCGGCCCGAGTTTAGTCAGGATGAAGAATTTTTGAACCGCTTTCAGCGGGAGGCCGAGGCGGCCAGCAAGGTATCCCATCATAATATTGTAAATCTTCTGGATGTGGGGATGGACGGGGACAGCCGATATCTTGTCATGGAGTACGTCCAGGGCAAGACCCTCAAGGAAGTCATCCGTCAAAAAGGCAAACTCCCCTATACCACCGCGGTGCAAATCGCCATCCGCATCCTGTCCGCATTGCAGCACACCCACCGGAACGGTATCATCCATAGGGATATCAAACCCCAAAACATACTGGTGCAGTCGGAAGGCCACATCAAGGTGGCGGATTTTGGCATCGCCCGCATGGCCAACAGTTCCACCCTCACCAAGGGCGACAGCGTGATGGGTTCCGTGCATTACTTCTCGCCGGAGCAGGCGGCAGGTGAAAACGTGGCCGAAACCAGCGACATCTACAGCGTAGGCGTGGTCATGTATGAAATGCTCACGGGGCAGGTGCCCTTTGATGGCGATAGCCCCGTGGCCGTAGCCATGCAGCATTTGCACAACGCGCCAAGGCCAATCTCGGAACTTAGCCCCGATGTGCCTGCCGCCGTAGCACATGTGGTGTCGGTAGCCATGGAAAAGGAACCGCGATACCGCTATCAGAGCGCGCTGGAAATGGCTACAGACCTGAAAAAGGCGCTGGAGGGCAAAGTGGATCTTTCGGATCAAAAAAGCGACAGCCAGCCTATTCCGCCGCTGAACGGCCAGGGCACAGGCCCTGTTAAAGCCATCCGCAGCGATACGGCCCGCAGGCGAAACGCGCTTTCGCAGCAGGCAAAAATGCGGCTGCGTGTCCGCAAAACGTTGCGTTGGATCCTCACCATCCTCATGGCCGGCATGGTCTTTTTCGGCTTGTACCTGGGCGGGAGGGAAATTTACGACAGGCTAAGCACCGGAACCACCGCCCCCGACCTGATCGGGCAGGACGAGCAAACGGCCATCCGCTTAAGCGAGCATGCGGGCCTGAAGACAGAAGTGCTGTACATTCACCATGCCGCCATACCGGCCGGAGTGGTCATATTGCAGACGCCGGAATACGATACGGAAATGCGCAAGGGCGAAACGATAGTGCTGCACATATCCAAAGGACCCGACCCCAACGTGCGGCTGATGCCAAAAGTCACGGGCATGTTATACGGCGACGCTGTGCTGAATCTGCAAAACCTTGGCATCGCCATGGTGGTGGCTGAAAAGGTGATTTCCACCGAACCTGTGAATACCATCCTTTCCCAAACGCCGGAGGCCAACGAGCCTTACAATGCCGGAGATACGGTGCAGGTGGTGATATCCGGCGGCAGCGCCATCGTTCCGGATTTGAGCAACCTTACGCCGGAAGACGCACAGGCAACGCTAACGCAAAACGATTTGGTGCAGGGAGAGATGCAGTCGAAGGAAGTATCCGACAATGCCCTGGATGGAAAAATCATCAGCCAGCAGCCCATCGGCGGCACGCAGGTGATACAGGGCACTTTAGTAAGCTTCACTGTTGCGGAATCGGAAAGCAGGCGCCACAAAGCGACCGTGACGATTACCATGCCCGAAACCACAACCGGTGTCCATATAAGGGTAACGCTGGTGGATTTAAACGGCGTGGAGGCTGAAAAATACGCCGCCGTCCATGCGGCGGACAGCGATCCCAATCCGCAGATCGAGCTGTACAGTGACATGCCGGGCGTCATGACCTACAAGGTGTATTTTGATGATGTCTTTGCGTATGAAGATACCGTAACGCTTAATTAGGAGGCTGATCATCTTTCATGGAGGGCAGGATCGTGCTGGGCCTGGGCGGGCTGTATACCGTTAGGGATGCTTGCGGAACAGAATACGTATTAAGGGCCAAGGGCAAGTTCCGCCGCATGAAGCTGACGCCCCTGGTAGGCGACAATGTGGTGTTCACCCCCGGCACAGGCGACGAGCATGGCTGGGTGGAGGAAATCCTGCCCCGTGTCTCCGTAAGCCTCCGGCCCCCGGCGGCCAATGTGCAGCTTTTGATCGTGGTGGTGGCCCCTGCGCCGGCACCTGATCTTTTGCTGGTGGACCGGCTGCTGGTAGGCGCCCGGCAGCAGCATATGGACGTGCTGCTGGTGCTGAATAAGCGGGAGTTGGACCCCCTGCTTCCGGAGCAGCTGGCCAAGGAATATGAGAAAGCAGATATCTCCTTCTTATCCGTAAGCGCGCTTCAGGCCGACAGTTTGAACAGGCTCCGGGAAAAGATGTGCGGAAAGCTCTGCTGCCTTGCCGGTCAATCCGGTGTGGGCAAAAGCACGCTGCTCAACACGCTGTTCGGACTGTCACTCAAGACCGGCGAAATCAGTCAAAAGATCGAGCGGGGCCGCCACACCACCCGCCATGCGGAGCTGCTTTCAAAGGACGGCCTTGAGGTTCTGGATACGCCGGGTTTCAGCCTTTGGGAAATGGCGGAGCCCATGGACCCTGTGCTATTGCAGGATTATTACCCGGAGTTTATTCCTTATCTGGATCAATGCAAGTTCTCCCCCTGCTATCACCACACCGAGCCCGGGTGTCATGTGCTGGCTGCGGTGAACCGGGGAGAACTTAATCGTGAGCGGATCACAAGGTATCACGCGCTTCTTTGTGAATGGAAGCAGTTGTGGAGGGAACGGTATGATTAAGATCGCTCCATCGGTATTGGCGGCTAACGTGCTGCGCATGGGCGAGGATGTGCGCCGCATGATAGATGCCGGGTGCGACTGGCTGCACGTAGATATCATGGATGGAAACTTTGTACCCAACCTGTCCTACGGCCCGGCGCTGGTCAAGGCACTGAAAAAAGAAGTCACACTGCCCCTTGATGTGCACCTTATGGTAAAGCATCCTGAACATTTTATCGAAACCTTTTTTAAGGCGGGGGCCCAAATCCTTACCGTGCATGAGGAAGTTGAATATCCCCTATCGTCTTTGCTGGATATGATTCATGGCCTTGGCCTTTTGGCGGGCGCATCCATAAAGCCGGCCACCCCCGTAGCAAATCTTGAAAAATATCTGCCCATGCTGGATATGGTCCTGGTCATGACAGTGGAACCGGGCTTTGGCGGACAAGCCTTCATGCCGGACATGGTGCAAAAGATACGGGAGCTTCGGGCCATGGGTTATGGCGGCATCATCGAGGTGGACGGCGGCGTAAGCCCAAACAACGCCAAGCTGCTCATCGACAGCGGCGCCACGGCGCTGGTGATGGGCACGGCGCTGTTCACAGCGCAGAGCCCCGCCAAGATCATTCAGGACATACGTGCCATGGAAAAAACGCATGGATGATCAAGGCAAAACAAACAGCAATATATCCTGCTGCTTTACCGGGCACCGGCCGGAGCATTTGCCTTGGGGCCACATGGAAACACGGCAGGATTGCATGGATTATTATTTGAAGTTGTGGCGTGCTACGGAAGACATGATCGAAGCGGGTTGCCGCGTATTTTACTGCGGCATGGCACGGGGCATTGATACAATGGCCGCCCAAATCGTGCTGGGCCTTCGGGAAGCCAAGCCTGAACTTGGACTTAAGCTCATCGCCGTATGTCCCCACGCGGATCAGGCATCTTTCTGGAACGCAAAAGACAAGCAAATGCATCAATTTTTATTAAGCATGGCTGATGAAGTAGTTATATTGGCGCCTGCCTATACCCCCTCCTGCTTCCACCGCCGCAATAGGTTCATGGTGGACAGATGCGATTATGTGATCGCCGGGTTTGACGGCGTCACCAAAGGCGGCACCGCCTCCACGGTAACCTATGCCAGGCGGCGCGGCAAGCAAATACTGGTGGTTCCTCCCGCATAAAAGCCCCTATTTCCTGCCATGATACCTATGAAATGGAGGGGCAGGAAATGACAGATCAGCGCTTTTCTAAGGAACCACATAGGCAGGACGACGGGAAGGAAAAAACCCGCGAACCGATATTGCTCACACCTCCGGCCAAGAAGCTCCGCATGAGCCGCAGGAAGGTAGAACATTAGAAGCCGCTGCTTTCGTATCACCCCATGTTTAAAGTCAGGGGATGCGAAGGCAGGGTCTTTCTTTATATATTCGGATAAAGCAAGTGGTGGGCCATATGCAACCAACGTTGCTTCGCAAAGAAAGGGGTTTGCATGTTTGGAATGAAGACCAGGGATAAACAAAAAGCGGTTGACGAAAGGGTAGCGGAAATCAACAGCAAGAACAAACATTTAAAGCTTGTTCATTCGCTGGATAAGAACATTGCAGCCATCCAGGAATTGTTTGTGGATGTAGATACGCTGCGGGTCAGGTGGATTCAGAACACTCATAACAAGGCCCTCCGGTACTGCCTTGTATTTAGCGATGGTGTGGTCGACACCGCTCTCATCAATGAAAATCTCATCCGGCCACTGATGAACTCAACCGCTACCGATAATACCTTTAACCTTATTGAAATGCTGGTAAAGCAGGTTGTGCAAATCAATGAAGCGAATACAACCGGTGATTTCCAGGAAATCATCACGGCTATCACCTATGGGGATACCGCTTTATTTGCCGAAGGCTGCGCCGAGGCTGTGATTTTTAACACAAAAGGTTATCTGACTCGGGCGACTATTGAACCGGATACCGAGAGAGTCTTAAGCGGACCCAGGGAGGGGTTTACTGAATCCATTATGAGCAACCTCTCCTTCATCCGCAGAAGGATACGAACCAATGATCTCAAAATGAAAATATTTACGCTTGGCAAAAGGACCAAGACCAGCATTTGCGTAAGCTACATAGGCAGCATTGCCAGAAAAGAGAATGTAGACGAGGTGCTTCGGCGGCTTAAACAAATAGATGTTGACGCCCTTCTTGATACAAACTACATAACGGAACTGATCAGAGATCACA
Organism: Bacillota bacterium; assembly: GCA_023413135.1. Classification (GTDB taxonomy): domain Bacteria; phylum Bacillota; class Clostridia; order Christensenellales; family Aristaeellaceae; genus JAEWAH01. The sequence goes on from JAEZQK010000017.1 coordinate 49,464, forward strand.
AATGGTCTTTATTTCGTTCAATAGGGTATACAGAGCGGCCTGATGTGGTAGTAGGGAAACTATTGGAAGGGCGTATAGCAATTTTTGTAGATGGAACGCCAGTGGTATTAACGGTTCCCTATCTCTTCATTGAAAACTTTCAAAGCAGTGAAGATTACTACCTGAACTTTTACTATACCTCCTTTTCAAGGATACTTAGGATCATTGGTTTCTTTTTGACCGTAGGCGTGCCTGGTTTCTATATCGCCATTGTGGCCTTCCATCAAGAAATGCTGCCCACTCCACTGCTCATCAACATTGCGGCGGAGCGGCAGAGCGTACCATTACCGGCTGCCGTAGAGGCTTTTGTGATGCTGGTGATTTTCGATATCTTGAGGGAAACGGGTATCCGTATGCCCTCCAACATAGGCCAAGCCCTGGGCATTGTCGGTGCCCTGGTCATCGGGCAGGCGGCTGTGGAAGCAAGGCTTGTGGCTGCGCCTATGATCATTGTAGTAGGCATCACCGGCATCACCAACCTGCTGGTGCCAAAGCTCAACGCACCGGTGATCTATTTGCGCTTTTTTGTGCTGCTGTTGTCCTCCATCTTTGGTTTCTTTGGGTTTGTGCTTTCGACATCTGTCATGATGATTCATATGTTGAACCTTACTTCCTTTAGCGTGCCCCAAATATCCCTGGGGGGAAGCTTCCAGTACCAAGGCTTAAAGGATCTGGTCTTCCGTGGGCCTTGGTGGCAGATGCGCTATCGTTCCAGGCAGATGTCTCAGGATTTGGTCCGCATGAATGACAAGGGAGGGAACGGCAATGCGTAAAAAAGTCGGATTGGCTGTCCTGTGCCTTGAGCTTCTTTTTATATTGTGTGGCTGCTGGAATTATAGAAGTCTTAGCGATTTATCCATTGTTTCCGGCATGGCGGTGGACATGGACCCCGAAAGCGGCGAGTTAAAAGTGGTATATGAAACGGTCGATTTATCCGGAGATGTCAAAACCAGCGGTCCAAAATCGCAGCTGATCGAGTCCAAAGGAAAAACAATATTTGACGCCGCAAGGAATGCAAAAACACGGTTGGAAAAACGGCTATTTTTCGGAAACAATCTAATCCTTATCATTAGTGAGGAGCTTGCCAAGAGCGGGCATCTCATGCATTTGATCGACTGGTATATAAGGGATGCGGAGCTGCGCGAAACGACGTATATTGTCGTCTCCCAAGAGAAAACGGCAGCAGAGCTTTTAAGCGTGAAGGGAATCAATAATGCCATCGTCTCTTATGAAATTGGAAGTATCATTATGGATGATCATACCTCAACATCTTCCACCAGCAGCCTCATGCTGTATCAAGTCTACGATACAATGAAAACCGATGGGCTGTCCCTGACGCTGCCGGCTATTCACAAAATCACCAATGACGAGGAGCCTGCGAATGAAGTCAACGGCGTTGCTGTTTTCAAAGGCGAATCCTTATTGGGATTCTTGACACCGGAGGAAACGAAATACTTCCTGTTTGTGATCAACGAGGTGGAAGGCGGCATCCTTACGCTACCGGCAAAAGAGGGAGAGAAGGACGATGTTTCTTTGGAAATCTCTGAAAACAAAACTAAACAATCATTCTCCGTTGAGGAAGGAAAACTGAAAATAACCGTCGATACGGAGGCAAGAGTATATCTGGCCGAGATTGCAGATGAAATTGACGCCCTTGATGAAGAAAAAATTACTTCTTTGGAAGCGGCGGCCGGTGCAAAGCTGAAGCGGGAAATGGAAAGTGTGATCAAAAAGGTACAGGCAGAATATGGCTCAGATATCTTCGGGTTTGGAAATTTGATCCGCAAAAAAAACAACAAGCTGTGGTCTTCGGTATCCAGTTATTGGGATGATTTTTTTCCCACGCTTGAGGTTACAGTGAATGCCAAAGTTAACATCGCCAACTCCGCTTATATCAAAAGCACTGAGCAGGAGGACGCCAAGTGATCACACTCATTGTTGCCGTGTTCTTTTTAGCCATCATCGCAGTTGATTTTCTGCCTAAATGGAAAAGCATGGGCACGAAGGAAAAGATTTTATACTGCGTGCTGATGCTTGTAAGCTTTGGCGTGCTGATCCTATATACCTTTGATGTTCCAATCCCTTCTCCCGCCAAGCCGATCATGGAACTGATTGATGCTCTATTTCCCAACTTGAGTCAGTAATCACCACGACCAATGTCCTGAAAGGATAGAGCCATGCGCAAAGAGCCTATAACATTAACCCAAGCAGTATTCACGCTCGTTCTGTTCATCTTTGGAAGCAGCGTGGTAGTCGGCTCGAGCGGCGAAGCAGGACAGGATGCATGGCTTGCTCTTTTGCTTGCCGTAGTGATGGCGGCTCCCCTACTGTTTGTTTACGCAAGGATTATTCGCCTGTTCCCGGAAACGGATTTGTTTGATGTATTTGAAATTCTGTTTGGCAAAATCTTCGGCAGAGTCTTTATCGCTCTTATCACATGGTACGCTCTTCACCTGTGCTCCCTTGTACTGCGCAATTTCACGGAATTCCTGCAAATTGTAGCCATGCCTGAAACACCGCAGCTTCCCATGATGCTAGCGCTCATTCTGGTAACAACGTATTTGGCCAACAGTGGTGAAAATATACTGGGCAAGTGGTCCATCATTATGTTTCCAATTGTTGTCCTGACAGTGTTTTTTGCTATAGCTCTGGCAGTAAATGATCTTGATTTCACCCACTTGCAGCCGGTCCTGGCAAAGGGATTGCCGAAACTAATATCAAGCGCTTATCAGATATTAACGTTTCCTTTTGCGGAAACGGTATTGTTCCTGTGCATCGCAGGTGCGGTCAGAAAAGAAATCAGCCCATATAAGGTGTATGGATTTGCTGTATTAATCAGCAGTTCTGTTTTATTGCTGGTCACATTTCGCAACATCATGATCCTTGGGACACCTGTGATTAATGCCTCCTATTTTCCCTCCTATACTACATCCAGAATCCTTCACGTCGGTGATTTTTTGTCCAGAATCGAAGGTTCAATCACCATGAATTTCCTGCTGACCGGGATCGTAAAAATTACGCTGTGCTTGACGGTGGCTGCAAAAGGAATCTCCAAGCTTTTTGCGATTGAGGATTACAAGCGGATGCTGATGCCCAGCAGCATGCTGGTGGTCGCGCTGTGCGCCATTGTATACAAAAGCACCATGGAAATGTTCGGGTTCATAAAGTACTACCAGATTTACGCGATCCCGTTCCAGATGTTTATCCCGGCGGTGGTATGGATCACGGCTGAGATTCACGCCAGAAAGCAAGCCCAAAAGCGTACCGCGGCATAAACCCGGTTGAGGTTTGGAAAGGAAAATGCCATGCAAAAGGAGCCCATTACGTTAACACAGGCGATTTTCACAATCGTTCTGTTTATCTTTGGAAGCAGCGTGGTTTTAGGCGTGAGCAGCGAAGCAGGACAGGATGCATGGCTATCCCTTTTAATTGCCACTGCGATGATGGTCCCGCTGTTTCTTGTGTACGCAAGGATCATGCGCTTGTTCCCGGAAACGGATCTGTTTGATGTGCTTGAAATTCTGTTTGGCAAAATCTTCGGCAGAGTCTTTATAGCCCTTATCACATGGTATGCCCTTCACCTGTGCTCCCTTGTCCTGCGCAATTTCACGGAATTCCTACAGATTGTGGCCATGCCGGAAACGCCGCAGCTTCCCATGATGCTTGCGCTCATCCTGGTAACGGCGTATTTGGCCGGCAGCGGTGAAAATATACTGGGCAAGTGGTCCATGATCATGTTTCCAATCGTTGCCCTGACAGTGTTTTTGACCATAACATTGTCAGTAACTGATCTTGATTTCACCCACTTGCAGCCGGTCTTGGCACAGGGAATGCAGAAAGTAATATCAGGCGCTTTTCAGATATTGACGTTTCCTTATGCGGAATCGGTACTGTTCCTGTGCATCGCAGGCGCGGTCAGAAAGGAAATCAGTCCATATAAGGTGTATGGATTTGCTGTACTAATCAGCAGTTTTATTTTAGTGATGATCATATTACGCAACATCATGATTCTTGGTACACCCATGATCAGCGCATCCTATTTTCCCTCCTATACCACAGCCAGAATTCTTCATATCGGCGATTTTTTGTCCAGAATTGAGGGTTCGATCACCATGAATTTCCTGCTGTCCGGGATCGTAAAAATTACGCTATGCCTGACGGTGGCGACAAAAGGATTTTCTAAGCTGTTTGCGATAAAGGATTATAAACGAATACTGATGCCGACCAGCATGCTGGTGGTTGCGTTGTGCGCAATCGTTTACAAAAGTGCTATGGAGATGTTTGGATTCTTGAAATATTATCAGATCTATGCGATCCCGTTCCAGATACTTATCCCGGCGGTGGTATGGATTATGGCCGAGATACGCGCGAAAAAGCAAGCAAAAAAACATGCCGCAACGTAATTTCAATTTCAAAATATTTCCACCAGTCTACTATAGAAAGCAATGCAATTTCAAACTCTGCCAACCATCTGTGGTATCCATGACAATCAATATCACATCATAGAAAACAACCCGTACTACATCCTTGCCTATAATAGCCAGATACTGCGACATAAATATACTTTGTTAACAATGTAGCATTCATGCGTGCCCTTTTGGAAAAGAAGAAATACAACTCCGTATGTCATTTAGCTTCAGTTCTTCTATCTTTTATCTCCCTGTATAACCCTATTCCGAATAGTGCTAGCCCAACAACAAATAAAACTGCTTCCACGTATTTAGATTGGGTCTCGTCGGGCAATACACTGTGCAATTTAAAAATCCAATGGGAAAAAATGTTATCAAGTATGGCTATCGATCCCGTGGCGATAAGGATACCGCTTATCAAAATTCTGTTTCTTGATTTGTGTTTCATGCCCATTCCCAGTGTTCTTTCTTTTTCATTCATAGCATCAAAAATAGGCTGTCCATTGTTTTTAATTTTATTACTTAATAAGGTTCCCTCAAAACTAATAACTATTGGACTATATAAACGGAATAGCATACTCGTAAGTTCATTATTCATTGTTCTATGTTCATTGGAAAAGCGCCATATCCGTCCGTTCAAACGGTCGGATATGGCACTGTTGTCATGGGTTGCAAAGCTTGTCAGGATAGATTGATTTCCACCCGCACACAGCGGCCCAGGCATGTCACTTCATTGATCGCATATGTTTCAGCCGCGTACTCCCTATCATAGCTCTGCAAAAGAAGCTGGAAGTTCTCCAGCCTTTTTACTTTTCTCAGCATCCTTCTCCCCTTGACCTCCACCAGCATGATGGCCCCGTCGATGGGGCTGGCGGCAGGTACGATAAGCACCAGGTCACCCTGGCAGATGCGGAAGCCCCGCAAACCGTCATCCGGCACCAGGTAATAATACACCTTGTCCGGCGCGGCGTTTTCAATATGACCGTCCAGTACAGGAAGAAGCTTGTGATCAATTTCCTTCATCACCGCGTTGTACACCGGTACCCGCTTTAGCACACTGGTGAGGGCATCCAGCCAAATGGAGCCGGCAATGCCGTCCCTTGAACTGGCAACAGGTTCTTCCGCCTTTTTCGCCGTGCTTTCCTGTGCCGCCTTCTGCAAAGCAGGCTGCACGGTTTGCAGATCCACCGTGGCGGCTATATCGTCCAGGGTAAAATCCGCTTCCGTCTGCTGCTTCAAACCGATGCTTTTCAATATGCGCCGCGCCTGGTCATCGGCAATGATGCGCGTGCCAGCCTCCACATCCACCAAATAGCTTTCAGCCACGCCGCATTTTTTGGCTACCTGCTTGTGGCTGAGCCCCTGGCGCAGCCGCTCGGTTTTGATCAGATCGCCCAACCGGCTCATAGGTTGTTCCTCCCGTATCATGTATTTGTCTATTCCATCACCGTTTCATAGGGCCAGTCGATGATGCCGCCAAAGTCGTAAACCTTCGTGTAACCCATGGAAAGCAGTTCTTCGCTGGCGCTTTTGCTGCGGTTGCCGCTGCGGCAATATACCAAGATCAGCGCGTTTTTGTCGGGCAATGTTTCCGCCGCCTTTTGAGCAATGTCCGTATTGGGCAAAAGCACCGCTCCTTTTATATGCCCCTGATCAAACTCTTCCTTCGTGCGCACGTCCAATATGATCACCTTATCCCCGCTGTCCATCATTTCCTTGGCTTCCTCAGGGGTGATCTTTTTATATTCCACCGCCGTTTTGGGTGCGGCACAGCCGGATAGCAGCATAAGGCAACACAAAATCAGCACAAGCCTCTTGATCATCTTGACTCTCCTTTACAAAATGGAACCGGGCCATGCCAGTATAGCATAAATTCACGCCGCAAAAAAGCCCGGTATATAGCCGTTTCCTGTCAAAAAATCTGCATGGCCTTTCATAAAAGCCTTTTCGCCCCATAGAAAGTATGCTATACTACGCAGTGTGTGTTTTTGCCAGAACTTTGATCCGGTAAGGAGGAAACGATTCGATGCAATACTCCAGAGAAGTTGAAGAAATGGTATGCGTCAAGAAGGGCCCGAACCATGGCCCCGCTCCCATCCCTGAAGAGGGCAAATGGGTACAAGCCAGGGAGATCAAGGATATTTCCGGCCTGACCCACGGTGTGGGCTGGTGGGCGCCCCAGCAGGGCGCCTGCAAGCTGACCCTGAATGTGAAGGACGGCGTCATTCAGGAAGCGCTGGTGGAAACCATCGGTTGCTCCGGCATGACCCACTCCGCTGCCATGGCCGCCGAGTTCCTCCCAGGCAAAACGGTTTTGGAGGCACTCAATACCGACCTGGTGTGTGACGCCATCAATACCGCCATGCGCGAACTCTTCCTGCAGATCGCCTATGGCCGCACCCAGTCCGCTTTCTCCGAGGGCGGCCTGCCAATCGGCGCCGGCCTGGAAGACCTGGGTAAGGGCCTGCGCAGCCAGATCGGCACCATGTACGGCACGCTTTCAAAGGGTGTCCGCTACCTGGAAATGGCCGAAGGCTATGTATTGAAGCTGGCTCTGGATGAGAATAAAGAAGTCATCGGCTACCAGTTCGTGCACCTGGGCAAGATGCTGGAAGCCATCAAGAAGGGTGTAGACCCCAAGGAAGCCTATGAAAAGAACGTTGGCACCTATGGCCGCTTCGCCGAAGCCAAGGAATACATTGATCCCCGCCACAAGTAAGAACGCGCAAGGATGAGGTGAGAAAGCAATGGCAACCTTTGAAGGATATGAAAGACGAATCGGGAAAATTGAAAAAGTTCTTAACGAATACGGCTTTTCCTCTCTGGATGAAGTCAACGACATGCTGCTTAAAAAGGGCATCGACGTGGGCGCTGTCGTCCGGGGCATCCAGCCCATCGCCTTTGAAAACGCCGTGTGGGCCTACACCCTGGGCGCAGGCATCGCTGTAAAAAAAGGCATCACGTCCGCCTCCCCCGCTGCCGAAGCCATCGGCCTTGGCCTGCAGGCTTTCTGCATCCCCGGCTCCGTGGCCGATCAGCGTGCCGTAGGCCTGGGCCACGGCAACCTGGCCGCCATGCTGCTCCGGGAAGAAACCAAGTGCTTCTGCTTCCTGGCCGGGCACGAGAGCTTTGCCGCCGCTGAAGGCGCCATCGGCATCGCCCGCACCGCCAACAAGGTCCGCAAGGAGCCGCTCCGGGTCATCCTCAACGGCCTGGGCAAGGATGCCGCCTATGTCATCAGCCGCGTCAACGGCTTCACCTATGTGAAGACCCAGTATGACTATTACACGGGCGAACTGAAGGTGGAAAAGGAAACCGCCTTCTCCAGCGGCGAAAAGGCCAAGGTTCGCGTATACGGCGCGGACGACGTCAGCGAAGGCGTCGCCATCATGATCAAAGAAGGCGTAGACGTTTCCATCACCGGCAACTCCACCAACCCCACCCGCTTCCAGCACCCCGTGGCCGGTACCTACAAGAAATGGGCCGTGGAAAACAGCAAGAACTACTTCTCCGTGGCTTCCGGTGGCGGCACGGGCCGTACACTGCATCCGGACAATATGGCTGCCGGCCCCGCCAGCTATGGCATGACCGACACCATGGGCCGCATGCACTCCGATGCCCAGTTTGCCGGTTCCTCCTCCGTGCCTGCCCACGTGGAAATGATGGGCCTCATCGGCATGGGCAACAACCCCATGGTGGGGGCCACCGTAGCCGTGGCTGTGGCTATCGAGGAACACAGCAAGTAAAATCTTGCAGATATCGGGGCTTCCGAGAGATCGGAAGCCCCCTTTTTGCGCCTCTTTTCAAGTCCGTCAAAGCATGTCTTCCGGTTTCATGTATCCGCCGCCGCCCTCTTCGTTGGTCAGGCTGAAGCCCTCCGCATCTACTACAAGCCCCTTGACATTGGCGGTGCCGTCATCCCTGATCAGGTACAACTCGTACTTCGGATCGTTCCAGTACAGGTTCCAGCCCGGATTGTATTTTGTCACATACCATATTCCATGGGTTTCTTTGGAAATTTCTCCGGTATCCAGATCGACATACCGTCCGGTATAGGTGCCTTCGGCGTTCAGAACAAGCACGTCTTCCGCCATGTTTCCGCCTGCGTAGAAAGCCCACTCACCAACCATTGCCTTCATGACGCCGGTCTGCCTTTCGCTGCGAAAGCCATCCGATTCATCCAGCGTCAGCGCTTTGAGGGGCACGAATCCCCATACAATTTCACCGCCGTCTACAAACTGGCCGCTGCGAACCTCAGCGGCAACGTAGGCGTAATCGTTGCCATACAGGCCAAGGCAGGCAAACTGCATTCCCTTGGGCACCTGAAATTGCGGAAACTGGGACACATCCGGGTCATCTGTCAGATAGGTGGCCTGCAGTGCTTGTACAGCTACATTCAGGAAGTTATCCTCCGGCGCCCAAAGCGTGTCGGCCTGTTCGTCCAATACCGTGCCGCGAATGTAACCAATGCGCTGGGTGCGCGTGCTGATGTCGTAGCGGATGCAGGCGTAGGCTTCGCCATCCGCATTCTTGAAAATGCCCAACTGCCAGAATTCCCCTTCAAGCCCGACGGCAGCTTTGCCCTTGGATGCGCGCCACGATGATTTTCCAAACGGAGCGGAGTACACAGGCTCTGTTTCTTTCCCGATGCCGCTGTACCGGGTGCCGGGCTCTTGGGGGTATTCCCACCAGCCAAGACAGTTCCTGCCGCTGCCCAGGGCAGCCCGCATCAGGTTCAAATGCCTGATTTCATCGACCGAGCGCGGAAATAGATAAATATTGAAATCGCTCAAGGGGATACGCCCGTTCCAGATGGCTGTTGATACACCGTCCGTCCCTTCGTAATAGGCGATATAGCTGCCTTCGCCAGCTTCCTTCATAACGGCGGTCATGGTAAAATTGCCGATTTCCGCTTCTTGAAGCACGTATGTTCCGGCATCCTCAGAGAAGGCGTACCGCTCCGCTTCGCCGTATGACAGCACAAATCCATCTTCTGTTTCTATCAGCTTCATAGTACTGTCTCGCTTGTCTTCCGGCTGATATACAGCCTTGGTGTAGACATGAAGCAAATTGTCCGCGATCATCAATGCATTATGGTAGCGGCTGTGCATTACGGCGGCATTGCCCGCCTGCTTCCCCAAAGATGAATAATCATCCCATGTGTGAACAGAGGAAACCGCTTTCAGTAAAGCGCCCGTCAATCCCCAGCTGTTCGCCATTGCACAGGGTGCGAGCGCAAACAAAATAAGTAAGACACAAGCCATTCCAACTGAAAAACGTTTCATATGTACCACCTCCTGATATAATAACGAATAACTTGGAATAATATTGCTTTCATTTAAGGAAGCACGGCAAATAATATGAAGCTTCAGCAGAATCATGCTTGATATCGCGTTGCGGTTTATTTTGCTTGAGATTAAATGTAACTACGACATAATAACAAGGAACCTGCCTCCCGCATTACTGGCGTGAGGCAGGTTCCTATGGATTGCCTAGCGTGTGTTACTTTCCGATGTATGCGTCAATCTGGCGCTGCACTTCTAACACATATTCATCAATGCCCGCATCCTTCAGTTTCTGGATGAATGCCGGATAGGTGGTGTCAAAGTCAACAAAGCCGGTCATGAGCGGACGGAAATCGGTCATTGCTTCCTGCAGGCGGACTTCGACTTCTTTCACGCTCTCGTTGTTAAAGGTGAAGCCCAGCAGTGCGCTGTTGATTGCTTCACTGTCCCAAGCGAGGTACGTATCAACGTATTCCTGGGATACATCCTTCGAGAAAATCTTGTAGTTGGTGTTATCAAACATCCACTCATAGAAGAGTTCCGGCAATGTCTCGCCTACGGGAGCGATGCGGCCATTTTCAATCACATAGTCCGTGCCTTCCACGCCAAAGATGGCGAGACGGTAGTGGCTAATGTCAGAGTATAGCCAGTTAAGGAACTTGATGGCGCCTTCCGGATTGGCAGCAGTGTTCGGAACAAACAGTGCTTCGCCGCCTGCGGAAGTGATGTACTTTTGTTTTTCGGGCGCTAACAGGTAGGTGGCGAGCTTCGCATCGGGCACATTGCCACGAAGCGAGTTGATGCGCTCTGCATCCTTGCCCAGTGAGCCTTCCTGCCACAGGTAATTGCCGCTGTCCATACGACCGTCACGATTTTCGTAGTTCAAGGTTTCTTCATCGGAGAACAGGCCGGCAGCCGCCAAGGTACCATTAAACTTGCACAGGTCTTGGAAGGCCTTCGTCTCGAAGTAGCAAACCGCCTTTTTGGTGGTTTCATTGTAAGCCACCAGTTCATCCTTGGCGATGCACAGAATGAGCGGTTCTTCCGCGAAGTAGCGCGTGAGCGGATAATACATCGGGTCGCCAACGCCCTTGATCTCGGGGAACATTTCTTTTGCCTTCACAGCAAAGTTATACAGGTCATCGGCTGTGGCGACTTTGTCCATGCCAACGGCTTCCAGAATGTCTTGGCGCAAGCACACAAGCTGGCGCATGGCCGAAAAGGGCTTATAAGCCGAAGGGATGGCGTAAATTTTGCCGTCGATAGAGCCGCCGCCCTTGATATGCTCAATGGGCAGAACTTTCAGCATGTCCTGGCCATATTGGGCAATCAGTTCATCGAGGGGTTGGCACTCCTGCCTGTTGTAAACTTGGCTGATATTGCCGGTACCGTCCCAGTACAGGTCAATGGCATCACCGGCCTGCAGCTTGGCGGTTTTCATGTTCCAGTAGTCGCCCCAGGGAACGTAGATCATTTCGATCTGCATATCAAGGTCTTTTAGCAGGGCTGCTCCGAGTTCACCGGCCAGCAATTCGGTCATACGGTCGGACTCTTCGCCAGGATACAGGATGGTGACCTTCTCCGTTGCGCTTGCAGTTCCCGTAAGTGTGCACAGCACCAGCAGTGTTGCCAATACCAAGGTTGCGATCCGTTTCATGAGCCTTCCTCCTCTGAGATTTTATTTTGCAGCCCAATCCGGGCTTTGCAAATGGGGTGGGGATTTATTCCTTTACCGCGCCGCTGGTGATACCGCTGACGAAATACTTCTGGATAAACGGATACAATAGGACAATGGGGCCGATGGTGATGATGGTCAGAGCCATCTTTACGGTTTCAGCAGGGATTTTGACAGAGCCCGCGCCTGCGGGAATCATGCCGCCCTTTATGGCATTGACATTGCTGAGCACATTGTACAATAGGTATTGGAGCGGAAAGAGCTCTTTGCGGTCGATAAACAACAGCGCATTCCACCAGTTGTTCCAATAGTTCAGTGCGTACATAAAGCCGATGGTCAACAAGCCCGTTTTGCAAAGGGGCACTGCGATGCGCCAGAAGATGCCGAAGTACCCTGCGCCGTCCAGCGTTGCGGACTCGTACAGCGATGGTGGGATATCCGCAAAGAAGGTACGCAGCATGAACATATACCATACGCTGAACATGCTGGGCACAATCAGCCCCAACAGGGAATTGTTGAATCCGTACACCTTGGTACATATCATGTACCAAGGCACAAGCCCTGCGCTGAAAATAATGGTGAAATTGCACAGGAATGCAATCACATTGCGGTATCGCAATTGCTTAATGGACAGCGCGAAGGAAATCATACCGGTCACCAAGACCGAGCACAAAGTGCCTATCGCAGTGGTCGCAATGGTAATGCCGTAGCTATCGGTAATTCTGCTGCCGCTCTGCATAAAGATATAGCGGTATGTAGCAGTGGAAAAGTTGCGTGGCCACAAGGCGTAGCCATATTTCAAAACATCCGTCTCATCCGAAAGGGAAACACCCAGCACTAAGAGTAACGGGTATAGGCACATCGCCGCAAAGAGCAGCAAAAAAGCAATACATATCGCCTTGAAAACACGATCACCCAATGAGTGGTGAATGGAGCGGCGATTTGCGCGTATATCTAAACGCATCAAAACAATCCCTCCCCATCGTTTATTCGCTTGGCAACGGCGTTGGCGGTCGTCACTAAAATCAGACCCAGAACCGACTGCATGAGCCCTACCGCCGTGGTGTATGAAAAGCCCAGTGTACGCATACTGGTAAACACATACGTATCAATGACGTTGACATAAGGACCAACGACCGGGTTGTTGCCGATGATGCCCCACACCATGCCGAAATCACCGTAGAAAATGCGCCCAACGCTCAGCAGCGTCAGCACCACGGCGGTCGGTTTAAGCATAGGAAGCGTGAGATGGACAATGCACTGCCACTTGCTTGCCCCGTCCACTTCAGCTGCTTGATATAAATTTGGGTCAAAGTTTGCCATGGCAGCCATGTAGACAATACTGCTGTAACCGCTCCATTTCCACACATTAAAGGCGATCAAAAAGCCCTTCCAATACTCACCCCTTGCCAGCCACTTCACCGGCTTGAAGCCGAAGCTCTCGAAGAGCGAGTTGATAACGCCCGTATCTGAATTGAATAGTGCCCAAGAGATAGCGCCGACCACTACCCACGAAAGGAAGTACGGAAAGAACATAACGCCTTGGGTCAAACGCTTGAAAATGCCTTTTCGCATTTCATTGAGCGCAACGGCCAACGAAATTGGGAACACCAAGCCCAGCACCAGTCCCCACGCGTTGATGATGAGGGTATTGGCTACTGTGCGCAGGGCTTGTGCACTGATAAAGAACATTCGGAAGTTTTTAAGACCTACAAACTCACTGCCGAATATCCCATCAAGCAGTTTATAGTTGGTAAAAGCCATCCATACGCCGCCGAACGGAATGTAACATAGGCCTACCAAGAGTAAAAGCGCAGGCACACACATGAGATACAAGGTCCTATGCCGCCGCATTTCCCATAAAAACCCGTTGCGTTTGCCGCGAGTCACTTGCGCCTGTTTCACCAGCACACCCTCACCTCCCATGAGTACTACCCGACTACCGCAGTGAATTCAGTGCGATGCTTTCGCCGCCTGTAAGCCGGCTGCGTTCCGCAGCAAACGCCATCAGGTGACTCTCAATGGATTCATCCAGCGAGGAGCAACTATTTGTTTGCTCGCCTGCCAAAGTTCGCAGGAAGTCGTCTACTAACCGATAATCGCCGCCGCCGTGACCGCTGCCCGGCATGGCTGTACGGATTTCCTCCACGGTATAGGCATCCGCATTGTTGGATGCAAAACGCGTGATTGTGATGCGACGCTCGTCATCATTGCCGTAAATTTCGCCATCCTCGCAAAGAATGCGAATGGTGCGGCATACCCTGTTGGTAAACGCCGACATCCCAAATGTCACCGACATGCCATTCTCAAATGCCATGAGCGTAGCTTGGTCATCGCACACATCATTGCCGCAGCGGTAGACACAGCGCCCGTATGGTCCGTTTTTGAGCGCCGCACGTAACCCCTCTTGCGATTGGTCAGGAGAAACGACGACAGCGGGCCAATCGCCCGCAATTGGCAGGTAACACTTTTCGGCATCAAAACGGCAGGTTTCGCGCACGATGCAATCCGCGCAACGGGCGGCACTGCCATAAGGGGCGTTTGCGGTTGTAAAGTAATTAAGTGCGCCGATGGACGAGAGCGTTTCACACCGGCTACCCGTCAGCCATACCAAAATATCCATGTCATGACAGGATTTTTGCAGTATAATCGGGCTGCTTTGCGTTTGATTAGCCCAGTTGCCGCGTACAAAGCTATGAGCCATATGGAAATTGCCGATGTTTTCCTCATGCCGGATACAGATAGGCCGCCCCACTACGCGTTCATCCAACAACTGCTTGAGTGTAACGAAAAAGGGTGTGTAGCGCAGCACATGACACACCGTCACGCGCCGTCCCAAGGCCCGCGCCTGATCGCGGAGCGCCACGCATTCCGATAAGACCGGGGAGATCGGCTTTTCCAACAGTAAGTCGTATCCGACCTCCATGGCAGCCATAGCCTGTGCGTAGTGTTCCCGATCCATGGAGGCGATGATTACGCCATCGGCGATCTTCCCGAGCTTAAAGAGCGATTCAGCCATCGCAAAGCACCGATCTTCGGGTATGCTCAAAGCATCCGCAGCGGCTCGACGGCGCTGTTCATCCGGCTCCACGACCGCAACGATTTGCGCGCGACCTGTCCCGTGCATGTAATCCGCATAGATCCTGCCACGCTGTCCTGCACCAACTAAAGCAATACGCATAATGCCTCCATAGCAAAAATATCAACAGGAAATGCCTGCTGTTATACATCGTTTTTAACAGCATATCAGCCTTTTGAATTCGCATCAATATGTTACGTGATTTTTTCGTTGAATTTTCGTTTTCTTCTGGAAATCCGTTGCGTTCTGTGTTACAGTGATGGGGGGAGATGATTTACACGAGCACGATGAAGGACATCGCAAAGCTGGCCAACGTGTCGGTAGCGACAGTATCCCGCGTTGTCAACAACGACAAGACTTATCGTATGCGCCAGGAGACACATGACCGCGTGTGGAAGGCCATTGCACAAACTGGGTATCAGGTGCCGCATCCGCATGTGGAAACGGTTCGCGATGAGATGCGCAAAAGCCGGCGCGTGGGCTGCGTGCTGAGCATTGTCACGGGCAAGTATCGCGACCCCTACTTCATGAGCATCCTATCAGGTATCGAAGATCGGCTGTTGCACCACGGTTACGTAATGGATTTTTTGCGCACACAGTTTGAACTTAAAACGCGCAGTGTGTTGCATGACATACTGGAAAACCCTCCTGATGCGCTGGTTTTGATGGATACGCTTGCCCCGACACTATATCGAACCCTATGTGCCAAAATCCCTGTGTGCATTGGGGTGGATACGCTGCATGAGGACATCGACAACGTGTGCTACGACCAGTATTTAACCGGCAAGAGGGCTGTTGAAACCTTGATTGCGCATGGGCATCGGGATATCGCATTCATCGGCGGAAGCCCTGGTGATAGTTTGGAGGATAACGGGCGCTATCAGGGGTATCTCCACGCCTTACTGGCCGCCGAACTGCCCGTTCGAAAGGAATGGGTGCACAATTGCCAATGGGACGAGCTAAAGTGCATGGCGCAGGTGCGCGAGATGATGGAGCGACCGAATCCACCTACAGCCTTGTTTGCGGCCAGTGATCTGATGGCCATTGCGGCATTGAGCACCCTGTATTCCATGGGCATCAGCGTTCCAAATCAAATGGCGGTCATTGGTATCACCAACATTGAGCTGTCCAGGTTTTCCAGTCCGCCACTAACCACCTTTGAGATTCCGGCCGATGAGATAGGACTGATGGTTGTGGATTTGATTCACCAAAGGCTTAATGAGGGTTTTCCTTTGCCGCGCCGCATCGTACTGCCCACTAAGCTGATCATGCGAGAGTCTATTTAAGGATTCGCTACTACGTACACTTGCGTATCCTCAATCGGTTGATTGTGGTCACCCTCAAGTGTGTAATACAGGCTATGGTCGCTATACAGGCTATCGAACGGAGTCATTTGGGTGTTCTGCGGCAATTGCCCGATGCCAATAACACCCAGCGGTGTCCGGCCGCCTTTATAGTAGTTGGTATTGGCAAAGCGAAGTGACGGTAAGTTGCCGGATGGATCAAGAACTGCCAGCGCAAGCGTATACGTTCCTGCCTTAAAGTCTTGCGGCAGTTCAAAGGTATCGCAAACGGTGTAGGTTTGACCAGGCAACCATTTGCGAATATCCACGTGAACCACATTTCGCCACACGGGCTCACGCTCCGCATTCAGCAGACTGACTTCCACCGGCCACATATAATAGAACGGTGCATTGCCAACGTTAGTTACGTCAAATGTCAGCGAGAGAGATTTGCCAGGCTGCACGGTTTCAGGGTACGTCGCTTGCCCAATCACATATCGGTAGCCAAACGCTTTTTGCATCCGCGCTGCATTATAAGATAGGGAAGGGTCACCTTGCGTGTAATTCGCGACCCAACCGAGGTGGGATGTATGAATTTGCTTAATCCAGTCAATCACATAATCGGTGCATTCGTCCTTTAACAATGTTTCATCCGGATTCCAGCCAATCGGCCTCAAATCGCCCCAATCGTAAGCGATTTCACCGCCCATCATCTGTGTGCGCCACGCATCCCGCTCCATGATCAATAAGCCCGATGTCCTGTCATTGCGCAGTGCAAAGGAATCCCAGTAAAAACCAACGTTATAGCCGCGGAACCGCTCGGCATTGCGCACCATGATTTGCTTGTGCGGAAACGCTTTGGCAAAGGCATCACCCAGCACCTTTTGCATAACAGGCGGTATGATAGAACCCGTTCCTTTCAAACTGAGCGGATAGACATGATGCTCGCCCCACTTGCCCCAAATACCCATTTCAATGGCCGCCACGCGCGGGTCGTTGTCCCACGCTTCACCCAATTTGGCTACAAAGGCCGCTACACGGGTTTGAAATGTTTCATTGACCCATCTGTCCGCAAAGTCGCTGTGGTCAAACCCTTCCGCCCAATAGCCGTCATCTCCGCCATCAGGTCCATTGGGATAGACAATCACCACGCGGGGGATGACTTTGATGTTCTGTTTTTCAATGCCCGCCCACGCCTGGTTGCTCCAATCAATCATCTTTTGGGCTGTGTCCGTGGGCGCCATTTCTAAATCGGTGTATTTGATGTAGTGCTTGCACACCGACACATACTCGCCTTGGGGAAACGCCTGCGCCGCAATTCCCCGTGCGGTGCAGAACCCTTTCATTGGGTTGGCAAAAGCCTCCGGACTTTCGGTATAGGTCGAAGTAACCATACCTTCCGCTTGTGCTACGGAAACAAGACACACCGCCATCAGCATACACAGTAGCATTTGTTTAAACACGAAACCCTCTCCTTACTTTTCCAACGTGTAGTATAAACTCCTGTCATCATATAAGCTGTCAAAAGGTGCGATATCCATAGCCATTGGTAATTGCCCAATACCTACCACACCCAGCGGTGTAAAACCACCGTTATAGTAGTTGATATTTGCAAAGCGCAGTGCAGGGAGATTGCCCGCGGGATCAAGCACTGTCAATGCAAGAATGTATTGTCCAATCGCAAGGTCATTAGGCAGTGTGAAAGTACCGCTCACGGTTAAGACGCAGTCAGGATACCATTTCCGGATGTCCTCCTTAATCGTAGAGCTCCAAACAGGCTTGCGCTCCATATCAAGCAGGTTCACCTCCACCTGCCAAGGATAGTAGAAGGGGGCAGCGCCCACGTTCTTAACCTCAAAGGATAAGGCAAGCGTTCCACCCGATTCCACAGTTTCCGAATAGGTAGCCTTGTCAATGACGAACCGATAGCCCATGGCTTTTTGCATACGTGCCGCGTTGGCAGCCACATCAGAGCCTTCCTGGTACTCAGCGATCCAGCCAAGGCTGGAGGTGTGGGTTCGCCGGATCCAGTCTATCACAAAATCCGTGTGGGCGTCGCTGGATAAGGTGCCGTTGGGGGTGCCCCCCAGATTGCTTTGGTCGTCCCAATCGTAAGCGACCTCGCCTGAAATCATCTGCGTGTGCCAGTTTCGCCGCCTAATAATCGCCTGTCCAAAGTGGTTTTCTTCAGGCAGTGCAAAGGAATCCCAGTAATAGCCGAAGGAATAATCCAAAAAGGTTTCAGGATAGCGAATCATCACTTTTTTGTTAAGGAATGCCTTTGTAAAGGCAGCCCCCATCCACTTTTGCGCCTTCGGTGGAATATGTTCTGTGCCATCGGGCAACTTCATGGGCCATATATGGTGCTCGCCCCATCTGCCCCATAGCCCCATTTCCACCGCCGACACACGTGGATCATTGTCCCATGCTTCGCCTAGCTTTGAAATGAATGCAACTATCCTATCCATAAAAGCATCTGTCAGCCATTTCCCGACCGGGTCACTTGTATCAAGTCCTGACGGCCAAAATAGCTCATCAGGACTATCCCTATTCACGGGATAAGCGAGCACCACACGTGGGATGACCTTCAGATTATTTTTTTCGATTCCCGCCCAGGCAGCGTTGCTCCAGTCGATGATCTTTTGGGCAGTATCCTCCGCATGAGCTTCCAAATCGGTATACCGAATGTAGTGCTTGAAGATGGTTACATACTCCCCCTGCGAAAATCCCTTCTCCCGCATATGACGGGAGGGGCGAAAGCCCTTCATGGGATTGGGAAAAGCCTCCGGGGTTTCGGTCAAAGCAACCGTCACCTGATTGGGTATATCATTATTCTTCATCGGCAAACAACACCTGACGCATGGTGTCCTCCTTGGTCATATTTAGAACGGAGCAGAGCGTGTTGAGCGTTATTCTTTTTGAAATAGTCCTATTGAGTAAAGGATAGACTAAAGTCTCAATTAGCCCAAATAATATCATATTGATTGCGTTGATGCAACAAAATATATTTTGAGAAAGTAGCCGTTGTCCACACGATGTCCATACTTTTTGAAGCAAGTGCGCTGCACAAAGTTATGCCAAATGAAATCCTCCGGGTTCTTTTTTATCTCTTAATGAGCTGTGATGGTTATCGGGGGTATTCATACATTTCCCCTGCATATCGCTTTTGTTTGCCCACCAATTCTAAATGCTCGATGATTATATCATCCAGTGATTCAGGCCATGACAATAAACCTTTGTCTGCATAATCAGGATCAAAATTAATCCACCAGTTAGCGGTCCTCTTCACCAATTTTCCCTTATTGCTATAATGCACATGCGAGGCGAAATTCACTGTCTGACCTTCGATCACATCACTTCTTTTTTCCATGCCTATTGACCCACCGGTAAGAGGAGTAATGCAGTATTCATTAAATTTATCGAGTTTCGCATAATATGATGTATGCGATATAGTTTTGTTGTTTCCTTGCTCGTCCGTATACGCATAATCTTTTGTTTCGGAGACAAATACATTATCGAAGGTATTTGCGGCCTTGTTGGCTGCCATGAACAACTGCATGTAAAAGTTGTACGGAATATAGTAGATCATTTTTTCATTTTGATTATATGCCGACTTCATCAAGTAAGGGTATACTCGATGATAATGTTGAAAAAACGAATCAAATTCCATTTCCAATACTTTGTTATCCGGGGTTATCAAGTGCCAAGTATTCAGACATTCATTTTCATTATGATGACTGTTTAAAGCCTCGTCTTCTGACATAAATACCGAATTGTTAAGCCTGCAACCATTAGTCGATCTGCTCACCGCATCCTGCAGGTAAAGTAATGGGATCCCTAGGAAAGATCCAATTCCTTCTTTTGCAGGAACTTGCTTAATCAGCGGTTCGTCAGCCAGGGTAACTGTCGACATCATTGTGACGATCACCAAAACAAGAAATGCAACGATCCGTTTTGCTTTCATCCTTTGTTCCCCTTTTCATTTTTTCCTTACTATACCATCAAAACCAAAATTCTACAATATAAGAAGATGTGCTTTTGAAAAGGCCATGTTACAATATTGTCAGGATTACAATGCAGATGAACAGGGACAGGAATGGAGGCAAGGTACATGCAGATTGAGGATATCCTGAAACGCTATTATGAGAAATTTGACGAGGATGTGCGCTGTCATCGCGTCATGGCGCCATTGAGTTCATTGTAACAAAGAAATACATCGATCGCTATGTAAAGCCAGGCATGCAGCTTCTTGACATAGCGCAGGGACCGGTCGATATTCGCTTCATTATGCTGCGCAGGGGTTTAATGTGACCGCCGTTGAGTTGGTGCAGCGATATGTTGATATAATACCCTAGCCTTATAACCCTATCGTTTTGATCAGGCTATCCTGAAAACGATACAAGCGGCGAAACAGCAAACTGTTCCGCCGCCTTTTTTATCTTGACCTGGGGAGCCAGGAATTCATTCATATCAGAGAATGAGATTCCAGAACCTAACGGGCGTTGAAGATTATCTCCATGTGTCCAAAATCTTGATAAACCCTTCCAGGAAGCCCGGCAGCCGCACATCCTGGGCGGCCACGCAGTTGAGCTTGGCAACCACCTTGCCATCCAGGAGTATTCGCACGATGCCCAGCGTATCGCCTTTCAGGATGGGGGCCTGCACGGATTCAGGCAGCTCCACCTCCATGGCCAATTGCTTTTCCTGACCCACCCGAAGCAGCATGGAAAGCCCGCTGCCCAGCGCCGTATCCACCGTATCCCGGGAGCCGCGGGTCACCTGCACCTGCTGTCCCAAAAGGTCGCCTTCCCGGGCAATATTTACCCGCCGGTAGGTGGCAAAGCCATAATCCAGCATGGCACGGGCCTCGTCGAACCGGGTTTGACTCTTGGGGTTGCCCAGCACCACAGCTACCAAACGCATGCCGTTCTTTTCAGCCGTAGCGCTGACGCAGAACTTGGCCTCGTCGGTGGAGCCTGTCTTGAAGCCGTCGCAGCCTTCATAGAAGCGTACCAGACGGTTGGTATTGGTCAGGTCCGTAGTCCTCCCGCTGGGATGCTTGAGCGTATCGATCCAGATGCTGGAGTATTTGTGATAGGCAGGATGCTTTCCAACCTCGCAGGAGAGCGTCATCACGTCCCTGGCCGTGGTGTATTGCCCGTCCTGGGGAAGGCCGGTGCAGTTGACATAGTGTGTATTGGTCATGCCAAGCTCCGCGGCGCGGGCGTTCATGCGGTCCACAAAAACCGCTTCCGTGCCGGAAGTATGCTCCGCCAGCGAAATGGCCGCATCGTTGGCGCTGGCCATGATGGTGGCTTGCATCAGCGTTTCCAAAGGATAGACGGCCCCAGCGTCCAATAGAGCCTGACTGCCCTTGGCGGCGGCGGCATTTGGGGACACCGTCACCTGATCGGCCAGCGAAACCGCACCGCTGTTGATATCCTCCAGCAGCAAAAGCGCCGTCATCAGCTTGGTGATGGAAGCCACCTGCCGCTTTTCATCAGCATTCTTTTCAAAAACAATAGTGCCGGTGGATACCTCCGCCAGTACGGCAGACGGCGAAGTGAGAGAAACGGGTTCCCCCGATTCCAGCGGCGCGGCCCCTGCCGCAGGTATGATGAGCAAAACGGCCAGCAATGCCGAAAAGAAGCGCATCCCTTTTCCCATGTTGTATCCCCTTCCCAAGTCAAGCGGTATGCGTTCTTATCATGCCCTGACATGGCCGGGAAAAGGCATGGGATTTTTTGGCTTTCTTACATATCCTTGATCACCGAGTCAAGGAGCGCCCGGAAGGCATCCTTTACCCGTTCGCCCGTTGCCATAACCTCTTCATGGTTTAGCGGCGTATCCAGAATCCCCGCCGCCATGTTGGTAATGCAGCTTAACCCCAGCACTTTCATGCCACAGTGCCTGGCCACAATCGTTTCCGGCACGGTGGACATACCCACCGCGTCCGCCCCCAGGATCCTGGCCATGCGTATTTCCGCCGGTGTTTCGAAGCAGGGGCCGTTAAACCAGCAATATACACCTTTTTGCAGACGGATGCCAAGCTCCCCGGCCTTTTGATGGGCCAGGGCCGCCAGTTCCCGGTCGTAGGCATAGGTCATATCCGGAAACCTGGGCCCAAATTCGTCAAGGTTCGGCCCGCGCAGGGGATTGCGCCCGGAGAAATTGATGAAATCGGTGATCTGCATCAGGTCACCCGGCTGAAAATCAAGGTTCACGCCGCCGGCGGCGTTGGTAACGATCAGCGTCTTCACGCCTAAGAGCGCCATTACACGCACGGGCAGCGTAACTTCCTCCAGATCGTACCCTTCATAGGCATGGAAACGCCCCTGCATCATAGCTACGCTTTTGCCATGCAAAATCCCCGTATGCCATACGCCCGCGTGACCGGGTACCGAGGATTCCGGAAAGCCGGGAATATCACCGTAGGGTATCGATTCAGCGTCCGTAAGCGCCTTTGCATAGTCCCCCAGGCCGCTGCCCAGGATCATGCCGATTTCAGCGCGCCCGCAGGCCTCCTCAATAACCTTTGCCGTTTTATGTATTTTTTTGAACATAGCGCATCCTCCGTATTACAGAATATCGTTCAGAAACGATTTTGCGCAAAACCGTTGGGGAAGATTCAAATACTCCGCAACCGTAGCGGCAATATCGGCATACGTATCCCGTACACCTAGGTCCACAAGCTTCTTCATGCCCTTATGCCAGCAAAGGATGGGCACGTGTTCCCTGGTATGGTCGGTGCCCGGGAAGGTGGGATCCACCCCGTGATCGGCGGTAATGATCAGCAGATCCTCCTTATCCATCAGCGAAAACATCTGCGGAAGCTTTGAATCAAAATACGAAAGTGCCTGGGCATAGCCGACAGGGTCGTTTCGGTGGCCGTACACCATGTCGGTATCCACCAGGTTGGTGAACAACAGGCCTGTAAAATCCTCCCGCATGTAGTCGAGCATCGCTTCTATGCAGGCGGGGTTCCCGGCGGCATGATTGCTTTTGGTAAGGCCCCGGTGGTTAAAGATGTCCTCAATCTTCCCGACGCCAAGCACCTGCATCCCCGCCGCCTTTACGGCATCCAGCAGCGTTTCCCCGGCAGGATCCAGCGAAAAATCACGCCGCCTGGGTGTGCGGACAAAATTTCCCGGTTCCCCTGCAAAAGGCCTGGCAATCACCCGGCCCACCGCATGCTCGTCCTTTAAAATACGCCGGGCGGTTTCACATATATCGTAGAGCTTTTCAGGCGGGTATACGGATTCATGGCAGGCAATTTGAAACACGCTGTCCGCCGAGGTATACACGATAGGATACCCGGTCTTTAGATGCTCCTCTCCCAGTTCCACCAGGATCTCCGTGCCGGAAGCAGGTTTGTTCCCCATGGTTTTTGTACCGATGGCGCTTTCAAAAGCATCCATCACCTCTTTGGGAAAACCGTTGGGATAGGTGGGAAACGGCTGTTTAAGCGTCAGCCCGGCCATTTCCCAATGACCGGTGGTGGTATCCTTCCCCGGCGAACGTTCCCTGGCTTTGCCAAACGCTCCTTTTGCATTACCGTCCGCAGGATAGCCTGCGCCATCAATCTGCCCCAGGCCGATTTTCGCCATATTGGGCAGGGCGGGGTTTGCCGCCGCCACCACATGGGCAAGGGTATTGGAACCTACATCGCCATACGACGCGGCATCCGGCAGCGCGCCCACGCCCACGCCGTCCAGAACGGTCAAAATCACACGCTTCATAAAGTCCTCCTTTGGGTTCGTCTACCTGTATTTTACACAGAGAATGCACGGCTGAAAAGACTTTTGCGGAATTTTAATACTAATGGAGAACAATAATGCGTCCAAAGCGGCGAGAGATTTTCGATGCGGGGCAAGGCGCCGGAGCGAGGCAACGCCGCGCTACGCTGGGTTCCGTAGCCCGGCTGCCGCCAGTGGCGGCAATAAGCCGGGCGGAGGAAGCTTGCGATACAAAGTTTGAAACAAAACACAGGGCCATCAGGGAAGAAAAG
>JAEZQK010000032.1 GCA_023413135.1 Bacillota bacterium
TCTTCCACGTTGCGGATGGCCCAGCGGGCGAACACCAGCTTCACGTTGTCCTGGCCCACGGAGACGGTGACTGTCTCATCCTTGATCGCCACGATGGTGCCGTAGATGCCGCCGATGGTGCAGATACGGTCAGTGACCTTCAGCGCGGACAGCATTTCCTTGACCTTCTTGTCCTTTTTCCGCTGGGGCCTGATGAGCAGGAAATAGAACACTACGAAGATCAGCGCCATGGGGATGAGCGTGCTCAAAAGATCGAGCGGTCCAGCAGCGGGAACGGCGTTAGGATCGGCAGCAGTAGTTCCGCCGGTGGTGGCGGCATCCGCCAGGGCCGCGTTGAGGCCAAATGCCCAGTTGATAAGCGTATTCAGCATGGATTGGGGTCCCCCTTCAACATTCTGTCTATGCGATTATAACAAGAAATGGTGAGCCGCGCAAGGGATAATTGGACAAAGCAGGAAAGATTTCAGGAAAGCTTCATAAAGAGGGTATGAGATCACTAGAAATTCCTGCTCATGTCGTAATTTGCGAAGAATGCTTTGCGGAAATCCAGCAGCCTGTCCTCACGGATGGCATCGCGCACATTATCCATCAGCCTTGTTAAAAAGCGCAGATTGTGGATGGAGGCCAGTTGGGCTCCCAATATTTCCTGGGCTTTGAACAGGTGGCGGATGTAGGCCCTGGAAAAATTCCGGCAGGCATAGCAGTCACAGCCTTCCTCCAGGGGCGAAAAATCGCGGGCGCAGTCGGCGTTGCGCACCACCAGGCGGCCGTGGCCGGTCAGGATGGTGCCGTTTCTGGCCACACGGGTGGCCAAAACGCAGTCGAACATATCCACGCCGCGAAGAACGCCTTCGATTAGGCAGTCCGGCGAGCCCACACCCATCAGGTAGCGGGGCTTGTGAACGGGCATAAACGGCATCAGCTCTTCCAACATCTCATACATGATGGGCTTGGGTTCGCCCACGGAGAGGCCACCGATACCGTAACCGATAAAATCCATATCCGCAAGGGCTTTTGCGCTTTCCTTGCGCAGGTCCTTGTAAAACGCACCCTGCACGATGCCGAACAGCGCCTGATCGGGGCGTGTGTGGGCCGTTTGACAGCGCCTGGCCCAGCGGTGGGTGCGCTCCATGTTTTCCTTGGCCGTATCATAGTCGCAGGGGTAGGGGGAACAAACGTCAAAGGCCATGGCGATGTCGGAGCCAAGGTCCTGCTGGATCTGCATGGACACTTCCGGGGAGATGAAGCGGCGGCTGCCGTCGATGTGGCTCTGGAAGGTGACGCCTTCCTCCTTGATTTTGCGGATGCCGGCCAGGGAAAACACCTGAAAGCCGCCGCTGTCGGTGAGGATAGGCTTGTCCCAGTGCATGAAGCGGTGCAGCCCGCCGGCTTCCTTGATAAGGTCCTCGCCGGGGCGAAGGTGTAGATGATAGGTGTTGCTTAAAATGATCTGCGCGCCGATCTCATTAAGATCCCTAGGCATCACGGCCTTTACCGTGGCCACCGTTCCCACGGGCATATAGATGGGGGTTTCGATGTCCCCGTGCGGGGTATGCAGTACGCCAAGCCGGGCGCCGGACTGCTTGCAGGTTTTGATCAGCTCGAACACAAATGGGTTGCTCATTCCATGCTCCTTTTAACTTTGTGATTCTCCCTGGAGAAAGAGCCTGATGGTTTCTGCATATCCTTCCCAGGTTTCGCCCTGAGGCGCGCTTAAGAACGTCATTTGCTCGCCGCGGGTGGGGTGGGTGAGCGTCAGCTTCGCTCCCCACAGGGCGATCTGCCTGCCGGGGATGCCGTGGCCGTACCTTGCATCGAAAACAAGGGGATGGCCTGAGGATGCCATCTGCACCCGTATCTGATGGGCACGGCCCGTTTGAAGCCGGATGTGGCACAGGGAGGTATTTACCCTACGGCCTAAGCACTCAAAGTGCAAAACCGCCAATTGGCCGCCCGGTGTACCTTCCGGCACGGCGGAGACCACGTTCTGCGCTTCGTCTTTAACAAGATAATGATTAAGCGTGCCGCTATCCGGCAGATTCCCTTCCACGATGGCCAAATACTCCCGGCCCATTTCATGGGTGGACACCTGCTTGGAAAGCCGCGCCGCCGCCTTGGAGGTGCGGGCCAAACATAGCAGGCCACCCACGGGCCTATCCATGCGGTGGACAAGGCCCAGATAGACGTCCCCGGGCTTTTGATATTTTTCTTTGATGTATTGCTTCATTTGGGTAAGCAGATCGTCATCCCCCGTGGCATCCGCCTGTGTCAGAAGATTCGGGGGCTTCACTACCACCAGAAGGTGGTTGTCCTCATAGACGACGTTACACATGGGCTTCCCACCGCCCGCTGGACCCGCAGGGCAGCACGTCGCCGGTTGTTACGGGCAGGCACAATTCCTGGGCGTCGATGGTCCCTTTGCATTTTGCGCCTACGCACAGCCGAAGGATGTTGGAAAGCACGCTGGCCTGAAAGCCTGTGGTATAGCTGTTGATGAGGAAGAACAGTGGCGTATCGGATAAAACCTGCGCGCATGTATCGCACAGGCCGTACAGCTCATCCTCCAGCTTCCATACTTCGCCGTTGGGGCCGCGGCCATAGCTTGGAGGGTCCATTAGAATGCCGTCATATTGGCTGCCGCGGCGGATTTCCCGGCGGACAAATGCCAATGCATCCTCCACGATCCAGCGGCAGCTTGTTTCCGGGAGTTCTGAAAGCTCCCGGTTCTCCCGCGCCCAGTTCACCATGCCACGGGCTGCGTCTACATGGGTGACCTGTGCTCCGGCCGCGGCGCAGGCTAGCGTGGCCCCGCCGGTGTAACCGAACAGGTTTAAAATGCGGGGTGTTTTCCCCTGGGCTGTCCGGTCTTTGCAGAGGTTCTCCATCCAAACCCAGTTGGCGGCCTGCTCGGGGAAAAGGCCGGTATGCTTGAAGCCTGTGGGCCGGACGTAGAATTTCAATTCCTCATGGGCGATCACCCATCTGTCAGGAAGTTTTTCGAAAAACTCCCACTGGCCGCCACCCTTTTCGCTGCGGTGGTAATGGGCCTGGGCCTTCTGCCACAGCCCGGGATCGGAGGCGGGCCAGATCACCTGTGGGTCGGGGCGGCGCAAAATGACGTTGCCCCAACGTTCCAGCTTTTCGCCGTCCCCCGTATCCAGGACTTGATAGTCCGTCCATGTGTTGGCTAGGAACATTTTTCTCTCCTTTTCCCGAAGGCACTTATCAATCTCCCACACGGCGTTGTCAGTAATATATCGGTGTAAAGCTTTGTAGGGCGGGGGCTTGCTACCGCCGTCCGTTTCATATATATGCTAGATGCATGGCACCGCAACATGCGGCGGGAGCAAGCCCCGCCCTACGGTGGTTTAGTTCCATAACGTATGGGGCTGATCCTAAAAAGATTATACCCGCTTTACAGAAAGTACCGCCGTTTCCCCGTTGATGTCCCATTCCTTGGCGATGGCATCGGCGGGAGCTTCACCCGCGGTGAGGCTGAGGGCCAGCACGCCTTTTTCGATCATATCGCGGCCGCTTTCGATGGCGGCGGACAGCTTCTCTCCTGCCTGGTAGGTCACATGGATGCGGTCGGTAACGTCGAAATCGGCATCCTTGCGCATGGTTTGAAGCTTGCTGATCACTTCCCGCACAAACCCTTCCCGGATGAGCTCGGGGGTGAGGTTGGTATCGATGACCACGGTGACGTCATGGTCGGTGATAGCCATGAAGCCCGGCTTTTGCATGGGCTCGGTGAGCACGTCGTCCTTTTCCAGCACCACCTGGGTACCATCCAGCTCAAAGGAGACGCTCTCGCCCCGGTTGAAGGCATCCACCACGTCGTTGCCGTCCAAGGCAGTCAAATGCTGGCTGATCTTGCCCAACAGCTTTCCATAGCGGGGGCCCAAGGTACGCAATTGCGGCTTGAGCTTATAGCTGGTGAAGGCCCGAGCATCCTCGGTGAAGACCACCTGCTTGACGTTGAGCTCGTCTTCCGCCAGGTCCACGTATTCGCCCACAAAGGAAGCACCCTTGACATACAGCGATGCCACCGGCTGGCGTACCTTCATGGAGGCGGCGTTGCGGCAGGCGCGGCCCAGCTGCACCACATCGATGAGGGCGGCCATCTGCTTTTCCATGGCCGGGTCGATGAAGGCTTCGTTTACAGTGGGGAAATCGCACAAATGCACGCTGATGGGCGCGGAAGCATCCACGCTGCGCGCAAGGTTTTGATACATGCTTTCCGCCATGTAGGGCACAAAGGGTGCGATGAGGCGGGAGAGCGTTTCCAATACGGTGTACAGGGTGATGAAGGCGGCCTCCTTGTCGCCGGCCATGCCCTTGCCCCAGAACCGTTCCCGGCTGCGGCGCACATACCAGTTGCTTAAGTCGTCCACAAAGTCGCCGATGGCCCGCGCAGGCTCCGTGATATGGTAATTGTCCAGCTCACTTTCCACAAGGCGGATGAGTGTGTGAAGGCGGCTTAATACCCATTTATCCATCAGGGACAATTGCGCCTTGTGGAGCGGATGCTCCTTGGGGTTAAAATTGTCGATATTGGCGTAGAGCACGAAGAAGGCGTAGGTATTTTGCAGCGTGCCCATAAATTTGCGCTGGCATTCGGATACAGCCTCGCCGTAGAAGCGGCTGGGCAGCCAGGGAGCGCCGCCGGTATAGAAGTACCAGCGCACGGCGTCGGCGCCCTGAACGTCAAGAACACTCCAGGGATCCACCACATTGCCCTTGTGCTTGGACATTTTTTGCCCATCCTTGTCCTGCACGTGGCCCATAACGACGCAGTTTTCAAAGGGAGACTTGTTAAAAAGCAGTGTGCCGATGGCCAGCAACGTGTAGAACCAGCCGCGGGTCTGGTCGATGGCCTCAGAAATGTAGGCGGCAGGAAAGTTCTCCTCAAACTTTTCCTTGTTTTCAAAGGGGTAATGCCACTGGGCAAAGGGCATGGAGCCGGAATCGTACCAGCAGTCGATGACCTCCTTGACCCTGTTCATTTCCTTGCCGCACACGGGGCATTTCAATTTGATCTGGTCGATGAAGGGGCGGTGCAGTTCCACATCGTCAAAGGGCGTCACCGCCATATCTTTGAGTTCCTGCTTGGAGCCTACCACATGCATGTGGCCGTCTTCACAAAGCCAGATGGGCAGCGGAGTGCCCCAGTAGCGTTCCCGGGAAAGGCCCCAGTCCACCACGTTCTCCAGGAAGTTGCCCATGCGGCCTTCCTTGATGTTGTCGGGCAGCCAGTTGACGCTGCGGTTGTTGCGCAAAAGGTCGTCTTTCAGGGCGGTCATACGAATAAACCAGGTAGCCCTGGCATAGTACAAAAGCGGTGTGTCGCAGCGCCAGCAGAAGGGATAGTTATGGGTATAGGCCGCCGTCTTGAGTAGCAGGCCGCGTTCTTTGAGGTCGGTTAGGATGGCGGGGTCGGCCTGTTTGACGAACACACCCTCCCAGGGCGTTTCAGAGACGAATTTGCCCTGGGTGTCCACCAGTTGCACAAAGGGCAGGCCGTTTTCCCGGCCTACGCGTGCATCATCCTCGCCGAAGGCAGGAGCGATATGTACGATGCCGGTGCCGTCGGTGAGCGTGACATAGCTGTCGCACACCACATACCAGGCTTTTTCCTTGGGGTTTGCGAAATTGTAGAGAGGTTCATATTCCAAACCCTTGAGCTTTTCGCCGGGGAAGACATTCAAAATCTCGGCCGCCGCCGCGTCATGCTCGCAGAACACGGAGGAGATGAGCGCCTTGGCCATGATGAAGGTCTGCCCGTTTACGGATACGCGGCAGTATTCCTCCTTGGCATTAACGCACAGTGCCACGTTGCTGGGCAGCGTCCAGGGCGTGGTGGTCCAAGCCAGAAGGAAAGTGTCCTTTTCGCCCTTTACGGGAAAGCGAACAAAGGCGCTCAGGTCGCTGACCTCTTTATAGCCCTGGGCCACCTCGTGGCTGGAAAGCGCGGTGCCGCAGCGGGGGCAGTAGGGGACCACCTTGTGGCCTTTGTAAAGCAGGTCGCGCTTGGCGATCTCCTTGAGGCTCCACCAAACGGACTCGATATAGCTGTCTTCGTATGTAATGTAGGGATGGTCCATGTCCACCCAGAAGGCGACGCGCTCGGACATCTCCTCCCACTCGTGCAGATACTTCCACACGCTTTTTTTGCAGGCGGCGATAAAGGGCTCGATGCCGTAGGCCTCGATTTGCGGCTTTCCGTCCAGCCCAAGCTGCTTTTCCACTTCCAGTTCCACCGGCAGGCCGTGGGTATCCCAGCCGGCCTTGCGCAAAACCCGCTTGCCCTTCATGGTCTGGTAGCGGGGGATCAGATCCTTGATGGAGCGGGTGAGCACGTGGCCGATGTGGGGTTTGCCGTTGGCCGTAGGGGGGCCGTCGAAGAAACTGAAGGATTCCGCCGCGCCATCCCTGTGGTGGAAGCTTTTTGAAATGACGTCGTTGTCCTTCCAAAAGGCGGCGACTTCCTTTTCCCGGGCTGTGAAATTCATGTCGGTGGGCACTTTTTGATACATAATGAACCTCCCGTGTCCATAATCGGCGGATGAGGATTGCGGAGTATAAAAAAACCGCCCCAATTTTTCTTGGGACGGATTGCTCCGCGGTACCACCCAGATTGGCGCTTAAACGCCCTCTTTGCGCAAACTAATAAGCTTGCGGCCCTGTAACGGGAGCAGCCCGCCCGCACTTTGGGCTTTGCGCCTTTTAGTGCGGAGACTCCGGGGTGATTTGGCGCGGACTCCCTTGCCGGCCTTCCACCAACGCCGGCTCGCTTGAAAGGGATTTTTCCAGGCCCATCCCCATCACGGTCATATACTTCATCTATTATATGCATCAGGGAGAAAAAGTAAAGGGGTTTTGTTGCAACGAGGCTATTTTGACGGATGGAATGGCTGCTATAGTGCAAAGTGAGCATAGGCTAACCTCGATTTTTGGAAAAATAGATGCATTGATCGGAAAATTGTGGTATACTGTCTGTTAAACATTGTTTTGCGGAGGGGAAAAGGGTGACAGGTTGGCTGATCAAACGGTTTATCAAAAATCATCGGGAGACGGGTAATCAAACCGTCCGGGCGGCTTATGCCACCCTGGGCGCATCGGTTGGGATATGCATCAACATTCTTCTATCGCTGTTAAAATTCCTGATCGGCCTTTTCTCCGGCTCAGTGGCCGTGACGGCGGACGCCGCCAACAACCTGTCGGATGCGGGAGGCTCTATCGTTTCCCTGGTAAGCGCCCGCATCGCGCAAAAGCCGGGAGATAAGGATCATCCCTTTGGACACGGGCGGATGGAATACATCGGCGCTCTGGGCGTGGGCGTTTTGATTCTATTAATGGGCTTTGAGCTGTTGAAAGAAGGCATTTCCAGCATCATAACGCCGTCAGTGCCGGATTTTTCTCCGGCCTCTTGGATCATCCTCTCTGGAGGTATTTTCCTCAAAGGCTGGCTGTATGTGTTTTATGGCAGGCTGGGCAGGGCCGTCGATTCCACGCCCCTAAAAGCCGCGGCCAAGGATTCCATATCCGATGTGCTGGCCAGCAGCGGCGTTTTGATCGGCATGCTGGCCGATAGATTTTTTGACCTGCATTTGGACGGGTATGTGGGCGTTCTGGTGGCATTGTTTGTTTTGCGTGCCGGATACCAGGTGTGCAAGGGGACGGTGGACCGGCTGCTGGGGTCAAGGCCCAGCCGGGAGATGAACGATAAGCTCATCGAAAAGCTGCTGTCCTATGAGGGCATCCTTGGGGTGCACGACTTGGTGATCCACGATTACGGACCCGGGCGCAGCATCGCTTCCGTCCACGCGGAGGTATCGGCCAAGGCGGACATTGTTTCGATCCATGAACTCATCGATCATGCCGAGCGGGACATCTCCAGCGATATGGATATCCCGCTGCTTATCCATATGGACCCCATCGTCACCGATGATCAGGCGACTATTGAAACACAATCGCAGATGGAAGAATTTTTGGCGTCGGTCGACCCGCGGCTCAAGCTGCATGACTTCCGCCGGGTGAAGCATTTGGACAGGACCACCCTGATCTTTGATGTCATGGTACCTGCCGATTGGAAAGATACGGCGGGCTTGAAGCAAAAAATTGAAGCGTACGCCCGGGAGATCGACAGCAAAAACGAATGCGTGCTGGACTTTGATACGGACTTTTACCATTAATTGGCCAGGAGACTTTTACATGGATATGCAGGATTTTCCCACCTCTGGCCGTTTAGAAAGAGAAGCAATAAAATTGTCGAATTTTGCTTGCAGGATGGGGGATATTTTATGGCCATTATGAAGCGGTTTTTTACCCGGATGATGTGTGTGATGCTGGCAGTCATGTGTTTTGCCGTGCCTTCCCAGGCTTCGCAGGAAGACGAACTGAGCAATGAGGAGCTGATGGAGCTCCTGGCTGAAACCATTCCCGAGGGGCAGGATGGGGAACTGGATGAGTACCTGGTGCTGCCGGAGGGTTACGTGGCGCCGCAAACGGATACGTTCCAGCTTTTGCTCATTGGCACCGACACCTATTCCACCAAAAGCCGCGGCCGCAGCGATACCATGATGCTGGCCCAATTAGACCCCAAAGCCAAAACCATCAAGCTGGTTTCCTTCCTTCGTGACATGTACGTGAAAATACCCGGCAAGGGTTCCAACCGCATCAACGCCGCCTATGCCTTCGGCGGCCCGGAGCTGCTATTGCAAACGCTGAAAGCCAACTTCGGCATTGAGCCGGACGCTTATGTATCCGTCAATTTCAGCCGCATGGCCGCCCTGATAGACGTTATCGGCGGCGTGGAGATCGACGTATCCAAAAATGAACTGACTCAACTAAACGGCATTTTACAGTATTACAACGGGCAAATGGGCAAAAAACAAAATGACGGCCTGGTGAAAAAAGCCGGGCTGCAAACGCTGACGGGAAAGCAGGCTCTGTCCTTCAGCCGCATCCGCAAGATTGACAGCGACTTTGCGCGCACCGACCGCCAGCGCACCGTGGTGGAGGCGGCCTTCCACAAGGTCACGCAGTTGGGCTGGGATGAGATCGGCAAGCTTGTACTGGATAATCTGGATAACGTGGTGACCAATATTACGGCGGCAGACGCCATCCGCCTGATTCCCACGGCGCTGACGGCCAAGGAAGCCACCTTCGAGACCATGCAGATCCCGGTGCAAGGCGCATATGCCAGCAAAATGATTTCGGGCATGGCCGTGCTGGTTCCCAACCTGACCAAGAATCTGGATGCGCTGAACGAATTTTTGTATGGTGAACAGGGCGATTAACGGAATATAAAACGAGCCGCCTTCCTTTATTGCAGGGAAGGCGGCTTTTAGTTTATCGTTTATCGGTTCCCGGCGTTCAGCGCCTCAATTTCCGCCACGCGTTTGGGCGGGGCGCAGGAGGCGCAGGCATCCAGCTTGATATAGGGATCGTTCTCCAATTCGCCGTAGGTAAAGCCGGTGAGCGGCAGGTATCTGTCCTTTACGCTTTTGCAATAGGCATCACTGTGATAATATTGGCCGCCGTCGGGATTGTAGTACAAGGGGAAAGCATCCTCGGGGATAGGAATGCTGCGGCCCACATCGTCCCAGATGAAGACGCGGGTGTTCAGCTTCAGGTTGTCCCAAAGCCAGCGCATATTGATGCCCTCGGGGCTCAGCTTCTGCTGCACCCGGATGCAGCCGTGGCTGGCTTTCTGCCCCAGCACACGCTCGAAAGGCCCGTAATCCCGCACGTTGTCATCGCTTTTGAAGCAGGGAACCTCGTGGACCAGGATGCCGCCGTTGATGCGCAGCGCCAGGTCGCACCACATGTTGCCGGACCAGAATCCGCCCGTCCTGCTTACGATCATGAACTCCCCGGCAGGGGTTTCATTATAGGGCTGCTTGTTGTTGACAAGGCCTGTGGAGATCAAAAGCTCGGTGATGATCTTACCTTCCTGGAACACGTACATCCGCTGGGTAAGCTTATCCAGAAGCAGGCCGAATTTTTCGTGGGGCTGCTTTGTTTCCAGCCTGGAGGTCTCGATGTAGCCTGAAAAGAATCCGGCCCAGTTTTTCACCTTGCTGGAATGGATGGAACTGGAGTAGGCCTCCACCAGCGTCCAGCCGTTGTCCAGCGTTTCGATGATATGCAGCCCTTGGGAATCGCAGGTCACTTCGCCTACCGCCTGGGAGTCCTTGTTGGGCTCGGCATACACTTTGACCACCTGCCGCTGTTCGCCCTTGACCACCGTCATGGGCTGCATCATGGCTTCCCAGATGGCGGCCTCGTCCATAACGCCCATGGGCAAGGTAAAGAAGCAGGACTCGTGACTGCAGGTGTAGCTGCTGAAATCGGCAGGGGAGTTCATCTTTTCGCCGGAATTATTCTCTACAACGGAGATGATCTCCGTGTTGACCGGGGCCGAGTCAGGGTTCGCGCTTGAGTCTGAGTCCGAGTCCGGTGCCGGGACCGGAGATGTGGACGGATCCTCAACTGTAATGGTGAGCTGCTCTCCGTTGGAGGAAAAGCCTGTGTTATCCGTAAGGTTCAGGCTGATATTTTGGTTGCCGGGGGGAAGAGGCTGCCCGTCGACCGTGCCATCCCAGGGGATCTCATGGGCTCCGGCGGGCAAAAGCGCTTCGTATAAAACGATATCGCCGGAATCCTTGTCAAGCTTCAGGGTCAGCGTGGCTTGAAGGTTCGTCTCCACCTTAAGGTGCCATTCTTGCCCCGGAACAATGTGTGTGTCGCTGGGGAAGGCGGACAGGATGACGGGGCTTTCATCCCCGATATTGACTTGCGCAGACGCTTCGGCCGTTCCCTGTACCACCTGAAGAACATAGCTGCCTAAGGGAAGCGGTGCGCCGGATACCTTTCCATCCCAAATCAGGTTGTTTCGCCCGGCCTTGGCGGAAAAATCCTCCGCGAGGACATCAAGTGTGGCACCGGACGCATCCTTTACGAGGATATCGGCATCCCCCGCCAGGGAAACGGAAAAACTCAGGCGGATGGCCTTACCGGGCCGGATGGTATCAGGCGGGTCGATCCATTCCAAAGTGCCTTCACCCAGCGCCACCATAGTGACACATACAAATAACAAAAAAACCAGGCCGCATATCACGGAACGAAACCTGAGCATGAAAGCACCCCTTCCAGGAAAAAGACATAACTGTTATTATCATACAAAAAATAAGCGGCGTTTGCAACCCGGTACGCTTTTTGTATCCGCTTTCTGATGAATTGTTACACACATACGCGAATTTCCAGGAATTGCGCGAGGGGTCGTCCCATGGTACAATACATCCATGATGCAGGGGAGGGAAATCATGCAGGACAGCCTTACACAAATCACACAGGCACTTGTGCGGCTGCGCGCACCCTTTTGCCAGGGTGAGTATGACCTGCATGCGCTGGTGGCCAGTGCTTTACTGGAGGCGGATATCCCTTTCCTTCATGAGGAGCGGCTGGGGCCGCGGTGCCGCATCGACTTTTTGGCAGGCACGGTGGGTATTGAGGTGAAAAAAGGAAAACCGGAGCGCAGGCAGCTTTTGCGTCAGTTGGAAAGGTATGCTTTAAGTCCGCGCGTTGAGGCGTTGGTGGTTCTGGTGGAGCGTAAAGCGAACCTGCCGGGAGAAATCCTTCAAAAGCCCTGCGTTACTTTATCCATGAACCGTTTGTGGGGGATCGCGCTTTGATTCAGCAGGAAGATAACCGCATAGCGCCCGATATGCAGGCACAGTTGCCTGCTTATTTGCGCTCTGCTGACCAGGATGGCCACATGTACGGCACCCTTTCTTACAATAAGCGGGCCCGCTGCTGGGTGATCAAGGGGGAGCCCTGTGTGACGGAGCTGGCCAAGAGGCTGTTCCCCGGCAGCGCGGGCCATGGCCGGGGAGAAGCAAGGTTCACCGCCCATCGGCGTATTGTGGGGGACTTGCACTGGCTGATGCTGCGATACCCCCTTCAAGTCAAGGCGCAGGATGAAAAGCGTTGGCAGGAGGCGCTGGAGGAAGCCCGTGTTTATGCGCTGCGCCGGGAGGCAGCAAGGCTTTTGCCCGAAAGTGTCCAGCCGCCGGAAGGAGCCTTCGAAGGCGAGCTGCGCCCCTTTCAGCAGCGGGGCTTGGCCTATCTTACGCAGAATGACAGGGCTTTGCTGGCAGACGAGATGGGCCTTGGCAAAACGGTGCAGGCGCTGGCTTGGCTTTCAACCACGAGGGCATATCCTGCCCTTGTCATTCCGCCAGCCCATTTAATACGCAACTGGGAAGCGGAGACAGGCCGCTTCCTGCGCGTGGATGGTAAAAAGCCCACGGTGCATATCATCAAGGGCTTGAAACCCTATCCGCTGCCAACCGCAGATATTTACCTGATGCATTACCTTTTGCTCAGGGGCTGGAAAAAGGAATTGCCCGAAATGGGCTTTGCGGCGGTGATCTTTGACGAGATCCAGGAATTGCGCCACGCCGGCACGGAAAAGTATTCTGCGGCAAGCCTTTTATCCACCGCCGTAGACAGGGTGATAGGTCTTAGCGGCACGCCCATTTACAACAAGGGCGGCGAAATTTGGAACGTGGTGAACATCCTGGACTTTCATTTTCTGGGGGACTGGGAGAGTTTCTCCAGAGAGTGGTGCTACGGATACGGCAACGCCGTGGTAGTCAAGCCGGAACTGCTGGGGGAGCATTTGCGCCGGGAAGGCCTGATGCTGCGCCGCACCAAGCGGGAAGTATTGCCGGAGCTGCCGCCCAAGCGGCGGCTGGTGCAGGAGATCGACGCCGACGATCAAGTGTACCGTACGCTCATGCAGCCTGTATTGGAAAAGCTGCTCCACTGGAGACAGGATGAGAGTTTGACTGCCTCCCAGCGGGCCATATTGGAGGAGCAGATCTCCCAGGAGGAACGTCAGGCCACGGGTCTGGCCAAAGCACCCTATGTATGCCAGTTTGTCAAAGCGCTGCTGGAAGCCGGGGAAAAGGTGCTGCTCTTTGCCCACCACCATAAGGTGATGGACAATTACAAAAAGGAACTGAAGGCTTTTGCTCCGGCCTTTATCACGGGCCGGGAAACAGGGGCACAAAAGGACGAGGCTGTGCGGCGGTTCATGGAGGGGAAAACAGACCTGTGCTGCATCTCACTTCGGGCGGCCTCCGGGCTGAACCTGCAAAGGGCCGGGTGTGTGGTGTTCGGGGAGCTGGATTGGTCCCCTGCGGTCCATAGCCAGGCGGAGGACCGGGCACACCGCATGGGGCAGGAGGATTCCCTTTTGTGCTATTATCTGGTAAGCCCGGGCGGCAGCGATATGGATATGCAGGAAGCGCTGGGCCTGAAGGTGAGCCAGTTTGTGGGGCTGATGGGGGATACGCCGCCTACCCCGGAGGAAGCGGCCCTTGGCGCCAGCATGGCCCGGTACCATGTGCAGCATCTTTCGGAGCGGTTTTCCGAATGTGAATGAGCAGAAACATTAAGATGATGGGGATGTTTGTATGGCAGTATTCTTTTTGTGCATGATTTACCTGGCCTTCATCAGCCTGGGCCTGCCCGACTCCATGCTGGGGGCGGCCTGGCCCGCCATGCGCGGAGTTTGGGGCGCGCCTCTTGGCCAGGCCGGCAGCATCAGCCTGGTGGTGGCGGGGGGCACGGTGGTATCCAGCCTTATGAGCAGCAGGGTGATCAGGCGGTTTGGCACGGGGCGGGTCACGCTTGTCAGCGTATTGATGACGGCCTGCGCACTGTTGGGTATCTCTTTTGCCCCCGGCGCATGGTGGCTATATTTGATGGCGGTGCCGCTGGGGCTTGGCGCAGGAGCCGTGGACGCGGGGCTGAACGGCTATGTGGCAAAAAACTACAAGGCGCGGCACATGAACTGGCTGCATTGCTTCTGGGGCATCGGGGCTACCCTGGGCCCTGTGATCATGGGTTCCTTCGTCGCACGCAACAATTTCTGGCAGGGCGGCTACCGCGCGGTATCCGCCATACAGTACGGGCTTGTCCTGCTGCTCCTCTTTTCTTTGCCTTTATGGCGCAGGGAGGAAAAACTGCAATCCGATGCACAAAGCAAAGGGCGGGGCAGTATATTAAAGCTGCCCGGCGTTAAGTGGACACTTGCGTCCTTTTTTGTGTATTGCAGCCTGGAGATTTCCGCCGGTCTGTGGTGCGCCAGCTTTCTGGTGGAACTGAAAGGATTGCTGCCTGCCCGGGCGGCCTGGTGGGCCAGCCTGTTCTACGCAGGCATTACGGCGGGGCGCTTTCTTTCGGGATTTTTGACATTTAAAACGACGGGCAAGCAATTGATCCGTTTGGGGCTTTTGCTCATCCTTCCGGGTGC
Organism: Bacillota bacterium; assembly: GCA_023413135.1. Classification (GTDB taxonomy): domain Bacteria; phylum Bacillota; class Clostridia; order Christensenellales; family Aristaeellaceae; genus JAEWAH01. Next base: position 14,330 of record JAEZQK010000032.1, read on the forward strand.
GGGCCTGCTTTTGCTGCCGGGGGAAGCGGCTGCCTTCGGCATGGCGCTTATGGGTATTGGCTGTGCTCCCATTTTTCCCGCGCTGCTCCATGAGACGCCCTCACGCTTTGGTGAGCAGCATGCCCAGGAATTGGTGGGCATTCAAATGGCATCCGCTTATATCGGTAGCACGCTGATGCCTGTGACGTTAGGGCAAATTATCAACCTGGCGGGCATTGGCATCTATCCCTGGTTCCTTCTGGGAGCGGGACTCTTGATGGCGTTTTGTACCGAACGCATAAACGGTATCATCAAAAAGAGGGTATAATATGAGCGGCCATGGAATCTCATGGCCGCTTCAGACTGTAGACATATTTCCCAGGAGGTATCGGAGGGCCGAGGCCCTCCGATTGAGAATCCGAAATCAGCGACATGTGCGGTGATTTCGGAAGGAATTTCGAAGAAATTCCTACCTTGCCCGAGCAAACGGCCGCAAAAACCGCAGGTTTTTGCAGTGCAGCGAGGGAAAAAATCGACAAAATGGCAAAGCCACTTTGTCGACACGCTGGAGCGGCCATGAAATCTCATGGCCGCTTTGCATAATATGTTTGGCAGGTCTTGATGTATTTTAATTGGGGAGGTTGATGCATACGCAGGGCAGGAAATCCGACGGAGCCAGGCAGGGGTTGGCGCGCAGAAGCGAGGCGACGGAAACGTTGAACTTTGCCGCAACCGTTTCCAAAGTGTCGTGTTCCTTGAGGATGTAGGAGGCGGGCAGCGGGCAGGGCTGGTTTACATCCGGTACGCAGATCACCTGTCCGGGTACCAGGTTTTCCAGGTCCACGTTGGGGTTGGCTACTTCCAATGTATGGCGGTTCAGCCCGGCGTTCAATTGAAAATCGCTTATCGTTTGCCCTGGCTGTACAGTTCTGCGCTGCTCCAGGGGACAAGCAAAAACGGGCGGTTCTACCGAGGGCGCCGTCTCGCCGGTTTCTCCGCCGACTTCGCCGGGCGTCACTATTTCCGGGGGATATTCCACCTGTTTGGGCGGCTGAACGACTTGGGGTAATTGCTGGGCGTCTTCCACTTTCTTGGGCGGCTGGACGACTTGGGGTAATTGCTGGGCGCCTTCCACTTGCTTGGGCAGTGTTGCAATTGGCGGCTCCTGGGCGGGCTGCTGTGCGCCTTCCACCATGGGGATGCACAGCACATCGCCTACCATCAGTCTGGCAGGGTTGATAGTGGGGTTGGCTGCCATCAGATCACGGAGGGCCACCCCCAGGCGTTTGCTGATCAGATAATAGCTGTCGCCACGCTTCACGGTGTATTCATAGGCGCATGCCTGCGTGGGTGCCGTGGGACCGGTACTCAGATTCATACATATACTCCTTTCCAGAATTCTGCTTTATCTTATGCGCCTTGGAAAAATCGGTGCCGGCAAAACGTTGGATAAAGGGAAACCAAATGGATGGAAATATACCTCGGAGCTATTTGTATGAAAAGAAATAAAGTGATTTCCATTTTGCTGTCGGTTTGCCTGCCGGTATTCACATTTGGCGCTGCTATGGCCGATCAAACTCTAAAACCTGATGGAGCGCCTAAACCCACTCCGACGTCCATACCCACGCTGGCGCCCTCCCAGGACGTATGGCCAGCCTTGCCGCCCTTAACGCCAGCAGGTTATCTTTCACCGGAAGCCGGGGTTGAGGAATTCGTGCACGCTGATGTGGAAAAAGGGCTGTGGATATATATTTCGGATGGGCTGCGTGTTCAGATACAGCGCTTTACCGACCCCAATATGCCCCTGATCTGGTATGAAGCCAATATCCGCACCAAGGGGGATGAAGTGCTTCGCAGCGTTCCAGCAAATCCGAAAAGACCTGCCGGCACGATGAACAGGCCAGAGACCATCGCCAGGTCCAACCAGCTCGTATTTGCCGTGAATGATGACCAATTTGTACAGCGCAAAACCGATGAAACAGTTGTGGGCGTCATTGTGCGGGGCGGGAAGATCTACAACAAGACAACGCTTCGCAGTGGCAGCAACGGTTTTCCCACCCTGGAAACCATGGCATTGTTTCCCGATGGCAATTTACGGGTATATCAAAGTAGGGAGCATACATCCCAGGAATATATCGATATGGGAGCCACGGATGTGTTTTCTTTCGATCCCATCCTCATTCGGGACGGCATTGTGAATGAAAAGCTCAGCGGGCTGTATGTAAACAGCATGCAGCCAAGGTGCGGCTTTGGCATGGTGGAACCGTACCACTATGTCTGTGTGGTTGCGTAGGGCCGCCATAAGGGGACGGACGGAACGAATTTTTTGTGGCTGGCCAACCGGCTGCGCATGCTGGGGGCAACCCAGGCGCTTAACCTGGACGGAGGCAATACCGCGGCGATTGTGTTTATGGGGGAAAAGCTGAACGCCAACAACAACACGGGGCCGGATGCCAATGTACGCAGCATCAGCGGAATGATCGCCATCGGCGTTTCCGTATTGGTACCTGAAAAGTAAGCAAATCTCCTGATTTCACAAAAAAAGGGATGTATCCTTAAATGGCAGGGTTGCGTGTAACGTCTTCCTGTGCTACACTACTGGGTGCCCTCCCCTAATGAGGGCAGGGCCATGCTGCGCCCATGAATTGGCAGGAGGATGTTTTTTCATGAACCATACCGTCGAGAAGCTTAACGGCAACAAAGTCAAGATTTCTTTTCAAATTCCCGCCGAGGCGTTTGATGAAGCCATGCAGAAATCTTTCCTGAAAAACCGCGGCCGCATCAATGTGCCCGGCTTTCGCAAGGGCAAAGCGCCCCGCAAGCTGATAGAGAGTATGTACGGTGAAGGCGTATTTTATGATGACGCCTTTGACAGCCTTTTCCCCGACGCCTATCAGGCAGCCGTCAAGGAGAACGACTTGCGCCCGGTGGATCAGCCCCAGGTGGATATTGATCAGATCGGCACAGGCAAGGAGCTGAAATTCACCTGTGAAGTATTCGTATACCCCGATGTGACATTGGGCGAATACAAAAACCTTACGGTTGGCACCCATGAGCACCCCGTATCGGAGGATATGGTGAAGGAGCGCATCGAGCGCGACCGGGAGCGCGTATCCCGCTTGGTGGATATTACCGATCGGCCTGTGGAGCAGGGCGATACCGTGAACCTCGACTATATGGGCACCGTGGACGGCGTTGCTTTCGCCGGTGGCACCGCTAAGGAGCAGACGCTGGTGATCGGCTCGGGCCACTTCATCCCCGGCTTTGAAGAGCAGATGGTGGGTATTTTAATTGGCGAGGAAAAGGATCTGTCCATAAAGTTCCCCGAGGAATACCATGCCAAGGAACTGGCCGGAAAAGACGCCGTGTTCCATGTGAAGGTGAACGGCATTCAAAGGAAGGAACTGCCGGAGCTGGATGACGATTTTGCCATGGATGTCAGCGATTTTGACACCTTCGCTGCCTATGAGGCCGATATTCGTTCCAAACTTACCGAAGAAGCCCAGAAATCGCTGGATGTGGAGCGGGAGAATGCCCTTATCGAAAAGGCCGTTGCAAATGCTTCCATGGATGTCCCCCCGTCTATGGTGGAGGATCAACTGGACCAGATCGTTCGCGAAATGCAGCTGCGCATGGCTTACCAGGGCCTGAAGATGGAAGATTACCTGAAGTATACCGGCCAGACCGCCCAGCAGCTCCGGGATATGTACAAGGGCGAAGCGGAAAACAGGGCAAAGGTGGAGCTTACACTGGAGGCCATCCGCAAGGCGGAAGGGATTGAGCCCACCGAGGAGGAAGTGGAGCAGCAGATCGCCGAACAGGCCAAGCGTGCCGGCCAGGAAAAGGAAGAGTATGCCCAAAAGCTGAACGAACGGCAAAAGGAATACCTCCGCGACAACGCCGCTATCAAGAAGGTCATCGATCTGATGATGTCCACCGCTACCTTCGTGAAAGAGGAACATGACGACCACGGCGATCACGAAGGCCATGAGCACCATCACCATTGATACATTCAACAGAATGATGCATAGCATCATTTTCTTAAAGGATCGTAAGCCCGTTTTTCACCAGGCATAATTTGAATCGGGCGGTCATATGATACAGGAGCGCCGCATTCCGCCTGAAAGCCTGGGAGCTATTTGAGGGTTGGAAGCGGCGCCCATGCAAAAGGAAAAAGTACCGGGGCAGCGGTTTGCTGCCAAAAGGAGGAAAGCACCATGAGTTTGATCCCAATGGTCATTGAACAATCCAATCGTGGAGAAAGGGCGTTTGACATCTATTCCCGGCTGCTCAAGGACCGCATCGTGTTCCTGGGCGGCCCCATCAATGATGACGTGGCCAACGTCGTGGTGGCCCAACTCCTGTTCCTGGAGATGGAAAACCCCGATGCCGACATCTCGCTGTACATCAACAGCCCGGGTGGCTCGGTAACGGCGGGGATGGCCATCTATGACACCATGAATTATATCAAGCCCCACGTGCGCACGGTATGCATCGGCATGGCGGCTTCCATGGGCGCATTCCTGCTCATGGCGGGACAAAAGGGCAAGCGGCTGGCGCTGCCCAACAGCGAGGTCATGATCCACCAGCCCCTGGGCGGCGCAGAAGGACAGGCCACCGATGTGGTCATCCGGGCGGAATGGCTGCTGAACACTAAAAAGAGGATGAACCGCCTCATGGCGGAAATGACTGGTCAGCCCCTGGAAAAAGTAGCCCAGGATGTGGAGCGGGACCATTTTATGAGCGCCGAGGAAGCATTGAGCTACGGTATCATCGACGAGATCTACCAGCCGCGGACAGCCCGCGCTTAGAGGTAAAAAGATGGCCAAAGACGATTTCACTCCCCGTATGCAGCAGAAGGTGCACAAGTGCAGCTTTTGCAACAAGACCCAGGAACAGGTCCGCCGCCTGGTGGCCGGTCCCAACGTATATATCTGCAATGAGTGCATTCTGCTTTGCCAGGAGATCATTGCCGATGACCTGGCTGTGATCGGCGATCCCGCCTCCACAACCATTCCCCGGCCCACGGAAATGAAGCAGGTGCTGGACGAGTACGTAGTGGGGCAGGAGAAAGCAAAGCGCTCTCTCTCGGTGGCGGTGTATAACCATTACAAGCGCATCAATGCGCCCCAAAAGCGCGGCGATGTGGAGCTTCAAAAATCCAACATCCTCATGCTGGGCCCCACCGGTTGCGGAAAGACGTTTCTGGCCCAGTCCCTGGCCCGCATCCTGAACGTGCCCTTCGCCATCGCCGATGCCACCAGCCTCACCGAGGCCGGCTACGTGGGCGAGGATGTGGAGAATATCCTGCTTAGGCTGATCCAGAATGCCGACTACGACATTCAGGCAGCTCAGCGGGGCATCATTTATATTGATGAGATCGACAAGATTGCCAGGAAAAGCGAAAATCCCTCTATTACCAGGGATGTCAGCGGCGAAGGCGTGCAGCAGGCGCTTTTGAAGATTCTGGAGGGCACCATTGCCAGCGTTCCCCCCCAGGGCGGGCGCAAGCACCCGCATCAGGAGTTTATCCAGATCGACACGACGAATATTCTGTTCATCTGCGGCGGCGCGTTTGACGGAATTGCCCCCATTATCGAAAGCCGCATCGGCAAAAAAACGCTGGGCTTCGGCGCGGAGCTGCATCAGAAGGACAATCCCGAAATGAGCCGGGTGCTTCATCAGATCCGCCCGGAAGACCTGATGAAATACGGCCTGATCCCCGAGTTTGTGGGCCGTTTGCCCATTGTGGTGACACTTGACCCGTTGGATGAGGAAGCGCTGGTGAAAATCCTCACAGAGCCCCGCAACGCCTTGGTGAAGCAGTATGCCAAGCTCCTGGAGTTGGACGGTATTGCCCTGGAGTTTGAGGAGGAAGCGCTTAAAATTATTGCGCAGCAGGCCATCCAGCGCAAAAGCGGCGCCCGCGGTCTTCGCTCCATCATTGAGGATATCATGCTGGACACCATGTTCGAATTGCCTGTGCGCAACGACGTGAACAAGTGTGTCATCACCGCCGATTCCGTCAAGGATGGCGGAAAGCCAAAGCTGGTGGAAGGGGAACCACGCAAGCGCAAGCCCCGCACCCAGCGCAGCATTCCGGATACGGAGCCTAACGCTCAGCCGGAACCAAGTGTATCCTGATTCGAACGAGGCCGTCCCAATTATATTGGGGCGGCCTCGTTCGATCTTGCATGATTTGCCTGCAAAATCTACGACTTTGTGGCCGGAAAATCATCATCGTCTGAAAGCCACAATCATATTGGATATCGACTTCCATCCGCGTCCATTGTATGGAGGTTATGTAGGCGCCACATGCGCCGTTTGTTTGCCCGGTGTGTATATATTGGCAGGAATCATTGGATCAAAGTGATGCTTTATGCGCAGCGTAATACATCGAAGGGGTCTTGTAAGCTTCAACATAGGTGCTTGTTTGCAATTGTAGTTTGTTGCCAATTTTGCGCGGAATTGGGCACTGCCCCAACCACTCCCACACATGGAGACCCTTCCTTTTTCGCATCCTAGGCCTAGAAACAGGACAAAGGGAGGGCTTTTCGTTGGTGAATTTTTTGCTCCTGGGCATACAATTGCTGGTATCGGTGGTGGTAGGGCTTTTCTTTTTCTCGCAGCTTAGGCAGCAGAAAAAGGCACAGCCCGCCGTGCGCAGGGAGAGCAGCCGTGAAATGGAAAACCTCCAGCGCATGCGCAGTATCCGCCTGTCCGAGCCGCTGGCGGAGAAGGTACGCCCGGTGAAGTTTTCGGATATTATCGGACAAGGCGAGGGTATCAAGTCACTAAAGGCCATCCTGTGCGGCGCGAATCCCCAGCACGTGATCATTTATGGACCTCCGGGCATCGGCAAAACCTGCGCCGCCCGTCTGGTGCTGGAAGCGGCCAAACGCACGAAGGGAACGCCCTTTGCGTCCAACGCTCCTTTTATTGAGATGGACGCCACCTGCGTACGTTTTGATGAACGGGCCATTGCCGACCCGCTGATCGGCTCCGTGCACGACCCAATTTATCAGGGTGCCGGCCCGCTGGGCGTGCAGGGCATTCCACAGCCCAAGCCCGGCGCTGTTTCCAAGGCTCACGGCGGCGTTTTGTTCCTGGATGAGATTGGGGAACTGCATCCCATTCAGATGAACAAATTATTGAAAGTGCTGGAAGACCGCAAGGTGATGTTCGAATCGGCCTATTACAACCCGGACGACAACAGCATCCCCCGGCATATCCACGAAATATTCAAGCGGGGTATGCCCGCGGATTTCCGCTTGGTGGGCGCCACCACCCGGAGCTCATCGGATATATCCCCGGCGCTTCGGTCCCGCTGCATGGAGATTTATTTTCGTGCCCTGGAGCCGCAGGAAATTGCCGATATAGCCGCCAACGCCGCCAAGAGGGCAGGCTATGATTTGAACAATAAGGATGCGTCGCTGATCGGGCGCTATGCCGCCTGCGGCCGGGATGCGGTAAACATTGTGCAAATGTGCGCCGGCCTGGCTCAATTGGAGGAGCGGACGGAACTCACACGGCAGGATGTGGAATGGGTGATACATTCCGGCCATTATGCCGCACGGCCCGATCCTTTGGCCAACCGTGAGAACCGGGTAGGCTGCATCCACGGCCTGGCGGTATTCGACAGCCACCAGGGCGCTTTGATGGAAATCGAAGCAGCGGCGCAAAAGGGTACCGGGAAGGTAACAGTAACGGGCATTGTGGAAGAAGAAGAGCTGGGGATGGACGGACACCGCATGCGGCGCAAATCCACCGCCAGGGGTTCCGCGGAAAATGTAATGACGCTTTTGCGCTCCATGGGCTATCCCGTGGACAGCATGGACATCCATATCAATTTCCCGGGTGGCGCACCGGTAGACGGGCCTTCCGCCGGGGTGGCCATGGCGGTGGTAGCTGCAAGCGCCATGACGGGAAGGCCGGTGGACGGCTCGCTGGCAGTGACCGGGGAAGTGTCCGTACGCGGCCGGGTGATGCCGGTCGGCGGTGTGCCGCAAAAGGTGGAAGCCGCCCGGCGGTCCGGGCTCACCCGGGTGCTTGTGCCCAGGGAAAACAGGCTGGAACGCTTTGACGCGATGGATATGGAGATCATCGCACTGGATACGCTGGAAGAAGCGCTGGAAATGATGCTCCTCCCGGGGGACTTTATATCTTCCCGGCCTTTGAGGGATTGGCCAATTCCTGCTTTGCAGGAAAAGGCGGCGGCCAGCGGCCGGGTAGAGAAAGGCGAGAAAACGGTGGTGGGCCATGCCTCCGGCCTGGAGGAAAAGGCGTAAGATCGCCTTTAAAACATGGCAGTGTGCAAGTAATGCGCCCAGTTGCTTTTCTCCCCATGAATTGTTATAATAGGAAGCTCGTACGGGGCTTGCCACCTTGGATTCAGGCGGCGCATGTTTTCCCTTTCAGGAGCACAAGAAGGAAAAATAGTGCCCGCCTGGATTACCGTACATGGATTTGTGGTATATATATGTACATAGAGCCATGCCAAACGGGCTTTCCTATAGCGTTAAGGAGGAACTATCATGCCTAGAACAAAAAAGACGCCACTGATCCGCCTGCCGGTTTTGCCGCTTCGCGGATTGATGGTTTTTCCGCATATGGTATTGCATTTCGACGTGGGCCGTGCCCGCAGCGTGGCGGCACTGGAGCAGGCCATGCTGGAGGACCAGCAGATTTTTCTGGTGGCCCAGATGGACGCAGATATTGACGAGCCTTCCCTCTCAGACCTGTGCCGGGTAGGTACCATCGCCCATGTGAAGCAGGTGCTGAACCTGCCTGGCGACAGCATCCGTGTTCTGGTAGAAGGCAGGCAGCGGGCCGTGCTGGAAGCGGTGGTGGAGGAAGACCCCTACATGACCGCCGACGTGCGCCCCGTGGCAGAGCCGGACAAGGAAGAAAGCCTGGAACTGCAGGCGCTGGTGCGCACTACCCACGAATATTTTGAGGAATATGCCAAGGCCAGCATGCGTGTTTCGCCGGAGACTCTGCGCTCCGTCAACGAGGTGGACAAGCCCGACCAGCTGGCCGATATTATCGCCGCTAACGTGCTGACCCACCTGGAAGACCGCCAGCAGATCCTGGAGGAAGTGAATGTGGCCAGGCGCCTGGAGACGCTATGCGGCATCCTGACCCGGGAGACGGAACTGGCTGCTGTTGAAAAGCAGGTTCAGGCCCGCATCAAAAAGCAGATCGAAAAAAATCAAAAGGACTATTATCTGCGCGAGCAGATCAAGGCCATCCAGACGGAGCTTGGCGACAAGGAAGCCACCGATGTGGAGGACCTGAAAGAGCGGGCATCCCGCACTGATCTGAACCAGGAAGCAAGGGACAAGGTCAACCGGGAATTGGAACGCTTAAGCCGCATGGCTCCCGGCACGCCGGAGATCGGTGTCAGCCGCACGTATGTGGAGTGGATACTGGATTTGCCCTGGGGGAAGACGACTCCGGACAATCTAGACCTGAAGCGAGCCCGCCGGATCCTGGCCGAGGACCACTACGGCCTGGAAAAGGTGAAGGAGCGGGTGATCGAATACCTGGCGGTCCGGCGTATGAAAAATGACATGCGCGGCCCCATCCTATGCTTTGTGGGCCCGCCGGGCGTTGGCAAAACATCCATTGTACGCTCCATCGCCAGGGCTGTGGGCCGCAAGTTTGTGCAAATGTCCCTGGGCGGCGTGCGGGACGAGGCGGAGATCCGCGGCCACCGGCGCACGTACATTGGGGCCATTCCTGGCCGCATCATATCCGGCATCAAGCAGGCAGGCACCATGAATCCCGTTTTCCTGTTTGACGAAATCGACAAAATGTCTTCCGATTTCAGGGGCGATCCCGCATCCGCCATGCTGGAGGTATTGGACGCCGAGCAGAACAACGCTTTCCGCGACCATTACCTGGAGCTGCCCTTTGATCTAAGCAAGGTGATGTTCATTACCACCGCCAACACGGTGGATACCATACCCGCTCCGCTGCTGGACCGCATGGAAGTGATCGAAGTGCCCAGCTACACGGAGGAGGAAAAGCTGCAAATCGCCAAGCGGCATCTTTTGCCCAAGCAGATCAAGGAACACGGCCTGACCCCCAAATCGATAAGGATGGGGGATGCCCCCATGCGCCTGGTCATCGAGGGCTATACCAGGGAGGCGGGCGTGCGCCGCCTGGAGCGGGTGCTGGCCCGCATCGTCCGCAAAGCCGCCGTGCAGATGCTGGATACCGGTTCACAGGAAGTGCATATGACCCCATCGCTGGTGAAGGAGTACCTTGGTGCCCAGCGCTACCTGCGCGACCTGCCGGAAAAGGAACCGCGGGTGGGCGTGGTCAACGGCCTGGCCTATACGACGGTCGGCGGCGAACTTTTAGCAGTGGAATGCACTATCATGCAAGGCATGGGCGGCATTCAGCTTACCGGCCAGCTTGGCGATGTGATGAAGGAGAGCGGCAAGGCGGCATTGTCCTGGGTCCGCGCCCATACGCAAATGCTGGGCATCGCCCCCGATTTTTACAAGCTGGACGACATCCACATCCATGTGCCGGAAGGCGCCGTACCTAAGGACGGCCCCTCCGCCGGTGTCACCATGGCCACAGCGCTTGTGTCGGCGCTGACTGGCATTCCTGTCAGACAGGATATTGCCATGACGGGGGAAATAACGCTTCGAGGCAGGGTGTTGCCTATCGGCGGATTGAAAGAGAAAACGCTGGCCGCATACCGGGCAGGCATCCGTACGCTGATCATCCCCAAGGAAAATGAAAAGGACCTGGAAGAAATTCCGGCCCATGTTATGAAGCTGTTCAGGGTAGTGAAGGTATCCACCCTGGATGATGTACTGGCGGTGGCACTGACGCAAAAGCCGGTTCCCTTTAAGCCGTCTCCCGAGGTATCCAAGCCGGAGGTCCCGGCGGAGCTTGGCATAACCGGCGCCTCCGGCCCGGCGGCCCGCCCCGACGTGCGGGCAGGGGTGTAGCATGGAGTTGAGCCGTGCGGAATTTGTCGTAAGTTTGCCATCATACGGCTCTTTTCCCGGAGAGGGGCTTCCTCAAATTGCCGTGGCAGGCAGGAGCAACGTGGGGAAAAGCTCGCTCATCAACTGCCTGTGTCAAAGGCGTGGATTAGCCAAAACCAGCTCCACCCCGGGCAAAACAAGGTTGATCAACGTATTCTTAATCAACGATTCCTTCCATCTCATCGACCTGCCGGGTTATGGCTTTGCCAAGGTGGACAAAGGGGAAAAGATGCGATGGGGCAAGATGATGGAGGGCTATTTTGCCTCCGCTCCCTCCTTAAGGCACGTTTTCCACCTGGTTGATATCCGCCATGAGCCAACAGTAGACGATAAAGACATGAACGGCTATCTTCGGGCAATGAACATCCCCTTCACGGTGATCGCCACCAAGGCCGACAAAATCAGCCGCGGCGCCCGCATGAAGTATATTGCGCCCATTTGCCGCTCGCTTCTTGTCCAGCCTTGGGAGATCATCCCCTTCTCCAGCGAGTCCAAGGCCGGGCGGGAGGAATTGCTCAAAGCGCTGGAAGGCATACTGATGCCGCCGGCAGCAGCCGTTCCTGCGATGGGGGAAACAGCCTTTACCGAATAAAATGATGCCTGCTTCCGTATTCTATGGGGCAGGCATTGCCATTTTACTCCTTCCGTCGCCTTCGGCGACGGAAGGAGTAGAGAAAAGCAGCTTTTACCTCCTCCACGGTTTATGTATCCAGGTATGGCTGCAAGCCTATCTTTAGGGAGCAACGAGGGGGCCGAGGCCCCCTCGTTTGCAAATCCGAAACCAGCGACATGTGCGGCGGTTTCGGAAGGATTTCGAAGAAATCCTATCCTTACACGGTTTCCTGGCAGTATGCCTCGCACCATCCAAGCGCAGCGCGGGATGTTGCGTGAAAGCATACAAGGAAACCGTGCGAAAAGTGGTGCAGTGTTCTTCAGCCGTTTTGCAGCTGAAGAACACTGCACCAGGCGCCGGATAGGCGCATAGCATGGAGTAGCCCCAGGAAGGCTTTTATGACAGGAGGAGTATTCCATGCGGCTTGCAGAAGCCATTCGGCAGCCTGCGCTTTTGCGCAGCGAAGCAGTTTTGCTGCCTGCCCTGCCTACGGAAAACGTCCGGGCGGCGCTTTCCCAGGTCAGGTCCAAAGATAAGAATATCCGGGTAGATGATGCTTCCTTCCGGCCTGTGGAACCGACAATGGCCACAAATATCCGGGCGGGCAGGGAAGTACAGATGATGAACACCACGGGCTCCATGGCTGGCCGTGCCATTTTGCAGCAGGTGGGCGCTCCATACGGAAATGCCGTCCCCAACATCCGGCAGAATGTGCGCTTTAACGGCGGATACGTGAACGCGGCCCCCATGCAAAACAGGGTTGCCGCACCCGGAGCGAATGTCGGCACGAATACGGTTGGGACATGAAAAAACGGCCCCCTCCGCCCCGGAAAGGTTCTCCTTTTCCGAGGCGGAAGCGGGCCGTCAACCGAAATGTTACCGTACGAAGATCTGGGTTACATACACAAAGCCATTGCTGTCATAGCATACGCCGATGCCCATCTTGGTCCACTGGCTGCCCAGGATGTTCCTGCGGTGGCCGTCGCTGGACATGAAGGCGGCCTGTGACTTTGTCACGTTGGCATGGTGGGCAATATTCTCGCCCCAGCCGGAAAACTTATAGCCGTTGCTGCGCAGAAGATCGCCGGCATTGCCCAGGGTGGGGGATTCATGGGCGAAGTAATTGTTTTTGTACATGTCCGTGGATTTGATGCGGGCAATCCGGCAAAGCTCGGGATCCAGAGTCAAAGCGGACAAGCCGTTGTTGGCCCGGTCCTGGTTGAGTAATTTTGCCGCCTGTTGCTCTTGCGCGGAGACGGAATCAGGAGTATAATTGTCGGGCGCCGTTGGAGCAGGCGTGGGCTTCGCTGTCGGGACCGCTGTTGGTTTAGCTGTAGGAGCCGCAGTGGGCTTTACTGTGGGAGCCGCCGTCGGGGCAGCGGTTGGAGCTGTGGTGGGAACCGCCGTGGGTGCGGCAGTTGGAGCCGCGGTCGGAGCTGCCGTGGGAACCGCCGTAGGTGCAGCGGTGGGAGTAGCCTTGGGTGCTGGTGTTTTGGCATTGGGACAGGGTTTCCCCGAGGGATTATCGTCGACGATCCACATGGTGACTTTGCCGCCGCCGGATACGGAGGACGGGGCAGAAGTCGGCTGAGCGGTGTAGCCGCCGTTCCCGGCAGTATCGCTGGGAGCAGGGGTCGCCTGGGTCTTGCAAGGTGGCGTGTTCACAATGTACCAGCCGGAGAAGTTAAATTGCGAGGTTGGTCTGCTGGCTGCCAAGGCAGTGCTTGCCGTCATTAAGACGATCACTAAAAGGACGGCTGCGAGTTGCTTACGGTTCATGAGACACCTCCTAATTGTTACGACTTTGTGTCGTTTGAGTGATGTTAGCGTAATATAAATTTTAAATATGTTCAACAAAATTGGCAAGGAACTGGCAAGGAAATATCAGCCAATCCGTCTAATACGAAGTACACGCCCGCAAATTAAGGAGGATGTCATGATGAATTTGGTGAAGTGCCCGCGCTGCGACCTGAATTATATACAGGAAGGAGAAAAATACTGCAAAGTATGCCTTCGGGAGATGAAGGGTGAGCAGCCCCGCGAGGAGCTGGAACTCTGCTCCGTATGCAATGAGGCCCCTGCCCTTCCCGGAAAGGATGTATGCCTTTTCTGCCTGAAGGAACTCAATGGAAGCGGGCATGAAGATGACAGCGATTCTCCCGAGATCATGGATGAGGCCAGCCTGACCATTGATCCCGTGAGCACGATGGATGAAATCATTCCGGAAGTGGATGAGGATATACCTGAACGCGAATTTGGGGAGATCGAAAGCGAGCTGTCCCTGGAGAGCGTGCGGGAGGATGAGGAAGAGGAGCAGGAAGACGAGGACGAAGACGAAGAAGAGTAATTTCGCAAAAAAGACATTTTGTTATTTTTGCGAGATCTTAGCGATTTCCTTGTATGCCCCTATACCGTCCTGCGCTGCGCTTGGCCGGCATGGGGCATACGGCCAGGAAATTGCATAAGGAATGTTTACTCCGATGTCCCATCCGGCTCAACCGGTGCGGTGCTGCGCTGCCGTTCGCAACCCCGGCGGCCTCAATTGCCGCGCTGGCTCGCTACCGTTCTCTGGCTCAAGGGGCGCATTGCTCACTGCCGTTCGTACTACCATCCGACTCAATCGGCGCGCTGCTGCGCTGCCGCTTGCATCGCTTGTTTCGTCGGCCTCCTCCATCTCGCTTCTGCCCTCCATCTGGCTCAATCGGCGCACTGCTTCGCTACCGCTCGCATTGCTTGTTTCGCCAGCCTCCTCCGCCTCGCTTCATCCGCCACAGGCGGCGCTTCGGCTACGGAGCCACTGGCGGCAGCCGGACTACGGAACCTATTGCTCCCCGCAAATTGGTCAGTACTTAGCTTTTATCATATCTTGCTTGGCGGACAGGAATATCCCCACAGCAAACACAGCATCGTGAGGAAACATGACTATCTTTGCCATCGGTGATCTGCACCTGCCCGGTGGGGATATAAAGCCCATGGATGTCTTTGGAAGCCATTGGGAAAACCATTTTGAGAAGATTGCCGCCGACTGGCGGAGCCGGGTCATGCCGGATGACCTGGTGCTGCTGCCCGGCGATATCAGCTGGGCCATGCGCTTCACGGAGGCATTGCCAGATCTTGCGGCCATCGGTGCGCTGCCCGGGAAAAAGGTACTGCTGAGGGGAAATCACGACTATTGGTGGGGAACTATTACAAGGCTTCGGGCTTCATTGCCCAAGGGCATGTATGCCCTGCAAAACGACGCGCTGGTAATCGGCGATTATGTGATCTGCGGTACCCGGGGATGGGTTCTGCCGGGAGAAAATGGACTTGGACCGGAGGATATGCGCATCTACCAACGGGAACTGATGCGCTTTGAAATGTCGCTTCAGGATGCGCAAAGAAAGGGACCGGGCCTCAAAATGCTGGCGATGCTGCATTACCCGCCTTTTAACGAGCGGCAGGAGCCTTCCGGCTTTACGGAACTGATGGAGCAGTACGGCGTCGAGGATATAGTCTACGGCCACCTGCATGGGCCGGGGCTTAAAGGAGGCTACACGGGGGTGTGGCGGAACATTCGCTGCTACCTTGTTTCCTGCGACGGGTTGGGCTTTGAGCTTCTGAACCTCACGGAAGCCGCGGCCGGCATGTAGATACTGTATCTGGAAAATTAATCTTTTCACGGGCTCTGTAAGAAAATATACGGATAATTTTCATTCATTTTTCACAATAAGTCGGGTTTTTTGCTGAAATTTCTGAATCTCATGGCGCCTGAGCGTTGCTCGGGCGCTTTTTTTATGCGTTTTATGATAGAAATGCGAACATAATTTCTCAAAAGACGGATATTTATTACAAAAACATGAACTACATGCAGAAAAAAATATTGCGCGCGGGAATTGACGCGGTCCCAAAAGTGGTGCATAATGGTTGCACATCCCTAAAAGTGGTGGCAAGTGGTGGATAGGGAGGTGGAATTGTGGCGGAAGAAGAAAAGGGCATGCCCAAGGGCACTTTGGACGCGCCGCAGCCGGAAGCAGAAAATAAGCCGGTTCAGGCCGGCAAAGTATCTTCCGATGCGCCTGAGGACGCCTTTTTCGGCTGCTATGACCACGCCATTGATGGAAAAGGCCGGATTATCATTCCCTCCGATTACAGGAATAATCTTGGTCAACAGTTCACCATCGGCCCCACCAGGGATCAAAAAGCCATCGCCCTCTATCCCAAGCGCACCTGGCAGTCATTGATTCATGAGATGTCGGAAATCAGGCGTCTCCATGGCAACAAGCCCAAGGTGCAGGTGTACCTGAACCGGTTTTTCAAGTTCAGCTATCCCAATGTGGAAAGCGACAATCAGGGGCGGCTTCTGCTTCCGGCCAAGCTGCGCCAGGAAATGCTGGGCGACGCCAGGGATGTGGAGATCAGCGGCGCGCAAGACCACATCCGCATCGTCACCAGCGAAAAGGCTGCGGAAGATGAGCGCTACTACAAGGAGAACGAGGACGACATTCTGGAGTTTATGGGCAGTTTGGAGGTATAGCCGGTTCTAAACCGGCCACGAGGGGGATAGGATACGTATGACAAGCGCCATCGGCATGAATCGTGCAGTAAAGGGCAGGTACAATCAGGTGGGAGCATGCAGCGGCAGCGCATGCAGAATGACCGTGCGCCCCAACGTGTTGCTTCCCTTTGGTGATTTGGATGAAAACGATGTGCCTTTTAAGGGAAGGCCCGCGCTGCGGCGCGCCCCCCGCATGCGCGCGGCCGCCACGGCTGCGCCGCGTCACGAGCGCCCTTTAAAGCGCGGCATGTCCCTCACTACAGCCTTGTGCATCGTGGGCTTTTTCGTGTTTGTGCTTGGTATCATCACCTTGGTGAATACCAGCAGGATGACGGAACGGTCTAAAAGCCTAAACGCCCTGCGCACCCAGATTGAGGCCGGCCAAAAGGAAAATAACGAGCTTGCCGTGCAGCTGGATGAGGTAACGGATGGCGCAAAAATCTGCTATGCTGCGGCCCGCGAACTTGGCATGGTGTCTGCCGAGGGAGCGGATGTGGTCTATCTGACTGCCCCTTTAACCCGTGAAGACTCAGGAGAAGTCCAGGCCGCCATCCCCCAGGCGCGCACTGGCATTTATGCCACATTGTTCGGTTTTCTGGATTAGGCGCTTTAAGCGCTTTTTCCCGGAGCCGCCCGGGGGGATGAAAATTGTATCCCGAGCTTCTGATCCGCAAAAGACTGCTGCTGCTGACCTGCGTTTTTGTACTGCTCTTTGGGGCGGTTACCTTGCGCATCGGCAGCCTCACCATTTTCCAGGCGGAATCCCTTACAGCCCGCGGGGTGAGCCAGTGGACCAGGTCCGGTGCCGTAGCGGCCCGGCGGGGCGGCATTGTGGACCGCCTGGGGCAGACGATCACGTTAAGCACTACAGCCTATATCGTTTGCGCCAACCCGCAATTGGTGAAACAGCCGGAGGCAATGCTGGACATCCTCTGTCCGCTGCTTGCCATCGACCGCGAAAATGCCTTGAAAAAGCTTACGGACAAAACGAAGGCTTCGGTGATACTGAAGCGGCAGGTGAGCCGTGAAATCGTGGATGAGATCCGCAGCCTGATGGCTCAGCCGGAATACCAAAATAGCAAGGTCCTGCAGGGCATCAGCTTTGATGAGGACACCATGCGCTGGTATCCCAAGGGCGCGTTTTTGTCCCAGGCGTTGGGGCTGACCAACGTGGACAGCGTGGGCCAA
This sequence comes from Bacillota bacterium, assembly GCA_023413135.1. Taxonomy (GTDB): domain Bacteria; phylum Bacillota; class Clostridia; order Christensenellales; family Aristaeellaceae; genus JAEWAH01. The sequence goes on from JAEZQK010000032.1 coordinate 31,653, forward strand.
TCGGGCCTGGAGCAGCAGTATGATACGCTGCTCAAGGGCCGGCCAGGGGCCTTTGTCCACGAGGTGGATGCCAGGGCGCGCACGCTGCCGGACGGGCAGACGGCCTATATCGAGCCGCAGGCCGGGAATACCCTGAAGCTGACCATCGACAACACCATCCAGGGTTTTTGTGAAAAGGCCATGCGGGAATGCCTCGAGGTGAACAATGCCAAGGGCGTCCACGCCATCATGATGGATGTGAAAACAGGCGCGATTCTGGCCATGGTCTCAAAGCCCGACTATGATCCCAACAATCCGCCCCGGGACGCCATCGAGACGCTGCACCAGCTGATGCGCATCAATATCATCAGCAACGTCTATGAGCCGGGCTCCACTTTCAAAATCGTTACCGCTTCCGCCGCCATCGACAGCGGTGTCACCAACCCCGAGGATCCGTTTTACTGCTCCGGGAAGATCACGGTGGACGGCGACACCATCCGCTGCTGGGGCAACCCCCACGGCGCGGAAACCATGCGGAAGGCGCTGCAAAATAGCTGCAACCCGGTGTTTGTGGAACTGGCCGTGCGTATGGGCAAGGATACCTTCTACAAGTATCTGAAGGCGTTCGGTCTGGGCACGCCTACGGGCATCGATTTGCCGGGGGAAGCATCGGGCATACTGATTAACAGCCGGTATGTAAAAACGGTAGACATCGCCCGTGTCGGCTTTGGCCAGAGCATTGCGGTAACACCCCTGCAAATGATTACCGCGGCCTGCGCGGCGGTGAATGGCGGAAGACTGCTTAAGCCCTATCTTGTGGCGGAGATCCTTTCTCCGGACGGGGAAGTGCTCCAGCGCAACGGAACTCAGGTGGTTGCAACCCCCATCAGCCCGGAAACATCCGCCACCATGCGGGAACTGCTGGAAAGCGTAGTGGTGGAAGGCGGCGGCAGAAACGCGGCCATCACGGGCTACCGCATCGGCGGCAAAACGGGCACCGCCCAGGTGTACAAGGATGGCAAGATCGTAAGGGATGTGCACATCGGCTCCTTCCTGGGTTTTGCCCCGGCAGACAATCCGCAGTTCGCCATCCTGGTGGTGGTGGACGAGGCAAAGGTGCCGGTCGACTATGGCGGCACCACGGCGGCCCCCTTTGCCAAGCAGGTGATGGCCGACACATTGCGGTATCTTGGCATTTCCCCGGCGGATCCCAAGGCCACGCCAAGGCCTGAGGTGACGGTGCCGGATGTCGGCGGCCTATCCCTCAAGGATGCCAAGAAGACGCTGGGAGAACTGAAGCTGATCTCTGTAGACGACGGCCGGTCGGATACCGTGACCGGACAGATGCCGGCAGCGGGCGTTACCCTTCCCATAGGCAGCCAGGTGATGCTCTATACGCAGCAGGGTGAAGTATTGACGCCCATGGAGTTGGTGCGCGTGCCGGATGCCTTTGGGCTTTCGATGGCGGAGGCCGGGAGGGTGCTTCGGATGCGGACGCTGGAAATGGAGATCGAGGGCAGCGGGCTCGCGGTTTCCCAGGTACCCGCGGCAGGGGAATACGTTGCGCCTGGGACAATCGTTACGGTGCAATTTGAGATGCCTGGCGGATAATTTTCAAGTAAGCGTGAGCGGAGGGACACAAGATGATCTTGGAAGCATTGCTTGCCGATTTGCCCTATTTGCTGGACACCCGGGGCGATATGTCGGTGGATATCGATGAGATCACCTCCAACAGCCGGGAGAAGGTGGAAAAGGGGCTGTTCTTCTGCATTTCCGGGGCACGCTTTGATGCCCACCAGTTTGCGCCCCAGGCCATCTCAAACGGCTGTGCGGCATTGGTGGTGGAACGGTTTTTGCCCGATATATCCGTGCCGCAGGTGCTGGTTTCCAACAGCCGTGCGGCCATGGCCCGCATGGCGGCCGCTTTTTATGGCCATCCGGCCAGACAGATGAAACTGGTGGGTGTCACAGGAACCAAAGGAAAGACCACCACCAGTTATCTGTTAAAAGCCATCATGGAGCAAGCCGGCTATAGCTGCGGGCTCATCGGCACCACGGGCAACATGATCGGCAGCCGGAAACTGAAAAGCGATCTGACCACCCCCGATCCCATTGAGCTGCAGGCAACGCTTCGGCAGATGGCGGATGCGGGGGTTCAGGTGGTGAGCATGGAAGTGTCCGCCCATGCCATGGACATGCATAGGCTCGACGGGCTTGTTTTCGAGGCGGCATGTTATACGAATCTTTCGCAGGACCATCTGGACTATTTCCATACTATGGAACGTTATTTTGAGGCCAAGAAGCAGCTTTTTACTTCAGGCATGGTGCGCAACGCTTCTTTCAATGCAGATGAGGATACCACCCTGAGCATGCTCAAAGATCTCAAAATCCCTTATATCACCTATGGTATCTGCGCCTCCGCGGATCTGTACGCCAGGGACATTGAGATCAGCGAGGACGGCGTGCGCTTTGATTTAAAGCTCCGGGACATGCACAACGTCACCATCAACCTGAAGATGACCGGGATGTTCAACGTTTACAATGCCATTGCCGCAGCCTCCCTGGCCATGATCCTGGGGGTTTCGGGCAACGATATCAAGGTGGGGCTGGAGAGCGTAAAGGGAGTCCCGGGGCGCATTGAGATGCTGCCCACCAACACCCCTTACAAAGTCATTTTGGACTATTCCCACACCCCGGATGCGCTGGAGAACATTCTGTCCACCGTGAAGGAGTTTGTAAGGAAGCGGATCATCGTCGTCTTTGGCTGCGGCGGTGACCGTGATCATGGCAAGCGGCCCATCATGGGTGAAATCGGCGGGAGGATGGCGGATTACTCCATCCTTACCAGCGATAATCCAAGAACCGAGGACCCTTACGCTATCCTGGCCTCCATTGAGGAAGGAATCAAGCGCACCAAAGGGGAATATACCGTGATCGAAAACCGGCGGGATGCCATCCGCCACGCCCTGGAGATTGGACAGGATGGGGATGTGATCGTCCTGGCAGGTAAGGGCCATGAGACGTACCAGGAAGTGATGGGTGTCAAGCGGCCTTTTGATGAAAAAGTGGTGGTGGCTGAGCTGCTGGAGGAAATGCGCAGGTAAAGCCGCCCAAGGCACAAACACAAGGAGGAATTGCATGCAAAGGATGATCCTGGCGCTTCTTGCCGCCTTTGCGCTACTGCTGGTTCTGGGACCAAGGGTGCTGCCGCTACTCCGCAAGCTGAATTTTGGGCAGACGATTTATGAACTGGGGCCGCAGTCCCACAAAACAAAACAGGGCACGCCGATTATGGGCGGGCTCATGATTGCGTTTGCCACTGTTGCTGCTGCACTTGCTCTGCATCAGGGGAAATGGAATGGTGTCTGGGATTTTACCTTGTCATCCTGCGCCCTGGCTATAGGGAGTATGCTCATTGGCTTTGCGGACGACTACACCAAGGCGGTCAAAAAGCGTAGCTTGGGCCTGACAGGTTGGCAGAAGATTGCCGGGCAGGTGGTATTGGCAGCGGGTTTTTCGGTGTATTGCTATTTCCATCCGCAGGTGGGCAGCAAAATATGGGTTCCCTTTTTTAACGTGGAATGGAATTTGGGGTTATACTATATCCCCTTGATGACGCTGGTCGTAATATTCATGGTCAACAGCGCTAATTTGCAGGATGGCATGGATGGCCTGTTGTCTACAGTGACGGTGATAGGCAGCGCGGCGTGGGGATTGATTGCTATTTTTCTCTTGCCTGCGGCAGCTTTGATTGGCAACTCCACATATGGCGATAACCTTTATAACATAGGTGTTTTCGCATTAGCCCTTACAGGCGCCTGTATGGGCTTTTTACGATTCAATCGCTATCCTGCCATGGTTTTTATGGGCGATTCGGGGTCGATGTTCATCGGTGGGGCAACGGTGGCCATGGCGATGCTTATGCGCCAGCCACTGATGCTGCTTTTGGTCGCATTCACGATGGTCATGTCCTCCGTGTCGGTGATTTTACAACGCATTTACTTCAAACTCACGCATGGCAAGCGCATTTTCAAGATGTCGCCCATCCATCACCACTTCGAGTTAAGCGGCTATTCGGAAACGCAGGTGGTGGCGCTTTACGCCATCGTTACCGGCATTTTGTCCCTGGTAGCACTCCTATCCATGAATATAACCGGCATATACTAATTCAGATGCGGTGCCTTATCCGGCTTTAAGGGGGTATTTGTTTGAACTGGGAGCATCAAAATGTGATGGTGGTGGGCATGGCCCGCAGTGGTGTGGCCGCGGCACAGTTATTGGTGAAGCATGGTGCCACGCCCTTTTTGGTAGACCAAAAAAAGCGGGAGGATCTGCGTATCTCCCTGGATGAGCTGGATCCGCTTCCGGTCAGATGGCACCTGGGGGAAGAGCCTGAAACGCTTTTTGATCAGGTGGATGCCATTGTTATAAGTCCCGGTGTGCCTATCCAGACGCCATTTATTTTAAAAGCCCGGGAAAAAGGTTTACCTGTGATAGCGGAACTGGAACTGGGCTATCAGCTGGCAGAAGGCGCTTTGGTGGCCGTTTCCGGAACCAACGGCAAGACCACCACGGTATCGCTTTTGGGAGAAATCTTTAAAAATGCCGGAAAATTGACGTATGTGGCGGGGAACATAGGCTATCCCATGTGCCTGGCCGCCATGGAAAGCCGCCGGGATGATGTGATCGTTGCGGAGGTGTCCAGCTTTCAGTTGGAAAGCATCGATACCTTCCATCCCAAGGTGGCCGCCATCCTGAACATCACCGAGGACCATCTCAATCGTCACGGCTCCATGCAGGAGTACATCCGCATGAAGGCGCGGCTGTTTGAAAACCAAAATAGCCAGGATGTGGCGGTGCTGAACTTCGACGATCCTATTTTGCAGGAGATGGCGGGGCAATTAAAAAGCCGTGTGGCCTGGTTCTCCAGGACGCAGGCGGTACCCCTTGGCGCCTTTGTGGAAAACGGCAAGATTGTGTGTGCCTGGGGCGGGGAAACCCGGCCTGTGTGCGATGTGGATGCCGTGTACATCCCCGGCCCGCATAACCTGGAAAACGCGCTGGCGGCCACGGCGGTGGCGGTGGCCATGGGCGTGCCCGCGCCGGTGATCCGCCATTCTCTGCGCACCTTCCAGGGTGTGGAGCACCGCATCGAGCGCACCAGGGAGCTTAATGGTGTTGTCTACTTCAACGACAGCAAGGGCACCAACGTGGATTCTACCATCAAGGCCGTGCAGACCATGAAGGCACCCACCGTAATCATGCTGGGCGGGTACGACAAGCATGCCGACTTTTCGCCCCTGGCCAGGGAAATTGCGGCTTCGCCCAACATGGCCCACGCGGTTTTGTTGGGGCAGACGGCGGGGCAGATCGAAAAGGCGCTGCTTCAAGCAGGCTTTGACCGCATTACCCATGCCACCACCCTCAAGGATGCCATCGACAAGGCCCGTGCCCATGCCGTACCCGGTGGGAATGTACTCTTTTCCCCGGCATGCGCCAGTTTTGACATGTTCACGGATTATGAGCAGCGGGGCCGCATCTTCAAGGAAATGGTGAATGCGTTGACCTGACAGTACTATACTCTTGCTTAGGGTTTCGCATCTGCGGATGCGACCAAAGGGCTTTCCGGTCAGTCCAGCCCGCTCAATAGTCGCATTGTCTCGCTGCCGCTCGCACTGCTCCTTTTCGCGGGCCTCCTCCACCCCTCCCATTTCCGCCACAGGCGGGGTCGGGGTTTCGGAGCCTTTGGAAACCTTCGGACGCCAACTTCTTGTATTAATGCTTTATACTGTGGTAATGCAACGATCTTTCGATGCAGCATTGCAATGTACCGCTGGATATGTAATTCCTAGCTATCAATTATCCCCAGGGGTGCAACGAGGGGACCGAAGTCCCCTCGTTTGAAATCTTATCGCCCGGCTTTGCTGGTGACGGAGCCTGGCCGCCGCCAGTGGCGGAAATAGGCCAGGCGAAGGAAACGAGCAAAACAAGCAGTGCGAGCGGTAGCGAGCAATGCGCCGATTGAGCTCGTGGACCGGGCGGGGCGTTTGAGAAGCAAACATTCCTTACACTTTTCGCCGACCGCAAGCGCAGCTTGCAGGCGAAAAGTGCAGAACTCGCAAAAAGGGCAAAGCCATTTTTGCCAAGCCTATGCTCCCTCCCTCCCCCGAGGGTGCCTTACGGGCGGAATACAGCCGCCGGAAAGGTAAGGAAGCATGATGGACAATCCAGCCGCTGTAAGGGCGGACAACAGAACACTGCCGGCGCAAAAGCGCCGCGGTGTGGACGGCGCCATGGTGGTGACGCTGATGCTCCTGCTGATGGCAGGGCTGCTCGTATTGTTCAGCGCCACTTACTATACGGCCCAGGACAGGGGCGACGCGCTGGGTGAGGTCAAAGAGCAGCTCATCGGTATCGGCGTGGGCCTTGTGGCCTTGATCGCAACTTCCCGGGTGCCCTTCTCCTTTTGGAAAAAGCCCTGGGTGGTATTGACGGGGTTGGGGCTAAGCGCCGTTCTGCTGGTGCTGGTGCTGATCCCCGGCGTCGGTGTATACCTGAACGGTTCCAGGCGGTGGCTGAACATTGTGGGGATGAGCTTTCAGCCCTCGGAACTGTGCAAGTTTGCAGTGGTGGCCTTCCTGGCCACCGCGCTTTCCAACAGCGGCGACAGCGTGCGGTTCCTGTTCAAGGGCATCGTGCCGCTGATGGTGATCCCCGCCTTCTTTTTCCTGCTGATCCTGGAACAGCCCAATCTCTCCACCGCCATGTCCATCCTTATGGTCAGCGGTGTGATGGTATTGATGGCAGGGGCCAAATGGAAGCATCTGAGCCTGATGGGGATATTGGGTGTGGCGGCAGGCCTGTTTTATGCCTGGAGCGAACCCTACCGCAGGGAGCGGCTTTTGTCCTTCCGTGATCCCTTTGCCAAGATGAGCGACGAAGGCTATCAATTGGCCCAGTCGTTGATCGCCTTCGGCTCCGGTGGGCTGTTCGGCATGGGACTGGGCAGGGGCCGGCAAAAGTATGCCTACCTGCCTTACCCGGAGAGCGACTTCATTTTTGCCATCGTGGGGGAGGATTTTGGGCTGTTTGGATGCCTGGTGGTCATCACGCTTTTTGTGGTCTTCATGTTTGTGGGCATGCGCATCGCCGTAACATGCAGGGATAAGTTCGGATGCTTGCTTGCGGCGGGGATCACCGCCATGGTTTCCATCCAGGCGTTCTTGAACATGGGGGTGGTAGTGGGAATCCTGCCTACCACGGGCCTGCCGCTTCCGTTCTTCAGTAAGGGGGGGACATCCATCTCCATCCTGATGGCAGCCGTAGGCATACTGCTCAATATCAGCAGAAGCTGCGAACGCAATCTCCGTTAATCCGCCTTGCCCCATTTTCCGCCCGCCTCACCAAATTTTCCCGCCTACATAGTATGAAGCACGGGAAATAACGGTGGAGGTGAAACACATGGGATTTTTCCGTGTGGAGGGTGGAACGCCCTTGGCGGGTTCCATTCGCGTGAATAGCGCCAAGAATGCCGTGCTGCCCATTTTGGCTGCCAGCATCATGACCCGGGAGGAAGTCACGCTGCTGGACTGCCCTAATATAAGCGATGCCCATCATATGGCGGATATATTAGAAATCTTGGGCTGCCGGATTACCCGTTCGGAAGGCACGATGCATATTGTCTCCAGCGAATTACATAATTGGGAAATGCCTGACAGCCTCTCCAAGCAGATACGTTCCTCCATATTTTTGCTAGGGCCCATCCTGGGCCGGTTTGGCAGGGCGACGGTGACATATCCGGGTGGCTGCGAAATAGGCATGCGGCCCATCGACTTGCATCTAAGCGGGCTGCGCAAGCTGGGTGTGACCATCCTGGAGGAGGGCGGGCTGATCCACTGCGACGGGCGCAATATGCACCCGGCCGATGTGCACTTTGATTATCCCAGCGTGGGCGCAACGGAAAACGTGATGATGGCGGCGGTTCTGATCCCGGGAATCACCACCATCCACAATGCAGCCAGAGAGCCGGAAATTGAGGATCTGCAAAGGTTCATCAATGCCATGGGGGGCAATGTCCGCGGCGCGGGCACCCATACCATCCAGGTCAAAGGCGTCAAAGCCCTTCATGGTGCGGTATATCGCCCCATTCCCGACAGGATCGTAGCGGGCACGCTGCTGGCGGCGGCGGCCATCACCGGCGGCGAGGTTCATTTGGACAACGCTCCCGTCCGGGACATGGTGGCGGTGCTGGCGAAGCTTCGTGAAATGGGGTGCGAGATACGGGAGAAGATCGGCACCATCGATCTGAAAGCGCCCAAGCGCCTAACCGCCTTTCAGCAGCTGCAAACGCAGCCCCATCCCGGCTTTCCTACCGACATGCAGGTACAGATGCTGGCTTTGGCGGCCGTCGCAAAGGGAACTTCCATCGTGGTGGAGAATGTATTTGAGAACCGCTTTACCCACGCCGGGGATTTGAACCGTATGGGCGCCAACATTATGGTCAACGGCCGCATGGCTATCGTCCAGGGGGTTGAAGCGCTCTATGGCGCCAGGGTCAACGCAAGGGACCTGCGCGGCGGCGCTGCGCTGGTCATCGCGGGGTTGGCTGCCCAGGGGGTCACTGAGGTGGATAATGTGCACCTGATAGACCGTGGATATGAAAACCTGGAAGGGATGCTTCAAAGCTTAGGCGCGAAAATACAAAGGGTTGAGTGATATAAAGCTACCAAAGCAGGGGAGGTGCCGATATGGCACAGTATGGCGGCCCAGGCCGGATGCGCGAAGAGATGTTTAATGCTCCGGCACCCGCCCCCATACCGGAGGATGTAAAAAGGTCCCGCCCGAAGGGCAGGGGCCTTTGGGCCGTGCTTTGTTTGCTTTTTGTTTTGGTAGGGGTGGGGATCATCCTGTATAGCACGCTGTTTCAGCTAAAGCGCGTGCAGGTGGTGGGCTCTACATACCGCACACCCCAGGAAGTGGTAACGCTGGCCGGGGTGGTTGAGGGGGATAATATCCTTCTGCTGGATGAGGAAAAGATACGAAACAATATCAATGCCGACCGGTACCTGATCTTCCAGGATATGCAGCGGGATTATCCTGACGGGCTGATCATACAGGTGCATGAGCGTATCCCCCGGGTAAATATCCAATCCATGGGAGAACAGTATACATTGGATGGGGAAGGAATGGTACTGGAGAAGTCACAGACGCTGCAGTTGACGGAAGGGCTGGTGGCTGTCACGGGGCTTCAAATCACTTCCAGTATACTGGGACGCCATATTACCTGTCAAAAGGTAGAGCAGCTTGTCGCCTACCGCAAGGTGATGGCGGAACTGGCATTGCAGGAAATAATCTCCCAAATTTCGGAATTAAATCTTGCAGATATGGACAATCTGTATTTGGTATCTGTGGACGGATTCACTATCCGCCTGGGGGATGATGGGGACATGCAGGCAAAGATAGGGGCCATGCGGGCTGTGCTTGACTATCTTAGGCAAACGGCCCGTGTGAGGGGAAGCATTGACGTATCCGCACCCATCAATCCGACATACATCCCCGCGGAATGACAAACCGGCGCAAAAATGGGGGAATTTGGGTGAAAAAGATGAAAAAACATCGGAATTACAACGGTTTTCACTTGCGGTTTTTCCCTAAAACAGGTACAATGTACATTGGTGAGCTGGAGGTTTGAATGTTCATCTCCAGAAACGTTTGAAACCATGCAAGATATGAAAAAATATGCACACCTGCATTTTTCTTCTTCTCAACAGGGATGCTTCTATGCTATAATGTTTTTTGACCTATGGCAGAAGTTCCCGATGAACGGGGGTATGAGGAACTTATGAAGACCACTGTGGCGGCGATGGATTTTGGGACAAGCAAGATCGTCACGCTGGTGGCGGAGAACGGCGGAAACCAGCGCTGCGATATCAGCGGCGCAGGCATTGCGGCCTATGACGGGTATTCCGGCGACCAGTGGAACTCGCCCCAACTGCTGAACGAGGCCATCCATGCATCCATTACCGAGGCGGAAACGCAATCCCGCTTCCGCATCAAGGAAATCAACGTAGGGGTGCCTGGCGAGTTTTCCAGGGTCTATGCCATACCGGCCAAGGTGGAACTGCAGGGGGCCGATCCCCGGGTCACCATGAAGCATATCGAGGCCATATTTGATTCCGCCCAAAAGGAACTGGCGCCGCTGCGCGGTGTGGTGGTGCACAGGAGCCCCGCCTGGTTCATGGTGGACGACGGCAAAAAAACGCTGGAGCCCATGGATATGAAGGGCAGGGAGTTGCGCGCCCTGGTTTCTTTCGTGGTAGCCGACCAGTTTTTCCTGGATGAGATCTCAGGCAGGCTCCGGGAAATGAATATAGCCATCAGCGGCTTTTTTTCCACTCCTACGGGGGAAGCGATGCTTTACCTGCCCGAGGAGGACCGTGACCGTACCGCCATTCTGATCGACATGGGCTACCTGAATACGGAGGTCATGGCGGTGGAAGGCGACGCCGTCATCTTCCATAGGACGGTCCCTATGGGCGGCGGCCATATTGCCATGGATGTGGCGGAGGGCTTGCAGGTTCCCATGGAGGCCGCCGAGCAGGTGAAGCGCGCCTACGTATACGGCATGGCTACACAGCAGCAGTCATACGATATTTCTGCCGGTGCCGACGGAAAGCCCGCCTCCTTTGCACAAAACGAGGTGGCCCGGGTGCTGGAACCCAGGGTGGATGAGATTGCCGAAGCCATCAAGGCCTGTATCGATCAAAGCGGCGTGCGGCTGGGAAGTTGGAGTTCGATTTATTTGACCGGCGGCGGCCTGAGCTTGAACCGGGGTGGCCGTGATTATCTTGCCGGCAAGCTGGACAGGCCTGTCAGGGAGACGCCCAAACGCACCATGAAGCTCAACAGCCCGGCCTACGCCAGCGCACTGGGGCTGATGGACCTGGTGATAGATACCGTGGAGCATCAGCATTTGCCCTCGCCGGGACTGATGGGCGGCGTAAAGGATTTTTTCAGAAGCCTGTTCGCGGGCTGATTGAACCGCTAAGGTGGAATCAGTTGGAATCCTTCCTTTTTTGAAGCTTGCGGATTTTGATACAGAGTAGGGGGATGGAACGTGCTGGAATTTCAGATGGACGATCAGGCGAATTTTGCGTCCATAAAGGTGGTAGGCTGCGGCGGCGGCGGCAACAACGCTGTCAATCGCATGGTGGATGCCGGGCTGAAAGGCGTGGAGTTTATCTCCATCAACACGGACCGTCAGGCGCTGAGTTTGTCCAACGCTACTACAAAAATCCAGGTTGGTGAAAAGCTCACCAAGGGTCTTGGCGCAGGCGCTATCCCCGACATTGGCCGCCGGGCTGCCGAAGAAAGCCGGGAGGAAATTGCCCAGGCTTTAAAAGGCGCTGATCTGGTGTTTGTCACGGCCGGCATGGGAGGCGGCACCGGTACAGGCTCGGCTCCCATCGTGGCGGAAATTGCTAGGGATCTGGGTTGCCTGACCATCGCCGTGGTCACCAAACCCTTCCAGTTTGAAGGCAAGCAGCGCATGAAGAATGCCGAAATGGGCATTGCAGACTTAAAGCAGCGGGTGGACACCCTGGTGGTGATTCCCAACGACAGGCTTTTGCAGGTGGTAAGCAAGGGGACCACTATGCTGGAGGCATTCCGCATCGCCGATGACGTACTGCGCCAAGGCATTCAGGGCATCAGCGATTTGATCGCCGTGCCCGCCCTCATTAACCTGGACTTTGCCGACGTCAAAACTGTGATGGAATCCGGCGGCATGGCCCACATGGGCATCGGTGTCGGAAAGGGCGAAAACCGCATGGTGGACGCCGCGAAGAACGCCATCCAAAGCCCCTTGCTGGAAACCAACATTGACGGTGCCAGGGCAGTGCTGATTAACATCACCGGCGGCGAGGATATCTCCATCGTGGACATCAACGAGGCCGCCAACCTCGTGATGCAGTCTGCCGACAGCGAGGCCAACATTATTTTCGGTGCAGGCATCGACGAGCGCATGGGCGACGAGGTGCGCATCACCGTGATCGCCACCGGGTTCGAAAAGACGCCGTTCCCGCCCAAGGAACCGGCCAAGAAGCCCTTTGAGCGTATCCGCACGCCGGGCACCTACGAAACCAGGCCCACCTACAACCCCTACGCTTCCCGCAACGCTGCATCTGCCGCTCCGGCAGCAGCTCCCGTCCACGAGCAAGCGGAAGGGGAACAGGTTCCTGCCAGGGCTGAACAGCCCTTTGAGCCGGAAATTCCGGGCTTCGTCAACAGCGGGCGGCCTTCCGCACCGGCTCCGGCGCCTCAGGCTCAGCCGCCAATGCAGCAGCAGCCCTATCAGCCTAATTATGGACAGCCCTATGGCGGTCAACAGCCGGCATACGCTCCCTATCAGCCTCAGCAGCAACCCTACTATCCTCCGGCCCAGAACCCTTATGGCATGAACCCATATCCTCCCCAGCCACAGCAGCCCGCTACGGTTGAAAAGGACGAGCTGGGTGTGCCGGCATTTTTAAGAAGGGCACCGAAAAAGTAACGTTGTGAAACTATACAGGGCCCGCTTTCATGAAAAGGAAAGCGGGCTTTTGCTGTTGAAAGAATATGGATGGATCAATTACATGATGATTTTTGATGCGGAGGTAGTCCAGTGGATTTTTCCTATCGAAAGGCAGGCAGAAACGACCTGGAACTGTTAGTGAAAACAAGGGTGGAAATGCTTCGGGCGGTAAACAGGGCGGCCACGGAAGAAGACTTTGTCCGGGTGGAAAAGAGCTGCCGTGACTATTATTTGGAGAGTTTTGAAAAGGATATCCATGCAGCCTGCCTCGCCTTTTGCGGCGAGGAGTTTGCAGGTTGCGGCGGCATCAGCTTTTATCAGGTCATGCCCAACTTTTCGAATCCTTCCGGCAGGAAGGCTTATATCATGAATATCTATACGGTTTCCAGATACCGGGGACAGGGAATAGCAACCCAAATCGTGGATTTGCTGGTTAAGGAGGCGTACAAAAGGGATATTCGCGACATTTCTTTGAAGGCGACGGATATGGGCAGGCCGGTCTATGAACGGTATGGTTTTGTGCCGGATGAAGAATCCATGATCCTGAAACCGTAATTCTTTCCTATCCTCAATAGGCTCTCAGACTATACTATAATTATGGGATAAAAACCACCGGATTTATTCTTGGCAACACATAAACCATTCCTGCTCCCTGTACATTGTAGGGAAGGGGGTGGCGACGTGGACCGCCGGATACGCAATGCGGTACTCGAGTGCACGGGGGCCATTGTGGGGGCCGGGTTCGCTTCCGGCAGGGAGATCATGCGGTTTTTCAGCCGGTACAGCTCCTTTTCCTGGATAGGGGTTGTAATCGCGGCATTGGTGATGGGCGTCTTTGCCTTTGCCATTATGAAAAAGGCCAGGGAGGCCGATGCGGTCTCTTTGAGCGAGCTTTGCCATATCTATCTTGGACCGGCCGGGGCTGTGGGAACCATCGCCTTCACCATCCTGTTGGGTACTACGGGCGGAAGCATGGTATCGGCTGCTGGAGAGCTGGGCTCTTTGGCGCTGCCGGTGCATGGTGCTTACTGGATCGTTTTCCTTGCCACGCTTCTCCTGGGCCTTTTATTATCCGCAAAGAGCTTGACGCCCCTGGCTTTTGTGAGCACATTGCTTGTTCCGGCAATGGTGATCGCTTTTCTGCTTTGCTTCATCCCGCCTAAGGGAGATGCGGCCGCGCCGCAAATGCTTTTGCCTGTCTGGCGGAAGATTGTGGAGGTGGTCCTTTTCGGCGTAAGCTATGGGGCAATGAATATCACCCTGGCTGCCGGTGTAATGTGTGAAATCGGCCGGGGAATGAACGAGAAGCGGGCCGCCCGTACAGCCATTTACTTAAGCCTGTGCCTTCTTGCGCTGCTTGTGCTGGGCAACGCTGTCCTTGTGCGGCAGCCGCAACTTGCGGATGCGGCCCTCCCCATGGTGATGCTGCTGAACCAATTCGGGAAAATAGGTTTTTGGATGGCTGTCATCGGACTGTATCTGGCTATATTTACCACGCTGCTGGCGGCGGCCAGGAGCTTTTTCAATATGATGGGGTATTGCAAGCCCGTTTGGCTTAACTTTGTGCTGACGGGCGGACTCTTCTTCCTCTTTGGTGTAGTCGGATTCGCAAGGCTGGTAGGCGCGGTATATCCCGCGCTGGGATTTTTGTGTTTGCTGTTACTTTTATGGACGCTTACGGGTAAAAAGAAGTCAGTTTAAGCAACAAATGGCTGCGTGAAAATACACGGGGAGTACTTTCATTTTTTAAAAGGCTTTGCTATACTGAAAGGCAGTATTGGACAAGCAGTAGCATCATGCTTGGGCTTTGCTTGGTAGGATGGGCCTCATGTGAAGGCCCGGCAGTATGGAAGGAGCGACAATAGGATGTGGAATCCTCATATCGAAACGTGCGGGAGGGACGAAATGCGTTCTCTCCAGCTAAAAAGGCTTCAGTGGTCGGTTCGCCACGCCTATGACAACGTACCCATGTACCGGAAGAAAATGGAGAAGATTGGCCTTACACCTACGGATATCCGTTCGCTTTCGGATATTTCCCTGATCCCGCTGACAAGCAAGCTGGAACTTAGGGAACAGTATCCCTTCAAGCTTCTTGCAGTGCCCATGAAACAGGTGGTGCGCATCCACGCATCCAGCGGCACCACGGGCAAACCTATCACCGCCGGGTATACAAAGGGCGACCTGGACATGTGGGCGGAAAACATTGCCCGCATCGTGACGGCTGCCGGGGTCACGGCGGAGGATATTGCGCAGATTTCTTTCGGCTATACCCTGTTCACCGGCGCCTTTGGCCTGCACGGCGGTCTGGAAAAGGTGGGCGCGGCCATCATACCCATTTCCGGGGGCAATACCGAGCGGCAGATCAATATCATGCGTGATTTTGGCGCGACGGCGCTGATCTGCACCCCCAGCTATGCCATGTACATGGCTGAAGTTGCGGAGCAGATGGGGGCTATGGGGGACATCCACCTGCGGGTGGGGCTGTTCGGCGGGGAAGGCTCCACCGAGGAAATGCGGGCGGAGATCGAGCGGCGCTTTAGCATTCTGGCAACGGAAAACTACGGTCTGACGGAGATCATCGGCCCGGGCGTATCCGGGGAGTGTGCATGCAAAAAAGGCATGCACATCAAC
This sequence comes from Bacillota bacterium, assembly GCA_023413135.1. GTDB lineage: Bacteria > Bacillota > Clostridia > Christensenellales > Aristaeellaceae > JAEWAH01. The sequence continues at coordinate 46,834 of JAEZQK010000032.1, forward strand.
GAGGATCATTTTTATCCCGAAATCATCGACCCCGATACGGGCGAGGTGCTGCCTGAAGGCGTGGAAGGCGAACTGGTGCTGACCACCCTCACCAAGGAGGCCCAGCCCACCCTGCGTTACCGCACAAGGGACATTACTCGCCTCATCCATGAGCCTTGCGACTGCGGGCGGACGCTTGTGCGTATGGAAAAGGTGAAGGGCCGCAGCGACGACATGCTGACTATAAGGGGCGTGAACGTGTTCCCCTCCCAGATCGAAAGCGTGCTGATGGGTAGGCCGGGCATCGGGCCGCACTATGAAATCGTGGTGGACCGCCGGAATTATACCGATCATCTGGAAGTGAAGACCGAACTTATCGACGGCAGCCTTCTGGAAAAGTGGAGCGAGCTTGAGGCGTTGCAAAAGCGCATCCAGGGCGAAATGCGCACCATTCTGGGTATCGATGTGCAGGTGACATTTGCTTCGCCTAACACCCTCAAGCGCTTTGAGGGCAAGGCGAAACGGGTGACAGATTTAAGAAAATAATACTTCAAGGATGTGTAATGAGATAATGAAAAAACTGATGCTGGGCGACGAAGCGGTGGCCCGGGGGGCCTATGAGGCGGGGGCGAGGGTGGTTTCCAGCTATCCGGGAACCCCCAGTACCGAAATCACCGAGTTTGCCGCCCAATATAAGGACATCAACTGTGAGTGGGCGCCCAATGAAAAGGTGGCCACCGAGGTGGCCTATGGCGCGGCCATGGCGGGCGCCAGGAGCATGACCTGCATGAAGCATGTGGGGGTGAACGTGGCGGCTGATCCGCTGTTCACCGCCGCTTATACGGGTGTGCGCGGCGGCATGGTGGTAGCCTGTGCCGACGACCCGGCCATGCATTCCAGCCAAAATGAGCAGGACAGCCGCTACTATGCCAGGGCGGCCCATATCCCCATGCTGGAGCCGGCCGACAGCCAGGAGTGCAAGGATTTTACAAAGCTTGCCTTTACTTTGAGCGAGCAGTATGATACGCCCGTATTTGTGCGGTTGACCACCCGCATCGCCCATGCCCGCTCCGCCGTATCATTGGAAGACCGGGCGGAGGCGGAGGTTAAGCCCTACCAGCGGGATTTCATGAAATATGTCATGATGCCCGGCATGGCAAGAAAGCGCCATGTGGCGGTGGAGCAGCGGATGAACGCGCTCATGGAGGATGCCAATACACTTCCCGTGAACCGGGTGGAGATGGGAGAAACCTCCCTTGGCGTCATTTGCAGCGGGGCCTGCTATGATTATGTGAAGGAAGCGCTGCCCTCTAAAAGCGTATTGAAGCTGGGTTTGGTCCATCCTCTGCCACGAAAGCTGATCGAGGATTTTGCCGGAAAGGTAGAACGGCTGGTGGTCATCGAGGAGCTGGAGCCGGTGATCGAGCAGCAGGTGGCCGCCTTAGGTATCGCGGTAGAGGGAAAGAACCTCACCGGCTTGCAGGGGGAGCTTTCCGTCAGCCGCATTGTACGCATGTTTGGCCGGGAAGCATCCCGTGAGCCGCAGGATACGCTGCCTGCCCGGCCGCCGGTATTGTGCCCCGGCTGCCCGCACCGGGGAGCCTTCTATGCCATGAAAAAGCTGAAGCTGAACGTGATGGGGGACATCGGCTGCTATACCATGGCGGCGCTGCCGCCCATTAACATGCTGGACGCCTGCCTGTGTATGGGGGCCAGCATCGGCATGGCCTTCGGCGCGGAAAAAGCGCAGGGCAAGGAATTCTCCCGCCACACGGTGGCGGTGCTGGGCGACAGCACCTTTATCCACAGCGGCATCACCGCCCTGATTGACGCGGTGTACAACGGCGGCACCATCACCGTGGTGATCCTGGACAACCGCATCACCGGAATGACCGGGCACCAGCAAAACCCCGCCACCGGCAAGAATATCCTGGGGGAGCCTGCGCCGCAGCTTGATTTGGAAGCATTGTGCACCGCCTGCGGCGTCAAGCATGTCCGGGTCGTGGATCCTTTTGATCAGAAGGAAATGCTCAGGGTATTAAAGGAAGAGACTGCCCGTGAGGCGGTGTCCGTTATCATTGCCCGGCGGCCCTGCGTTCTGCTCTTGAAAGAAAAAACAATCCCCGCCACCGTGAAAGACTGTCGCAACTGCGGTGTATGCCTGGGACTGGGATGCCCGGCCATCGAGCGGGGAGAGCAGGGAATACGTATTAATGGTGCGCTGTGCGTGGATTGCGGTTTGTGCGTAGATGTATGCTCCTTCAAAGCGATTCATGCGGGGAGGGAAAACGAATGAAGAACCCCGTGTTTGATTTGGTGATCGTAGGGGTGGGCGGCCAGGGCACGCTGCTGGCCAGCAAGATCCTGGGCCACATCGCCCTGGAGGAAGGCTGCGATGTAAAGGTCAGCGAGGTTCACGGCATGGCCCAGCGGGGCGGCAGCGTCATCACCCATGTACGGGTGGGGGACAAGGTGCATGCGCCTCTGGTTTCCTCCGGCTGCGCCGATTATCTTTTGGCCTTTGAGGAGCTGGAAGCAGCCCGTGCCACGCATTTTTTGAAGCCCGGCGGGATGCTGATCGTGAACGCGCAACGGATCTTGCCCATGCCTGTGATCACCGGCGCGGCAAAATACCCCGAGGAGCCCTTATGCGCTTGGGAGGAAGCATGCCGCATGCAGCGGCTTGATGCGCTGTCCATGGCCGAACAATGCGGCAGCCAGCGGGCGGTGAACCTGGTGCTGTTGGGAGCATTATCGAAGCATCTGCCCTGGGATAAGGATGTGTGGCACAAGGCCATAGCGGCCTGTGTGCCGCCCAAAACGCTTCAAATCAATGTCGACGCCTTTGATATGGGGGCACGATAATACAACAAAAGAAAAAGGGGCGTTATAAATGCATCTGTACTGGAACAAAACCATGGAATGCTTGCCCCGGGAGCAATTGCGGGAGCTGATGGGCGAGCGCCTGCGCGCTGTGGTGCGCAGGGTCTATGAGAACGTGCCCTTTTACCGCACCAAGATGCAGGAAAAGGGCATCACGCCTGCGGACATACGGGGCGTGGAGGATATTGCGCTCCTGCCCTTTACGGAAAAGGATGACCTTCGCAATAATTACCCCTTCGGATTGTTTGCCGTGCCCCAGTCGGAGATCGTGCGCATCCATGCCTCCAGCGGCACAACCGGCAAGCCGTCTGTGGCGGGCTATACCAGCGGCGATATCGACCGTTGGGCGGAATTGATGGCCAGGGCCATGTACTGCGCCGGCGTCACCAAAAATGACGTGGTGCAGGTGGCCTACGGCTACGGTCTGTTCACCGGGGGACTTGGTGCCCACTACGGCGCGGAGCGGGTGGGGGCCGCAGTCATCCCCATGAGCGGAGGCAACACCCAAAGGCAGCTCATGCTGATGGAGGATTTCGGCTCCACGGCGCTGTGCTGCACGCCCTCCTACGCCGTGAACCTGGCGGAATCGCTGCATAACGCGGGCATTTCCCAGGACCGCATTAAATTAAAGGCCGGCATATTCGGCGCGGAGCCCTGGACGGAGGCCATGCGGGACAAGATCGAGGAAATGCTGCATATCGACGCGCTGAACGTGTATGGGCTCAGCGAAGTGATGGGCCCCGGTGTGAGCATGGAGTGCCTGGAAAAGAAGGGCATGCACATTTGGGAAGACCATTTCCTGCCGGAGGTGATCGGCCCGGACGGCGAAAGCCTGCCTTATGGCCAGGAGGGTGACCTTACCTTTACAACTCTGACCAAGCACGGCATGCCGCTTTTACGCTACCGCACCCATGATTTGACCACGCTCACCGATGAACCCTGTGCCTGCGGCCGCACCCATGTGCGCATGGGCCGCATCACCGGGCGCACCGACGATATGCTGATCATACGGGGCGTCAACGTATTCCCCTCCCAGATCGAGCATGCGCTTTTACAGGTGCCCGGCGTGGAGCCGCACTATCAGATCCTGATCGACCGCATGGGCGCCATGGACACGGTGGAGGTGCAGGTGGAACTCAGTCCCCATCTGGTGGGCGATACCGTGAAATCATTGGAAGCCCTGCAGTTAAAGGTGGCGGCGCAGCTTTCATCCAGCGCGCTGATACACGCGGAAGTGAAGCTTTGCCAGCCCGGCAGTCTGCCCCGGAGCGAGGGAAAGGCCAAAAGAGTGATAGACCGCAGAAAGTTATGAGTTTTCTTCTTCAAACGGGGAAAAACAGTGTATACTGAAGACAAAGCAGGGACCATAAAGGAGGCGGAACCATGTACGTCAAGCAGATTTCCGTATTTATCGAAAACACGCCGGGCCGCCTGGCGGACTTTACCAGGCTGCTGGGGGAAAACCAAATCGACCTGGTTTCCCTGTCCATTGCCGATACCACCCACTTTGGCATTCTTCGGGGCATTGTGGCTGACTATGAGCGGGCGGAGAAGCTCATCGGCGAGGCAGGCTATACCGTGCGCCTGACCGATGTGCTGGCTGCCTCCGTGCCGGATGTGCCGGGCGGCTTGGCGCAGGTTTTGGGGATGCTCTCGGAAAACGGTATCAGCATTGAATACCTGTATAGCTTCGTTAGGAACGCCGGGAAGAACGCCTTGATTATCTTCAGGGTGGAGGAACTGGATAAAGCAGCCCAGGTACTCAAGGACAACGGTGTGCGGTTGCTATCTCAGGAAGAAGTAAGGTTATTATAATTATCCAATATAAGAAGGCCATTGCATGCAATACCGGAAAAACGAGCGGGTGGTGGATTTGCAGGCCATCCGTGACAATGTGCGTGCGCTGAAAGACGCCGTAGGACCAAAGGTGAAACTGATGGCTGTGGTAAAGGCGGATGCCTATGGCCATGGCATGGTTAAGGTAGCAAAGGCGGCCCTGTCCGCCGGCGCTTCCTTCCTTGGGGTGGCAACGCCGGACGAGGGCGTGCTGCTTAGGGAGAACCACATGGATGTGCCCATCCTGGTATTCGGCGCGCTGAACAGGGACGGGGCCGGGGCGGCGGTGCAATATTCCCTTACCCAAACCATCTGCCGGGCGGACATGATATCGTGGCTCGCGCAGGAATGCCATCGTCAAAAGAAGGATGCATTTGTCCACCTGAAGGTGGATACGGGTATGGGCCGCATCGGCGTGCGGACGGATGATGAGGCACAGGCGGTGCTGGATGCTTTGCAGGCAGCCCCGCAGGTGAAGCTCACCGGGGCCTATACCCACTTTGCAGACGCAGACAGTTCCCAGAAGCGATTCACTCTTTCGCAGTTGGCGGCTTTTGAGCATATCACCGTCAAGCTGCCCCAAGGGATTTTAAGGCATGCCGCCAACAGCGCCGCCACGCTGCGCTTTCCCCATACGCATTTTGACATGGTGCGGCCCGGCATTGCCCTGTACGGCTGCCCGCCCGTGAAAACGGATGTGCCTTTGCGCCCGGCCCAGCGCTGGGTGACCGAGGTGATCCATGTGAAGGAGATCGGCCCTGGCGATACCGTCAGCTATGGCCGCACCTTTACGGCGGAAAAGCCCATGCGGGTGGCCACGCTGCCGGTGGGCTACGGCGATGGGTACCACCGTATGCTGTCCAATCGCGGCAAGGTGCTGATCGGCGGGGAATTTGCGTCCATCCTGGGCCGTGTGTGCATGGATCAGACGATGGTGGATGTAACGGATATCCCCGCCGCGGTTCCAGGTGCGGAGGCGGTGCTGCTGGGCAGGCAGGGGCAAAACGAAATCACAGCCGACCAGATGGGTGAGTGGGCCGGCACTATCAGCTATGAGGTGCTGTTGGCACCTACATTCCGGGTGACAAGAAGATATGAGCATGACGAATGAAGAAAAGTCGGCGCTGCGTAAAGCCATGCGTTCGCTGCCCGAACCTGTTAAGCGGCTTTCGGAAGGCGAAGCGGCAGCTTTGCACCTTTTGAGCTGGCCTGTGTTTTTGAATGCGGGTACAGTGGGCTGCTATGTATCCATGGGCTGGGAAATCGATACGCTGCCTGTGCTGAGTGCCATTTTGCAAGCCGGGAAGACGTTGGCGCTGCCCAAAACCTATAATAAGGGCGTTATGGAGTTCCGCCGGGTATTGGACCCGGCCTTTTTGCATCCGGGCCGCTGGAATATACCGGAGCCAGGTGACGATGCGGAGGTCATACCACCGGAGGATTTCTCGCTTTTGCTGATTCCCGCATTGGCGGTGGACCTTAAAGGCTGCCGCCTGGGCCAGGGAGCAGGCTATTATGACCGTTACCTGCCCCAAACGCATTGCCCTTTGGCTGCATTGGTGCTTTCAAGGCAGGTTGTCCCAGCCGTCCCTTGCGGGGAACGGGATTATTTGGTACAATGGATTATCACAGGCAAGGGCATCCTGCCGGTCAAGGTTATGGATTAGGCATAGAAAGGAACTGTTTGCATGCAGAAAAGCGTTCCGGGGAAAAAGAAGCTTCAAATTGTCACCAAGCCCATGCTCACTGGCCGGGCCGTAGATCAAATGACATTCAGGCGTGCTTTACGGGTAGCCGGAAGCGTGCTGGTGGCCGTATTCATTTATCTCGTATTCGGTTCGCTGCTGATGTTTGACAATTTGTTTTTAAGGCTGCTGACCAACGCGGCGCTGGTACTCATGAGCGGCGGTTTTTTGTACATGAGTGGCGCTTCCCATGGAGAGGCGGACGCCGCCTTTGGGGAGATCATGTACCAGCGTGAGGCGGAGGGTAAAACCGTGCCCGACAGCGACAAGGCCCGTTGTTTTACGCCTGTGAAGGGCGTTTGTACTTTCCTCTTGGGAGCGCTGCCCTATGTACTGCTGTGCCTGATCGTTGCTGCAACGGCGCAGCTGCAGACATATACCCTGGGCGCGCTGCCCGATTGGCTTTCCAGCTATCGCAGGCAGGCGGAAATCGGCGATGCACTGCGGTATTATGAATCCACCGTATCCTTGGGTGTTCTGGATTTTGTGCATCTGGCGGTACGGCTGATCATTCTGCCCTTCGTGACCGCCGTAGGCAGCGAAAATGCCCATGGCGTTCTGCTGGTGCTAAGGCTCAGCCCCGTTTTGGCCCTGATCGTGCCTTCAGGATACGCACTGGGGTACTTAAGGGGAAAGGAATTGCGCAGCAGGGTTCATACAAGCATTGCCCAAAGCCGGCGCAGGAAAAAGAACAAGGAGAAAAAAGAGCGGCAGCGGCGGCAGCAAAAAGGCCCCGAGCAGCTCGTATAATACCGCTTCATCAGGAGGACATCGTGCGGATCATTGGCGGTGAAGCCCGCTCCAGGCTAATTGACGCCCCCAAGGGCATGGATACCAGGCCCACCCAGGACAAGGTTCGGGAATCCCTGTTCAACATTCTGCAATGGGATTTGGAGGGCAGGATTGTCTTGGACCTTTTTGCCGGCAGCGGCGCGCTGGGGCTGGAGGCATTGAGCCGTGGCGCAGCCTATGCCGTGTTTGTGGACAGTTCCCCGCAGGCCGCAAGGATTGTTAAAAGCAACGTGGACCGTCTGGGTTTTCAGGAGAAGGCGAAGGTGATCCGCGCCGACTGGCATGCGGCGGTTTCCACGCTGGCGCCCCATGTAAAAGGCGGTTTTGATCTTGTTTTTTTGGACCCGCCCTACAGAATGTTAAATACGGGAGAAATGTGCAGTAATATGCTGCAATGTCATATCGTAAAGGCCGGCTCCCTTATTGTGATAGAGCATGCGTTAAGTACTCCGCCCAGGCTTGGCGCGGCATTTTTCGCTGCGGATATTCGCCGTTACGGCGATACGGGCATCACGTTTTGCACGGTTGATACAAAGGAGAAAGCGGATTGATGGAAACACTTTGCGTATATCCCGGCAGCTTTGACCCCATCACCCTGGGTCATGTGGACATCATCCGCAGGGCGGCCCTCATTTTTCCCCGGGTGGTGGTGGCGGTATTGCGCAACCCCAACAAGCGGGGCTGTTTTTCCGTTGAAAAGCGTGTGGAGATGATTGAAAAGGCCTGTATGGACATTCCTGGTATTCAGGTGGATTGTTTTGAAGGTCTTTTGGTAGACTACATGAAGGAAAAACATGGCACGGTGGTGATACGGGGGCTTCGGGCGGTAAGCGACTTTGACAGCGAGTTTCAGATGGCGCAGGTGAACCACCAAATCTCGCCGGAGTTGGAGACGCTGTTCATGATGACCAGTCCCCAGCACGGCTATATCAGCTCCAGTGTTGTCAGAGATATTGCCGCCCTCGGCGGAGACGTATCGTCTTTTGTGTCCCCTTCCATTCTGCAGGATATTTATCAGAAATTTCCCCGCTCCAAGCCCGACTGACCCGACGCAAAGGAGGTAGACGCATGGATCAGCATACGCGGGAAATCATTGACCAGATGGAAAGCCTGCTGATGAGCAGCTCCAAGATTCCCATGACCAACCTGTATATGGTAGACAGGAACAAATTAAGGGGGATGCTGCAGGACCTGGCGGAGGGCCTGCCAGCCGATATCGCAAGGTCGGCCAGCATCATTCAAAACGAGGCCAGGATCATCGGCGAAGCCAGGACCCGTGCGGAAAATACCGTGTCGGAGGCTAACTTGAAAGCCCGCCAGACGGTGGATGAGGCCGTGCGTTCCGCCCAGCTTACCACCGCCAACGCCCAGATGAAGGCGGATGAGCTGTACCGTTCCAGCAACGAGCAGGCCAGCCGCATCATTGCGGAAGCCCAGCGCCGGGCCAAGGAAATTGTGGACGAGGCGGAGCAGCACGCCATCCAGCTGGTCAGCGAGGAAGAGATCATGGCCCGGGCCCAGGCGGAGGCGGAGGAACTGCGCCAGAGCACCCAGGAGGAGATGGAAGCGCTGCGTCAGGACATGTTCAATTATCTGGATGCTTTGCTGGACGATACGGACAAAATGCTCTCCGATAAGGTGCAGGCTTTGCGCCGGACACGGCAGGAGATACAGGCACAACGCTAGTGCTTTCGTAAAAAGCCGGTCATGGACCGGCTTTTTACGATTCTGCATGATTTCCTTGTATGCCTGCGCACCGTCCTGCGCTTCGCCAGAGTACTCATATCAAACTCAACGTTAACACTCGCGCATCGAATACAGGCAAGCTCCGCTCGCTGTCATCCTAAGGGACGCAGTGACGAAGGATCTTTAAGCAGCATAATGCAACACTTGTGGCCGCTTATAAAAATATTATCCTGCATAAATTCATCTATTGTTCAAATACAGTTCACAAACGGTTGATACAATAACATCGCAGCAAGGGATGCAAGCCACCGTATCCCGGATGCGAACTCCTTTTCTTGGCATTCTTCGGAATGTCGACCTCCCTATCCTCCATACAAGCAAAACCCGCGTTTGCAGATGGCAGAACTGCACTCGCGGGTTTTGTCTTTTGATGATACGTGGAGGAAGAGGGTGAAATTACCGTTTTCCTCCTGAGTTATTTGCACCCTGCCCAGCCAAAATAGCACTGCGGAAGGCTGGAGGACGGAGCAGATAAAATGCGAAAATCAACGGCATCCTTTTTTATGATGGCAATAACGGCAATGACTGCGGCGGCATTATGGACCTGGCCGGTGGAGCGGTGGGAGACGGTGAAGACCGTAAAGGTATCCCTTGGCAGCGTTGAAAAAACCGTATCGGTTACGGGCTTGGCAGCCCGCAAGGATGAGTATTACAGCGCCCATCCAAAGGGCGGCGTTGTTGTCCAGGTCTATGTGCGGGAGGGACAGCCCGTTACGGAGGGACAGCCGCTGTACCGCCTGGATGATACGCAGTATCAGACGGCTTTGAAGCAGGCCATGCAGGCACTGGAAAATGCCGATGCCACCAGGATGGCCTTCACAGCCCAGGCCACCGCGGCATTTGGCCAGGATGCGCAAACGCTGGCGGAGGAAGGCATCTCCGCCTATGGCAGCGCAAGGGCGGAGCTTGTGTCCCGCATGGAATCGCTGTCGGCGGAAATCGAGGGGCTGACCCAGCGGGCATACCGGGATGGGCAGGTGCTGCAGCTGATAGCCCGGGAAGGGGAACTGTTGCTGCCCGGCAGCCCGGGCGCTGTGCTATCCTCCGCGGAAGCGGAAGTGCGCGCCCAGGTTAGTGCCAGGGACAGCCGGCAGATCATGGAAGGTATGCGCGCACGCATCACACAAAACAGTATGCCGCTGGGCGATGCGGTAGTGGAAAAGGTTGGGCTTTTGAAACCCAACAGCCAGGGCATTTCCTATGCCCAGGTAGTGTTTGCGCCTCTTGACGGATTATCCGTGCCGGTGGGAGCGCAGGTGGAGGTAGATGTGATCTTGGAGGAGCGGACACAGGTACCCGTGGTGCCGGTAGAAGCGCTCACCGATCAGGACACGATTTTTCAGGTATATGAGGGCCGCGCCTGGGAACAAAGCAAGCCCATTCTTTTATGGGATAGTACCTGGGCCGCGGTGGATGGTCTGCCCGTGGGAACAGAGGTGGTGCTGTCGCCGGAAAAGGACCTTTATGACGGCGTGCGGCTGAAGGTGGTGAAGCCGTGAGGCTTCGGGATGCCGTTCACCTGGCGGCGGTGAACATCTTTCAAACGCCGATGCGGTCCATTCTGACGGTATTGGGCCTGGCCATCGGCATTGGCGCTATCCTGTCGGTGATGACGCTGGGGGATGCGGGCCAGCAGCAGGTGGAGATGGAAATGACCCGCATGGGTGTGGACAAGGTGTGGATCACCGCCCGGGGGCAAAGCAGCAGGTATTTAAACGCTGAGGATGGTGCTCTGCTCCGCGAAAAAACAGGCGCGCTTGCCACCGCCCAGGCCCATGTGAACCTGATGGTCGCTTCGGCGGGGGAGACGGCCTATGCCCAGATCAGCGGCTGTGACGAATATCTGTCCAGCGTGCAGCAGTTTACTCTTGTAAGCGGCCGGTTTTTGAGCTCCCGGGATCAGCGGAACGGGGCCGCCGTCGCCGTAATAGATGACAGCCTGGCCTCTGTGCTTTTTGGCTTGGATGCGCAAAACTGCGTGGGGCTGCGCGTTTCGGCAGCGGGGCGCCTGTACCGCATCGTGGGACTGGTGAACGGCGTGAGCATGCAAACTGCTGGTTTTGGAATGGATGGCACGCTTTTGATCCCCCTCTCCGCTTTTTCCGACGCCTTTGGCGAAGCGGTCACCAATGTGATGCTGTCCGTGCCCAAGAATGTTTCCGGCAACGCTCTGGCCAAGGAAGCGCTGGCCGCTTTGCACGATACCGGGGGCAGCTTCCAGGCCACCACGCTGCAGGCGGAAATCGAGGCGGCCAGGGCCGTGGTGCGCATCTTCGTGATGGTATTGTGCTGCGTGGCGGTAATTTGCATGCTGGTAGGCGGTATCGGCGTCATGAATATCCTGCTGGTATCCGTTCGGGAGAGGCGGCAGGAGATTGGTGTATTGAAAGCGCTTGGGGCAACAGGTGCCCAGGTATGCCTGCTGTTTTTGCTGGAGGCTGCCGCTTACGCGGTGCTGGGCGGTGTGCTGGGCGTGGTGGCAGGGGAAGTGATTGTTCGCCTGACCGGCGGATGGATCGGTATATGGGCGGCGATCCAGCCGGGCCTTATTCCGCTGGCAGTAGGATTTGCGGCGCTGGTAGGACTGTTTTTCGGCGTGGCGCCGGCATGGCGGGCGGCCAGGATGGCCCCGGTGGATGCGCTGAAACAGCCGTAGGCCTTCGTTTAAAGCAGGCCGGAAGCTTTCTTACGGCCTGCTTTAAGCGAGTTTTGCACGATTTCCTTGTATGCCCTCCAGAAACAATCTTCGCGGATTGTTTTTATTTTATATATTTTTACATCGTTGTTTGTATATTCTATTTGAAAGCCTGAACGTTCTAACCCATATACTTTTCACACCCGCCGTATATTGTGTATCTGCCTGCTTTTGCGGAGCAGATTGGCTGCTTTGGCAGATTATACGTTATATTTGGGAAGATATTCGCCATCGTATACATCGTGAACAAAGCCATTACAGAATCTTTGTCAGTTTAACCTATTTCTTTTTTTTCGTAGAATCTATATAATAAGGCTAGTTCAGGGCGCGTATCCTATTGGGGAAAGGCCTCCCCTGTATATGAGTTGGCAATAATATGTAAGGAGGAGAAACTATGTCCAGCGTATCTCTTAGCCACATTTACAAAACCTATCCCGGCGGTGTGACGGCTGTTAGCGACTTTTGCCTGGATATTGAAGACAAGGAATTCATCGTGCTGGTCGGCCCCTCCGGTTGCGGCAAATCCACTACCCTGCGCATGGTCGCCGGTTTGGAAGAAATCAGTGACGGCCAGCTTTACATTGGCGAAAAACTTGTGAACGACGTCGCTCCCAAGGATCGCGACATCGCCATGGTGTTCCAGAACTACGCGTTGTATCCCCACATGACGGTGTATGACAACATGGCCTTCGGCCTGAAACTGCGCAAAACGCCCAAGGATGAGATCAAGCGCCGCGTGGAAGAAGCCGCCCGCATTCTGGATATCAGCCATCTTTTGAACCGCAAGCCCAAGGCTCTGTCCGGCGGTCAGCGTCAGCGCGTTGCCCTGGGCCGCGCCATCGTCCGCGAACCCAAGGTCTTCCTCATGGACGAACCGCTGTCCAACCTGGACGCCAAGCTCCGCGTGGCCATGCGTACCGAGATCACCAAGCTGCATCAGCGCCTGCAGACCACCTTCATCTACGTAACCCATGACCAGACCGAGGCCATGACCATGGGCACCCGTATCGTCGTCATGAAGGACGGCTTCATTCAGCAGGTGGACAGCCCGCAAAACCTGTATGACTATCCCATCAACCTGTTCGTTGCCGGCTTCATCGGCAGCCCGCAAATGAACTTCTTCAATGCCACCCTGGTAAAGGAAGGCAAAGAAGTATATGCCACCTTCGGTTCCAACAAGATCCTCGTGCCCGCCGGCAAGGTTGCCAAGCTGGTGGATGAAAGCTACATCGGCAAAGAAGTTATCCTGGGCATCCGCCCCGAGAACATCCACGACGAAGAAGTATTCTTGAACAACCTGCCCGAGGCTGTTATCGATGTGAGCGTGGAAGTTACCGAACTGATGGGTTCCGAGACCTACCTGTACCTGAAGGCCAGCGGCAAGGACGACAATATCATCGCCCGCGTCGATCCCCGTACCACCAGCCGCGCCGGCAACCAGATCAAGGTGGCCTTCGACACCAACCACCTCCACTTCTTCGATAAGGAAACCGAAGCCAGCATCCTCACCAGGTAATAGTATTATAGCATATCGGCGGCGTGCTGCTTAAGGCGGCGCGCCGTTCTTTTTATAGAGCGAGGGAGGGAAAAAAGTCATGAACGAGTCGTTTCGCTGATTTACATTTGTACAAAAATTCGGAAAACGCCGAAAACCCCGCTTTTTTTATGAAATGTTCACAATTTTCTGCGATTTATCGCTTTTCATACGGGGAAGACTGTGATAGAATAAAAGTTGATATTTACGCCAGATAATGGTGAAAGGAGCAGCCAAGTGTTGTTTGAAAAGCGGTTTGTAAAGCAGGTAGGCCAGGTGTTATCCCGCCTGAGCGCACCTGTTCTTCTTTTGGATGGCCATGGAGATGTCATCTATCCGGAGGAAGCGGTTTCCCATGTCTTGCCTGACGATCTGCCTGCGGGTCAAACCCGCCCGGCGGATGGCTATCTGTATCATGGGGTGGATGGACAACCTTTCCTGGTAGTAGCCTGCAGGGAAGGGGTTCCGGGAGCGCAGGATGTTCTTCTGCTGGCGGAGGCTATGCTGCAGGCGCAGATGCAGATCGGCGCTTCCGTAGCCGATGAAAGCGATGTCTACCGCCGGGCGCTTCGTGAGGAGATTGGCGGATCCGAACTGGAAGCGCTGGCCCACGAGCATCAGATCCCTCTGGAAATGGACCGTTGCGTGATGCTGTTCTACATTGTGCAAACAGGCTCCAGCACCGCGCTTTCCCTTCTGCAGGAAGTTGTGCCCCAAGCCGAGGGCGATGTGCTGGTGGAGATCGACCGGCACATGGTAGCGCTTTTGAAGGACATGTCCACCGTGGAGGATGTGGACGATTTGAAGCAATTTGCCGAAGCAGCACAGGAAACGCTGATGAGCGAAACGGCGCATCAAACAACGGTGGGCATCGGCGAGCCGCGGCATAACCTGTCTTCCCTGGGGGAAAGCTATCGCGAGGCACGCCGGGCCATTGAGGTGGGCCGCATCTTCCAGTCGGACAGCAGTATCCATGTATTCCGCCGGCTGATGCTGGAGCGCTTTTTAACCGAACTGCCCAGGGATATCAGCGCGTATTACCACAGCTTGCTTTTCAACCGCAAAACGGCCAGGCTGTTCAATGAAGAAATGCTCTATACCATTGAGATGTTCTTCAAAAAGGACCTGAACCTGTCGGATACGGCGCGGCAGCTTTATATTCACCGCAATACGCTTGTCTACCGCCTGGATAAGGTGCAACGGCAGATCGGCTTGGATTTGCGGAAATTTGAGGATGCTGTCACCTTCAAGATTCTGATGGAACTGAAAAAGTGCGGTAGCGAAAAACCCCAGCAGATTCATTAATATGGGCTAAAGCTTGGCGCTCGCCCTCCGCTTCCCGCGCGAAGCCTCATTGACAACAAGAAAGGCGCTATATGAAGAAATTACGTTTGCTGGCCGCAGGAGCTTTAGTGATCGTTATGCTCACCGGTTGTGCCATGCTTACCGGGAATAAGGCCATATCTGAATCCGCCCCGCAAGTGACGGGGGATACCGTCACCGTCTCCAGGGAGGAGTATGAGCGCTTTAAAAAGTATGAGGAACTGGACGAGCTTTTGCAGGTGGTAGAGGAATACTACTATCAGGAGCCGGATGTGCCCAAGCTCATCGAAAACGCGGAGCGCGGACTGCTCTTTGGTCTGGAGGATCCATATTCGTTCTATTATAATCCGGAGGAATACGCCGAACTTTGGGAAGAAGACGAGGGAAAGTATGCCGGCATCGGCATTCAGATTTCCGCCAACTTTGAAACGCTTTTGTGCACGGTGAGCCGTGTATTCAAGGGAAGTCCGGCCAAAGATGTCGGCATACACAAAGGCGATGTTTTGAAGCAGGTGAATGACCTCACCGTCGACGCCTATAACCTGCAGGATGCGGTGGACATCATGCGGGGCACTGTCGGCGAAACCGTGGAGGTGACTGTCCGCCGCGGCACCGAATCAATGACCTTTACGGTGCCAAGGGCCAATATCCAGGTGAACCGGGTGGAATCGGTGATGCTGGAAGGGGGCATTGGCGTTGTCAGCCTGTTCGAGTTCGCGGGGGATTGCCGCACGGCCTTCATGGACGCGGTGAACAGGCTGATAAGCGACGGGGCAAAGGGCCTGATTGTGGATTTGCGCGACAACCCCGGCGGCTGGGTGGATGACGCTGTGGCCATCGCCGATATGTTCTTGCCGGAAGTGACCGTCTATTATACCGAAAACCGCAAAGGCGAGCGGGAATACGCTTCCGCTCAGGCCGGGCAGATTGATTTGCCGCTGGTGGTGCTCATGAACGAAAACTCCGCCTCCGCCTCCGAAGTATTGGCCGGGGCGCTGCAGGATCATGGCGTGGCCACCATCGTAGGCGTCACATCCTACGGTAAGGGCATCATCCAATACGTGATTCCGGTGGGAAACAGCGGCGCCGGGATGCAGCTGACCGTGGCGCAGTACTTTACGCCCAACGGCAACAAGGTGCACAAGACGGGCATCACCCCCAATGTGGTGGCCGAGCTGCCGGAAGGCGACAACGGCATGTATGAAACGGGAGATCTCAATGATCCCCAATTGAAAAAGGCCGTAGATGCGCTTAAGGAAAAGATGAACGGATCATCGATTTAACAGGAGGCCAAGCAAACCCTAGCGGAATTACGTGCGGGGGAGCGGACCTTAAAATACTCCTGATTGAAGGCCAAGGTGCGCCAAGGCCCGAGAGGGAAGGGGGAAGCTATATGCTGATTCAACTGGACAGCCGGTAATTTGCCGCGCTGTCCTTTTTTGGCTTGAAAGGAGAGCATGCTATGGCTGCGGAGGAACGTCTGGGCTTTGTGGGGCTGGTGGTGGAGGAACGGGAGCAGGCGGTGCGGATTAACCAGATTCTCAGCGAATATGGAAATATGATCAGGGGCCGCATCGGTGTGCCTGACAAGGAGACGGGTATCGGTGTCATCGGCCTGATCGTGGAAGGTTCCAATGACCGTATCGGGGCCATGACGGGAAAACTGGGGAACATCAAAGGCGTGCAGGTGAAAAGCGCGCTTACATCGGTGAAAACACCAAAGAAAACGGAAAGCGGAGGGGATGCTTGATGCATTCGAAGAATATCAGGCAAATGGTGATGACGGCGGCGCTGCTGGCGCTGACGGTGGTATTTCAGTATATCCGGCTTCTGCCCATTCCTGTGGATGTATCGGTTTATGTCATTGGTACCCTGGTCAACCTGTGCCTGATTCTGGCCGCCACCCTGGTCAGCCTGTGGTCGGGTTTGATGATCTCTGTTGCGGCACCCCTGGTAGCCCTTTTGCAGGGATATGCCCAGGCGCCACTATTGCCCTTTTTGGTGGCGGGCAACGTGGTGCTGGCGCTGCTCTATGGTCTTATACCCGGACCCGGATTTCAAAAATCGGGGAAGCTTGCAGCCATCCCCTGGATCCTGGCAGGCGTTCCGGGTGCTGCAATCAAGTATTTCGTGATTGCGGCAGGCATGGCGCTTATGCTTTCCACCGCACAGGGAAAGACATTTTATGCTATGCTGGCTACGGGAGCACTGCGGCAAGTGCAACAGATCATTACCGCCTTGGTGGCCATGGCTTTGGCTTACCTTACGTTGCCCAGGCTCAGAAAAGCATCCGGAATATCTTGATCCGGATAAAGCGATACCGGGCTTCCATTTTTCGGAAGCCCGGTTTTCTTTTTAAATTCTTGTACAACTGGGCCGGTCCCTGCCGCCACGCTCCACTTTATAAAATCCAATGAGGTTGCTTGGCCGGGACTGCATATAGACGCTTTTCACATCCTGAGCATTGTTCATTTCAAAACGGACAGAGAGGCCGCAGCCCACAGCTACATCCCGGGGCGTGGCTACGATGCTGGTCCGCACGCCTGCCCGCTTCAACGCCGACTCAAAGCGCAGCACCTGCTGCCGGGAGCGGAAGGCAGCAATGCCGAAAATCTCATTCATAGGGTTAAATCCTCCTTCCCTCTTCATATAGTATACGGTCAAGAAGCGCCGCGTGCGCGCAAAACCAGGGAAGAGAGGCCGGACGATGATCTATTTGGATAATGCCGCCACCAGCTTTCCCAAGCCGCCGCAGGTGGTCCGGGCCATGGCGGGAACGCTGAACCGCATCGGCGGGAATCCCGGCCGGGCGGGACACCGCATCTCGCTGGCAGGCGGGCGTGTGCTTCGCGCCTGCCGCGATCATCTGGCGGAAATGTTCCGCATGGAAAAGCCGGAACACGTGATTTTCACCAGCAATTGCACGGATAGCCTCAACCTGGCCATCCGGGGCAGCCTGTACCAGGGAGACGAGGTCATTGTGAGCCATAGCGAACACAACGCCGTGATGCGGGTGTTGTCCGGCTATGAACGGCAGGGGATGATCTCGATCAAAATTTTGATGCCGGGGCAGGATGGGCTGCTCCAGCCCCATCAATTGCAGACCATGCTTGGGCCGAGAACCGCGCTGGTAGTGCTCAATCATGCCTCCAACGTAACCGGCGTAGTGCAGCCGGTAAGCCGTCTGGGACTTATATGCAGGGAAAACGGTATCCCCTGCCTGATCGATGCGGCCCAGACGGCAGGCGTGCTGGATGTGAGCCCCAAGGCGCTGAACGCGGACATGGTGGCCATGGCGGGACACAAGAGCCTGTTGGGCCCCCATGGTACAGGCATATTGCTGCTAGGCCAGGGGATGATGCCACGGCCCTTCAGGGAGGGTGGAACGGGCTCCCGCTCGGAGAGCATGCTCCAGCCGGATGACTTGCCCGACAGGTACGAGAGCGGCACCATGAATCTGCCCGGGATCGCTGGGCTGCTGGCAGGCGCACGGTTCGCGGCCAAGCATATGTGGGAAATACGGGAGTATGAAGAGCATCTGGCCCAGAGGCTTCGGGATAATTTGAAGGATATTGAGAACGTGACTGTTTATGGCGAAGAAAACACCCCGAGAGTGGGCGTGGTGAGCTTCAATGTGAAGGGCATGGAAAGCGGCGAAGTGGCGGACGGCCTGGACAGGGCGGGGTTTGCTTTGCGGGGCGGGATGCATTGCGCCCCCAGTATACACGGCTGGCTGGGCACCATGGATACGGGCGCCGTTCGGGCCAGCGTAGGCATTTACAATACGGAGCAGCATGTGGATGACCTGACGGCGGCGGTGGCGAAGATCGCCAGGGGTAAATATTAAATAGTATCCTCTTTCGCGTGCCGGATCTTGGACAAAAGGGCAAGACTCAGGCACAGTACCCCGGGGACGGGATAATAGGGAAGCCTTGTGATATAGTACAAAAGCAAAAGGCCCATGCCGTACCAGAAGTACCGGCGTGACCGGTGCGGGGCCAGAATGTGGTTCAGCCATATACTTATGTCCACATGGCGCTTTTTACGGGCACCCAGGGCTACAAGCTGCTCATCGGTTGCCGGAGAGGCAGCCCCTGCCAACCGGATCAGCCTCTCTTTTCCAACCACTTTGACAGGAGGTTCCGCCAGACCCAGCTGGGTCTGAGCGGCGCTGTTTAAAGACGAAGCGGTGCATAGCACACACCTTACGGCGTTATGGCTGAGGCATGCGCGCTGTGCCTCGACGATATCCTGCGCGCTTACCGGGATGGATTGATGCCGGTTCAGGCAGCGGACAAGTACCATTTCCCCTTCCAGCCGGCACAGCACGCCGTCTTCCGTAATGCGTTCCAGCCTCAAGGGATGGGCCAGCGTGAGCCACAAGGAAGCCTGGAAATGGGCTTGCCGCGGCGGGGTGAGTGGCAGGGCATCCAGCGCCATTTCCCCGCCGATGCGCTCGCGCAGCGCCTGTTCGCGGCGGGCTACGGTCTTTCGCTTGCCAAGGCGGATGGCCAGGCTCACCAGCAGAAAAAAGGCAACGCCGGCAAGCAGCGCGGCCAGGGTGACGCCCCAGAGGAATACGAACCAGAGGACGCAGCAGGAAAGTATGAGCAGGCGCAGGCCCAGGGAATCGAGAGTGCCGCCCAGGCGCGTTTTTTCAAGGTATTGTTGCATGGGACAAGCTCCTTTATCAAGCTATTTTCCCGGCGGCCCTTTTCCATCCGGCTTCCATAGGGTATAATAAAATGGAAAGGGGGCGCTTGGTTGAAACCGGAACGGATCGGTTTGATGGGGGGATCGTTCAATCCCATTCATCTTACGCATGTGGCTGTGGCAAGGAAAGCCATGGAGGAAGCGTCGCTTAACAGTGTGCTGTTTTTGCCCACAGGCAACCCGCCTCATAAAAGGGAAGGCCTGGCGCCGGCCCGGCAGCGGCTTGAGATGGTGCGGCTGGCGCTTGCGCGGGAGACAGGTTTTTTCCCCTCAGATATAGAAATGAACAGAAACGGCACAGTTTATACAGTGGATACTTTGGTACTGCTTCATGAACAAATGATGCAGGCGGAATTTTACTATATTATCGGTGAAGATACGCTGTATGATCTTGTCAACTGGCGGGAGCCCGAACGGGTATTTCAACTGTGTACTTTCCTGGTGTGCCCAAGGCCGGGTGCCGGGAAAGGAATCTCCTCACAGGCTGTATTGGAGGAACTGAAACGGCGGGGTGCAAGGTTCACATACCTCAGTGCGGCAGCGGGGGATGTATCCTCCACCATGTTAAGGGCGCAGCTTGCGGCGGGAGAGGAACCGGATGGGATTCACCCGGCGGTAATGGAATATGTAAGGATCATGGGCCTTTACGGAGTGAAGGAAAGCCCAACCGGATTTGCCGCTTACTTGGACAGGCTGATGACCTCTATGAGCTTGAAGCGGTTTGCGCATACGCTGTGTGTGGCTTATGCCGCCCGCCATCTGGCATCAAGGCATGGGGTGGATGAAGAAAAAGCAGCCATTGCCGGGCTGTTGCACGATTGCGCCAAGGGGATGGACCTAAACACCATGCAGGCGTATGTCAAGGAGCATGGCATGAAGGCGGATGGTTCCATTCTTGATTCCGGCTCGCTGCTCCATGCTGCGGTTGGTGCACACATGGCACAATACACGTACGGCATTTCGGACAAACAAGTGCTGTCTGCCATCGCCAGCCATACGCTGGGGAAAGTGCCTATGACAACGTTGGAAATGATCGTATACCTGGCGGATAAGATTGAGCCGGACCGGGAAGACTATCCTGGGCTTTATGAGATCCGCCGTCTGGCGGAAACAGACCTTATGGGCGCGGTACTGTTATCGCTTGAAAAAACGGCAGGTTATGTTTTGGACCGGGGAAAATCGCTGCATCCCGCCACGATACATACCATAAACTGGTTAAGGGAAACCCAAAAACGAGCGTGTGAATGACACCAAGGAGGAGACCGAATGACGGAAGGGACGCTGGCACTCACGATCGCAGACATCCTGTATGACAAAAAAGCACGGGACATTGTGGTGCTGGAGGTTGGGCACCTGACTATCCTCACCGACTATCTGGTGATCGCTACGGGACGCTCCGCCATACAGGTAAAAGCGCTGGCGGAGGAGGTGGACGACCGTCTGGCGGAGATGGGTACGATTCTGCGCCGGAAGGAAGGCCATAACGAGGGACGCTGGATCGTGATGGATTATGGCACGGTCATGGTGCACATCTTCCATCAGGAAGAAAGGGTGTTCTATAATCTGGAACGGCTGTGGGATGACGGGCATAACCGCATGATTCTGCCCTTTAACCAGGAGAGTATATAAAGAAACGCGTATTTACATCAGATGGGAATTGTGGTAATATAAGTATGGTCGTCCGTTGAGAATGCCGGATATGCATCTTCTTTTATACAAAAGCGATATGCTTCCGCCTTCCTATAGTGCATAAGCATGAAGGCAGACGGGCCTTAGCCAGGAGGAGGCAATGCATAGTGGAGGCCAGAATCATGCCACGGAATCTTATGGAAGAACTGGTGGATAGCAGGCTGGATGAATACATGCGGAGCGAGGCTGTCTGCCAATGTGAGCGGTGCCGGGCGGATGTGATGGCGCTGGCGCTAAACAATCTGCAGCCCAAATACGTCGTCAGTGTCAGCGGTGAAGTCTATTCCCGCTACGATGCTGTAAAGACGCAATTTCAGGCGGATGTCATTACCACCATTTTGTGCGCCATTGCGGTGATTAATAAAAGGCCCCGACATGACGGGGAGCATATGACGGCGATGTCTCAATAAAAAACAAGCCCCCCCTTTTTCAAGAGAAGGAGGGGCTTTTGTTGTGACAGGGATTATTTTCTCTTCACCGGCTCCAGCAGATGGAGGAAATATTCATGGCCGCTGCCTTCGGGGGCATCGTTGCGGATGTGCTCCTCAAAGCACAGCCGGGAATGGTCCGGGGTATACTCCTCATGGGTGGAAAGGTACTGCATGAACTTTTTCCAGGAGCCGCCGATATCGTCGCTGCTTTCAGTTACGGCATACAGGCCGCCGGGAACGTTCATCTCCTTGAGCGGGGCAGATACAGTCACGCCTTCGGGGATGGATGCCAGCACGCCGTAGCCGTAGGGCTTGCCATCGCCGCTGGGCATGGGTGCCATGTCGCCACCAAGAATCCTGGCGGTGCCCATAAGGTTTTGCGCTTTCAGCCAGTCAATCACGGTTTTCTGCGCTTCCTCTTCCGGAGAGACGCTGACGGCCACGTAATATGCGGTCCGCATGGGGGGCAGTGTAACAAACCTTACGTGAAGGTCAGTAATGTTTGTATTCATGGTGGGCTGATCCTCCTTCTTTTGATCCCCGCCCTCTTCGGCAGGCATGGTTAAAAGCATCTGTTCCAGATCTGCCTCAGTCAGGCGCTTGCTTTGCAGCCCGTTCAAGGTTGACAAAAGCGCTTTCAGGCATATTTGTGCGGATGCGTTCAGGCGTTTCTGGTTTGCCAGCACATGAAGGTACTGGCGGATGACGGCGCACAGTGTTTGACAGGAACCGCTGTCCAGAACTTTCTTGATATCCTTGAGGGCGATATCGTAGCTTCTAAGGAGTGCGGTGAGCCTGATGCAAAACACGCTGTGGCTGTCGTAACTGCGCCAGCCGGAACCGGGGTCACGATTGCTCCTGAAAAGGCCTTCCGATTCCCAGTGCCGGAGCGTGCGGCTCGAAAGCTTAAGCTGCTCCGACAGCTTCTGTATGGCAATGTATTGATCCATGGTATCCTCCCATAGTGTTCCTTGAGATATCTCGGACACATTGTACCATTGACGCCGCGTCAATTTGCAATAGCCTTTTGGAAAAATTTTTAAGAAAAAAATGTATTGGAACTTGACAGGTATTTTGCGTGATGATATAGTATCCACTGAAAACAAACGCAAGGAGGTGAGGCGCATGATCCGTAAGGAGGCCATGAAGGATTCCAGCATATGGCAAAATATCGGGGAAGTGGCAATTCAAACAGGTATCCTCAAGCTGCCCGTGCATTCGTATGCCCTTTTGCGGCGAAAACTGCGCTTCCCTGCCGGTGTTTTAACTGCTGTCCCTCTTTAAGGGAGGGCGGCTGATAACGCCTGTTCACCGGGAGTGGCAAACGCTGCTCCCGGTTTTTTTGTGTTCATTTATGTTCTTGAAGGGAATGGTTGGCATGCAGGAAATAAAAAAGTGCTCCTGGTGGAATGGGTTCCGTGCCGTGGCCGGGCTTTCTGCCCGTCAGGTGTTTGACGGGAACCTCTTTCAGGTGCTTAGCGAATATGCGATACGATTTATGCAGTTTTTGATGCTGACGCTGATCTGGCGCTCCCTGGCAGCCGGCGGCGCCGACCTTGGCGGAATGAACCTTGACCAACTGCTGACCTATACGCTGATGGCCTCGGTTTTACGCCAGCAATTGGAGATTCTCACCCCCGCCACCTCCGCGCTGTGGGAGGGTTCCATCATCGGCCGGTATACACGGCCTATGAATGTTTTGCAAAGCCTTACGGCGGAGACAATCGGCCGCTGGTGGGTGCCGGTCTTTCTGCTATACGGGTTGCCGCTGTGGCTTCTTTCACCCCTGATGGGCATCCATCCGCTGCCTTATAGCGTGGCTCACGGATTGCTGGCCCTTGTAAGCATTGCGTTCAGCGCATCTTTGGGGTTTGCGCTGGATTTTCTGTTCGCCTCCTTGGCTATGCGCATGAAGAATGGCTGCTGGGCGGTAACCCATATGCGTGAGGCGTTGTTCGCGCTTTTGTCCGGGGCGCTGATTCCCTTTTCCCTGATGCCGCTGCCTATTGCCCGCGTTCTTCAGCTTCTGCCCATGGGCTCTATTGCCCACGCGCCGCTAAGCTTGTATGTGGGCCAGGGGGACCCGGTGGCGCTTATAGCCTTGCAGGCCGGCTGGAACGTGATTTTGTGGCCTCTGGCCAGGTTTGTGTTCAAAAAAAGCGAGGAAAGGATGATCTCCTATGGCGGATAAGGTCAAAATGCTTTTTCGCCTTTTCAAAACCTATGGAAAAATGGACCTGATGTGGTTTTTGCGGGACACAAAATACTGCCTTTTGCAGATCGTTACAGACTTGGTCGGCACCGGGGCGGCCATGGCCGGGGTGTTCGTGCTGGCCAGGCGGTTTGGCAACATCGGGGGTATGACGCAGGACCAGCTGCTTTTCATGTTGGGCTATGCCATGCTGGGCGACGGAATATTCTCGCTGTTTTTTATCGGGTACAATGCAGGGCAAATCAGCCGTACCATTGGCCGTGGGCAGCTGGATCACAACATGATCCAGCCGGTTCCTCTGTGGATGCAGCTTGTGACCGGCGGATTTTCGCCTGTATCCGGCTCCGGCATTCTGCTTTGCGGAACAGGCCTTACTATTTACGCAGTCAGCCGCCTTGGAACGGCCGTCACGTTTGGCTGGGTGCTACTTCTGATATTGAGCCTGCTGGCTTCCGTGGCGATATTCCTGGCCTGCGTGTTCCTTATATCCTGCATTGCCTTCTGGGCGCCGGTGGCGGCGGAGGAATCGGCCTCGCTGGTGCATGGGTTGTTCGGTTCCTTGAAGCGGTATCCCCTGGGTGGGATGGGCATAGGTTGGCAGGCGGTTTTCTGTTCCCTGGTTCCCGTGGGGCTTGCCGGATGGTTCCCCAGCCTGTGGCTGATGGATGGCGGTTCCCCGGCGCCCTTTTTCCCGTTCTTGACTTTTGTAATGGCGTCACTCTTGGGACTTTTGGCTGTAAGGCTGTTTCGGAAAGGAATGAAGCATTATGCAACATGCGGTTCGCCCCGGTATTCCGGCTTTGGACATCGTTAATGTCAGCAAAATCTATACCCAGTGGCAGCGCTCCGGCCAGTGGAAGGATATCATGAAAAACCTGATCCATCCGGAAAAGAAGGAGGTCAGGGCGCTGGACCAATTGTCCCTTCAGGTGAAAATGGGTGAGTTCGTTGCCTATGCCGGTGCCAACGGCGCGGGCAAAAGCACCACCATCAAGATTCTCTCCGGCATATTGCAGCCGACTGTTGGCCAAGTGACGGTTTTGGGCATGTCTCCCGCCAAAGACCGGGTGGCGCTGATGAAGCGCATCGGTGTGCTGTTTGGCCAGCGTACGGAGTTGTGGTGGGATCACCCTGTGATCACCAGCTATGCCTGGAAAAAGAGTGTGTGGAACATCCCGGAGGAAGTGTACAAAGAAAACCTGGCCATGGTCACGGAGCTTTTGGATTTGAAGGAGCTTTTAAACACCTTTGCCAGGGAGCTGAGCCTGGGGCAGCGGATGCGGGCGGACCTGGGGATGCTGCTTTTGCACAGCCCGGAGGTGCTATTCCTGGATGAGCCCACCCTGGGGCTGGACGTGCTGGCCAAACGGCAAATGATCGAATTTCTCAAAAAGGTGAACCGGGAGCAAGGTACCACGGTGATCGTCACCAGCCATGACATGGATGATCTGGAAGCCATGGCCCAGCGGATCATCCTCTTATCCAACGGAAAAATCGCCTTTGACGGCGACTTTCAGGCGCTGCGCCGCGTTCAGGGCGGATTCACACGCCTGTTGGTCAGCGGCCCGGAAAAGCCGCCGGAGTGGCCGGGGATGGAGTGGATCGCCACGAAGGACGGCGTGCACGAGTATGCCTTCCAGCAGTCGGATATTGAGTTTTCACAGGTGCTGAAAACGCTGGCAGGCACGCCGGGGATTACCGACCTGGAAATGCGCAAAGCGCCCATTGAGGAAGTGGTGGCTTCGCTGTATCTGGCATGGAAAAAGGAAACGGCGTAAATAATTCGGCCCCGGGACGCATGTTCGTTCCGGGGCTAAGTTCGTTAGGGCATGTATTCCCCTCTTGGTCTGACAACTACAGAAGTTTCGGAATGTGAATGATGGATCATTGTCCCGTATTCCAACGAAGATGCTTTGGAAATGGAGAACATGAACGGCCAGAAGAGGCTTCCCCTTGAGGGGAAGCTGTCGACGAAGTCGACTGATGAGGTGTATGTAGCGGCAATATTTCCGTAGCAAACCACCTCATCCGGTGCTGCGCGCCACCTTCCCCTCAAGGGGAAGGCTCATGATGCGTATGATACAATTGCCGCTTGACATGTGCTGCTTTCGCGTCGGAAGATGAAAAATGAAACGTAACTTCTGTAGTTGTCAGGCTACTCTGTTATGGGCTAATTCTATATTCCTGGAAATATTTACGCTTTTCTTGTATAATGATCTTGCTTGATGATTTGCTTTTGCTCGATAAACAGGATTTGGCAGGGTGATAGGATGACGTATTTAGAGACCGAGTGGCTACTTATCAGAAATTTTGAAGTGGCAGACCTAGACGAGCTTGTAGATTATAGAAATAACGAGCTCTGCTATAAATACCAAAGAGGCCAGTATCGGGATAGGGGTCATTTGGCGATATTCATCGAAGAGGCAAAGGAGGATGACTTATTTTCTGTCGGTAAGAAGCATTTCGCAGTCGCAGTCAAGGGTTCCAATAGGATTATTGGCGACATTTTTGTTTCAATAAAAGAGCCGACAATTTCTTTAGGCTTTACAGTTTCCTACAGGCATCATAGGCAAGGATATGCATATGAGTTTCTTGCTACCTTGGTTGAGGCTTTTCATCAAAGATTCAGAGATTACGAGATAGTTGCCTGTACTGATAAAGAGAACCTCGCAAGCATAAACCTCTTGAGAAAATTGCAGTTCGAAAATAAGGGATACAAGAAACAAATTGATTCCTTTGTATTCAGCAAATATGCAAAGCACTAAATTCATTTTCAGAGCAAACCAGTAATGCCCGCCCAGCCCGCAAAATCTTTTTATGTAAAAGAATGTGGTGCTCTGGATGCAAAA
Organism: Bacillota bacterium; assembly: GCA_023413135.1. Classification (GTDB taxonomy): domain Bacteria; phylum Bacillota; class Clostridia; order Christensenellales; family Aristaeellaceae; genus JAEWAH01. The sequence continues at coordinate 73,261 of JAEZQK010000032.1, forward strand.
TTTATTACATCATGCGGATAGACGGGGAACGGGGGAAACGGCATGGCGAGATATATCGCAGCAGCAACATTGATTTTGCTTATAATTCTTGTTTTATTCCGGGCTTTCCAATTAAAAAAACTGGGGACAAAAGCGGTTCGTTTTGGCGAGATGGATAAGAAGGATTTCTTTATCCCCCCATTTGCCTTGCTGTTATTCTACATTGTGTTTTCAAGCGCGTTTGGTCTACCTGAAATCGGAGCTGAATTGTTTCATAATGAAATGGTCTCCTGGGCAGGCGTGGGTATATGTATCATAGGGATTTTATTCTTTGTATACGCGTTGATTTCATTTGGAAGAAGCTTTCGTGTCGGTTTAGATGAAGATCATCCCGGGGAGCTTATTACCACCGGCGCATTTTCAATCAGCCGCAATCCCATATATACGGCATTCGGATTGGTTCTGACAGGCGTATTCTTGATTATTCCAAATTGGATCATACTGGTTTATGTGATTGCAGGAATATGGCTTTTCAACCGGCAAATCCTGCTGGAAGAAGAATCGCTAAGAAAGATATACGGTAAAAAATATCTGGAATACTGCAACAGAGTCAGGCGTTTCCTATAATTCGGGAATTAACCAATTGTTGCGTTAATGCCCGTATCCTTGGAAATATTTGAGCTTTTCTTGTATAATGGTCTTGATGGATGCATTGATTTTGCTCGATAAACAGGTATTTTGCGGGCGGACCAGCATTGTGGGATTCTAGTTACTATCGCATTCAAGAGGGGTATGGTAAATGGCGTATGAGAAGCTGCTGGACATCAGTGAAGACTGGTTGAAACATGCCATCCATGTTCACTTGTGCGGCGAATCAAAGGATGAGACGGTCGAATATAGGAACGCGGCGCTTGCGGATGGCAAGATTCAAAATCTTCTGAAAGATGTCGTCAGTTTCCATGGCATGCCGGTAACGAACCATAAAAATCCCGATCTGCCGGTTCGTAAATTGATGTTTTTGCTTGATATCGGATTTGACATGGATGTTCCAGAAATCAAGACGGCGATTGATCAAATCCTTAAGCATCGAGATGACAATGGCGTTTACCAATCGGTGACCAACATCCCAAAGCATTATGGCGGATCGGGTGAGGATGTGTTCAGTTGGTGCCTGTGCGATGCACCCTTGTTGTTGCTTGTTCTTTTGAAGGCGGGCGTAGATTACTCAAAGTATATCAAGCCTGGCGTTGAATATCTGGTTTCGCTAAGTCGCGATAATGGTTTCCCCTGCGCCGTTTCTCCGGAGTTGGGCAAATTCCGGGGGCCGGGGAGCAAAGGAGATTGCTGTCCTTACGCGACTCTGATTATGGCTGATCTGTTGTCACACATACCGGAATACTGTAATTCTTCCGTTGCTGTCACTTCTGTGGAAACGCTGCTGTCCTTATGGAAGAACAGCCTCGAAAAGCACCCCTATCTATTTTATATGGGCACGGATTTCCGTAAACTGAAAGCGCCGTCCTGCTGGTATGATATTGTCAGCGTAGCCAGTGTTGTGAGCAAATACTCTTTTGCGACGTATGATCCTCTCTTCCTGGAAATAATTGCGCTGATTGAGGACAAGCAGGATCGTGACGGCTTTTTTACGCCTGAATCAGCGTACCAAAAATTGAAGGGATGGGATTTCGGACAAAAGAAGTCGCCCTCCCCCTATTTGACCTACCTTTGCTTGCTCATCTTTCAAAGATTGGAACGGAAACAATCGCTTCCAGGGACATAGGAAGAGCACGCTGCCCGCTTGGCAAATTCCAATTTGATGCGGAGATTGTTTATGTTTTGCGAGGTGAAAAACAGTGCATATGAGACAAGGTACCGCCGAAGAAATGCTATCATTGTGGTATAAAAAAAATACTTCCGAATTTATGGCAGATAGAATTAAAAACAATAAGGCGGAATTTTGGACTATTGAGTTGGATAATCGATTGGTTGGCGAATTGTATGCTTTCTTTGAGCTGGATGACAAAGATTTTGCAGACGGAAAAACTACAGCTTATTTATGTGCTTTTCGTGTTATAGATGAATTGCGGGGCAAAGGATTAGGTACAAGGCTTATGCTAAAAGTCTTGGAAAGGTTATCAGATTTGGGATATTTATATGCTACAATAGGCGTCGAACCAGAAGAAATTGCCAATATTAGATTGTATAATAAATTGGGTTTTACAGAGAAAATAAAAACTCTTTCTGTTGATCCTTGCGATGTTGACAGTGAATTCAAACCGGCTTCTTGCAAAGAATATTATTTGCTGAAAAAGAAATTATAACCGAATATAGAGCATAACCTGCAGTTTGTCAAATTCGGATTTCTGAACCGGAATAGGGGAGGTGATGGCTTCCTGGATCGTACATCTGCGGATAACAGACAAATTGCTGAATCGAATATCCGGTCTTTCTCCCACAGAGTTTGTGGTTGGGAATATCGTGCCTGACAGCGGCATACCGAATTGCCTTGGAAATATTTTTATTGTATAATGGCCTTGCTGGACGATTTGTTTTTATTCGATAAATCGGAATTTGTGTGGAGGTGTAAGCTTGCAGCCCAAAGAAGTATTGCTTGTCTTGACTGACCGCTGGGCGGATTGGGAGGCCAGCTTTGCCATTGCACAAGTCAATTCCGTTCCAGAGTACGTTGTAAGAACAATCGCGGTGGACAGGAGTTCCAAAACATCTATCGGTGGTATTCGCGCCGCTATTGATTACGCTGTGGCGGAATACCATGTCACCGATGCCTTGGCAATGGTTATATTGCCCGGCGGTTTCTCCTGGAAAGAAAGCCGTCACGATGAAATTGCTGGCTTCATTCGAAAAGCCGAAAGCATGAATATTCCAATCGCCGCCATTTGCGGTGCTACGATTTTTTTGGGTAAACATGGTTTTCTTGACCATCGGAAGCACACAGGAGACGATCTGGATCTGTTCTTAAGCGAACAGGGGTACAATGGCAGGGAGTTTTATGTACCAGCGCAGATAGTTAAAGACAAAGGATTCATCACGGCGAACGAAACGGCTTCTGTTGAGTTTGCCCGTGAAATTTTTCGGATGCTCAGAATTGACAGCGATGATGAGATAGAGAAGTGGTACGACAACTTTAAGCATGGTGCCTTTCGCTAGAGTATGAATATGCCTGTTGAGAACCAAATTTCAATTTATCTGCGAATTTCTTGCCATCAGCCCCGGAACAAACTTGTCCCGGGGCTTTTTGTATTTACTTTGACGCCAGTTGGTCCCGGTAACGGTTCATCATTTCCTTGAAAAGCTCCGCCGTGGTGGGCGGTGTATAGGTGATGGAATTAGCTCCGGCCTCAATGGTGCGTATGATGGATTCCTCCGTCTTCCCGCCGGTGGCGATGATGGGCACCTCGGGAAATTTCCGGCGGATGGCACGTACGATATCCGGCGTCTTGCCTGCACCGGAAACGTTCAGTATCTTGGCGCCGGCATCCAGGCGGCTTTGAACGTCTTCCTCTTCACTGACCACGGTGATCACCACGGGGATATCCACCCGCTCGGCTACGTAGCGCACCGTTTCGTTGGTAGCGGGGGCATTTAGCACCACGCCGATGGCACCCCTGAATTCCGCGTCCTGGGCCAGGCGGGTGACGCGCACGCCGGTGGTGGTGCCGCCGCCCACGCCGCAAAAGACAGGTACATCCGCCAGTTGCAAAATGGCTTGGGAAATGGCGGGCTGGGGTGTGAAAGGATATACGGCAATCACCGCGTCGGCATTTGTGTTCTTGATGATGGCTGCATCGGTGGAAAAGATGATGGATAGGATGCGCTTGCCAAAAATGCGGATGCCCGATGCCTGATGAATACACTCCGGTACACGGATTATGTGCTTGCGCAGCCCGCCATCGATCTGAGGTATGAAGGGAGGGGTCTTGTTCATGTTGATCTCTCCTTTGCGCATCACTTTATTTGATTATACCTAAGGTTGGGGAAGGGCGTCAACCAAGAACCATCCATTGGAAAAAAGTGATTGACAAACAGGCGCTTCCGGCGTATACTCCTGCCACAAGGAGGAAGGCTTTTATGCTTATTCAGCGGGCGTATTACTGGGGCTACCTGTACGCCATCGGCGGTACGGGCTGTTCCCCTTGTGCCTTCCTTTTATAAGGGAAAAGCAAAGGAACATGGCGGCCCGGAACAAGTTTCCAGGCCGCTTTTTATATGTAGTATGGTATGAAAGGGGAACCGCAAATGATTATTATCTTGAAACGGGAAGCACAGCAGGAGAAGGTACAAAATCTCATCAAGGACATTGAGAGCCTCGGCATCCAGATCCACTACAGCGCCGGCACCCAGGCCACCATCCTGGGCCTGATCGGGGATGTATCCAGGGTGGATGTCAGCCACCTGAAAGCAAACGAAGTGGTGGAGGATGTCCGCCGGGTCACCGAGCCGTACAAGGCGGCCAACCGCAGGTTCCATCCGCTGGACACGCTTGTCCGTGTGGGGGACAGGACCATTGGGGAAGGACATTTCACCGTGATCGCGGGACCTTGCTCCGTGGAAAGCGTGCAGCAGCTAAAGCTGGTGGCGGATTCGGTGAAGGATAGCGGTGCATCCTTTTTGCGGGGCGGCGCATTCAAACCCCGCACTTCGCCCTATTCCTTCCAGGGACTGGAAAACGAGGGCTTGCGGCTTTTATTGGAAGCCAAAAGGCAGACCGGACTGCCCATTGTGACGGAGATCATGGGCGAGGACCAGCTGGAGGATTTTGCGGAGGTAGACGTTTTGCAGGTGGGCGCCAGGAACATGCAGAACTTTAAATTATTGAAGGCGCTTGGCCGCACCAAAAAGCCGGTGCTGCTAAAGCGAGGGCTCTCCGCTACCATTGAGGAGTTTTTGATGAGCGCAGAGTATATCCTGGCGGGGGGCAACCCCAACGTGATCCTCTGCGAACGGGGCATACGCACCTTTGAAACCATGCTGCGCAACAATCTGGATATATCCGCCGTGCCGCTGTTAAAACGCTACAGCCACCTGCCGGTGATTATCGATCCCAGCCATGCCGCGGGCATTGCCTGGATGGTGGAACCGCTGGCCAAGGCTGCCGTTGCTGCGGGGGCGGATGGGCTGATGATCGAGGTGCATCCCAACCCCAAAGCGGCGCTGTCGGATGGCGCCCAATCGCTGGACTGTGAAGCCTTCCGCAAGGTGATGGATCAGGTAAAACGCCGGGCGGACTTTGAAGGAAAGCAAATGGGCTGAGTGTGCGAAAGCTCGCCCTTTAAGGAAAAGGAGAAGCCAATATGGGACGGGAGATTGCAAAGCGGGTAGCGGAGGCGCTGATGCAAGTGCCTGGCGTGCAGGCGGTGGTGCTGGGCGGCTCCCATTGCACAGGAACCGCCACAGAATTTTCCGACCTGGACATCGGCGTGTATTATGGCGAAGGTCTTGATAGCCAGCGGATGGATAAGGTCCTGACCTCATTGGATGATACACGCCGGGAGAACCTTTTAAACAAGCCCGGTGAATGGGGAAAATGGATCAACGGCGGCGCGTGGCTCACGGTGGACGGGCTGAAAGCGGATATCCTGCTTAGGGATACGGCGAAGGTGACAAAGGTCATTGATGATTGCCAGAAGGGCCTGGTGACGGTGGATTTTCAGGCCGGCCATCCCTTCGGTTTTGTGAACGCCATTTACATGGGCGAGGTGAAGTATTGCCTGCCGCTTTATGACCCGCAGCATGTGATGGCGGATTTGAAACACCGGGCGGAGCCGGTTTCGAAGGCTTATCGCGATGCCGCCTCCAAGTGGTTTTTGTGGGAAGCGGAGTTTTCCATCATGACGGGGCGGTCCAGCATTCTAAAAAAGGACATCGTATACGCTTCCGGTACTTTGTTTAAGGGCATCCTATGTTTAGCGCAGGCTTTGTTCGCGGCCAATGGGGAAATTCTTCTCAACGAAAAAGGTGCAGTGAAGCGCCTGAGCCGGTCTTCCTTTTGCCCGCCTGGCTTTGCCCAGGGAGTGGAAGTGGCGTTGATGGGCCTTGACAAAAACAACCTCGGGCCCGGCTTTGACCTGCTGGAGGAAAAATGCCGTGAGGTATCAAAACTCCTGAATGGAAATGAGTGATCAAACGTGACGCGTATAGTTTTGCCCCATGGGGATGTACACTTGCCCGCCTTCTTTCCGGATGGAACACAGGGCGTGGTTCGCTGCGTCGATTCCGTGGATGTACAGGGATGCGGCGTTCCAGGTATTGTGATGAACGCCTATCATCTGCTCTCTGCGCCCGGGGTATCCGTCCTTAAGGCCGCAGGCGGTCTTCACGGCTTTACCGGCTGGAAAAGGCCCATATTGACCGACTCCGGCGGATTTCAGGTATTTTCCCTCATACAGGAAAACCCCAAGTATGGCGTGATCCGCAAGAATGAGATTGTATTCTACCCGGAGAATTCCGATAAGAAGATCATCTTCACCCCGGAAAAATGCATCCAGTCCCAGTTCGCTTACGGTTCGGACATCATGATGTGCCTGGATTACTGCACCCGCCCAGACGATACCGACGAGGTCAATGAGACGGCGGTGGATATTACCATCGACTGGGCACTCCGGTGCAAGGAGGAATACCTGCGCCAGCTGAAGTCAAGAAAGCTGAAGGATGAATGCAGGCCGCTATTGTTTGCTATTATCCAGGGTGGAGGCAGCAAAAGCCTACGCCAAAAGTGCGCCGGCGCGCTCAAGGAGATCGGCTTTGACGGCTACGGCTATGGCGGGTGGCCCCTTGACAAGGAAGGGCGTCTGGTGGAGGATATTCTGCGCTACACGGCGGAACAGATGCCGGACAGCACCCCCAAGTATGCCATGGGGGTGGGCAAGCCCGAAGGGATCGTGGCCTGCCGCGATATGGGCTACAATTTGTTCGACTGCGTCATACCCACCAGGGAGGCACGGCACAACCGGCTGTACGTATTTGGGGCAGAATCGGAAGCGGATATAGATGTTCACGCGCCCGGCTTTTATGGGTACCATTACATCATGGATGACAAGTATATGAAGGATATGCGGCCCGTATCGGAAGCTTGTGACTGCCACCTGTGCAGAAACTATTCCAGGGCCTATTTGCGGCATCTGTACAAAGTGGGGGACTCCCTGGGCTACCGGCTGGCAACCATTCACAATCTGCGGTTTTATACGATGCTGATGGATAAGCTGAGGACACCCGGACATGGAGCGTGAAGCGGCGGAACTGGCTTTGTTGATCAAAGCTTCCTCCAAGCATACCCATATATCCGACGAAATTGTGCTGCGTATTTGCTTGGAATATTTGCCTAGATACAAAAATCGCAAAGAAGCCTTAAAGGCAGTCAAAAAGCAGCTACATATTATTCATGGGGCCTTTTTTCCGGAGAAGTGCCATGCAAAGGCACTGGAATTGATAGGGGACAGCCGGTATACGGACCAGGATTTGAGCCTAAAGCTGATGGAGCTGCATCCCTCCACCAAGGAAAGGCTGCCGTCGCTTCAAGCGTTCTATGAGCTATTGACGCCCTATCTAAGGAATGCAAAGACGGTACTGGATATCGGCTGCGGGTTTCATCCCTGCGCTTTTCCCTTTATGGGCCTAAAAAGCGATGTGCTATACCGGGCGGGGGATATCGATTATGGGACGATGGAGGTTGTGCAGGCGTTTTTTCAAAGGCTTTCCGTTGCCTGCGATGCCCGCATTCTGGATGCGGCGGACAAAGCGCCCGAGGATGAAGCGGATGTGGTTTTTTTGTTCAAGCTTGTCCCGGTATTGGAACAGCAGAAGAAGGGGCTGGCTTACCGGCTGATCCAGAGCATGCGGGCAAAAACGATTGTCGTCACCTTCCCGATAAAGAGCCTTTCAGGCCGGGAGAAGGATATGGAGCAGTTTTACAGCGGCCAGTTCGAGCAAAACCTTCCTGTGGGATTTACCATCTTAAGGAAAGAGATTGTGGGAACGGAGCTTGTTTATATTGTTTCCCCAAAGGCAACCTAATGCTTGACAAAAGTCGCTTTTTCCGTGCATACTATCATTGATCAGCCTGGCAGAAGCCAGGCGCGGTTCCCGGCGGAATCCTTTAATATATATGTGCCATGAAGGGACATGCTTCCAGAAGGAGGCGGACTTTCATTGCATTTTTATTTTGGGAGGAAAAGAAATGAACCGGGTGGAATTGCGTCAAATGGTGCTGGCTGCCATTTTATCGGCATTGGCGGTTGTTTTGTCCAGGGTGTTTCATGCACTGGGAGGATTTAAGGCAGGCGCTATCTTTTTGCCCATGCATATTCCCGTGCTGCTGTGCGGCTTTTTGTGCGGATGGAAGTACGGCATGTTGTGCGGCTTGCTCACTCCCATGATCGCGATGCTGGTGTCCGGCATGCCCAGCGGAAATACACTTGTCTCCATGGAGTTTGAACTGGCAGCCTATGGCGCCGCGGCCGGGGCGTTGTCGGGTGTCCGTTGGCTTGAAAGTGAAGAAAAGGAAAACGGGTTTGCAAAAATATTCCGTGTGGTATTCTTCCTGATTCTGGCGATGCTCATCGGGCGGGCGGTGTACGGCGCAGTAAACGCCATCATCCTGTCCAGGGGAGACAGCCCCTTTACTTGGACGGCGTTCATCTCCGGTGCGTTTATAGACGCTTTGCCGGGCATTTTGATCCAGCTTGTGCTGATCCCTGCCCTTGTGATGCTTGCAAAGAAAGGGAAGTACCTGAAAGGCGCGTAATGCAATGCGGGACATTCTTAAAGGAGCGGAGACGGAAAAATTCCTGCCCCTGCTTCTTCACCTGGATCAGCGGCTGATGAAAAAGACCCCGCTTACCATTGCCATCGACGGTCCCAGCGGCGCGGGGAAAAGCACCTTGGCATCGTGGCTGCAAAAGGTGTATGGCGATTGCGAAGTCTTCCATATGGATGATTTTTTCCTGCCCCAGGAAAAGAAAACGGAGGATAGGCTGAACACACCCGGCGGCAATGTAGATTGGGAACGGGTCCGGGATGAAGTGCTTCTGCCTATAAAGCAGGGGAGGACCTTTGCCTATCAGCCGTACGACTGCGGTACAGGCGTACTTTCGAAACCTGTTCAGGCCACACCCCGGATGCTGAACATTGTGGAAGGTGTGTACAGCCATCATCCGGCGCTGAGGGAAGCGTATGATCTTACCGTCTTCCTGTCCATTGGCAAACAGGAGCAATCCGATAGGATCCTTCAAAGAAACGGCAAGCGGATGCACAAGCGGTTTCTGGAGGAATGGATCCCGCTGGAGGATTTATTTTTCCGGGAGATGAACATTCCTGCAAAGGCCGACCTGACACTTATGGCATAAAAAATCGTCCGGCGCATATACCTGCGCCGGGCGATTTATTAACGATCTTGTGTTTTGATCTCCTGCCAGACCAGCGGTTGCTTATACGCCTGGTCCATCCGCTTATGCACCGCGTCGTACTGGTCATGCCTCGGAGATTGCGGCGGGGAGTTGAATATGGGCATCTGCCCGAATGGGATGGTGCCGGCCCGTCCATTGGCTGAGGGATCAGCCCTGCCGGAGGCAGCGGGAGGGTCTTTGGCGGGGACGGCGGTCATGTATGGCAGCAATTGACTGTGCAAGGAGAGCCACCGGGTGTTTTGATTACCCAGTGTCATGGCGGCAAAAGGGGATACCTGGCTAGCGGGCTTTTGAGCAGCCACGTGAATAACCTCCTTCATGGGTTTGGTCTAATTCTACCTATGCCGCACATAAGAAAAAAGTGAAACACCATTTTGTTTCTTTTTCGACAAGGGTTGCCAGAAGGGGATACCGTGCTATAATAGGCATATGCCTTTTTTATATTATGTTAGAATGGGGAAAGATCGTTGTTAGCATTGGTAGAACGGTTTTATGGCGTCAAGCATATGGTAAAGCCAAGTCTGAGAGTAGGCGAATTGCCGCCAACCGGGCAAGCGTACCGGGATGTGATCCACATTGCCATACCTGCGGTAGCGGAAATGGTGCTGATGGCCCTTATCGGGGCGATGGACACGGCCATGGTTGGCGTATTGGGAGCGGAAGCCATTTCTGCAGTAGGATTGCCTGGCCAGCCAAGAATGATCATGCTGGCTATTTTCTTTGCATTGAATATTGGCGTAACTGCCGTTGTGGCAAGGCGCAAGGGTGAAGACCGGCAGGAGGATGCAAACCGTACGCTGCGCAACGCGCTGGTGATGATCGGGCTTTTGTCCGTGGTGATCATGGCCGTAAGCCTGAATCAGGCGGAAAACATGATCCGTTTGGCATCGGGAGATGTGGACCCCGCCGATCTTGCAAATGTAAAGGTATTCAATGATGCCATTACCTATTTCAAGTGGATGGCCTACGCGCTGCCCATCAACGCCGTGACGCTGTGCATAAGCGCTGCCCAACGCGGTATCGGCAGGACAAGGACCACCATGGTGGTGAACATTACAAGCAATCTGGTTAATGTGATATGCAACTATTTGCTGATTGCAGGCAATCTTGGTTTTCCAAGGCTTGGCGTGGAAGGCGCGGCCATCGCCACATTTATCGGGTTTTGCGTAGGGCTGGTGCTGTCGGTGTGCTCCGTCACGCTGAAAAGGTTCCGGGGATTTTTGTACCTGCGCCTTCGGGAGAATTGGCGGCTGGACAAGGCGACACTCAGGGACATCAGCCGGGTCGGCGGCAATGCCATGCTGGAGCAGATCTGCCTGCGCATAGGTTTCCTGCTCTACGCACGCTTGATTTATGAGGCGCTGCACGACCCGGTGGCCTTTGCCAGCCATCAGATCGGCATGCAGTTTTTAAACATCAGCTTCACCTTTGGCGACGGCATCGGCATTGCCGGCACATCTTTGGTAGGGCAGATGCTGGGAAAGCAAAGGCCCGACCTGAGCATGGTCTATGGAAAGGTGAGCCAGCGCATGGCCCTTACCGTTTCCCTAGGACTTCTTATGATCTTTATTCCTTTCCGCCATATCCTGGTGCTCCCCTTTGCCAGCGAGCCTACAGTGCTTGCGCTTGCCGCCCAGGTGATGATTTTGGTGGGTATCTTCCAGCCCTTCCAAACCAGCTCGGTGGTGATCAGCGGATGTTTGCGGGGGGCGGGGGATACCCGGTATGTGGCTGTGGTGATGATGCTGTGCGTTACGCTCATTCGCCCCGTTTTGGCCTGGACGGCGCTGTTCCCCCTGCAGCTGGGACTGCTGGGTGCCTGGTCTGCCAGCCTGATTGACATGATGATCAGGCTCACGTTCGTGTATGTGCGCTTCACCCGGGGGAAATGGATGTATATTCGGGTGTAAGTCTATGCTGCCGCAGCACGGGATTTCGCGTCTGCGGACGCGACCAGGGCTTTCCGGTCGCCCTGGACCTTCGGATTTCACCCAGGGGAAAGTGATGTACATCCGGGTATGATTCTGATACTGCCGCATGAAGGCATGAATCTGGGTGAAATGAGTGTACTTTCGGGTGCAATGACGGTATAAAATATATCCCCTCCGGCTATACTCAAACCGGAGGGGATTTTTGTGCTGGAAAAGTATTTCAGGCGCATTCGGGAGCGCAGGGCGCTAAACATGTGCTTGCGGGAATTCGAGCGGTACAGGGACCATAGGCCGCCTTCCCCCACCCGGGGAAGATGGCTGTAATACCAAGCGGATTTGATAAGGATAAGGGATACGGTTATTCGCCGTCGCTTTTTCCGCTCTCTGAATCCTCACCGCCGCCGGATTCCGGAACGGGGCTGTTCAAAGCTTGCGCATCAATTTCATCTTCCTCAGCCTGAGCCGGCGCATCGGCCTTGCGGGCGGCGGCATCGGCGGCTTCCTCGGCCAGCTTTGCCTCCCGGGCCGCGGCAATCCGCTGGGCACGGATGACGGTAAGCTGCTCATCCAGCGCATTCAGTTGCTTTAATTGCGCCTCCAGCGCCGGGGGGAATGTTTCACCCCGCTGCCACATTTCATAGGCGATGCTGCCAAAGTCGGCCAGAATTTCTCGGCGGCGCGTTTCCAGATTCATTTCGGTGACCTTGTACTTGGCGTTGTCCGCAATATTGGACGCAGTGTTGCCTATGGCCTCCATGCCCTTGAGCCACGTCTTTTTCAAACTCTTCATCACATTGCCCATGCGTCATGCTCCTTTAACATTATTTGCGGATGAGATCGTCGCGAAGCCGGTATAGCGTGGCGCCTCTTTTTTTGGTATTGATACATTCTATGAACCAGTGGGCGGTGGCATCCGCATCATATTGCAAATAACCCCAGCGGACCCCGTCGATGCGCTTGCCTCGCATGTTGCTGTCCGTCCAGTGCAGCATATCGCTTACGGGATCGTAATCGGTGATGAAAAACAGGGAGTGGGGGCCATTGCCGCCGCCATAATAGCCTACCATTTGAAAGAAATCGCCTTTCTTTACCTGCCTCAGCATGTCGAAGGCAATTTGGGCATTCTCTTCCTTGCTCAGATCATTGTTATACTTGAACTGGGCCACGATCTCAAACGGGGTGCCGTCCTCCGCGTTTTCAGGCCGCCACTCGATGCCATAATCATAGGGCGCACAGGCGGCTTTGCTGTTGTTTTTTGGCATGTGCAGCGGAAGGTCCGGATAAGCTTGCATGACATAGTCTTCAGAGTATGTGTCGAATAAACGCATCACGAAATTCTTGCAGACGCCGATATCGTAATCCTCCTGGGCGGGAGCAAACTTGTAGCGGGAATCCTTAGAATTGGCATAGGCCAGCTGAATCATTTTCCCGATCAGCTCTTCCTTGGGGGAGGGAACTTCGCGGGATACATCTGTAAAAGAGGGGGACTCACCCTCCTTTTGCATACCGTAGCCCCGGGCGGTGATGGTAAGGCCGGTGGACAGGGCGGGCAGTTGGAATGCATACTCGAACGCATCCCCATCCTGCGTTTGCGTAAGCGATCCGCCGTCCCAGGAGAGGGTGACTTCTATGCGGCTGACATTGCTCCCACTTAAGCTGACGCTCAGCGTGTTGCCCGCCGCGTAGCCTTCCCCCGGCAGGGGCTTCGTCAACTGTATGACGGGGAGCACCGGGATATCCGCATAGTAAATTTCTTCATCCGCCAAGGCATCACCTTCCGGCAAAAGGCACAGAAGCAAAAGCAGAACAAACAATCTTTTGAGAGCATTCATGTTTTAAAACCGCCTTTCCGACGGCATCACCAGTGGACCCACAGCGCATCCTTCACAAGGGAAAAACTGACCTTATCGATGGGCAGCATCTCGCCATCCACATTCAGATGCATCCCCGGCGCATCGATACATACCTTGCTGCACCGGTAGTGGGAGGTGATGGAAAAGGAGTGCACCCGTCCCATCAGCAGGCCGGGCAGATAAAAGAACATCTTCCAATTGGGGATGGACCGGAGTACCACCACATCCAGCAAGCCGTCGTTTACCAGGGAAGTGGGAGAAATGGCAATTCCTCCGCCTATATAACGGCCATTGGCCACACTGCATTGCAGGAAGGTGCCATTCAGTGTTGTTTCTTCATCAATGACGATGTGCATGGCAACGGGCTTGAAGCTGAAGATGGTGCGGATGACGCCGTACAGATACGGCAGCATGCCCCGTACCAGCTTTTTGGCCTTCATGGAATACTCCAGCACGGAAACGTCAAAGCCTGTACCGCATACATTCAGAAAAAGCTTGTCGTTTAGCCGCCCCATATCCAGGAGCCTTGGCGGATGGGAAAGAATATGCTCAAGCGCTTGAAAGGGGGACTTGGGGACGCCGATGGATTTGATAAAGTCGTTGCCCGTTCCGGCGGGGATGAGCCCCAGGGCGGTTTTGGAATGAATGAGCCCGCTGGCTACCTCGTAAGCCGTGCCGTCGCCGCCGACGGCCAGCACCGTATCCGTTCCCCTTTGTGCAGATTCACCGGCCAATTGCGTGGCGTGGCCCGGTGATTCCGTATAATAAGCCTTACAGGCAATGGACCTTAAGCGAAGAGCCTCCATCACCTTTTCGCCGATCCGCTTCGCGTGGCCGTTACCGGCAACGGGGTTGATAATGACGTCGATCATGTATTCAGCGCCTTTCAAAATATATATTAATGTACTTCATTTCCAGGCAAAAGTAAAGCGGCTTGCGGGAATTTCACACGCCGGTCACATCGGGAAAAACGGGCGGCCAGGCGGACGGCGTCCCCTTGCCCCGATCCTTTGTTTTGTGGTACAATCTGTGCAAGACAGTATAATAGGCTATGGCATTTTTGAGTGGGACAAGCGCATGCTGGAGGTGTACCATGGAGGAATTGCGGCCGGGCATTTACCGGCATTTCAAAGGGAATCGCTACCGGCTTTTGTATACGGCCCGTCATAGCGAAACGCTGGAGCTGATGGTCGTGTATCAAGCGTTATATGGCGATAGAGGAATCTGGGTGCGGCCGGCGGCCCAATGGCTGGAAGTGGTGGAGCGGGACGGCGTACAGTCGATTCGGTTTACATGGGAAGAGGAATAATTCCGGGCAGGTAACATGCATAGGACATGCTTTGTTCCTTGTTGCGCTTTTTCCCGCCTTTTTAGCGGAAATGGGCGTTTTTTTCTTTACTAGCAAAAGACGGTATGGTATCATGAACAAAGCTCAGATTCATAAGAGAGGTTTTGCTGCATGAACGACGATACGATGAAGGGTTTGCTATCAAAAGTCAAGTGCTTCCTGCTGGACATGGACGGCACTTTTTATTTGGGGAATAAGCTTTTGCCCGGCTCCTTGGATTTTCTGGATGCCTGCGAACAAACCGGCCGCCGCACACTGTTTTTGACCAACAATTCCTCCAAATCCGCGGAGCAGTATGTGCAGAAGCTAAAGCACATGGGTGTACGGGAACGCTTTTTGCGGGTGCTGACCTCCGGCCATGCCGCCGCGTCCTACGCGCTGCGCGTATTCCCGGGGAAAAAAGCATATCTGCTGGGCAACGAAGTCTTGAAAAAAGAGTTGTTGGAACTGGATCTTTTGATCGACAACGAAAATCCCGACTACGTGCTGATCGCTTACGATACCACGCTGGATTTTGAAAAGATGACCAGGGTGTGCGACCTGGTGCGGGCCGGGCTGCCCTATATCGCTACCCACCCGGATTTCAACTGTCCTACGGAAACGGGCTTTGCTCCGGACATTGGGGCCATTATTGCCTTTATTGAGGCCAGCGCGGGCCGCCGCCCGGACATCATTCTGGGCAAGCCCTATCAGGGTATCGTGGAGGAGGCGCTGCGGCTGACTGGCTTTCGGGCTGAAGAATTGGCCATGGTGGGGGACAGGCTGTATACCGATATTGCCACCGGTGTGAATTTCGGTATGACCAGCATCCTCGTTCTTTCCGGCGAGGCCACCATGGAGGATTTGAAAACGTCGCCCGTGCAGCCGCATCTGATTTTTGACAGGCTGTGCGATATGATACCTTATCTTTAACTCGGTTTGGTAAAAGCAAAGAGCGCTGCCGTGCTAGGCATATACGATGCATGGTCTAACAAGAAGAAAGGGTTTCGCGCCTGCGGGCGCGACCAAAGGGCTTTCCGGTCGCCCTTTGGAAACCTTCGGGTGCCATCTTCTTGATAATGTCTGCATGATATGATTAGCGCGGCAGCGCTCACTTTTGAATGTTTTTCGTCAGCGCTTTTTGTGGTCCAATCGTTTTGTGATGACGGTTCCGGTGACCTGAAAGATCTGCACCAAAAGCACCAGCGCGATGCTGGCGGCATACATGATGTCGTATTCCCGGCGGTTCAGCCCATAGCTGATGGCGATTTTGCCCAATCCGTCGCCGCCGGCCGCCCCGGCCATGGCCGTATAGGCCAGAATGGTGGTCAGGCAGATGGTGGCTCCGCTTACCAGGGAGGGAAGTGCTTCCGGCAGCAATACCTTGCATATGATCTGCCAGGTGGTGGAGCCCATGGATAGAGCGGCTTCAATTACGCCGCCATCCACCTCCCTGAGGGAGCTTTCCACCATTCTTGCCACATAAGGGAAGGCGCTGACCACCAACGGAAAGATGATGGACTGGGTACCGATGGCGCTGCCCATGACGGCCCTGGTTACAGGAAACAGCATCACCAGCAGGATAATAAAGGGGATCGACCGCAAAAAGTTGATGATGACACCAAGCGCGGCGTTGAAGCCCGGCGCGGGCAGAATGTGCCCCCGCCTGGTGATCACCAGCAGCACGCCCAGGGGCAGGCCGATAAGGTATGCAAAGAAGGTGGAGGGCAGCGTCATATACAGGGTATCGATAATGCCCTGGCTTAACAATGCCCACATTTTTTCCCATGTCATGATGGCCGCACCTCCTCTACTGTAAGGTTCTGGGCCCGCAGGAAGTCCATCGCCTGTTTTTTGACGGCCGGGTCCTCCGGCGCTGTGATAAGCATTTGCCCATACTGCACGCCGTTTAGGTTACGAACGTCGGCGGAAAGGATGCTGACGGGCATATTGAGGTGCAGGATCAGCCGGGCGATGATGGGATCGGCCACCTTGCCGCCGTCGAACACCACCCGCAAAGCTGGGCTGGAAAGGGGGAAGGGTTCCTCCTCCGTAGGCACGATGCCAAACAGCCTTCTGCCCGCCTGGCTTTTGGTATGGGTGAACACCTCGTCCACGCTGCCTTCTTCGGCGATGACGCCGCCGTCCAAAATCGCTACGTGGGTGCAGATTTGCCGGATCACGGCCATTTCATGGGTGATGATCACGATGGTGATGCCCATTTGCCGGTTGATGTCCTGCAAAAGCTTCAATATGGATTGTGTGGTCATGGGATCCAAAGCGGAGGTGGCCTCATCGCACAAAAGCACCTTGGGGTTCATGGCCAGCGCCCTGGCGATGGCGACCCTTTGCTTTTGTCCGCCGGATAATTGAGAGGGGTAGGCGTTCAGCTTTTCCTCCAGCCCTACGATTTTCAAAAGCTCCCTCACCCGCTTTTCCGCCTGGGAGCCCTTGACGCCGGCGATATCCATGGGGTAACGGATGTTCTTGGCCACCGTCTTTTGCATCAGCAGGTTGAACTGCTGAAAAATCATGCTCACGCCCCGGCGCAGGGACAAAAGTTCCTTTTTATCCATGGCCAGCACGTTTTTGCCCTCAAAGAGGATTTGGCCCTCTGTGGGTTCATCCAGCCTGTTGACGCAGCGGATAAGCGTGCTCTTGCCCGCACCGCTCAAGCCGATGATGCCGTAAATATCGCCCCTTCGGATGGTGAGGCTGATGTCGCTGAGCGCCACCACTTCACCATCCTGCACGGGATAAACCTTTTTGAGCTTTTGAATGTCGATGAGCACGGGCCGTTGATCCTGGCCCGCGTTCTCTTTATCCCTGATCACAGTTTCCTGCATGCGATGCATCCCAGCCTTTCCCCCGTACCTGTACTAGCAAGTACATACGCAGAGAGAATGTGCCGTCATCATACACGATGCGATGTAGCATGTCAAGGCGTGGGGTAGAAGCAGGCAACGATATGCGGGAGAACGTCTTTTGAAAAAACCGCCCTCCCCGCACCCCACCAGAAAACGTATATGTTTGCACGTCACCTGTGACGGGTTGACAGGTTTGACCCCTTTTTATACCTTTATTACATACAAAAAATAATCCTATATAAGAGAAGTTTAAAAAACCCGTCAACCCGTCAACCCGTCACACCTGCCACGGCAAACGGCTTGGCTGACATTACATTTGAGGGCCCGGCAGAATTGCGTGCCTGCTTGATGAGGCGGCCGATGCCCGTTTGATCGCCTCCCGTTATTGCTATATACATTGTAACATCATAAACTTGAGGGGTCAAGCACGCAATTCAAGAAACTTGAGGAAAGCTCTTGACAAGCCAAGTACCATGTAGTAGCTTGTGTGTTATGAACATGATGCAAGGAGGCCGCTATGTACGGGCTGCAAATTGATCGTTCTTCGCCCCTGTCCATTGCCCGGCAGCTGACCGGGCAGCTTCGAACCATGATTTTGCAGGGTACCCTCCCTGCGGGTACGCGGCTGCCTCCCACCCGGAGCCTTGCATCTGATTTGGCCATTGCCCGCAACACCGTTTTGCAGGTGTACGAGCAGTTGATTGCCGAAGGATACTTAAGCGGGCGTACCGGCTCGGGCACGTATGTGGTGGCGCTGAATCAGCCGGGATCGGTGCCTGTCCATATCATGCCAAAACGGGAAGAGATCAAAAAAAACGGTCTCCCAGAACAAGAAGGCATGATTGCCTTTGAGGCGGGGCTCATTGACTACCGCCATTTTCCCCGGGCAGCCTGGACGCGGGCGGTGAGAGATGCACTGATCGGGATGCCGGAGGAGGGCTTTTCCTTAAGCGATTCTTGCGGTGAGGAGGAACTTCGCAGGGAGTTATGCGCCTACCTGTACCGTACCAAGGACATCACCTGCAGCCCGGAGCAGATTTTCATTCTGCCCGGCGCTACCAGCGGCGTGGACGTAGCCTGCTGGGCATTGAAAAACTGCCCTGTCGTTGCCATGGAGGATCCTTGCGTTCATTTCATGCGGCAGGCATTTTTGCGCAACGGCTATCAAATAGCACCTATCCCCGTAGATGGCCAGGGGATGCGAACAGAGCTGCTTGCGGATTTGCCGGAATTCGGGCTTATGTATGTGGTGCCTTCCCATCAGTTCCCCACAGGGAATGTGCTGCCTATCCGCCGCAGATTGGCGCTTTTATCCCATGCCCGTAAGACTAATGCGTATATCATTGAGGACGATTATGACAGTGAGTTCCGCTATGAGGGGGAACCGATCCAAACGCTCAGGCACCTTGACCCGGAGCGAGTGATCTACCTGGGTTCCTTCAGCAAGATTTTTTCGCCTACGCTGCGCATAGGGTATATGATATTGCCATGGGAGGCAATCGACAGGATGCGGTCCGCCATGGAATCCATCAATCTTTCGGTACCCGTCCTATTGCAGCGGGCCCTGGCTGACTTTTTGCACAGCGGGCAGCTAGAGCATCACATATACAAAATGAAGCGGTTGTACGCAAAAAAGCGGCTGCTGCTGATACGGGAGCTAAAGCGGTCGTTTGGCACATCCATATGCATCAGCGGGGAAAACGCGGGCATGCATGTGATGGTGACGTTTGAAAAGCGGCCACTGGGCCGTGAGGATTTTGAGCTGCTGCGCGCATACCTTGTAGACGCCGAATGGTCGGAGGACTATGCACTTGAAAAAGGGGTGCACGAAAGCGGCATGATCTTGGGCTATGGCGCCTTGACGGAGGAGGAGATTGTGAAGGGTGTGGCCCGCCTGCGCAAAGCGCTTGAGGGTATGCAGTAATATTTTTTCGCTTGTATCAACTACTACGGGCATATGCATGGCCGTCGTCATCATATAACTATGCCTTGCCTGGTGATTCCCTTATCGTTTGGGCTTTATAGGAAAACTCCCAACGGTCGTACAGCAGGATCAGGAATACGGGAACAAAATACCGGAGTGCCATAAAAAAGTGATTCCAGCGTTGATAGATGAGCCATCCACTATAGTAGAAAAACAACGCAAACGCCACACCCAGGCAGGCAACGGCTGTAAATACAGCCCATTTGCGCCGCTTTTGTATCCGCGGAATGACGAGTGTTATGATGATTGCCAGTATATCCCCGGAAAGCAGGTCTGTAAACCGGCAGTCAGCCATAATATCCTGAAATATACCCGGCCTGAATTCATACATTTTCAATAGCGGCAATGAAAATGCAGCACCAACCCACATGATGATCGTATGTGAGAAGCACATCAGGCGGATGGAATACGGAATGGGCGGATCATAGCGGGCGATACGGGGCGCGTTATGTGCGGCGAGGGGAAATACGGAAGTGTAGGCCAGTACGGAAAACAGAAGGCTCCAATGAATGTACTTCAGGTATCCGGTGATAAAAAAAATAATTTCCGTGGCGATGAACAGCGCAATGAATGGAAGGGATGTCCGCCAGGGGTGCTCCTTCTTCGCATAATACAGAAAAACAATCAGCGCTATAGGTAAAATAAGCGTGTCTGAAAATATGATGCCCAATTCGTTGTCGAACATGGGATCAGGAAGCAAATGCATGGGGAACTTATATAGACCCAGCAAAAGGTTAAATGAAACCTCCGTCACGTCTGCCACATAAACGCCGATGGAATAGGCGGTTATATATGCATGCCAGGACAGAGGCTTCTTTTTTGCAAGGCAAAACATCCATATCGTAAAAACTGCAAGAAGGATGATGTACAGCATGGCGAAAAACCTCCGCATCTACCGGTTCGGCTGGCGTTTGAGTTTGAAGCCATGGAACATCACCGCGCAACGCAGGTTTTGGCTACCATCTTCCCGGTGACGAACTTGACCAGGACGTAGATGGCGATATAGATAGGGAAGGAGTACCCGAATACGCTCATTTCCAGCAGCCGCTTTTTATCCACTACCTTACACCGGATGACAGACGGAATAATGATCAAAGCAATGGAGACCCACCACGCAATAAATTAAACCTCACTTTTCAGGGTGAGCGCGCTCACCCCCAACGCACCGTGGCTCCAGAGTATATCTTGCACCATATCCGATTGGTTATCCCTACATTCTACCAAAAGAACTACTTCCGTGGATTTGTATACTTTCTTGGATTTTTGATTGCGCTTTACCATAAGAAGCTTAATTACTAAACCGACTCCAAAGCCCGTTCCTGTGCCGATAAGTGCCCACAGCACCGGTCCCCAGTACAGCAAAAAGCCATAGATGAGGCCTAAAAGCGAAAACAAGGCGGCCAGGATAACCGGCATGTCAATAAGGCTTAGCCTGTCGGAAGCATGTGTCCGGTCAAAGAGCATCCTGTCGTCATCCTGCCTATCCAGCGGCACGGCCAGGATGGAATCCTTGGGTATGTTCCGCTTTTGAAGCGTCGAAACGGCGGCTTCCAGATGGATGG
Source organism: Bacillota bacterium (assembly GCA_023413135.1). Taxonomy (GTDB): domain Bacteria; phylum Bacillota; class Clostridia; order Christensenellales; family Aristaeellaceae; genus JAEWAH01. The sequence goes on from JAEZQK010000032.1 coordinate 94,186, forward strand.
TGTGTTCGAAATTCGATACGATATACATACCGCACTCCCTTTTCTCCCCGATATGAAAAGGCATCCTGAAATTCTTGCTTTGATACTCATTTTTCAGGAACCTGGCCTGTTCCCAATCAAAAAGTTTGTTGCTTTCCACAGCATTCGTGTATGCATCGTAAAGGCCAAAGAAAAAGATGGATGGAATATTTAATATCCATTGCTTGTCAGCCACTTCCTTTGCCAAGTCAAATTGCCCCAGCAAGGTATAGTGGATGGAGGGCAGCAGCTTGGACTCGTAGGCGACTACAATCCACCAGCCCAGAAGGAAGAAGGCCGTTACAATCCGGCGAATCATCAATTGCCCAACACCGGGCGAAATCATGGACCAAACCGCGGCAGACCATGGGGCACACCTGTCCAGCTGGTTGATTCCCAGAGCGTTCATGATAAATGGTTTGAGCGGCGTATCCTCACGCGCAGCCAAGACATATTGTAAATTCAAATCTACGGTGGAACGATAGCAGTCCCAGATGCCAAACAGATATGTGGGAATATAGAGCAATAGCCACTGCTTGTCCAGCACGCTTTTTGCCAGCTCAAATTGCCCTGTGAATGTATAGTAGATGGACAGATTCAGGTGGGACATCAAATTGATAAACACTTCCCATGAAAAAAGAATGATGCCAACAATATACCTTGACAGCAAAAGATGGCCCAGCCCCGGAAAGATGGCTGCCCAAAAGGCAATAATGACTGGATTTCTCAAATGCAGCTGGGATGTTCCCAGGACACTCAAATAAGCTCTTGGACGTCGGGCGGACGAATTTTGCTGCCGGGATTGCGACATAGAATGCAATACCCCTTCCCGGAAAATATTTACAGGTTTATTATGGCCGTGATAAAGAAAATCATGCCGATAAAAAAGGCCTCTTTGCATGAATACAAAGAGGCCTTTAAATATTGAAGTATTCAGTTGCCGGTGATCCGTTTCAGGTAGGCGTATCCCGCCTCAATGGCGGTCAGTGTCTCTTCCATACCCTCGAACTCCAGGGACAGGAAGCCGTCATAGCCTGCTTTTTTAAGGCTATACAAGCACTGTTCAATAGGGACCGCCCCATGGCCTGCCACCGTGCCCCGCAGATAATTGCCGCCCCGGGAGCGGAACCAGCCCATGCCGGGATCCATTTCTGTGCCGGGCTTTTTTAGAAAATCCTTGGCGTGGACATGGAAGGCATAAGGCGCGGCGATAGCTGCCGCATAAGCGCAATCCTGATCCACACAGGCAAAGTTGCCCATATCCACAAGCCAGCCGAAATTCTTGTGGTCCACCGCCAGGATGAGTTCCTCCACACGCTGGGCATCCTGCATCAAAAAGCCGTGGTTTTCCGTGCAGGTGCGAATCCCCTTGGAAGCAGCATATTCCGCTACCTCACGTATGGCCGGCGCTGCGATGCGGATCACATCCCGGTAGCTTTTGCATTTTTCATTCAATTGCCTGGCGATGTCGTGGCGCATAAGGCCCGCACCCAGCAGCGCGGTGATATCCGCGCAGCCTTTCAGCCGTGCCGCTTCTTTTTGAATGTCACCGCCGCTGCCCACAAGGAAATCCGCCGGAACGGTGTAAGCGCAGATATGGAGGCCAATGGAGTGGCAATGATTGCGCAGGGCGGAGGCCAATTCCTCTACAGTCGTTTGCCCCCGGCCAAAGCGAAGGTCCAGGGGAATGAACTCAATGGCTTCAAAGCCTGTCTTTTTGGCAAGATCGCAAATGTCGAAATAACTGGCCCCGGTCTTTTCCATATGGTTCAAATAGCTGTAGCTTGATACCGAAAGGCGCAATTTGATCCCTCCCCTCAAAGCACCACTTCGTGTCCCGTTTTCGCAGATTCATAGATGGCATCCAGAATCTTCATCAGCGTTACCCCATCCTCCGCCGGGCTTTGGCAGGGCGCGCCTGTCATAACACAGTCCACAAAATGGGCGATCTCGTTTTGAAACAAGCCGTCAAAGCTTAAGGAGGTGCGCATAGGCAGCGTCACATCTGCCAGGTACCCGTTCATCTCGGTATAGATTTCCAGGTCCGGCTCCAGCTTGGCCCCGGCCTTGGTACCAAATAGCTCTATGCGCCCCACGGGCTTTGCAATGTTCAGGGAAAAGCTGGCCTCCACCGTCACCACAGCGCCGTTGTCATAGCGGATCATGGCGCTTGCCAGATCCTCCACATCGCAGATGTCGTGATCCGTGGCGCTGGCAGCCCGGTAGCCTGGATCGCTTTTCACATCCTTGCGGTCAAACAGCTTTTGGAAGGTTGCGCCGTATACCGATACGGGTCTGGGGTTGCCCATCAGGAACCTGGTCAGGTCGATGACGTGAACCCCCAGGTCAATAAGCGGCCCGCCGCCAGAGCGGGACTTGTCGCCGAACCAGCCGCCGGGATTGCCCTTACGGCGAAGATAGGTGGCTTTGGCGTAATAGATATCGCCGAATGCACCCTGCTTGATGAAATCCTTCAAAATAGCGCAGTCGTTGCCGAAGCGGCGTACAAAGCCAATCATTAAAAGCTTTCCGCTCTCCTTGGCGGCCTTGAGCATACCCTCCGCATCCTTAAAGCTGGTGGCCATGGGCTTTTCGCACAGCACATGCTTGCCGGCTTTCAAAGCGGCGATCGCAAGCGGCGCGTGGGCGGCATTCCAGGCACAGATGCTGACGGCCTGTAATTCGGGGAGGCGGAGCATATCCTCCGCGTTGGTATATAGGCGCGTGACATTAAATTCTTCGCCCCGCTTTTGAAGGAGCGGTTCGTTAAGGTCGCATAGCGCATAGATTTCCACATCCTGATGTTTCTTATAGGCATTTAAATGCTCCAGGGAAATGGAGCCGGTGCCGATGACACCAATCTTCAACTTTTCCATTGTATTTCTCCTTTAAGCCATGATGCTTTTCAGGTAATCCACGGCTCCTGCAATGTCCCTATACGGATCTTCGCCTACTTCACGCTCTATGGTGAGGAATCCGCGGTAGCCAATATCCCACAAGGCCTTCAGCCAGCCGGGGAAATCCACATGCCCGCTTCCCAGCGGCAATTCTTCAAAGGAGGGGGAGGTGACGATGGGCGATTCCACCACGGAGTAAACCTCTTCCGGATTGCGGTAATAATGGCGAACGCCATCCTTGGCGTGGGTATGAACGATATAATCCTTCAGGGTATGCACGGCCTTTACGGGATCGTCGCCCGTGACCATCACAAGGTTGGCCGGGTCGAAGTTCACCGCCACGCCTTTGGAGTGAAGGCCGTCCAGAAAGCGCTTCAAGGTGGCGGCTGTTTCCGGGCCTGTTTCCACGGCAAAGTGGGCCTTAACGCTATCGGCATAGCGGCTCAGTTCCCCGCATGCATCCTGCATGATGCGGAAGCGGGGATGATTTTCATCCTCCGGGACCACACCGATGTGGGTGGTGACGACGTCGGTGCCCAGGTCTTTCGCCAGTTCCAGGATGCGCTTGGAAGCTTCAATGAGCCTTGGGTTTTCCGCCGGGTGATGAAAACCCTGACCCAGGTCGCCGCACAAGGCACTGATTACAAGGCCATTGTCCTGCGCGCGCCGCCGGAATTCCCGGCGCTTTTCCTGCGTCATTTCATCCGGCGATAATTCGCCCCTGGTGGCATATACCTGTATGCCCTGTACTCCTAACTGTGCGGCTAATTTCAACGCTTCCGGGATAGGCTTCAAAAATGAATCCAGCATCACACCGATGGGAAAACGCGCCATGGTTGTTCCTCCTTATTATTAAAGCGTTCATTTGGCTTGGACGGCAACGTGATACATGTAGACCCGCATGCATTGCCGGGCCTTTATCATTCTACCATACAATAGCAGTGTGGTACCGACCTGTCAAGCGGGTGGAAGCACGCTTTGCAAATAATCTTCCTTCAGGCCACAAGTATATGGTACAATAGAAGAAAGCATACGCCATTTTGTTGTACACGAATGAGGCAGTGAAGTTTCTGATTGCATTTCATAACGAAAGGAGCACTTATGGAGACCAACCGGCCCATCATTGCGCTGATGTATGATTTTGACAACACGCTTTGCACAACCGATATGCAGAACTATTCCTTCATTCCAGGCCTCGGCATGGAGCCGGATGCATTTTGGGATATGTCGCGCCGCATGGCGGAAGAGAAGAAAATGGACAGGATCCTGGCCTATATGTACCTGATGGTAAAAAAGGCAGGAGAGAAACAAAAATCAATCCGGCAGGAAGACCTGGTGGCGCTGGGAAAGGATATTCAATTGTTTCCCGGCGTTATGGATTGGTTTGCGAGAATCAATGCCTTTGGGGAAGCCCACGGCGTTCAAATCCAGCACTATATCATCTCCTCCGGCTTGAAGGAGATCATTGAAGGCTCGGTCATCGCAAGTCAGTTCAGGGAGATATATGCCTGCGCCTTCCACTACGATGACGATGGCGTGGCAGACTGGCCTGCCGTTACGGTGAACTATACGGCAAAGACGCAGTTTCTGTTCCGCATCAATAAGGGCGTCCTTCTCATGTCGGAGGATGTGGAGCTCAACAAATTCATCCTCGAGGATGACCGGCCCGTCCCCTTTCGGAACATGGTCTATTTTGGCGACGGGCTGACGGACGTGCCCTGCATGAAGCTCGTGAAGACAAACGGAGGCAAATCCATTGCCGTCTACACGCAAAAGGAGAAGGTGGAGAGCCTGCTTTCGGACAAGCGGGTGGATTTTATAGCGCCTGCCGATTATTCGGAAGGCTCGGAATTGGATGGGCTGGTTAAAGCGATCATCGCTCATATGGCCTGTGGCGATGCTTTGGCACGCAAAAGCCGCGCCCAGGTCAAGCTGGCCGGGAAAAAGCATGGCAGCGGCGGAGGAAGTGTGGCATAGCCAGATGTTGGATATATTCTTCCAGCCGGCTCGGCCGGGAAAAGGTGGAAATATTTTTCCACCCATTTCTCGGTGTATTGTAAAAATAAGGCAAGATATTTTTGGAAATTCATGCATATACTTGCTGACAGGAATTGGGGAGTTGACGTTTTTCCTTTTCATATGATAACGAAATATTACAAATACTGGAATTTGATCAAACAGACGCACCACTAGGTATTGCTATAGCCTGCTGAAAAAACACTATATATCGGCGCGAATCGACAAATGTTTAGTGCTTTTCAAAAAAAAAGATGAATTTTGCTGTAAAAAGTATTGACAGCGATTGAGTGCATGATATACTTATTACGGATAGTATGTTTGGCATTATATGGCGGGTACCTGGTAGATAATGGTGACCCACCGGGAGGTGATGCTGGAAAACCGGCGCATCCAAAATTTACCTTATTTATAGTTATGAAAAGAAATAAATATCGAACGAAATGGCAAACCCATCGAATCGAAAGGTGGGGACGCAAAGCTATAGGGTCTGAAATGACAGCCAGTTGCCGAAAAGGTATTTTTTGTTGCGCAAAAATGGGCGATTGCTGCAAATACAATACAAATCGTTACAAAACAGTGAAAAAAAGGGAGGGATTCTGTGTGAGCAGCGCACTGGACAACACAAGCATGACACTTCTTCAAAAAAGTCTGGACGCCGTGTGGCAAAGGCAGCAAGTGATTGCCAACAATATCGCAAACGCTGCCACACCCGGCTACAAAAGCCAGCGGCTGGAATTTGAAGACTTGCTGGAAAAGCAGCTTCAAAAGACCGGGACCGATGAGGAAGGTTTGCAAGATGCCCTTGAAAAGGTGGAGCCCCGGATCGTGCGCGATGAAAGCACCGCGGCCCAGGAAGACGGGAACAATGTTGACCTTGATTACGAGAACATTGAAATGGCCAGGGCACAGATGCAGTACAGCTATATGGCCAATTCCCTCAATGCGCAGATCAACCGGCTCAAGTATGTGATCACAGAAGGGCGTGGATAAAGATGGCATTCCTGGATTCATTGAACATCAGCGGTTCGGGCTTGACCGCGCAGAAGCTGCGCATGCAGGTGGTGGCGCAGAACTTGGCAAACGCTCAAACTACAAGAACCGAAGAGGGTGGGCCCTACAGGCGGAAGCTGGTTGTGCTCTCAGAAAGAAACAGGACAGATGCCTTCTCAACGGAGTTGAATGCCTCCATCAGCGGGAAAGCATCCGCAGCCGGAGTAGAGGCCACCGCCATCGTGGAAGATGCGGATGACTTCAAGCTGGAGTATGATCCGACTCACCCCGATGCTGACGAAAACGGGTATGTACAGCTTCCCAACGTGAACACGGTGGAAGAAATGGTGGACATCATGTCCGCTTCCAGGCTGTACGAAGCCAATGTGACGGCATTCAACGCCATGAAGGAAATGGCCGCAAAGGCTCTTGAAATAGGAAAATAACCTGGAAAACTGATACGAAAGAATAGCGCGAAAGAAATGGGGAATGGACATGGCTATTGAATCGGTAAAGCTTGCGCAATACATAGCAAACCTTCAAAAGCCGTCGGGCACCACCTCTGTATCGGAGAATTTCGTGCCCTTTGAGGACATGTTGAAGGAGGCCGTTCAGCAGACGGTCAGCACCGACGCGGCAACCAAGTTCGATGTGATCAATCTGGTGACCGGCAACAGCGATTCACCCCACAACATTACCATCAATGCGGCCAAAGCAGACCTGGCGGTGCATATGATGGTATCGGTCAGGAACAAGGTGCTGGATGCCTACAACGAGATCATGCGTATCACACTTTGACGTGTAGCCTGTTGCGTACGAAAGAAAAATTAGCTGATTAGAGGGCAAGCATGGACCTTTCAATCTCAAACCTCTTCCAGAGCATAAAGGGATACCTGGCGAAGCTGAGCCGCGGCAAGCGCGTTGCTCTTGCAGCTTTGCTTGTTTCCGTTATAGCTGGAGCGGTGATCCTGACAAATGTATTGGACAGCGCCGGTTATACGGTGCTGTACCGTGGTTTGTCGGCCTCCGAGGGTGTTGAGGTCGTAAATCTCCTGGACAGCATGGGTACCCCCTATAGGCTTCAAAATGATGGCACCATTCTGGTGCCCAAATCCAGTGAGGCCATGCTCAAGATGCAGCTGGCGGCGGAAGGATTCCCCAAGAGCACGCTGGGCTATGATGTTTTTACCAGTCAATCCGCATTGATGACAACTGATTACGAAAAAAGGCAATACCTGATTTTTCAGCTTCAGGACAGGCTGCAGGAATCTCTTCGGACACTGGAGGGCGTGAAAAACGCCATCGTGACCCTGAATGTGCCCGATGACAATTCCTTTGTGTTAAAAGCCGACAGGCCCCAGGCCTCCGCCTCGGTGGTGCTGGAGCTTTATTCGTATACCAGTCTTTCCGCCAAGCAGATCAGGGGCATTGAAGCGCTGGTTGCCAGGAGCGTGCCTGGGCTTCAAAGCGATCATGTTACCATTGTGGACAGCACCGGCGTGGAGCTCAATGATAAGTCGGAAGAATTGAGCGGGCAGGCACTTTCCCAGATCGACGCCATCAGCAAAATCAACGAGTACTATAAGGAAAAGATCACGCGCTTTCTGGAGCCGGTGTTCGGCGCAGACGGCATGAGCGTGGCGGTAAACGTGCAGGTGGATTTCCAACAGAAAGTCACCGAGAAGACGACATACTCACCTGTAGTGGGCGACAATGGCATACTGTCCAAAGAAGAGTTTGACCGCCAAAGCATCAACGGCGGCACCCTTCAAAACCTGGCCGCCGGTACGGATGCCAACACGGGCACGCCCACCTATGTGGAAGAAACGGATGGAGAGAACGATCAAAGCGCCAGCGAGAGCGGAAGCAATGAATACCTTGTAAACCAGCTCATTGAGGGCATTGAGGATAGCGGCGGGCATATTACGGACATGACCGTGGCCGTGATGATCAACAGCAGCTACCTGGCCGATGACCTGGTGGCCAAGTACAAGGAGATGGTGGCCTACGGTGTGGGCATCCCCGTTGAGAAGGTGGTTATCACCCATGCGGAATTTACGCCCAAGCAGGCGCCTATCTTCCCTCAGGAGCCGGCGGTGAAAATGGACGGCCTCATTATCGGTGTCGCGGTTACCTTTGTACTGCTGCTTTTATTGGCCGTGTACCTGACGCTGCGTTCGGGCCGCAAAAGAAAAGCAGCGTTGCAAAGCGCCCAGCGCCTTAAGCAGCAACAGCGTCAGCAGCAGGCGGGAAGGCCTGGACAGGAGGCTGCGCAGCAGAGCGAGAAACAGGATGCTCCCGGTGAAATCGTATTGACTGAGACGAGGGAACAGGGCATCAAGCGCCAGGTGAAGGAATTTGCTACGGCCAATCCGGAAGTTGTAGCACAGCTGCTCAGAACATGGATGAAGGAGGACGATTCTAAATGAGCAGGCGGGCGAACAGCAATGCCTCGGCAAGAAAGGCGGCCACAGTCGTTCTTTCCCTTGGAGTGGAGCAAGCTTCCAGGGTCTACAAGTATTTGAGGCCGGAAGAAATCGAACAGATCACCCTGCAGATTGCCACGCTGGAGAACTTATCCCCCCAGGCGGTGGACAACACCATGGAGGAATTTTACAACCTGTGCATGGCGCAAAAATACATCACCGAGGGCGGCATTGAGTACGCCAAGGCGATTTTGGAAAAGGCCATGGGCGCTACCAGCGCGGCATCTGTCATCGAGCGGATCACAAGATCGCTTCAAACCAAGATGTTCAGCTTCCTGGACAAGGCAGACCCCAAGCATTTGCTGAGCCTGATTCAAAACGAGCACCCTCAGACCATCGCGCTGATCTTATCCTACTGCACAGCCGAGCAGGCTTCGGAAATCCTGAGCGAACTGCCCGGGGATACGCAGTTGGATGTGGTGGAGCGTATCGCTACCATGGACAGGACCAGCCCGGACGCCGTAAGAGAAGTAGAGAAGATGATCGAGCAGAAGCTGTCCATGAGCGAGTCGGTGGGCTTTGCGGAGATCGGCGGCGCCAAGTATATGGCGGGCGTATTGAACCTGGTTGACCGCAGCACGGAAAAATTCATCATGGAGGAGCTTTCCAAGCGCGATCCCCAATTGGCGGAGGACATCCGCAACCGCATGTTTGTGTTCGAGGATATCGCCACATTGGATCCCATGCATATCCAGCGTTTTTTGCAGGATGTCAATGCCAACGATTTGCTCATCGCCCTCAAGGGCTGCTCCAAGGAAATCACCGAAGTCTTCTATTCAAATATGTCGGTCCGCCTCAAAACTACGTTGGAGGAAGAGGCCGGATACCTGCACGGCGTAAGACTTTCTGCCGTGGAAGAAGCACAGCAGAAGCTTGTTTCTGTCATACGACGGCTTGAGGAGGCCGGCGAGATCACGATCAGCAGGGGCCGAAAGGATGAGACAATTGTCTAAGCTGCTTAAAGGGGAATGCATTTGCATGGATGCATCAGGGTTTGTATACAACATTCCCGCGTGCACAAAACCCGAGCCGCAGGCCGAATCCGAACCAGAGGCCAGCCCCGATTTGAGCCGGGAAGAACTGGCATCCGCCGTCAAAAAGGCCCGCACCATTGTCGAAGGTGCCAACCGCTATCTTTTGAAAATGCATGGGCAGATGCGTGAGCAGGCCAGGGAAACGTTTGAAAGCGCCAGGGAGGAAGGCTATCAAAAGGGTTACGAGGAGGGGCAGGCCCAGGCTTTTGCCCAAAACGAACAGACGCTCGCGCAGATCACCGCCCTCCTTCGCCAGATCGACCGTGGCAGGGATGCGCTGCTGATGCAGTACGAACAGAGCATGCTGGACCTGGCTCTGGATATTGCCCGCAAGGTTGTGGGCGCAAAGCTTATGGAGAATGACGAAGCATTTCTGAACATATTCCGCAGGGCGGCGGAAGGGCTTCGCGCTGTAAAGGCCGTACGGCTTCAGGTATCCCGGCACGAGGCCCGGTTTGTAACCGCCAGCAGCGACTATCTCAAAAGCCTTGTAGGCGGTGCGGAGCATCTGGATATTGAAGTGCTGGAGGATAAAGAGCCCGGCACGTGCATTCTGGAAACAGAGGATGTGCTGATTGACGCCAGTGCTTACCGGCAATTGGAAAAGCTGGTGCAGGCAGTGGAAGCCGTCCGGTAACGATGAAGTACCCAAGCGTAAGGAGGGGATGGGATGTTTGAAGCGTACCGGCAGGCCGTTTCCCAAACGGAACCCATCCTGCGCGGGGGCAAGGTGGACAAGATCATCGGCATGGTGCTGGAAAGCACCGGACCGGATGTGGATATCGGTACAGTCTGCCGCATCCACAATACCAGACGGAACGGTTGGATCGATGCCGAGGTGGTGGGCTTTAAAGGAAACCGGCTGCTTTTGATGCCGTTTGAGGAACCGGATGGTATATCACGGGGCAGCGTGGTGGAATCCACCGGTGACGCGCTGAAGATCCCTGTGGGAATGGAACTGGTTGGCAGAGTGGTGGACGGGTTCGGCAGGCCCATCGACGAGGCAGGGTCCCTTCTATGCACGCAGCAGTATACGGTTGCGAATCTTCCTTCCAATCCCCTTTCAAGACCACGCATCGATACAAGGCTTCATATGGGGGTCAGGGCCATCGATTCGCTCCTGACCTGCGGCAAGGGCCAGCGCATGGGTATCTTCGCGGGCAGCGGCATTGGCAAAAGTACGCTGCTGGGTATGATGCTCAGGAACGTGGAAGCCGATGTGAACGTCATCGCACTGGTGGGGGAACGGGGCCGCGAGGTTCGGGACTTTATCGAAAAGGACCTGAAGGAGGAGGGCATGCGGCGCTCGGTGCTGGTGGTGGCCACCAGCGATCAGCCGGCCATGATGCGCTTAAAATGCGCGCTGACCGCCACCACTATTGCGGAGTATTTCCGGGACCAGGGCAAGGATGTGCTGCTGGTCATGGACTCGCTGACACGCTTTGCCATGGCCCAAAGGGAAATAGGCCTTGCCATAGGGGAGCCGCCGGTGGCCAGGGGTTACACGCCCTCCCTGTACGCCATTATGCCAAGGCTTCTGGAACGGTCGGGCAGATTTTCAAGCGGCTCTATCACCGGCATCTATACGGTGCTGGTGGAGGGCGATGATGTCAACGAGCCTATCTCCGACACGGTACGCGGCATCCTGGATGGCCATATCGTATTGTCACGGGCACAGGCAATGCGCAACCATTACCCGCCCATCGACATCCTGGCGAGCATCAGCCGTATTATGAACGAGATCATTCCTCCGGAGCAAATGCAGTATGCTTCCGCGCTCCGCTCTGCACTGTCGGCCTACTATGAGAACTTTGACCTGATCAGCATCGGCGCCTACAAGGGAGGAACGAATGTAAGGATTGATAACGCCATCGCCAATATTGACAGGATCAACGGGTTTTTAAAGCAGGATATCGACGAAAAGGCTCCCTTCGAGGAAACCATGCGGAAGATGCAGGAGATCCATAACGCGATCTTAAAGGGAGGCGCGGCGTGAAAAAGTTCCAATTTCCGCTTCAAAAGGTGCTGGAATACGACACGCACATGCAAAAAAACGAGGCTGACGCCTTGAGCCTGTTGCTTGCGGAATATGCACGGCTGGAAAAAAAGCGGGATGCGATGCACAAAGACTACAGCGTGGCCAAGCAACAGTATCAGATGGATTGCGAAAAAGGCCAAAGTGCCAGCCGTACCGCCGCTGCCGGCATGTACATTGCGGATCAGAGCCAGCAACTGAAAAGGATCGGTGAGCAAATGCGGGAGCAGATGCGCCGGATTGACAAACAGCGGGAGAGGCTGCTTAAAGTTACCAAGGATAAAACCATGATCGAAAAGCTGAAGGAACGCGCCAAGGCAGACTATCAGGCAGACGAGCGAAAAAGCGACGAAATGTTCATTGCAGAGTTCGTTTCCAACCAGGTTGCCAAAGCGGGTGGCTGAAGGACACCCGGTATCGGGTACGGGAGGTGATTTTATTACAGCGGTAGCAAGTGTGGGCATTCCCGTTCAGGGGAGGATAGCTGTTCAGGAAACATCAGGGAACAGTGCTGTCGGTGAAACTGCGTTTGCCATGGCCGTTGATGAAGCAACGGTTCAGGGCGGGCTCAAGGAGATCGCTGACGTCCTAGCAGAAGGGGAACCGGAAGAAGGGGAAAAGAAAAAACCGGAAAAAGTTCCGGACTTGTCAGGCATCCCGGCAATTCTGCTGCAGGGGGCATATCACTTACAGCAAGTCATGGATGCAGAGGCACCTGACGAAAAAACGCTTCCTTATAAAAGCCGGCGAATGACGGAAGCAGCTTTGCCGGGGAATGGCCTAGCCGGGGTTGCTGTTTCAGAAGAGGCGGTGAATCAAGCGGATGTGCCCGGTTGGCCGGCCGCTTTTCAGACAGAAAACAATCCTGGTCTGCTCGAAGCGGCAAAGGCAAAAGCTGCAACAGATAAAGCTGAAATCGCGGACGTAGGGAATCCTGCACCGGAATCGATCCTTGGTACAGCGAAGGGAATGGATGAGCTTGATCAGACGAGCTTTCGGAATATACAAAAGCTTCAAGTGAAGAGCACACCTTCGGCGGCTCAACCTTTGGGTATCGATACTGCACCGGAAGTTGTAAAACCTTCAACCGCTGCGACAGCTGCTGATGCGCATGTTTCAAGTGAGCCACTAAACGACGTCAAGGCAGGCAAGGAAAAGGAGAAGCCCTTTAAGATACCTGCCTTGGCTATGGAAGCGGCCTACAGGACGGAGCAGGCCATTCATACGGAAAGCATGCAGTCAACTCCTGAGATGGCGCCGGAAAATACCTCCCGGGAAGATAATGTTGCAATGCAGCTTGCAAGATCATCCGTCCGGGCACTGAAGCGGGGCATGGCTGAATATCGTGTCAGGCTGAGCCCGGAAGGCCTGGGGGAGGTAGAGGTCACCGTGATTACAAAAGGGAAGGCGGTTTCCCTGAGCCTGCGCACCGACAACGAGGTTGCACGGGGACTGATCCTGGATCATGCCGATGAATTGCGGGCCGAGCTGGATAAGCAGAACTACCAGGTGAACGGGCTGAGCGTGGAAGTGGGCATGGATAGCGGAAATGGCGCGGGGTTCTTTGCATCCCGGGAACATACGGCACCCGTGTTTGAACCGGATCATATGGCCTCCAGGCAGGAAGCGGCCCTTTTGCCTGCAGCGAACGGGCAGCAGGCAGACCCAAGGATGATTATGCCAAGAAGCAGTACCATCAATTACCGGGTTTGATTAAGAAAACTTCATGCGCAAGGAGGGGACAAAATGCAGGTGAACGGCATCGGGATGCCGGCGGCCATGCAGCCGCAGGCCGGACAATCGGCCGGCAAGGCCGCTTCGGACCTGGACATCAACGATTTTTTCAAGCTCATTTCCGCCCAACTGCAAAACCAGAGCATGTTCGACACGGTGGACAACGCTGAGTTCATGTCCCAGATGGTTCAGTTCTCCACCTTGTCCCAGATGAATTCACTCACAAACGCCTTCCAGGCGAACCTGGCGGTATCGCTGATCGGAAAGCAGGTCAGCGTATCGGCTGCCGCCGAAGACGGGTCCCAGCAGCTTAAGGTGGGACAGGTGGAGCAGGTAAGCTTTAACGCCGGTGTCCCATATGTATATGTCGATGGTAATTATCATCAATTGAGCGAGATCCTGGACATAGGCCCTGAGGCCAAGGCAATACCGGAAGAGTGACACGGGCGCCGCATCAAGGCGGACACACAAATGTGAATGGGAGGTAGCAAAATGATCAGATCCATGTTTTCCGCGGTTACGGGTCTTAAGGGGCATCAAACCATGCTGGATGTCATCGGCAACAACATTGCCAACGTGAACACCGCCGGCTTTAAAGCCAGCCGGGTCCTTTTCTCCGACATGTACTACCAGACGCTGACCGCTGCCAGTGCTCCGACCCCTGCCACGGGCGGTACCAATCCTACCCAGATCGGCTATGGGTCCAAGGTTGCCTCCATCGACCTGCTCAACAACCGCAGCGGCTTTCAGCAGACGGCCAGGGCGATGGATACCTACATTTCCGGAGAAGGTTTTTTTACCGTACAGGACAGCGCGGGCGAATTGAACTATACCAGGGTCGGTGCTTTCTCCTTTGATGCCAGCGGCAATTTGATCGATGGCAACGGCAGCTTTGTAATGGGACAGATGCCGATGCTGACAAATCCGATAGGTACGCTGGTGCCCATCAAGATTACCGACTTTCAAAACTATTCGGGTATTTCCATCGGCCCCGATGGAATGATTACTGGAACCAACCTAAACACCATGGCCATCCAGGCGCTGGCGCAGATCCCCATCGCGGTGTTCAATAACCCCGACGGTCTGGAACAGCGCGGCGATCAGTACTTCGGCGAAACATTGAACTCCGGCGCACCCGGCTATTCAGAGGCCGGCACCGCCTTGGGAGGACAGCTTGTTTCCGGAGGCTTGGAAATGTCCAATGTGGACTTGTCCAAAGAGTTCACGGATATGATCGTGGCCCAGAGAGGCTATCAGGCGAACGCCCGGGTGATCACCACTTCCGACCAGGTGCTGGAGGAATTGGTCAACCTCAAGCGGTAATGGCCGGATGCAATCAGTTGATCCCTTAATAATATGGACTGCCTGAAAGGAGCGGCGGCGCCATGATAGAACTTACCAAGCTCAATGGCGAAAGGTATTACATCAATTCAGAGCTCATTGAAATGATCGAAATGATACCCGATACACTGGTGACTATGACAAATGGCAAGACACACTATGTATTGGAGCCGGCCGATGTGGTAACGGCCAGAATCCGGGAATACAAGGCCGGCGTTCTGGCGCAATCATACCTTATGGAGAGCAACCCAAGGGAAAATCATCGCAGACGCTATGATCGCACGAAGGAAGAGTAGCCATGCCGGAGATTTTGTCTCAAAATCAGATTGACGAGCTGCTAAACAGGCTTGCGGGAAACGCGGATACAGACGAGTCTGCCGACTTGCCTTCCGAGGATACACGGGCCAAGCTGTACAACTTCAAGAACCCCAAAAAGCTGACCAAGGACCAGCAAAAGGTGCTTCGGGGCATAGGGGAAATCTTTGCAAGGCATCTGGCCTCCTACCTGGCCGGGCTTACCCGCAGCTTTTGCGAGGTCAACGTAGCGTCCCTGGAAGAGCAGCCTTACATGGAATACAATAATGCGCTTCCCGATATGCTCATGACCAGCGTTCTGGACATGAACATTTTAAAGGGCGCCATGCTGCTGGACCTTTCCAATCCTATCACCTTCGCACTAGTCGAGCGGATGTTCGGCGGGGTCATTGAAGCGCATGAGATTCCATCCAGGGAGTTTACCGACATTGAGACATCGCTGATGGACAGGATTATCAAAAGGATCGCCTCCCTGTTCCAGGAAGCATGGATCAATACCCCCGGTATCAGCATAGCTGTCAGGCAGGTCGAAACGAACACCAGGTTCATCAAGGCCATCGCCATGGATGAGATCGTGGTGGTGATGGTGCTTGCGGTAAAGCTCAATGCAGTAGAGGGTACGATCACCTGCTGCATTCCCTGCATGGACATCGGCAAGACGCTGGACGAGATACTTGCCGCCCAGACCGGCAGCGGCAACAAAGCCGATACGGGCGGCGAAAGCGCGGGGGCAACCCAAATGGCGATGCTTTCACAGCTTCATGGCTCCAGCATTGATCTATGTGCCGTTCTTGGCACCACCACCATCACCATGCAGGAGATGCTGAGCCTTCAGCCGGGCGATGTGATACGTCTGGATCAGCAGGTAGGCACGCCTATAGTCATTGCCGTGAACGGGAAAAAATGGTTTTTCGGAGAGCCCGGCATCAAGAAAAACAAGCTCGCCGTGTTGATCAACCGGCAGTATGCAGGATGAAGGAAGGTGAGTGCGCGATGGAAACACGTCCTAATCTTTTCGATCAGCAAACGGGGCTGAACAGTACCGAAATCGATACGATCGGCGAAGTTCTGAATATCAGCATGGGTGCCGCAGCTACTGCCGTTTCCATCCTGCTGAACCGGCAGGTCAGCATTACCACGCCCAGTGTTCAGGTCATTCACAGCTCGGAATTTGAGTTTTCGGAGCTTGAGCCGGCTCTGGGGGTTGAGATCAAATATGTCCAGGGACTGTTCGGCTCCAACCAAATGATCATGAGCGTGAGGGATGTCCGCGCCATCGTCCAGCTGCTGCTGGGTGAGGCGGGGGGGCTTTCAGGCGAAAATGGAGCGGAGCTGGATGAGATCCATGTAAGTGCTCTGGGCGAAGTCATGAATCAGATGATGGGCGCAAGCTGTACGGCGCTGGCATCGTTTCTCGACAGGGAAATCAACATATCTCCTCCCGTGCCCTTTGAGATTTCCGGCATGACCGAAAAGATGATGTGGTCTGAGGAGCAGGACTATATTGTGGCCGTGAGCTTCAAGCTGACGATTGAAGACCTGGTGGACAGCGAATTCTTCACCGTCATGCCCGTTCCCTTTGCCAGGGAACTGGTAGGCAGCGCCATGGGCATAAGCGGACAAGAGATGATGCAGGAGGAGACGGAAATTTCGCAGGTTACGGGGCACACCCAGATACCTGAGCCGGTGATTGGCGGCGATTATCAGGCGGCTGCAAAGGATGCTCCTATGGCATCACCCAGTCCAGCTCCGGCGACGGCGCCGAAACCTGCCCCCGTGCCCACACCTAAGCCTGCTGCAGCGCTTACTTCCAAACCTGCTCCTGCAGTTGACCTAAAGCCTGCTCCTGCGGCAGTGGCTGCTCCGGCCCCTATGGCGGCAAGTCCTGTTCCTGTGGCCATGCCGAACCCGGCTCCTATGGCCGCAAACCCAGCTCCTGCGGCCATACCGAACCCGGCTCCCATGGCCGCAAACCCAGCTCCTGCAGCCATGCCGAACCCGGCTCCCATGGCCGCACCAAGGTCGGTGCCATCTTCAGGGTATGCGCAGGATCGGGGAATGCCCCATCAAAATGTGGTGGTCAAGCCCCTGCATTTTGGCAGCCTGGACACGGGGAATCCTTTTGCGGAGGAAATGGACAACGTCAACCTTGGGCTTGTGATGGGCGTGGATCTCAATGTCACCGTGGAAATCGGGCGGGCAAGAAAGCAGGTCAAAGAGATTCTGTCCCTGCGCCAGGGTTCCATTGTGGAACTGGACAAACAGGCCGGTGCACCCGTGGACATCATGGTGAACGGAAAGCTGATCGCCAGGGGCGATGTGGTGGTCATTGACGACAATTTCGGCGTCAGGATTACTGAAATTGTCAGCGGCGTTTCTCAAAGGTAATACGCTCCGAAAATCGGGTTGGGAGAGGGATGCTTTGGAAGACATATTCTCCATCTTGACGCCTCTTCTGGCAGTAGTGGCGGTGATCGCCGGCGCTTACTGGACAGCCAGATGGATGGGCAGGCATCATAACGCCTACTCCTCCGGCCATCAAATTCAGGTGCTGGAGCGTGTAATGCTGGCCCGCGATACCTATCTGGCCCTCATCCGGGTGGGTGGCAAGACGCATCTTATATCCGTTGCATCCGGACGGGTGGAACTGCTTAGGGAAGTAGACCAGCAGGAGCTTACAGGTGTGGAGACAAAGCGGGCCGGGAATGATTTTCTTGGCACGCTGGCTAAAGCGATGGGAAAAGGAAAGCAGCCTATCCAGCCGGGAAACGACGACGGACAGGATGGCACACAGCCATGAAGAGGAAAACGTTGTTTGGGGGCGCTTTGCTTGCACTCTTTCTGCTTGCGGTGCTTGTGGCCATGCCCATCCACACTGCCCGGGCGGAATCCAGCGGCCTGTCTATCCAGTTGGAAGGTTTAAGCTCCGGGGAAGGCGCCGATGTGCTGGAGATACTCATTACCCTTACCGTCATTGCGCTGCTGCCTTCCATCCTGATCATGACCACCTGCTTTACACGTATTGCGATTGTGCTTTCCTGCGTGCGCAACGCCATCGGCCTTCAACAGACGCCCCCCAACCAGGTGTTGGTGGGGATTGCGCTGTTTTTGTCGCTGTTCATTATGTCCCCGGTGATCGGTGAAATCAACGAAATGGCCTATCAGCCCTATCAGCGGGGTGAAATCACGCAGGTCCAGGCTGCGGAAAAGGCCTTCGAACCGCTCAGAGGATTCATGTTGAAGAACACAAACGCCGAGGATCTGAACCTGTTTCTGGACCTGGGGCACTTTGAGCGGCCGGAAACCACTGACCAGATTGAAACCACCGTGCTCATTCCCGCCTTTATCACCAGCGAACTCAAGCGGGCGTTCATCATGGGCTTCATGGTGTATCTCCCGTTCCTTGTCATCGATATGGTGGTGGCCAGCACGCTGATGAGTGTGGGCATGATGATGCTGCCCCCGGTGCTGATCTCCCTTCCGTTCAAGCTGGTCCTCTTTGTGCTGGTGGACGGCTGGGCGATGACGCTAAAGGCACTGGTGATGGGGTTCAACTAGCCAATGAAGGCGCAGGCCGGAAAGGAACCGTATGTCGCAGGGGGAAATCGTTTCGGTTTTGAAGGATGCGCTGATGACGGCGCTTTTGATGGCCGCGCCATTTCTGGCGGTCAGCGTGGGGATCGGCATACTGGTGTCGGTGTTGCAGGCGGCCACCCAGATCCATGAGCAGACTATAGTCTTCGTGTTCAAGATCCTGGCAATCGCCCTGGTGCTCATCGCGCTCAGCGCTTGGCTCATCGCCAAGATCTTGGAGTTCACCAACCGGGTCTTCGCAGGCATCGGCAATCTGGTTTAGATTGTCTGGAGGGCAAGAATGCTTCGAATCAACTTTAGCAACTATATGCTTCTATTGTTGGTGTTTGCCCGCATGTCGGGCGCATTGTTGTTTCATCCGTTTTTCGGCAGGAGAAATGTGCCTGCCATTGCGAAGATCGGTCTTGCATTGTTTGCCGCCATTCTTCTGACGCCTGTTTTGCAGGTACCGTCCCCCGTGTTTTCCTCCACGATATCCCTCATGCTCTCTTTTCTCAAAGAGATGCTGGTGGGCTATACCCTGGGTTTTTTGATGAATCTATTTCTAAGCTTTGTGCTGATGGCCGGGGAAGCCATAGATATGGAGATTGGCCTTTCCATGGGCAGGATATACGACCCGCAAAGCAATGTATCCATGCCGGCTACTGGCACGGTGTTCCACCTGATGCTCACACTCTTTTTCTTTTCCTCCAACGGGCATCTTACGCTGATCCGGATTCTGGTAGGCTCCTGCCGGTTGTTCCCGCCTGGGCCCGCGTTCTTTGATTTTCAGGTAGGCAGCTATCTGGCGCTGATGCTTGGAGATATGCTGGTGCTGGCGCTGAAGCTGGCTATGCCGGTCATAGCTACCGAGCTTCTGACGGAAGCAGGCATGGGGGTATTGATGCGCATCGTGCCCCAGATTAACGTGTTTGTAGCCGGCCTGCAGGTGAAACTGGCCATCGGGCTGGCCATTATCATCCTGGCTCTGCCTGCCGCTTCCCGGCTGATGGACGATACGCTGGCGCTAATGTATCAAAAGCTGCAGGAGTCCCTGGTGGTCATGTTATCCGGGGCATAAAAAGCAGAATGAAAGGGAGGTGAGTTTATGGCATCCGACGCAAGCCGCTCGGAAAAGGCGACACCGCGCAAGCGGGAGGATGAGCGAAAAAAAGGTAATATATACCAGAGCAAGGATGCCGTCAGCGCCCTCTCCCTGCTGGCATTGGTCCTGCTGATAAGGATGGCCGGGGGGCCGCTTTTGTCCGGCATGAGGGGCGTTGTGCAGGAGGGCTATGGCTCTTTGGCCACGGTGGACCATCTGACCGCCGGCGACGCTTCTTCCATCATGGGCAGGTTTGCACTCAGCGCCTTGATGATGATCCTGCCCATCAGCGGCGTGGCTATGCTGCTGGGCGTAGTATTGGGCGGCGTGCAGACGCGCTTCCTCTTTGCGGCAAGCTTGCTCAAGCCAAAGCTTTCCAGGCTGAACCCCATGTCAGGCTTCAAGAATATGTTTTCCACAAAATCGCTGGTGGAGCTCATTAAATCAATCCTGAAAGTGGTCGTCATCGGAGCGATCCTGTACAGCGAGATCGTTAGCCGCGTTTTGCAGATTCGCAGCATGCCGCTTGCCACCTTGGAAAGCGGGATTGCCTGGACGGGCGAAGGGATTTTCTCCATCTCCACCAAGATCCTTATGTTTATGGTCGCATTTGCCGCCGCCGACTACTTTTATCAGTGGTGGGACTATGAAAAGCGGATGCGCATGACCAAGCAGGAGGTCCGGGACGAGCAAAAGAATATTGAAGGAAATCCGCAAATCAAGGGACGGATCAGGGAAGTGCAGCGCAAGATAGCCATGATGCGCATGATGCAAAAGGTGCCCAAGGCGGACGTGGTGATCAGGAACCCTACCCACTTTGCCGTTGCGCTTAAATATGATCCCAAGAAGGACAGGGCGCCGGTGGTGGTTGCCAAGGGCGCGGACCAAATTGCTTTGACCATTGTTAGGATCGCTAAGGAACACGGCGTATACGTGACGGAGAACAAGCCTCTGGCCCGCGGACTATATGAAGCGGTGGACATCGGGATGCAGATTCCCGAAGCGTTCTATAAACCTGTGGCCGATATCATCGCCTTCATCTACAAGCTCAAGAAGAGGACCGCCGGATGAAAAAGCTGTTTGACAATGTGCTGACATTATTTGTGATAGGCGTCATATTCCTGCTGATCATCCCGCTGGGCACAGGAATATTGGACATGATGCTCATCGTCAACATCGCGCTGTCGCTGACCATCCTCCTGATTGCTATGTATATCAAGGAAGCGCTGGAGTTTTCAGTGTTTCCCTCAGTGCTGCTGGTAACCACGCTGCTTCGGGTAGCGCTGAACGTATCCTCCACGCGGCTGATCCTGGGCAATGGCGGCAATGCGGGCAAGGTCATCCATACCTTCGGCCAATACGTGATCGGCGGCAATCCGGTGGTGGGCTTCATTATCTTCCTGATCATCGTGGTGGTGCAGTTCATCGTCATCACCAAGGGCGCCGAGCGCGTGGCGGAAGTGGCGGCCCGCTTTACGTTGGATGCCATGCCCGGAAAGCAGATGGCTATCGACGCCGACCTGAACGCCGGACTCATCAACGATGAGACCGCCAAGGTACGCAGGCAAAAGATACAGCGGGAAGCAGACTTTTACGGCTCCATGGACGGCGCATCCAAATTTATTAAAGGCGACGCTATCGTTTCTATTATCATATTGTTCATCAACAGTATCGGCGGCATCATCATCGGCATGGTACAGGGCGGCGGAAGCTTTACCGATGTGCTGAATACCTATATCACCGCTACGGTGGGCGACGGCCTGGTATCCCAGATCCCGGCGCTCTTGATCTCCACGGCCACGGGCATGGTGGTGACAAGGGCGGCATCCGTCAACAGCCTGAGCGAGGATCTCAAAACACAAATCGTTTCCTATCCTATCGTGCTGATGATTACTGGCGGCGTGCTGATGGCCATGTCGATGCTTCCCGGCTTCCCGGTGCTCATCCTTTTGACGGTGGGCGGAGCGCTGATTTTGCTGGCTTCCAGGCTGCAAAGAAGGAAGGCATCGTCAGCCCCTGTGCCTGAATCCGACCTACCCGTCAGCGAAACGGAATTCTACAAGAATACCGACAATATTTATTCCCTGCTTTCCGTGGAACCCGTCGAGGTGGAAGTGGGCTACAGCCTGGTCCCGCTGGTGGATGAAAGCAAAGGCGGCAACTTCATCAACCGTGTGGTCATGCTGCGCCGGCAGTTTGCGGAGGATATGGGTATGGTGTTGCCATCTGTCACGCTTAGGGACAACGCCGGGCTGGGCATCAACGAATACGTGATCAAGCTAAAGGGTGAGGAAGTGGCCCGAGGCGAAGTGCTGGCCGACCATTACCTGGCCATGAACGCCATCAGTGATGCACAGGAAATAGAAGGCATCGATACGCTTGAACCGGCCTTCAAGCTCCCCGCCAAATGGATCACGGCGGATACCAGGGAATATGCGCAGATGAGCGGCTATACCATCATCGATCCTTTGTCGGTGATCATCACCCATCTGTCGGAGATCATTAAAAAGCATGCCCATGAGCTGTTCTCACGCAAAGACATGATGCATCTTTTGGACAACCTGCGCAAAACCCACAAGGAGCTGTTGGACGACATCGTGCCAAACGTGGTCCCTCATGTGGAGCTTCAAAAGGTACTGTGCAACCTATTGTCCGAGCGGATCCCCATCCGCGATCTGCCCACCATACTGGAAACGCTCAGCGAGCATATGCCTACGGTGAAGGACACCGACCTCTTGACCGAATACGTTCGCCAGGCGCTCAAGCGCACCATCACCCGCAAGTATGCCCAGGATGGCAACCTGAAGGTGATCACCCTGAATCCCGAAATCGAGAACCTGATCATGAACGGCGTGCGCAAGTCCGGCAACAACTCCTACGTATCGTTGGAACCGAATGTGCTGCAAAACATTGTGAGTTCCCATATGAAGGAGGAAAACAGGCTCAAGGACCGGCTGGGGGATGTGGTGGTGCTCACTTCGCCCGTAGTGCGCTGCTATTACAGGCGGCTGATGGAACAGTTCTCCGCGGAAGCGGTGGTGCTTTCCTTCAGCGAGATCAATCAGGATGTGAATATTCAGGCGCTTGGCACCATCTCGATCTGAAAAGGCGCTTCGCGTAGAGCATGGCGGGTGGGAGGAGCATGAACTACTACAAGGATCAGTCGAAAAAGATAGACGAGCAGACCTGGCAGCGGTACGAAAAGACCAGGGATGTGGGGCTGCGCAATGAAATCCTGATGGCTTACCTGTATATTGTGACTTGCAGCCTCAAACGGTCGCAAATGATTGCCGCCAACCGGGATGATATGGAGGATTTGGCCAATCATGGCATCCTGGAACTGATCAACTGCATCGACCGGTATGACTATAAACGTGGCGTACAGTTCGATTCTTTCGCTTCTATCCGGGTGCGCGGCGCTATCATCGATTACCTTCGCAAAAAGGAATGGCTGCCGCGGGACATCCACCAAAAGATTAGGCTGGCCAACAAAATGAGCCAGCAAATGCAAAACGAGCTGGGCAGGCCCCCGGGAGACAGCGAATTGGCCCAGCGGCTGGACATGACGGAAGTGGAGCTGAGCAGGCTGCGCGTGGATGAAATGAGCTACCATGTGCTGGCGCTGGAGGAAACGCTGCCCCACGGCAATATGTCGGTGATGGACGCCATCGAGGATACAACGGCCCACACGCCGGAGCACAGGCTTTTGCAGAAGGATTTCAAAAGCCAACTGGCTGCCTATATCGATATGTTGGATGAGAAGGAAAGGATCGTTATCTCCCTGTACTATTATGAAGAGTTGAAGCTTAGGGAAATTGCCTTCGTTCTGGGGCTGACGGTGCCAAGGGTTTCCCAGATCCATTCCAAGGCACTTGGAAAACTCAAGCAGCGGATCATGGAATACATGAACGAATAAAAAGGGGAGGTATCATCATGAACAATGCCGTATACATAGCAACCACCGGGCTTTTAAACAGGGCAAGGGCGCTGGATGTGACGGCCAACAACCTGGCAAACGCCGGTGTCGCAGGCTTTAAACGCGAAGAGCTGATCACCTCCACTTTTAACGAGCAGGTGATGCTGCGCGTAGAAGACAGCGGCGCGGAGGAGATAGGCACAGGGAACCACGGTGCCATCGGGGATGCGGTCTATTTAGACCTTGCCCAGGGTGCGGTGGAAGCAACGGGGCGGACGCTGGACGTTGCCATCCTGGGCGACGGATTCTTTGCCGTGGAAGACCAGCAGGGCGTAGATGGGCTGACCCGCAACGGCAGTTTTCAAATCGATGCGGACGGATATCTTGTGACCTCCGGCGGCGCTTACGTGCTGTCACAAAACGGACGCCTGCAATTGGATGCGGGTGAGATTGCCATCACCGAAACGGGGGAAATCACCGTAAACGGACAAAACGCGGGCGAGCTTTTGATCGTTGTCCCGCAGGATGCTGGAGCGCTGGTGAAACAGGAGAATGGACTGTTTGAAAGGCCGGCGGGCAATGGGGAGTTTCAGGGCCGGATCCTTCAGGGACATCTGGAACGTGCAAATGTGGACATGGTGGAGGAGATGGCGGCCATGATGGCATCCTCCCGTGCCTTTCAATCCTGCGGGCAGGTCCTCCGTATACTGGATGCGGTCAATCAAAAAACCGTTAACGAAATCGGGCGCGCATAAGACGCCCGGTACTTTTCGGAATGCGAGGAGGGGTTCCTGTGATCAACGGCTTTTATGCGGCCAAGTCGGGCGTGAAGGCATTTCAGACCGGCCTGGATGTAAACGCCAACAACATCGCCAACGCAAATACCCAAGGCTATAAGGCGCAAACTGCAAGCTTCACCGACCTGATGTACACCAACGCACAGGGGTCGGAAATCCTTACGGGCAACGGCGCAAGGCTTGCCGCTACTGCATTGCAGGCAGAGCAGGGAGGGCTTGGACAGGATGGGGAAAGGAGTGTCGCCATCCAAGGCGACGGCTTCTTTGCTATAGAAAGCGTGCAGGGCGACACGGTCTATACCCGGTCGGGAGGCTTTTCCCTTTCTTCGGAGGGCAATGAACTCTACCTGGTTTTGCCGGATGGCGGGTATGTGCTGGATGAAAACGACCGGCGCATCACGGTGGACGACGGCGACTTGCGGGCGGCGGTCCATCAGGCGGCGCTGTACTCCTTTCCCAATCCCGATGCGCTGATGGCGCTGGGCAACGGCCGGTATGCCCCCACGGAGGCCTCCGGCGAGGCAGCCCGGGACAATGCTTCACAGCTTGTGGAAAGTGCTTTTGAACTGTCCAATGTGGATCTCGTATCGGAAATGACGCGCATGATGATTAACCAGCGGGGTGTGCAATTCAACCTGCGCATGCTGCAGACGGCGGATGAACTGGAACAGGTCGTAAACAACCTTAGAACATGATTTGATTTTACAATATGCTAAACTTCGCATGGAAAATATCGATATATAAAGCGGGTGATAGATCATGAAGATCAACAGAGCGCAGATTGATAAGCTCTATGGTGCCATGATGGCGCAAAACCTCGCATCAACCCAGAAAGAGGCCAAGAAGCAGGCTGGTATTGACAAGGATAGCCTTGTCTTGTCCAGTGCGGCCAAAGGCTACTCCGAGCTGGACGGGGTTGTAAACATGGTGGTCAGCGAAGCCACGAAAGCGACTCCGGCGGAAAGGCTTCTGCTTTTGAAAAACGAGATTGCCAAGGGTACCTACCGCATCTCGGCCGAGGATATTGCTCAGGCCATGCTCTATGGCGTTGAAGCCAAGGAGTAAGGCCTGATGAATGATTTGCCGGGGCTGCAGGAGGTCCTTCGCGTGCAGCTGAACGTTCACAGGAAGCTGCTTAAGCTGGAGGAGGAAAAAACCCGTTTACTTTTAGTTGGCGATGCAGAAAAATTGCTCCCGTTGCTCAACGACCAGCAGGCCCTTATTATGCAAAATAAGGAACTGGAGAAGCGGCGGAGCGCCATGTGTGAAATGGCAGCATACCCAACGCTGCGGGAGCTGGTGGAGTCCGGCCCGGAGTGCAAGGCTCTGTTGGGAACGGTTTTTGAAGAACTCTCCACGGTTGTGCTGACGCTGAAAAAGAAGTGTTCGCTCAACAAAAAGCTTGCGGAGACCCGCCTTCAAACCATACGTTTCCTGCTGGGCCAGTCTGGACAGGATTCCGGCGCAAACACCTACACCAGAAACGTGCAGGCGAAGGGCTGAGAATGGGCAAGAGGTAGCAGATGAGAGCAACATTTTATGCGTTTGAGGCCGCCAAAAGCGGCTTGACGGCCGCCCAGGCAGGGCTGGATGTGACGGCAAACAACATAGCCAACCAGTCCACCGAAGGGTACAGCAGGCAGATGGTGGAGCAGTCTGCAACCGCCAGTGGCGGTGACCGGTACAGGCTGGCTCAGCACAATATTCTTTCCTATAGCATGGGTGTGGATGTGAAAGGTACCCGCCAAATCCGGGACCAGTTTCTGGACATTCGCTATCGCAGCGCAAACGCGCAAAATAGCGCGATTACCAAATCCCTGTCTATCCTGACGGATATGGAGAACAGCCTGGATGAGACGCAGACCGACGGGCTGAATGTGATGTTTCAGGATCTTTATGCGCAGCTGCAAACACTGTCGCAAAATGCCGGGGAAGTGGAGTTTTCAAGCCTGGTGCGCTCCAGCGCACAGAAGGTGACGCAGACCATCAACCACTATGCTGCCCAGCTTAATAACATCAGCACCCAGGAAATGGATTCCGTGGCTATCGGGGTCAAAGACGTCAACACACTGCTTGGCAAGATTGATACGATCAATCATTCCATACAGGCCGCGAAGCTGCAAAATAACCCCACCAATGAGCTGAACGACACCCGCAACCAGTTTCTTGACCAGCTTTCTTCCTACATGGATATTTCGGTGACCAATCATGATGACGGAACCTTGAGCATTAAGGCGGGCGGAGCGTTTTTGCTGGATGCACCGAATAATACCGTGGCTGCGGTAACGGTGACGGGCGGACCAGGCAGCGTGAACATTTTGGCTGACGGAAACACGTTGAATCTTCCGGCTGGATCGCTTTTCGGGTCCATGCAGGTATTAAACGGCAAGGGCAGCTACGCAGGGGTGGGGGAGAGCGATTACCGCGGCATTCCATATTACCTGGCGTCCCTTGACAGCCTGGCTGACAGTTTTACCACCACCTTCAATGCCATTAACGGTGGGCCGCTGTTTACGGGTACTACCGCATCGACTATCGCCATCTCCAGCCAATGGCTCAACAATCCCAACTATATTCGGGCCACCAACGATGCGGATCAGGAAGCAGGCAAGAACGATAACATCATGCAGTTTATCGAAGCCATGGATGAGGGAAGGGATATTTCCCCCTACTTCAATGGAAACTTTGAGGAATTCACCCTGGCAATGATGACGGACGTTGCCATCGATGTGAGCTATTCCAAGGATATCGCAGAGACCAGCGATTTGGTGATGGCTTCCATCACAAACCAGCGGGAATCGGTGATGGGTGTTTCCGTCAATGAGGAAACAGTCAACCTGATGAAGTATCAGCGGGCATTTGAGGCATCCTCCCGGGTGATCACGGTGCTGGACGAGGCGCTGGATATTTTGATCAACAGGATGGGCCTTGTGGGCCGCTAAACGGTAGGAGGTGAAGCGCATGCGCCTGACAAACGCCATGATGGCAAATAATTACCTGAGGGATTTGAACCGGAACACGAAGGAATTAACTGATCTGAACACAAAGGTCACCGCCCAGCGGAAGTTTTTGAAAATGTCGGAGGATCCGGCTTCCGCTCTGGCTGCGTTTGGCGTGCGCAAGCACCTTTCCCGCATTGATATGTACGTAAGAACGCTGCACGATAGCCAGGGGCTGCTGGATGAGGCGGAAATCTCCTTGTCCTCCATCACCGATACGGCTTCCAGTGCTCTGACCCAGGTGATGCAGGGCATTACGGGAACCAGCGATGAAAATGACCGCAAGGTGATCGCCGCATCGCTGCGGAGCTTTCAGGAATCGCTCCTGGGCGCCGCCAATGCGAAATTCTCTGATAAATATATCTTTGGCGGCGTGGGCTTTGAGGATATGCCCTTTACGCTGGACGGGTCCGGGAACCTGCTTTATCATGGCCAGAACGTGGATTCCGGCTCGTTTGGCCCGGAACACAGGTATGTGGATATTGGGCTGGGCCTTTCCATTAATGGTTCCGGCGAGGTATTATCCCAATCTGCCATGGATACGGCCTATTCCGGCGCGGCCTTGATGGGTACGGGCGTAGACGGAAACAGTATCTCCAACAATCTGTACCAGTTGCTGGGCCAGATCGCCGACAAGCTGGAAAGCGGCGACCTTACGAACATGGATCTGTATATTCAAAAGCTGGAATCAAAGTCCGACGATATCCGGATGCAGTATGTGGGCATAGGGGAGAAGGCCAATTACATCTCCTACTTTGCCGACCGGCTGGACCGGGAGAAGATTGCCGCTTCGGCCAAACAGAACGAACTGGAAACCTTAAGCCTGGAGGAAGGCATTATGCAGTTCTCCGAGCAGGAGCTTATATACAATGCCTGTTTGCAGATGGGTACAAAAATTCTGCAGCCTTCCCTGCTGGATTATCTCAGTTAATAGAAACAACAAATGTAGGTGGATGGGATGAGGATCGAAAAAGTTTTCTTGATGTATGAGATCACACCGGCCCAGCTTTTGTACAAGTCGACGCCGGCGCAAATGCAGATCTCCGTTAAACGGGGAGGTATGCAGATGAAAAACGATCCCATACGGATGGAGCTTGACAATAGGCAGTTTTTCGATTCCATCGGCATCAAGGGCATTCGTACCCAGGCACAGGAGAAGATCCAAAAAGGGAAGGATGCCGCGCTTCACGCGGCGGGGCAGTATACCAGGCAAAAGAACGCAATGACAGGTCCGGATGCGGTGACTATATCCCAGATTGTAGTCCAAGAGGCGCGGGAGCCGGTGAAAACAGTGCTTGCCTTCCTGCCTGAAGCAAAGCCAAAGACGAGCTGGAGCGGCGGAGAACTGAACATGCGGTTCATCAAGGATAAGGTGGAAATCTCCTGGAAGCCCCCTGAACTTGAGTTTACGTATGTGCCTTATTCGATCGATATCCGCGCGGAAAAACGGTGAACCTCATGCATTTGGAAAATGGGCATTCGGCGCTTTGCGCCCGGGAGGAGAAGGGCATGTTGATCCACACAAAGGATTACGACTTTGTGACGGTCAAGGAGGAGGACATCATCAACTTTCCCGAAGGTGTATATGCCTTCGAAAGCAGCAAACGGTTTGTGGTGCTGGACACCAACTCCAATGCGGGCATCATGCAATTGCAGTGCGCCCAGGCGCAGTCTCCAAGATTTATTATACTGGATCCCTTTATGTTTCTGGAGGATTATGCCCCCCAAGTGCCGGAGGAGGCCATGAAAAAGCTGAAGGCCGCCTCCCTGGAGCAATTGAGCTTCTTCGTGATCGCCGTGATCCCCGAAAACATCGGCCTCACCACCGTTAACCTGAAAAGCCCAGTGGTGATCAACTTCAAAGAACGCCTGGGCATGCAGGTGATGCTGGAAAATGCTGATTATTCCGTCCGCTTCCGCCTGTTCGACCAGGAAAGGGCGGGATGAGGATGCTAGTCATCACCAGGCAGCCCGGAGACAGCATCCTGATCGGCGAGGACATCAAGGTCATCATCCTGGAGGTCAGCGGCGACAAGATCAAGATCGGCATCGACGCCCCCCGAAGCGTGCGCATCATGCGCAGCGAGGTGCTGGATACGGAAAAGAGCAATCAAGAGGCCGAGCTTTCAGGCGGCGCCCAAGCGCTGGAATCCCTCAAGAAAAAACTTACCCCCAAGTGACCCCGGGCCCATTTACTTTGTGCATAAGCCGCTTTGCTGGGTACGGGCAATCCGGCTTTAGCAAATAAGCTGCGGGAAAGGAATCCCGCAGAGAAAATTCAAGGAGGAAGCCCTATGAGGATCAACCACAACATCTCCGCCATGAACACCTACCGGCAGTACAACACCAACACCGTCAACACCAACAAGGCCATGGAAAAGCTCTCCAGCGGCCTTCGGATCAACCGGGCTGCCGACGACGCGGCAGGCTTGAGCATTTCGGAGAAGATGCGCAGCCAGATCCGTGGCCTCACCCAGGCCACCCGCAACGCCCAGGACGGCGTCTCCTTCATTCAAACGGCAGAAGGCGCCCTCAATGAAGTGTCCGATATGCTCGTCCGCCTGAAGGAACTGGCGGTGCAGGTGCAAAATGACACCTATAGTACGAATGACCGGGCAAATATCGGGGCAGAAATGGGTGCCCTAGGCAAGGCTATTACTGAGATTTACATCAACACCAGATTCAATGGAAAACAGGTGTTCGGCGCTCAGGATGAGACGGCTGCGGATTCAGGAATATTGGCGGCTAATGGTGGATCTGCTAATGCGGCAGAGATTGTCTATGGGGAAGATGCCAAGCAGTCTGTTGTAATTAAAGATGCTGTAACTAACGAACTGAACGCATTGATCGATTTGACCGACGATGCAAGGGTTGCGGCGGATGACATAGCTAAGTCCACCGCCGCAATAGCTGTAGGGGTGGATGAAGTGGAAGCCGCTATCACGGAAGTGAATGCCACCCGCGCTACGTATGGCGCTATGCAGAACCAGTTGGAGCACGCCGCCAACAACATGGCCACCACCAAGGAGAATCTGCAGGCCGCCGAATCCCGCGTCCGCGATGTGGACATGGCCGAGGAGATGATGGCCTACACCAAGAACAACATCCTGCTGCAGGCTGCCCAGGCGATGCTGGCCCAGGCCAACGCGCAGCCCCAGGGCGTTCTCCAGTTGCTCCAGTAATTTTCCCCTCCGGGGCATATCATCGTGAAGCGCGAAGCGCTGAAGGATCTTGCGCTTAAGGCATGATTTGAGGCACAAGATCCTTCGGACTTCGTACACAGGATGACAGAATGGTTTCCACACTACCATAAATCCGGGGAAAGGAATCCCACGGACATACATTCAAGGAGGAATAGACCATGCGTATCAACCACAACATCTCCGCCATGAACACCTACCGGCAGTACAACACCAACACCGTCAACACCAACAAGGCCATGGAAAAGCTCTCCAGCGGCCTTCGGATCAACCGGGCTGCCGACGATGCGGCAGGCTTGAGCATTTCGGAGAAGATGCGCAGCCAGATCCGCGGCCTCACCCAGGCCACCCGTAACGCCCAGGACGGCGTCTCCTTCATTCAAACGGCAGAAGGCGCCCTCAATGAAGTGTCCGATATGCTCGTCCGCCTGAAGGAACTTGCGGTGCAGGTGCAAAATGACACCTATAGTACGAATGACCGGGCAAATATCGGGGCAGAAATGGGTGCCCTAGGCAAGGCTGTCACTGAGATTTACGTCAATACCAGATTCAACGGAAAACAGGTATTCGGCGCTCAGACGGAGGCTGCGGGAATATTGGCGGATAATGATGGAGCTGATCCTGCGGCAGAGATTGTCTATGGGGAAGATGCCAAGCAGTCTGTTGTAATTAATGATGCTGTAACTAGCGAACTGCACGCATTGATCGTGCTGACCGACGAAGCAAGGATTGCGACGACTGACGAAGATAAGGCCACCGCCGCAATTGCTGTAGGGGTGGATGAAGTGGAAGCCGCTATCACGGAAGTGAATGCCACCCGCGCTACGTATGGCGCTATGCAGAACCAGTTGGAGCACGCCGCCAACAACATGGCCACCACCAAGGAAAACCTGCAAGCCGCCGAATCCCGCGTCCGCGATGTGGACATGGCCGAGGAAATGATGGCCTACACCAAGAATAACATCCTGCTGCAGGCTGCCCAGGCGATGCTGGCCCAGGCCAACGCGCAGCCCCAGGGCGTGCTCCAGCTGCTGCAGTAAGCGAAAGGGTATCCGTAAGGTAGTTCCTATGATCCGGCGGGCGCGAGTTTTCCTTAAAGCGCTGCCAGGACGCTTGATGGAGCCCTTGGTCTTGCGCCTTGTGAGGGGAACAGCCCCGCTGGAGTCCCAGTCCTGCATTTGTATAGATTGGTGTCTGACCCGTGGCCTGTTCAGGGAAGCTAAGCAGCAAACGTACCTTTGCTGCTTAGCTTCCGTGTGAACGGGGATCAGGGTTTTTCCCGTATTAAAACGAAAATGGACTGGTGTTATGTTGTTTGTTAAGCCAAAGAATCTAAAGCCTGGTATGATACTTGCTACGGATCTGCATGGGCCGCAAGGTGAAT
Source organism: Bacillota bacterium (assembly GCA_023413135.1). Lineage (GTDB taxonomy): Bacteria > Bacillota > Clostridia > Christensenellales > Aristaeellaceae > JAEWAH01. Next base: position 126,029 of record JAEZQK010000032.1, read on the forward strand.
TGCTTTTGACCTGCGGCCATGTGCTCACTGCGGCCAATATTGCCAAGCTGCAATTGACGGAGCATGCGGGAGCAAATATTGTCGATTGCGAAGCCGACATGGCCGACGATGTGGGACTGGTCAGCAAACGGCTGCGGTTCAATGCGGTGAACGCCTTGAAGACGTTTTTCGAGCATGTGGAAGGTGGAAACGAGGATAATCAGTATTCGTCCTTTCTGTCTCTCCGCCATTACCTGGAGGCCATCATCCAGGAGCTTACGGCCAACAAGAACGCGCTTGTCAATATGGCCGACATCAAGACATTTGACGAATATACCTACTACCATTGCGTAAACGTTGCAGCCTTGTCGATTCTGCAGGGCATGTCGGCAGGTATGAATCAGCGCAGGCTTTACAAGCTGGGCATGGGCGCGCTGCTGCACGATATTGGAAAGGTGTTCATCACCAAGGACATTATCAACAAGCCCGGCGCTTTGACGAATATGGAGTATGAGCAGATGAAGCAGCACAGCGCCCTGGGCAGCAACTACCTGCGCAAGCAGTGGGAGGTTCCCGCGGAGTCTATTGTTGCGGTGCTTACCCATCATGAGCGCTACGACGGCACCGGGTATCCGCTGCGGCTGCCGTCCAGCAAGCAGACGCAGGAGGGCAAGATCATTGCCATCAGCGACGTGTACGATGCCCTCACGTCCCAGCGGCCATACCGTGTGGCGCTGTCGCCTTCGGAGGCTATTGAGCATCTCATGGGCAACTCCGGGCTTTTGTTTGATCCCGCCATTGTATCCTCCTTTATGAAAAGGATCGTACCCTATCCCATTGGCAGCAATGTGCTTTTGAGCAACGGATTGCGGGGCGTGGTGGTGCATAATCACTCAGACGGGCTGATGCGCCCCAAGATAAAGGTGATTCGGAAAAATGAGCAGGGCATACAGGAGATGCAGGAGGTACTGGACCTGTATAACGATCCCTCGCTGTTGAATGTGACGGTGATCGGTTTTGATAAATAAGCAACGCAAGCGAAATAGGGGGTATCCGAATGATTCGTGTCTTAATTGTAGATGACGCAGCCTTTATGCGGCTTGCTATCCGGAATGTGTTATCCAAAAACGGCTTTACGGTGGTGGATGACGCAAAAAACGGACAGGAAGCCATTGATAAATATATGGAACTGCGGCCTGATATTGTCACCATGGATATTACTATGCCGGATATGACGGGAATTGAAGCATTAAAGGGGATCCGCGCCTTCGATCCTGCCGCCAAGGTGGTTATGATATCTGCCATGGGGCAGGAGAGCATGGTGAAGGAAGCGATCCTGAACGGCGCCAAGTCCTTCATTGTAAAGCCCTTCCGGGAAGAGCATATCATTCAGACGCTTATCAAAATCGCTGCGGGGCATTGAGAAATCATTTAGTTATTATTTGCGGAAACATCGCTTTCAGCCTCTGTGTTCCGTGATAAGCGAATTTCTACGCGCCGGTTTTGGGCCAGAAATTCTTCCTCTTCACCCTCTATATAAAGTTGGTTGCAGGAGTATCCCGTCACCGACAGCTTTTCCTGCGGCATATCGCATTGCTGTACAAGGTACTTTAAAACGGTCAGCGCCCGGTCGGTGGAAAGCTCCCAGGAGAACAGGTTCGTTTTGCTGGGCGGATCCTTGCGGACCTTGGCTGTGTGGCCGCTGATGTCAATTCCGGCGATCAAATCGTAGGAATCCAGAATGATGCTGCTTATGTTGTATATGATTGGATATGCAGTGGTCTTCAACTCCGGTGAATCAGGATAAAAGAATACCCCTTCACGGAAGCGCAAATAGATGATATCACTCTTCTTTTCAAGGCTTACCTGATCTACATACCCCTTCTCCTGCAACAGAAGATTGATTCTGGCATACAGTGCATCATATTCTTCATCGGATACGAGATCCGGCTCCTGGGTGGCGGAAGGCGATGCGGTTGGCGTTTCAGTAGGGGAAGATGATACCGTATCGCCTGAAGAAGGTTCCGGCGTTGCAGTAGCATCGGGGTCTGTAATAACATATACTACCGGGGAATCCGGATGCGGCGTAGCGTAAACAATCTGCGGCGTTGCGCCCAGAAATGTTTCTACAAAGCTGTTTGATATCCGCATGAACTTCTGCAGGTCAACAACGCTTAAAATATACAGAAGCATGAAAAACACCAGAAGGTTGTTCATCAGATCTGCGTAAGTGGTCAGCCATTTTCCGCTTTCCACTTTATTGCTGATGCCTGAAGTACGCCTTTTCATGAAGCAATGTTCCTTTCCGGAGTTCTTTGGCGCATCATCGCCGTCGGGACCTATTCAAATTATGACCTGCCTGAAGCCTCCGCCCTTTCATTTTGACCGGCTGCCCGGCCCTGACGCGGCTGTTTGGACGCCGAAAGGATCAAATAGGAAGAGAGCTGCTCCTGTAAAAGGCGCGGATTAACGCCATTGCGGATGGCACACACGGCCTCAATGATCATTTCCTTCTCCAGACGGTAAATCGACAGCCTGCTGCGCAGCTTGTTGGCGGCGGGCAGGAAAAACATGTTTGCCAGCAAAGAGCCGTACAGTGTGGTGATGAATGCGACGCCGATGGCTTTGGTCAAGGAGCTGGGATCATCCATGCCTGCCGCAAGCAGTTGAATCAGGCCCACGATGGTGCCTATCATGCCAAATGCAGGGGCATAGGCGCCCATGGACTCGAACATGCTGATGTTGATGCCCACGCTCTGCTCATATACATAGATATCGTTTTGCAGGATATCGTTGATCTTTTCCGGATCGGTGCCATCCACTACCATCAGAATGCCGCGCTTCAAAAATGGATCGGTCTTGTTCTTTGCGTCGTCCTCCATGACGGCCTTTTCCAAGCTGAGCAAGCCGTTTTGACGGGCCATTTTTGATAGGGAAATGAGATATTCTATGGTTTTATTAACTGTTGATTTGGGCTTAATAAACACTTCAAGCATAAGCTTGGGAAATTGCTTGACCTGGCTGAAGCCATAAGCGAGCAGCACTGCGCCAATAGAGCCCCCGACCGTGATAATAAAAGCGCTGACCATCCATAATGCTCTTATGTTTCCGCCGCCAAGAATATAGCCGAATACAATGCTCCCAGCCCCTACCAGAAAGCCGATAATGCTGACAATATCCATACGATATTCCTCCAATTTTTAGCTGCGCCGATAATGATGGCACTATTTGGAGCTAAAATGGATATGAGTACCCTGAGGAGTTGTATTTTGATCGGAATAGGCAGTATTTATTTTATGCTGTGCCCGTATACGGCCAAGCTGTCCTTGTATTTGCATATGCATAGCCTTTGCACCGACCATAAGCCTGTCATCAAAAAGCGCGCAGCTTTGAAGCAGTTTATACGTGCGCTCCATGCTGCGGGCGATGCTTACGCCCCACTCGGGGCAATCCTTGTTTTGTACGCCGGATTTTAACAAGTTTGTGACTATATCGCTGTTGCTTTCATCAAGCCCAGATACAAGCGCGTCGACTTTTACACTAAGCGCATCTGCCTTTTGAATTAGCAAGCCACGCTCATCCAGTTTTTTGCCAAACCCTTCCGCGTCATTATTTTCCAGATGCTGCATCGCCTGCGCCGACAGAACGGGGTACAGCTTCAAAAGATCAAAACGCTGGAGGAGCAAATCCTCTATCCCCTTGAGCACTTCCGCTTGCGGATTCATCATTTGGCGGCCCCGCCTGTGCGGCTCAGTACTTCTGCTTGCTTCCATGTGTCCTTGAAGCTGCGCGTCATGCTAAGCATCCGCTTGAGGGTCTCAACATCCTTTTTTAGATTGGCTTTAACCAATTCATCATAAATGTACTGATACAGGGAGAACAGGTTATGCGAGACTTCCAGCCGCATATCCAGATGCTCGGACAAAAACTGGTAAATGTCCTGCGCCCGCACAATGGCGTTATGAGCACCGCTTATGTCTTTTAGCTCAATACAGGTGACGGCTTTGTTAAGGCATACGGCAGCCTTCTCGAACAAAAGCAAAATCTGTTCGCCAGGAGTTAAGGACCCAACCGATTGAGCCTGGTACTTTTGGTATTGTGCGGCCATGGTCATCCTCGTGTACCCCCCGTTAATTTTGTCCTTGCCCCATCATGCCGGCAACCCAGGAAGACTGGGAATTCAATTTGGAAAGCGCCGTTTCCATGGCGGTAAATTGCCGCCAATAGCGGTCTTCCTGCTGGATCAACCCTTCTTCCATACGGTCGATCCGGTCCTGCATATCACCGATCCGCTTGCTGTACGCCGTTTCACCCTTGTAGGCGCTGGTGGGGCTGCCCACCAGTTCGATCAGCGCACCCTTTTTCCCAATGGTGCTCAGATTTCTGCTGAGTATATCGCTCAGCCTAAAAAGAACGCCGGATTCGGAATAGCGTTTTTGCTTCTGCTCGGACGAGGCATACTGGGAATAGGAAACAGAGCTTTTCTGCGTTAACAGGCTGAGGGCCTTTTCCGGATCTTTGCTCAATGCTTCCCGAAGCTTTTTTTCATCCAGATGGAGCTTGCCCTTTTCCGCATAGGCATAGGCCTCGGTGGTGATCCCGATCTCAGCCAAAATGCCAAGCGTATTGTCAGCAGCGCCCAGTTCCTTCACTGCTGTGTACATGCTGCTTTTTAATTCGTTTTCAATGGCCCGCAGGGAAGTGTCGCCGCGGAGAATGCCGCTTTTTGCCTTTTCAGTCCAAAGCTCGATCTCCTTTTCCGACATTTCATCTTTTTCATCATCCGACAGCGGCAGATAATCCCGGTAGCGCTCCTCCGATGTTCTTTTTGTGATGAGCCCCAGCAGCTCGTTGTAATCGTCTACGAAGGCTTTGACTTTTTCCACGACGGCATCTTGATCATAAGACATGCTGATGCCAATGTCTTCCCGTGCCGCACCTTCAGCCTTGCCTAAAAGCGTAACGGTAGCGCCGTTTACGGTGAAGGAATTGGTGCTGCGCAGTACGGTGACCAAATCCTCTTCATTTTTGGAACCGTTTACGCTCATGCGTACCACGGCATCCGTTCCTGCTGAATATCTGGCACCGCCAAACAGCGCCCCCATCAAAAAGCCATGGTCATCCTGAACGGATATGGAGGAGGCGGAGCCCGTTGTATTGGATACCAGAGAGAATGTATCTGTCAGCGAAGAATACTGGATGGTCACCCCGGCGTCGCTTGAGTTGACAGCTTTTACGATGTCATTCATCGTGTTTTGGCCTGTGAAGGAAAAGGTTTTGCCGTTGATGGCGAAGGAAAGGGTTTCATCTTCGGGGGAGGCAAAGATATTCCCGGCCAAACCGGCGTGATTCAAGCTCAAATTGAAGTCAAACCTGTTGCTGCTGTAGTTGTCAAAATCCAGAATGCCAGTGGGATTGCTTGGGGCTTCCGTCGGCACGCCGATGCGCAGCACGGAATTATTGGCGGATAGTGAAAGCTCGTCTCCATTGAGTGCCACATCAACCCTGCCGGCGCCAAAGGAAGCGGCAAGCTGTGAAGACAATTCCTCCTGCACATCCTGGGAGGTGGCATAGGAGCGTGGGGAAAATGTAATGGTCTTCGTAACGCCGTCCAGCGTGACCACGATTCTCTTACCTGCCAAATCGTTCAATGCTTCCGTATTGACGCCGATCTTGGGTTTGGCGCTCACGGGTTGGTTGCCCTCCAGCCTGGCGCTGGAAGCCAGGCTGACGATGTCGGCTATGTACATCGAGCCTTGGGCAGCATTGCTGCCGGCCGTGACTGAAATATAAGGCGAATTATAGGTGGCGGAAAGCATGCTCAGTGCTCCGCCCATCAGCGTGCTGGAAGAGGAAGCACCGAAATACTTGTTCTGGAATGCGCCGAGCTTGCTTGTGATCTCCTTGTAATATTCCTGCTTCCATTCCAGGAGCATCTTTTGCTTTTTAACGCTTTCCACCTTGAGCCGGCCAACCGACATCAGGTCTTTCACAATGCTATCGGTGTCCAGACCGGATGCCATGCCGGTTATACGTAAAGTAGTAGGATTGATGCCGGACAAGATTCATCCCTCCTTGACCTAAGCGCCTTGTTTGCACTCTCTTGCCTATAAATATATCGGGTATATATTTATGATTGTTTAGTTATTCATCATAACATGCAGAGATTTTTCGCGGACGGATGGTCTGTTTTTTGGAAAATTGAATTGATATGTAGCTTTCGTGGATGTGTAAATGTATTATTGGTGAAGGGGGTGAAAACGTGCGGGAGGGATCGTTTGATTCTCACGGGCAGATGCAGGAATTGCTGGATAAGTATTCACTGATGGTTTACCGTCTGGCTTATGCTCAAACCGGAGCAAGGCATGATGCCGACGATATCTATCAGGAGGTCTTCCTCCGCCTTGTAAAAAGCAACCCGGTTTTTGAAAGCGAGGAGCATACAAAAGCGTGGCTTATCCGTGTCACCATGAATTGCTGCAGCAGTTTCCGGCTTTCCGCGTGGCGCAGGAAGATTGTGCCTTATGAGGAGCAGACCGGCTATGCGGCGCAAACCTTTGTGGAAGAGGAGTTTGGCGACCTGCATCACGCGCTGGGTAAAATTCCGGTGAAAGGCCGTACGATTATCCATTTGTTCTATTACGAAGGAATGTCTGCCGAGGAAATCGGCCGGGCGCTGAGAATGCCGGCGTCTACCGTGCGGGTGCAGCTAAGCAGGACAAGAAAGAGGCTGAAGATATTGTTGGAATGCGGGGAGGTGCAGGCGAGTGTTTGAGGATGAATACCGGATGATGAATGAGCGGGTGTTTCCTGATAGGGCGCTTGTTGCGGATACTTATAGCAAAATGAAAGCCATGCTTGACCTTAAAAAAGGGGCCGCCCATCGCAGAGTGAACAGGAAAACGCTGCTGACGGCTATCCTGGCGCTGGCCTTGCTGGGTGCCACAGCTTTTGCCCTGACCCGGTCCATGGAAGTGGACTGGTCCGGGAACCGGGTCGATATCGTGGAGCCGGAGCTGGCCATAACCCAGGAGGAACTGAAGACCATGCAAGCAAAAGCCCAAATTGCAAAGGAGATACTCCTCAGTGCACCTGATGACGAACTGTGGGTGGCTGAAATTGAGGAAGAAACGCAGCTTTCCCACCGCATCAGAACCGTATATCAAACACTGGAGGACATGACGGAAAGGATCAAGAGCGCGGATGATCAGCTGCTTGTGCCATCCTTCATACCGGACGGATACCGCTTTGTGACCGGTACGCTTTGGTATTATACATCGGAAGCAACAAGGGCGGCAGGCTTGGAAATGATCAGTGAGGAACTGACCGGAGAAGGAATACTGCTGAAAAAATTCCGCGTACCCGGACCGTATGAAATGGACATAGAAAGCTATATTATGGAACTTGGCGATGACCGGGGCAACAGTCTGGAAATCACCTGCAGGCGCGACGAGGCGGGTTCCATCTATTCCTTTACCGTCAATGACGGTGGAAGCAGCGAGTCGGTTTCAGTGGCGGGAATGGGGGATGGGATATATATTCGGGATGAAAATGCTCCATTTCTTAGTTCCATGCATTTGAGAAGGAAAGGGATGCCGCCCAAAGAATACTTTGAGCTTCCTGTGCCATTGACGTATTCCACCATGGATGATGAGCCTGCGGTCTCGCGCACTTATGATGCCGCCGTATATGACTTTCGGGCGGATGCCCTTGACAAGGGCGCACTTTTGTCTATTGCAGAAAGCATGAAATAGATATCGCCGCTAACCTTCATTCGACAGTCAGGGGCTGCCGTGCCGGGATTCAACTTCCCGGCATAGCAGCCTTTTTTAAACGTATTTGCAATCCAATTGCTATGGAGAATTCAGGCCCCCTATGCTGCCACACAGCTTTTATAGCGCAAACATATGCTGAATACGGCCCCCTATTTACTCAAAAATTCCTTGGAATAAATATACCGTGGAGGGTTCTTCATGATCAGTTTGTTGTCCCGCAGCGGCAATCTGCTGCAAAACCCCAGCTTTGAAAGCGGCCTGGCCTTCTGGCAAGCCGATAACGTCATAACAACCGACACTTCCGCAGCGGAAGGAACCCAGGTGGCCAGTCTGGGGTTCGGTACTACCATCAGTCCAGCCAGTCTCTATCAGGATGTGCCTCTGCTGCCATGGCAAAGAAAACCCTTGTTTTTAAGCTTCATTGCGTATTCCACGGCCGGCGGCCCGGGCAATCTTGTGGCAGAGGTGCTTTGGCTGGATGTGAATGGTACCGTCATGGGCACGGGATTGCGGGCTTCTGTATCCAGCAGTCTTATTTCCAATCCCCGCATCACCTTTTTTGATGTGACCGACCGGCCGCCACTGGGCGCAGTGTGGGCCAGGCTGCTGTTCAGCAAGAATGCATCCGAATTTCCCGTGCTGCTGGATCTTGTCAACCTCGTGCCGGTAGAAACGCCGAACCTTGTCACCAACCCGAGTTTTGAATTAGGCTTGGCGGGATGGGATGCGACCGCATTTGTTCCGGATTTCACAATACCATGGGAGGGAGGCGCGGCAGTCATTCAAACGGGTGCACCCGGAACGCTTTCGCAGGATATCCCTCTGAATCCCTTACTCCCCGGTTCCGCCTTTTTGCTTAGCTTTGCGGCACGGTCTTTACAAAACTCAACGGTCACAGCGCAATTGATCTGGCTGAACGTATTGGGTAATCCCATCGGCACACCGGGGATCGACATTACCATCGCCCCGACCACGCTTTCGGGGCAGGGGCAGTATTTGAACTTTGTTCAACTGAGCGGGCCTGCGCCAGTCGGCGCGGTGCAGGCCAGGCTTGTATTCACCGCCTCCGGAGCCGTCGCCTCCATCCTCCTACTGGATCAAGTGATCCTGGTGCGGCTTGCCTCGCCCAATCTCCTGCAAAACCCCGGCTTTGCAAACGGCCTGGACGGCTGGACATCCGTGGGCGTTACGGCACAGAATACTGGCGGCTATATTGGGCAGAATTTTGTGAATCTTTCCAGCGGCGGCGCTCTTATAAACCAGACGGTCGCTTTGCCCTTTGGCGCGGCCTGCCACTGCTTCCTTATGAACTTTGCGCTCCACTACGGTGGCACAGAAGCCCCCAACGGCGATGTATTCGCACAAGTACACTGGCTGGATGCGCAGGGTGATGAGATAGGCCTTGGGCTGGCCCTCGTCGTGTCACAGCCGTTTCAGCCGGTAGATCAATGGCAGGTGTACACCGGCCTCACCGAGCGGGTCCCGCTTAATGCAGTCTCCGTCAGAATTCAATTTACAAAATCGTCAGGACTTGGAGCAGAAGCCATTATCGGCTTGGATAGCGTAATATTTGCAAGAGTGGATTAATCTTAAGATATAAAAACCCGGGAACGCATCCGTTTCCGGGTTTTTTTATTTGGCATTATATCCTATCAGCAAATTCTGGGCAGCCCTTCGCCGGGCAGCGGCTCCACAAGCCGTGTAGCCCCGGAACGGGTCCTGATCGTAACGCCGGGTGTACCGGATATGGTTTCACCAATGATTCTGGCATGCTCGCCATACTTGCTATGGCGAAGAAGATCCACGGCATGCTGAGCGTCCTTTCGGGGCAGGACAAGCGCCAGCTTGCCCTCGTTGCCCATGTACAGGGGGTCCAGGCCCAATATGTCGCAAAACCCCGATACCTGATCGTCGGCAAGGGGCGCGTCGCCTGAAAGAGCGATACGGATTTTGGAGGCCAGTGCGATTTCGTGCAGCACTGTGCCAAGGCCGCCTCGTGTAATGTCACGCATCGCGTGGATTTCGATGCCGCTGTTTATAAGGGATAACACCATTTCATTCAACGGCGCGCAGTCGCTTGCAATGCCGTTTTGTATGTTCATGCGGGCGGAAAGGATGCAGGCGTGATGGTTGCCCATATCGCCGCTGATGATCACCGCATCCCCTTCCCGGGCGTTTGATACGCTGATGTCCAGACTCGTTTCCACGCAGCCTAACCCGGCGGTGTTGATGTACAGCCCACCCCTGCCCTCGATGACCTTGGTATCGCCGGCCACGATCTGTACGCCGGCTTCCTCCGCGGCGGCTTGCATGGAGGCGGCTACTTTCGCAAGCACATCCGTTTCCAGGCCTTCCTCCAGGATGAACCCGGCGGACAGGTATTTGGGCGTGGCACCCCGCATGAGCAGATCGTTCACCGTGCCGCACACGCTGAGCCGCCCAATATCCCCACCCGAAAAGAACAGGGGCGAAACCACAAAGGAGTCGGTAGTGAAAGCGATTTTGCTGCCGGGCAGCATAAGCACGGCAGCATCCTCCATACGGCTGAGGATTTCGTTGGAAAAATGCTTTTCAAAGATGTCGCGGATCAGCTCATTCATCACTTTTCCGCCGCCGCCGTGGGCCGATGTGATCTTCATGACCGCTCCCGTGCCGCCGCGCCGCGGCTATCAAATAGGAAGGTCCCCATGCGCGGTGGTTTGATGGGGAGCCTTTAAAAGTCTATCTTGTTCTGGCGTTTTGGTGCCAGATGCCGCAGGTGCCTTCGCTGGATACCATGCAGGGGCCTTTCGGGTTTTCGGGCGTGCAGGCAGTGCCGAAGAATGTACAGTCCACGGGCCGTGCCCGGCCCGTGATCACCTTGCCGCACAGGCATCCGGTGGTTTCGCGGCCGTCCGTTTCAAAAGGGCCTGCGTCAAACGATGCATATTCGGGTTTCAGGCTGTAGCCGGAACCGCCGATTTCTCCCAGCCCCCGCCAGACGGAGGGTTTTCGTTCAAAGAAAGTATCTATCAGGCGAAGGGCCTCGCGGTTGCCTTCCTTTTTGACGGCGCTGGGGTAGAGGTTGTGTACCTCGCAGGTTCCACGCGTAAGCTGTCCCATCAGGTCATAGATGGCCGCCACGATTTGTTCATAGCCAAAACCCGCCACCGACATGGGGATGGCGTATTTCCTGCACAACGGCACATAACCGCTCCAGCCTAACACCACGCTTGCATGCCCTGGGCCAATAAAGCCATGGATATCCGGATTGTTTTCGCAGATCCAGGTAAGGGCGGGCATCAGCGCCTTGACGGCGGTTAAGAGGCGGACATTTTGAATATTGTTTTCCAGAAGACGCCGGATCAAAAGCGCATAGACGGGCAGTGTTGTTTCAAAACCCACCGCCGTGACGTAAAATTGCCTGCCGGGCTCCCGGATGGCGTAATCCAGCGCCTCCATGGGGGAATACATCAAGGCAATGCTTCCGCCTTCCGCCTTGGCCTTCATAAGCGAAGTCCTTAAGCCGGGCACGCGGATCATGTCCCCGAAGCTTAAGAGCGTGCAGCCGGGCCGAAGGGACAATTCCGCCGCCCGGTCGATGTATCCGGCGGGCGTTACGCAAACGGGGCAGCCCGGCCCGGATATCAGGCTGATTTCCGGGGGGAAGAGCGCGGGTATCCCAAACCTCGAAATGTTGTGTGTATGGGTTCCGCACACCTCCATCAGCCGGATGGGCGGTCCAGAGTAGGAGCGGATGGCCTGGACAATGCTTTCCAAATTATTTTCCATATGCGTTCACCAACTGAAACAGCTCGTTCAGCTCTTCCGCTTCGCTTTGACTTATTACCGATATGGCGCACCCGGCATGCACCAGGATATAATCACCGATGCGGGCATCGACGATGCCCAGTTCCACCGGGATGATGTTGCCGCGGATATCCACTTTGCCCCGGCCATTCTCCATGGAGATCAGTTTTCCGGGTGTTGCGATGCACATGACTTAGCAGCCTCCTTTTTATAATGCAGCCCGATATACGCCTGTCCCAGGGCAAGGCCGCCGTCTCCCGGGGATACCAAATGGTTCATGTGGACTTCGAAACCCGCCTTTTCAAGCAGCGGAACCGTTTTTTCCGTAAGGATGCGGTTCAAAAACACGCCGCCGCCAAGGGCAATTTTCGTGATGCCATATTTCTTAACAAGCTTTTCGCACATGGTTTCGATCAGGCGGCAGACAGTGATGTGGAACCGGTAAGCCAATTCACCGGCGTTTGAACCTTTCCCTTTGTGCGAGTGGATTTCCCGGATACAGGGGGCAAGGTCGGCGATATATTGCCCCTCTTCCTCCCGGATATCAAAGGGAAAAGGCTCTTCCGTTCCCCGGTCTTGCCTGGTATGGTTGGCTGCTGCGTTTTCCAGTTCAATGGCGCACTGGCCGTCGTATTGGGATTCTTCGCAAATGTTAAGGATAGCGCTGACGCCGTCGAACACGCGGCCCATGCTGGAGGATCGAATCACGTTTACTTTATGCTCAATGGCGGCATAGACCTGTTTTTCCCGGATGCCGGCAGGAGGAATGCCTGCATCAAGCAGCATACAGGCGGCGCTTTTCCAGCCCTGGCGGACGGATTCGTCGCCGCCCAACATCTTGACGGCCTTCAAATGCCCGGCTCTTTTAAAGCCTTCCGGCGAGGCGATGAGAAACTCGCCGCCCCACACCGTGCCGTCCGTGCCATAGCCTGTGCCGTCGAAGGAAACGCCGATCACCGTGCCCTCAATGCCGTGTTCGGCCATCACTGCGGCGGTATGGGCGAAGTGGTGCTGCACTGCAACTACCGGGAGGCCGAGGCTTCTTGCGTATCGGGTGGACTCTAAGTCCGGGTGAAGATCGCATACGGCAAGCTCCGGTTCTATGTGAAGCAGCGACTGCATATCTGAAACGGTTTCCCGGTACACTTCCAGCGTTTCGAGGCTGTCCAGGCCGCCGGTTTCCTGGGAAGGATATAAGTGCCCGTCACGGTGAAGGCACACGGCATTTTTTTCCTGACCGCCGCAGGCCAGCAGGGGAGGCCCGCCGGCAGGTAGTGGGAAAGACAGCGGTGTATAGCCCCGCGCCCGGCGGATCATATGGACCTGATCCAATACGACCTGCGCCACCGAGTCATCCAGACGCCGTAAGATTGCCCGGTCATGGTATAAAACACCGGCCAACTCACTATGCTGTTCAAAAAACGGGAGCATCTCCTCCTCATCCTTGATGATGGGCAGGGATGTGACGTTGGCGCTGGTCATGATCAGCGGCCCCGTTTTTGCAAGGATCAGGTGCTGCAGCGGCGTATAGGGGAGGAACGCGCCAAGATAAGGGCTGGTGGTATACACGCTTTGGGAGATGGGGGAGGGCTTGCGCTCAAGTAGCACGATGGGCCGGGCGGAGCTTAATATAAGATCTTCCTCCCGGGGCGATACGAAGCAATATTCTCTGAGCGAGGCAAGATTTTCGAACATGACGGCAAAAGGCTTGCGTTCCCGGCCTTTTAAGGTCCGCAACTTTGCAACAGTACTCTGGTCAAAAGGGGAGCAGGCAAAATGATAACCGCCGATGCCCTTGATGGCAATGATCTGCTTTTGTGCAAGGGCATCAATAGCCTTTTCCAGCGCGGAAACCCCTTCCTTCAGCACATCCCTGCCACGGTAGGAAAGTTCAGGTCCGCATTGATTGCAGCAGACTGTTTGGGCATGGTAGCGCCTGTCTTCCTGATCTTTGTACTGCGCGGCGCACAGGGGGCACATAGGGAACGGCTCCATGGCCGTGTTCACCCTGTCATAGGGGATGCGGCGCATGATGGTGTAGCGCGGGCCGCAATTTGTACAACTGATGAAGGGATTCAAATACCGGGGATCGCCTGGGGTATACAATTCCCGAAGGCAGCCGGAACAAACGGCAAGATCGGGCGTGGGCATTACCGGGCCTTCCCCTTCATGTCCGCTGGTCAAAATCACAAAGCCGGCGGGGATTTCCTCCCCCTCCGGCAGCGGCCGTATATGCTGTTGAAGGCTTGAGATATGGCTGCCCTCCGGCTTGCGTTCCCCAATGGCTTGTACAAAGCGGGCAAGGCTTTGCGCGTCTGTATAGGCTTCGATGGCTACATGGCCCAACACATTTTGGACCGAACCGTTCAGATGATACTCCCTGGCCAGCCGCTTAACGAAGGGCCGGAACCCCACGCCCTGCACTACGCCATAGATGTGGATGACCGCTTTTACAGCCTGGACCTTAACCATTGACTGACCTCTTGAAAACCTTCGCCTGTTTTTGCGGATACTAAGAATATGGGCGCGTTGGGATTCAATGCCCTGATGCCTTTTGTGAAATAATCCATGTCGAAGTCTACATAGGGGGCCAAATCCGCCTTGTTTAAAAGGATTGCCTCCGCCTTTTCAAAAGCCAGAGGATATTTGTAGGGCTTGTCGGCGCCTTCGGCCACCGTTACGATCAGAAGTTTGATGTCTTCGCCGATGTTGAATTCGGCAGGGCACACCAGATTGCCGATGTTTTCGATGAAGAGTACGCCCTTTTGGTCAAGGGTCAGCTTATCCAGCGTGTTTTCGATCAGCACGCCGTCGATGTGGCAGGCCCCGCCGGTATGGATCTGCACAGCCTCGATGCCCAGCTTTTGAAGCTTCTCCGTGTCGATATCCGATTGGATATCCCCCTCGATCACGTAAGCCTTGATGTCCTTCAGGCCGCCAATAATGCGGATGAGGCTGGAGGTTTTGCCGACGCCGGGTGCGCCGATGACGTTCACGGCATAGATGCCGCCTTTATGCAAACGGTTTTGTATCCCTTCCGCGATGCGGTCGTTTTCCGCATTGATATTCTCCATGATGGTGACGTCTTTGGAGCTCATGCAGTTTGATTCCTTTCTATAAATGGTCATCAATCTCTAGGCTTTCCACATAAAACTCGTTGCCGATGTCCGTGGGAGTACCCAATGTACCGCATACGGGACAGGCAAAGGAAAAGCGGGGCCGCTGGAAGTTATTCTGGCACCGGGGACAGCGCATTTCCGCCTTTATTAAGCGCACATGCAGCTTTGCCCCCTGGGCGGCCGTATCTTTTGCGATCATGTCAAAGTACATTTGAATGGATTCCGGGATGATGCTCGTGTTTTCGCCCACCACAAGGTGCACGGCATTCACTTTTACGGCGCCGTTTTTTTGCGCCGCGTCGTTCACGATTTTCACGATCTGTTTGGTAAGGCCGTATTCGTGCATCCGCCCGGTTCTCCTTTATGCCCGGCTAAGCCTGAGCACAGCCCATTATATACGCATTCCGAAAGGGATTCAAGTTTGTTAAAGTATTAACTATTAGAAAATACACAAAATGACCAGCGGTTGCCATTGACGGAATACACATACAGTCATATAATGGATTTCGGTTTTGGGGCGCCGCGGCGGGTAACCGCCTACCGGCGCCTTGACCATGCGGAGTCATATCGCTGGACGCTGCCATGATATTACGCTGGGGGTAAAGATGGAAATGGCGAGTCAAACCCTTTTGCTATCGGTGGTGCTTGTGCCTTTGGCAGGTTCGTTTCTCCTGCCCATTGCGGGGAAAGCCTCCCAAAAGTTTCGCAATGCGCTTGCCCTGCTTTTTGTGCTGGTTCCTTTCGGACTGCTTGTCTCCATACTGCCCGCGGCTCTCTCTCAAACACCTCCATATTTCAGCGTGTCGCTGCCGCTGGGGTTGAGCTTCGGCTTTTTGGCGGATGGCCTGGCTGTTTTTATGGCGCTTGCTTCTTCCTTTTTAGGTTTGATTATCGTATTGTACTCCTACGGTTATGTGAAGCACGCCGAAAACCAGAATGAGTATTATTTGTTCGTTGTGCTGTTTATCGGAGCCATGATGGGCATCACGCTCACCACCAACCTGATTTTCCTGTACGTCTTCTGGGAAATATCGGCAGTTTGCTGCTGGCGGTTGATCGGCTTCTTTAGGGAAAAGGAGTATGTTCGCCGCGCCAACAAGGCATTTCTGATCACCGGCGTGGGTGCGTTGATCATGCTGGGTGGATTCTTGCTCGTTTACCAGCAGTATGGCACCATGGATTTGACACTGCTTCGCGGCAAGGAAATTTCGAATGCCGCGGTGATTTTGATCCTGTTTGGCATTCTTTCCAAATCCGCTACGCTGCCGCTGCACTCCTGGATCGCCGACGCCGGCGTGGCCCCCACCCCTGCCACGGCACTATTGCACGCGGCGGTGCTGGTGAAAATCGGCGTGTATGTGTTCACCAGGCTCTTCGTGGTGAACTTTGCGGTGGATCAGCTTTGGCACACGGCGGTGCCGGTGATTGCGGCTGTCAGCGCGATCCTTTCCGCCGGGGCCGCTATCGCGGAAAACGATATCAAACGTATCATTGCCTATTCCACTGTCAGCCAGATCGGGTTCATCCTGCTGGGGCTGTCGGTGGGCGGAGAACTGGCGCTGGCCGGGGGACTGATGTACATCCTCATGCACGCCATCTCCAAGGCCGGGCTGTTCCTATGCGCGGGCATTGTGGAGCATAGCTGCCACACCAAGGATATCCGCAAGCTGGGCGGGCTTTCCAAAACCATGCCGTGGACGGCTGTTTCCTTTTTCCTGTGCGCGTTCTCGGTCATGGGCGTTCCGCCCTTCGGGGGTTTCTTTTCAAAGTATATGGTGGTAAACGGGGCGGTGGAGGCGGGGCACCCCTACATCGCCATGGTGTTTATCGTGGGCGCCGTAATGACCGTGATCTACCTGCTTCGGGTCTTTGTCAAGGTGTTCCTGGGCGAAACGAAGATGGAGCACGTTCCGCATGAGGGCAGCGGAAGCATGGTGTTCTCCGTGGCGCTGCTGGCGGTGCTTTCTATTGGCAGCGGCCTCTTGATCTATTATCCGGCGAACCTTGTGAACGCAATTGTGCAGCAAATGGCGGTGATCGTAAAATGAACGAGTACGGCGCATCGTCCCTTCTCCTTTGGATAATCCTTCTTCCGGCAGCCTTTGGTGTTTTGACTTTGCTGGTGCCCAGTAGGCTCAAGGGCGTCAAGGAAGCGGTAGTCCTGTTGGGCTTTGCAGGGAATCTTGTTTTGAACCTGATTGCTTCCGGCAAGGAACTTATATTTGAGCGGCCCTTTGCCGGCTTTCAAATTGATTTCTCTTTAAAATTGTATCACTTCAGCGGCTTTATCCTTTTAGCCGCCGCCGCTTTGTCATTCCTTGTGGTTTTGTATACCACCGTGTTTATGAAGGGCAAATCCGGCACCAAGCTGTTTTTCGCCTGCATGCTCTTTACCCTGGCGCTTGTAAACGGCGCGGTGCTGGCCAACAACCTGGCGGTGATGCTCTTCTTCTGGGAAGGCATACTGGCCACCATGTTTGTTTTGATCATGGTGGGCGGCAAAAAGGCCTACAAGACCTCCGTAAAGGCGGTGGTCATCGCCGGCCTTACGGACCTTATGATGATGCTGGGGATAGGCATAGCGGGATATCTGGCCAAGACGCTGACCATGGACCAGATCCGCCTGCCCATCACAGGGTGGGGGACTTTGGCATTTGTCCTGCTGATGGTTGGCGCTGTTTCGAAGGCGGGTTCCATGCCCTTTCATACCTGGATTCCCGACGCGGCGGATGACGCCCCCATGCCTTTTATGGCATTTCTGCCTGGCGCGCTGGAAAAGCTGCTGGGCATCTACCTGGTTTCACGGATTTGCCTGGACCTGTTTGAATTCGAGCACGGTTCGCCCATGAGCCTGGTTTTGATGATCCTTGGCGCAGCCACCATTCTCCTGGCGGTCATGATGGCGCTGGTGCAAAAGGATTTCAAGCGCCTGCTGTCCTACCATGCGGTCAGCCAGGTGGGCTATATGATCCTGGGCATCGGCACAGGTTTGCCCGTGGGTATCGTGGGCGGCCTGTTCCACATGCTGAACAATGCCGTCTACAAATGCTGCCTTTTCCTGACCGCAGGCGCGGTGGAAAAGCAGGCGGGGACCACCGACCTTCATCATATCAGCGGCCTGGGCAAAAAAATGCCCGTGACCTTCATCTGCTTCCTGGTGGCAGCGGCTTCCATTGCGGGTTTCCCGCTCACCAACGGCTTTTTTTCCAAGGAATTGATTTTCGACGGCGCGTTGGAAAGCAATATTATCTTCTATATTATTGCGGCAATAGGCGCGTTTTTTACCCCCATCTCTTTCCTCAAGCTTGGCCATGCCGTTTTCCTGGGCAAGCCCACAAAAGAAACAAAAGATGTAAAGGAAGCGCCGCTTGGCATGCTTATCCCCATGGCGGTGCTGGCGGTATCCTGCCTGGTTCTGGGGTTTGGGAAGAGCTTTATGATTTCCCATGTTTTCGAGCCTATCCTTGGCCATGGGGCAGAGGCGGGCGAGCATATCGGCGGCCATACCAATTGGCTGCTGGTGGGGATTTCCGCGGCTTCGCTGCTGCTGGCAACCTGGGATCATTATCGCGGCTTCAGGCGGACAGGAGCGGGGCTTTCATCGGCGGACCATTACCACGACGCGCCCGTGCTGAAAACCATCTACCACATGGCGCAGAAGAAGTACTTCGATCCCTATCATCTGGGTGGATATGTGATCCGGGGGTATGCATCGCTCTCGCTGAAGATCAATGACGGGATCAGCTGGTTTTACGATGTTGCGGTGGTTCGCTTTGTCGGGTTCTTCTCCAATCTCTTAAAGCGTGCCCACAACGGAAGCCAGTCGCGCTACGCCCTTTGGGTGTTGATGGGCTTAGTCCTTATAACCGCCCTGTTCCTTATGTCCTTGTAAGCCGGATGGCATAACGCGAGCGCATTTTGCAGGAGGGAAGAACAGTGCCGCTTCTATTTATAGCGATTCCCCTTTTAGCGGTGGTGGTCCTGAATATTTACACATGGAATGACCGCCGGGCTGCTATGTGGGCCGGCATGACCGCCGCGGTTTTCCAGCTTACGCTGGCCGGTGTGGATGTAGCCCGCTGCGTAAGCTCCGGGGCTGCCCTTCGGTCCGAATTTTTCGGTACCTTTTCGGTGGACCTGTTCAGCGCCGTGGTGCTTTTCATTATCGGCTTCATTGCCTTTATCACCCTCATGGTGGCCGGGTCTACGATAAAGACCTCCCGGTTCAACTTCGGCAGCGCCGTATTGCTGCTCATGATGGGCATGAACGGCGTGGTGATGGTTACCGACGTGTTCAGCCTGTACGTGTTCATTGAGGTCACTGCCACTTCCTCGTTCCTGCTGATCGCCATTAACAAAAAGCGGGATGAATTGGAGGGTGCGTTCAAGTATTACATGATGTCGGCGCTGGCCACCATCATGATGCTGATGTCCATTGTGCTCTTGTTTGCCTTGACGGGGGACACCTCTTTCTCCGCCATCGCAGCTTATGTGGCCGCCCACCAGGGTGCCTATCCTGTGGCGCTGCTGGCCGCTTTCGTGCTTTACACGGTGGCGCTGTCCATCAAATCCGGCGTCGTTCCTTTCCACACCTGGGTGCCTGACGCCCACTCTTCCGCGCCCTCACCCGTGTCGGTGATGCTGGCGGGCGTGGTCATCAAGGTTTCCGGCGTGTATGCGCTGATGCGCATCTTCAGGGATGTGTTTTTGTCTAATCCCGCGCTGGGCAGCGTTCTGTCCATCCTGGGCCTAACCTCCATCGCGGTGGGAGCGCTGGGAGCCATGGGGCAGACCGATATCAAGCGGATGCTGGCGTTTTCCAGCGTCAGTCAAATTGGGTATATCATACTCGGTGCTTCCACAGGCTCCGCATTGGGCTTCCTGGGCGCGGTGATGCACTTTTTCAACCATGCCACCTTTAAATCGCTTCTGTTCGTGGATGCTGCGGCCATCCTGCATGGGACGGGCACCAGGGACATGGATCAAATGGGCGGCCTGGCTCAAAAGATGCCGGTAACGGGCGTAAGCTCCGTGCTCGGGCTTTTGTCCATGGCGGGCATTCCGCCGCTTTCGGGGTTCTGGAGCAAGCTGGTTATCGTAATGGCCGTATGGCAGGTGTCGCCCGGGCTGGCCATTGCTGCGCTGTGCTTAAGCGCCTTGACGCTTGGCTACTTCCTGCTTTTGCAAAAGAAAGTCTTTTTCGGCAAGGTTCCTCAAAACATGCAGGAAGCCAAGGAATGCGGCGGCAGCATGCGGTTTGTGCAGGTGCTTTTGTCGGCCGTCAATGTGCTGGCGGGGCTTTTGTTTCCGATTCTGTTTGTGTTTTTGCAGGGCAAGGGCCTGATTTGAACGGGCTAAAGCATTTTCGATGGAGGGTGACTGCGCTTGAACCTGACGGTAATGATTCTTTTGCTTGCGGGCCTGGTGGTTTCCGCCACAGTGTGCATTATATTACGTGACCTGTTGAAAGCGTCCATAGCGCTGGCGGTGGTAAGCGCGATTCTTTCCGTGATCATGTTTTTGCTCAATGCGCCTTTGGCGGCGGTATTTGAGCTTTCCGTATGCGCTGGGCTGATTACGGTGGTTTTCATCAGCGCCATCAGCATGACACGGCTTCGCAGCAAGGAAGAAATTGCTCAGATGCAAAAGGAAAGGCGCCGGCGGTTCGTTTGGCTGCCTGTGATTTTGATCGTACTCCTGGCTGCGGCGCTGTTTGCCATCTGGCCTCATCTGGATGCGCTGATTCCTTACGCCGCGCCCATGAGCGCCGTCACGGAACAGAATTTCTTCTGGAACAAGCGGCAGGTGGATCTGCTGGGGCAGATCATCATCATCCTGGCCGGGGTATACGGCGTTCTGATCTTTTTCAAGGAGAGTGACGCGAAATGACGCTTTTGTTCACCCTTTTCATTATTGCGGCGGTGCTGCTGCTGGCAGTGGGCTTCTACAGCATGGTAGTGACCCGCAACCTCATGCGCATCCTGATTTCGG
Organism: Bacillota bacterium; assembly: GCA_023413135.1. Taxonomy (GTDB): domain Bacteria; phylum Bacillota; class Clostridia; order Christensenellales; family Aristaeellaceae; genus JAEWAH01. Next base: position 146,682 of record JAEZQK010000032.1, read on the forward strand.
TGGAAATCCTCACCAAGTCTGTGACGCTGCTCATGATAGGCGCGGGCTATATGACCGGAAACATGGCCGCCGCCCAGGCGTATGTTGTAACCATTATCGTCATTGAAGTCATGATCCTGGTGGTGGCGGTGGGCATCCTCTTTGGGGTGTACAAGGCCAACGGAACGCTGGACACAAAAAAGCTCAACAATCTGAAAGGCTAGCAGTTTCGCAGAAACAATAAGGACAGCTTGCTATATTGGAGGCCATTTATGCAAACCATTCTTTTGGCGCCGCCCATCACGTTTTTGATCTATCTGTTCCTGTCTCTGGGGCTGTCCGCCGTATCCAAAAGGATTGCGGCCCGTGGAACGGAATCCCACGGCAAGTTAAAAGCCTATGCCTGCGGCGAGGACATGCCGGAAAATCAGGGGCAGCCGGAGTATTCCCAGTTTTTCAAATTTGCCTTCTTCTTTACCATTATGCACGTGGTTGCGCTGGTGGTGGCCACAGACCCCGGCGGGCTCACCATTACGTCGGCGGTATATCTTGGCGTGACGGTGCTGGCACTGTTCATGCTGCTGCGGAGGTAGTACCATGACAACGGTAGACAGAATTATCAACTGGGCCCGATTAAAATCGCCGTGGATCATCCACTTTAATTCGGGGGCCTGTAACGCCTGCGATATTGAATTGCTGGCAGCCCTTACGCCCAGGTATGATGTGGAACGGTTCGGCGTGCAGTTGAAAGGTACTCCCCGGCATGCCGATGTGCTGATCTGCTCCGGGCCAGTGACAGTGCAGCAGAAAGAACGGTTGAAAACCATTTATGAGCAGATGCCCGAGCCCAAGTTTGTGGTGGCTGTAGGCACCTGCGCCTGCTCGGCCGGCGTGTATGCGGGCTGCTATTGCGTGGAGGGCGGGGTCGATACCGCCATACCGGTGGATATGTATGTTCCCGGCTGCCCGGCCAAGCCGGAAGCGATTATCGACGGTGTTGTGAAATTGCTTGAAGGTTTGAAAAAGTGACCTGGAGGTGATCGCTTTGGAGAAGGAAACGCTTATTGTAAGCCGCCTGGCGGAACAATTCCACAGCCTGGATGCGGCAAATGCGAAAGTGGCCACCCGCAGGATTTTTGTGGATGTGCCCGGCGACATCTTTATGGATGTTCTGCGCTATGCCGCGGGTGACCTGGGGTTTTCTCACCTGTGCACCATCACGGGGCTGGATAACGGCACGGACTTTGAGTTCCTGTATCACATCGCCAATGCAGACGGCATACTGCTAAACTTAAAGCGCAAGGCATCCAAAGATAATCCCGTCATAGCGTCCGTGCTGCCCATTTATAATGGCGCCACGTTCTATGAGCGGGAGCTGGAGGGCCTGCTTGGCGTAAAGGTGGAAGGGCTGCCGGAGGGCAGGCAGTATCCGCTGCCCGATAACTGGCCCGAAGGGCAGTATCCCCTGCGCAAGGATTGGACGCCGGATATGCGCAAGATCGAAGAGTAGGAGTGCTTGTATGGCTAAGATGGTAGTTCCCCTGGGTCCGCAGCATCCCGCTCTGGAAGAGCCGGAAAGCTTTACCCTGCTCCTGGAAGGTGAGCGCGTGGCGGCGGCCGCCGTCGGCATTGGATATAACCACAGGGGCATGGAAAAGGCGACCGAGAGCAGGACGTATCTTCAGAATATTTATCTTCTGGAGCGCATTTGCGGCATATGTTCCCATTCCCATTCCACCTGCTATGTGCAGACGGTGGAAGCCATTGCCGGGGTGGAGGTGCCCAGAAGGGCGCTGTACTTGCGTGCGCTGATCGGTGAACTGGAGCGCATACACAGCCATCTATTATGGCTGGGCATTGCCGGCCACGAGATCGGCTTCATGACGCTGTTCATGTATGCCTGGAAAGACCGGGAGATCGTGATGGATATCCTGGAGATGCTCACCGGCAACCGGGTCAACTATGGCATGAATACCCTGGGCGGCGTGCGCAGGGATATTACGCCGGAACAGGCGCAAAAGGTTCTGGAAGCGCTGGATCAGTTGCAGGCACGCACCGAGTATTACAAGAAGACTGTTTTGGAAGAGCGGACCGTCGTACTTCGGCTTTCCGGCGTGGGCAAGCTTTCCAAGGAAGACGGGCTGAAGTTCGGCGCTGTCGGACCGGTGCTCCGGGCTTCCGGCGTAGCGCGGGACGTGCGCAAGGATGATCCCTATGGCATCTATGGCGAGCTTGATTTCAAGGTGATCACGGACGATCATGCCGACGTGTTCGGCAGAACGGTCGTTAGGGTTCTTGAGCTGATGGAAAGCTACAAGATTTGCCGTCAGGTGATCAAGGAAATGCCGGATGGGCCGCTGAGCGTAAAAGTGCCCGCCAGAATTCCGGCAGGCGAGGCCGTCAGCCGTTATGAAGCGCCCAGGGGCGAGGACATGCACTATGTCCGTTCCAACGGCACCGACAAGCCGGAACGCGTAAAGGTGCGAGCCCCCACGCTGGCCAACTCTGCCGCAATTGCACACATGATCGAGGGCGGATACCTGGCGGACGTGCCCATCATCATCGCGGCCATCGACCCATGCTTCTCCTGCACCGACAGAATGATCAGGGTACAGGATGCCTCTTCCGGCAGGGAAAACATGTTCAATTGGGAGGGGCTGCGCAAGTACAGTATTGACTGGTATGGAAAGCAAGGCTTTGACTTTGGGAACCGCTGATTGCTTTGGGCAGTATAATGGCTTTTGATTTTCATTCCGCCGCATGATTTCGACCATCCGCAAAAGCAGGAAAGAGGATTGATGACCGTGGGGCTTGCCCTGTTCCATATTCTTGTTTATCCGGGGTTCCTATTCTTAAGCGTTATCTCCTTGGTGTTTGAATATGTAGACAGGAAGCTGTATGCCCGGCTGCAAAACCGGGTGGGGCCGCCCTGGTACCAGCCGTTGGCCGACTTGATAAAGCTTCTGTCCAAGGAGACGGTGATCCCCAGGGAGGCGGATTCCCGGCTGTTCGGCCTGATCCCCGTGTTTGCGCTGGCGGCTACCGCAGCATCGTTTCTGTATGTTCCTATTTGGAGCACCCATTCGCTGCAGCCCTTTGACAGTGACCTCATAGTGGTGATGTATTTTCTAACCGTCCCCACCATGGCGTTTTTCCTGGCGGGCTGGTTTTCAACTTCCCTGTACGCCGAAATCGGCGCCATCCGTGCCATGACGCAGCTTTTTGCTTACGAGGTACCCTTTTATATGGCGCTTCTGGGCCCTGCGCTTCTGGCCGGGACCTGGTCCATCAGCGGCATGGCGGTGTTCTATCATGAAAACCCCTGGCTGATCCTTGTGAACCTGCCGGGACTATTGGTATCCATCTTTTCCGCGCAAGGCAAGCTGGAGCGGGTGCCCTTCGACATCCCCGATGCGGAAACGGAAATCGTCGGCGGCACCTTTACCGAATACTCGGGAAGGTTCCTGGGGATGTTCAAGATGACGCTCAACGCCGAATTGGTGGTTATTTCCGCACTCATCGCCGCCATCTTCTTCCCCATTTTCATTCATGACAACGCGCTTATCGGCTTTTTGCTGTTCCTTGTAAAGGTCTTTGGCGTGGTATTCCTGCTGGCGCTGATGCGTGCAGCCCTGGCCAGGTTCCGTCTGGACCAGATGATCAGCTTTTGCTGGAAGGTGCTGGCGCCGATTTCGATTTTGCAGATATTGATCGACATGATCGTTAGAGGAGTTCTGTTCACATGAAAACCCTTGGCAAAATGGTTCCCTATTTGATGGGGATGCTGGTGAAAAAGTCGAATACGGTTTTGTATCCTGCTGTGAAAGCGAAAGTGGCGGATAATTTTCGCGGCGCTTTGAAGTTTGACAGCGAAAAGTGCGTGGGCTGCAAGCTTTGCATGCGCGTTTGCCCAAGTAGCGCCATCACCATCGAAAAAGTGGCCGAAAAGCAGTTCAAGGCCACCGTACAGATGGATAAGTGCATATATTGCGGCCAGTGCGTGGACTCCTGCAATAAGGACGCGCTCCAAAACACCAACCATTTTGAATTGGCCAGCCGCGACAAAGCGTCTTTGAAGGTGGATATTTAGTTGGCGTGCATTTACTCTTTTTTAAAGGAAAGGCTCATGGGAGCGCAGAGGCTTGCTGTGCTGGGGGCCGGTTCCACGCTCCGGGGCGACGATGCGGCCGGCATGCGCATTGTGGAAAAACTGCAGGCAGCGTTTGACGCATTGCATTGCCCGGAGCTATTGCTCTGCCCCGGTGAAACGGCGCCTGAAAATTACAGCGGAAAGATCAAGCAGTTTTGTCCCACCCATTTACTGGTGATCGACGCGGCGGATGTTGGGGAAACGCCGGGCAGCATTGTGGAGATCCGGCCGGAGGACGTGGGCGGACCCACCTTTTGCTCCCACATGCTGCCCCTTCGGGTCATGATCCGCTATCTGGCCCAGGAAACGGAAGCGGACGTGACGCTGCTGGGCATCCAGTACAAGAGCATCGCATTCGACACGGAGATGACGGAGGAGATGCTATCCGCCGTACAGGAATTGGGCGGCGCGCTGGAGCGTGTTATCCGGGAGCTTTTAATAACGGAATAGAGACCGCCGGTGTGCTGCGGCCAATAAACGGGCTTGCATCCTCCTTACCGCAAGGCTGGGAGGGGTGCAAGCCCATCTTTATGCACATCTAAATACGGTAGTTACCTGTTATTGACCCAGTAATTCCTGCGAGGCTTGATAGGCAATTCCTTCCGGCAGCGGCAGTTCTTCCTCTTCCTGGCGGCCCTGCTTGAGTAGCGTCAGGCGGCCCACGGAGACTTCATAGGCGGTTTTGTTGAGAATGGTGCCATCGGCCAGCTGTTTTTGATAGGCACGGCTTTGAAAGCGCCCCTGTACCTGCACATGGTCGCCTACTTGCAGATGGCTGGCAAAACGGGCGGTACGGCCCCAGGTGATGCAGGGGATATAGTCGCTTTTCCCATAGGCGCGGTTCACCGCCAGCATCAGATCACAAATCTCTCTGCCAAATGGGGTGGTGCGGTAGGAGGGCGCCTTGCAAAGCGCACCGTAAAGCTGCACCTGGTTGGGATTGGTAAGCTCATCCGGGGCAAGCAGCCGCTGCACAAAGCCGGTGATGAGCAGGCGCCCTGCGCCTTCCACTACTTTGTTGTAGCTTCGGAGTTGCCCTTCCAGCGCCAGGGGCGTGCCGGGACAAAGCCCCTTGTTTTCCATTAACCGTTCACTGATGGTGATGGGAAGCAGGTCCTCCGCACCTGACAGACGCGGCACGGACAGGGTGGCATAATAGAATTGTTCTGCAAACACCTCATGACCATAAACAGGTTGGGTCGCCAGCGTGCCGCCTAAACGTAACAGGTTGCCCGTTTCTTCCATTGCAATTCACCTCGCTGGTGCAGGGGTGGGAGATGGGACAGGATGCTGCTTCCCCTGCACGTCAATTACTGTTTCTCCGTTAAGTAGAATCTGGGAGACAGGTATGATTTTGTAGCCCAAGCCTTGATAATGCTCTATGACTGTGGGCAGCGCCTGAAGTATGTACTGCGCGTCATTGTGGAACAGTACGATGTCGCCGTTTTGCACGTTCGTTGTGCATTGCTTGATGATATCGGCGGTTCCGCGATTTTTCCAATCCAGGGAGTCCACGCTCCACTGTACTACCTCATACCCCTCTGCCCGGCTCGTAAGAACCACCTTGTCGTTGTAATCCCCATAGGGAGGGCGGAACAAGGTGGGGCGAACACCCGTTATTCTTTCCACCTTATCGCTCATTATCCGCAGTTCTTCTTTGATTTTTGCCTCGTCCAGCTGGCTCATGTGGGGATGACTTGCAGAATGATTGCCAATCTCATGGCCTCGTGCTACCATTTCCTTTATAAGTTCAGGATATTTATCCACCCAGAAACCCACCAGGAAGAAGGTGGTCTTCACATCGTATTTGTCCAAGATGTCCAAAAGAGGTTTGGTCTGATCGCCGCCCCAGGCGGCGTCGAAGCTGATGGATACAACCTTGTCGTTTCTTGCCACGCTGTACACAGGCAGTTGTCGCTTGTGACTGAGAACCGTAATCGATTCATCTTTCAGCCCACCGGCATATAGTACGGACATGGCGGCCAGGCACAGGCACAACGCCAGTTGTCCTGCGGTCTGGCTGCGCAGCGCCTTGCCCAAATTCCGGAAGAACTTGCCCGCGGCGGCCGCCGCCTTTTGCAAGACACCGATGCGCTTCTCCTCTCTTTTTACCTCTGGCGCGCCGGATAACAGTCCTTTTGGTTTCAAACGCATGGGTTTATTGCTCATGCTTATGCCACCACCTTTTGCCTAACCCTATGCGGCAGATGGCGGCTGTATGCCTTCCGGCTTACATCAATATAACGGATCACAAACCCAAATTCGGGCAATTGGTGCAAAAACCCCCGGCATAGTCCGGGGGCTGATATATGGTTGTTTGTTTATTGACCGGGCAGGCGGTACATATATGCAGCGTGATAAAGTCCTGTGGGTGGGTAGTAGGCATCGCTGATCCGGTGAAAGCCAAGCTTCAAAAGCACATTTTGAGAAGCGTTGTTTTGGGGATGATGCCCTGCGATCAGATTGGACGCCTGCAACGTACCAAAGGAATAAGCGATTACGGCCCTGGCGGCTTCCGATGCATAGCCTTTGCCCCAGTGCTCCTGTCTTAAGTGAAAGCCAAGTTCATAAATACCCTTTTCGATGTCATGGGGCCGAAGCCCGCAGCAGCCGAGAAATGTGCCATCCTCCATGGAAAAGATGGGCCAATACTGTATGCCAAAGCGGGTGCCGTTTTCTATCTCCAGGGCCAGCCGCTTTTTTACATCCTGCTCGCTGAACCTGCCCGTGGCGCATAGGTAGCGCGTCACCCCGCCTTCTCCCCACAAGGAAAAGGCGAGGGCGGCATCTTCTTTTGTCCACATGGAAAAGCCGATGCGGTCCGTTTTTAAAAAGTATGTTCTCACAGAAAAACCTCAGTACAGGTGGTGATGGTTTGTCAACTACAGAAGTTGCGGAATGTAGGTGATTGCAAATTCTATTGCATCCCAGGTACCAAGCATAAGCGGGAAATTTGATAATCGACCTATGACGCCGTATGTTTGTTGCCTTCCCCGTCAGGGATTGCGATTGCTTGATAAACCCATTGATCTTCGCCCCTACGGCACCGTTTGCTTGTTGGCCTTTCTGCCGGGGATTGTGATATTCGTTACTTCTGTAGTTGAAAGTCCACTAGTGGATTGTCAACTACAGAAGTTATGATTTTGTGGACTGTAGAATTTGAATACTATAAGGCGGGGGCTTGCTCCCGCCGTCCACTCCATATATCAGTCCGGCCGTGATCTGGTTCCGAAATAGCGGACAAATGCCAAGAGTGGGAGTTACGAAACCATAGAGAAACCGGAGTTTTCATTTTCGAAATCCACCGGGGAAAGATACTCCAGGGATGCATGGATGCGGACCCTGTTATAGAACAGAAG
>JAEZQK010000033.1 GCA_023413135.1 Bacillota bacterium
TCGGGGGAGGATTCCGCGCGCTCCCATTTGGAGACCGCCTGCCTGCTGATGCCCAGCCGCATGGCCAGTTCTTCCTGGGAAAGGTTGCTTTGCTTGCGAAGCTGGACGAGGCGATTGGCGATTTCCACGTTCATGTTGATGCATCCTTTCTTGTTGGTACGGCCAAAGTATAACGGTTTCCCTGCCGGTTGCGCCACCTACTTTGCTTTTCAAAGCAGCAACTTTTGGTTGCAAAATCATTATAATTTCCATAGAATCAAGGATTTTACATAATTTAGCGTTTCAAAGCGCCATTTCTGACGGATTCCACAAGTGACGCTTCATGTCCACCCGGCCGTCTTTCAAAAAGGCAACTCCTTCCGCTTTGAGCAGCGCCTGCTGCGCAATATATCCCGGTGCGCAGCGCCCCTTAATATTCACCACCCGGTGGCAGGGAATATTGCGCCCCTCTTTCACGTTGGCCATGGCCTGGCCTGCCAGACGTCCGCCCCTTGGGACGCCGGCGAGAAAAGCCAGCTGGCCGTAGGTTAATACCTTGCCAGGCGGAATCAAGGCGGCCAGAGCATAGATACGTTCATACAATTCTACTCTTGTCATGTGTATTCCTTTTTTGATCGCGTCCTTCGCCGCCAATGATTACTGCGCAGTGGCGCCCTTGGATAACGCAATGGAGCTAAGACCGTCCGTCATCTGGATGGTACCGTCCAAAAGCACCCACAGCGCGTCCACTTCAGGCAGGGAATCGATGAGTGCGCGCCCTTCCTCATAAGGCATCATAAACAGCGTGGTGGACAGGAAATCCGCCAATGTGGAACTTTCCGTCACGATGGTGACGGAGGCCATGTGCCGGGCGGGAAAAAGCGTATCCGGATCGATGAGATGATGATAGCGGACACCATCTATCTCATAATACCGTTCGTTGATACCGCTGGTGACAACGCTCAAATCGCGCAGGAACAGCGTTTCCACAGGCGGCGCATCGGAATAGGCGGACGAAAACGGATCCTGGATGCCCACGCCCCAGGCGTTGCGCCCATCCTGGGGCTTGTCGCCGGCCCGCACATTTCCCCCGGCATTGATGATGAAGGATGTCATAGGGGAGGAAAGGAGCTGCTGGGCCGCCGATTCCGCGGCATACCCCTTGGCTACCGCGCCTACGTCCAGAGACAATTCAGGGTCTTCAAAAAATACGGTGCTGTTTTCCTCGTCCAGGATCACCTTGTCCATATCCGTATGGGCGGCGGCTGCCTGCAAATCTGCAAGCTCCGGAACGGTAGCGTTTGCCGGATCGTTTTCGGCGATATCCCGGTGGTCATGCCAGATGTTCAGCACGCTGCCCAAGGCGATATTTGTTGTACCGGGATACTTTTTCTGCATATCGCGGCAGTAAACAAGCACTTCCATCAATTCCGGCGCCACTTTGACCGGTTCCTGCGCCGCCTTCTCGTTGACGGTATATATATTGTTGATGCCCTCGTAAGCATTATATTTATCAAACAGGCGGTGCAGGTAGATAAAACGGTCCTGTACCGTTTGGAATGCGCTGTCGAATGTTTCCTGATCCGGCGCGTAGCCGATCAGAGATATAATGGTATCGAATGCATTGAAAAAATGGTTGGTGAAGCGCTTGGGTTCCGCCGCCTTAGCGCTGGGGAACAGGACAAATACCGGTATGAGCAGGGCTGTCAGCAACAAGCGCAGGACTTTTTTCATGATGGCCTCCTTGGCGCAAATGGTAAGGCAATTGCAAAATGTTTTATTTTGCGGGCGAACGCAGTTCGCCCCTACAAATATGCTTTATTTTTTATATTGTGTTATGCCATCCGTAGGGGCGACCTGTGGTCGCCCGTATATTTTGCATCTCGTAGGGGCGACCTGTGGTCGCCCGCGTATTTTGCATCTCCAGTATTATATCATAAACCCTATCATAAACCCAACTGCCCACGGCAACGCCGTGGGCAGCAAAAGTTTCTTTTGTACGATTGAAATCAAGTACCTTTTTAAAACTTACTTCGCGGTGGCCTGGGCGTAGGCCTTCTCCAGCGCTTCGATCAGCTCAACCAGATGCATGGTGGCGCCGGCTTTCAGGTCTTCGGCCACGGCACTGTTCTTGTCTTCGCTGACGCCGGCCAGCACCTGCTCCAGCGTTTTGCCGGTGCAGAAAGCGGACAGAGCATCGGCCTGCTCGTTCCATTCTTTGCCGATGGGGGAGGCCTTCTTCATGCCGTAGGCTTCCTTCAATTCCTGCTTGCTTTGGAAAGCGGCGGCCAAATCGGCGGTGATTTCGCCCTTGGCATTGAAGCCCACCTTGGTCTGGGCCACGTCAAAGATAGCAGCGGTGATGACGCCGCTGTCATCCACTATCACGGTGCAGATGGTGGTATTCACCTGGGCAACGCCATCGGCTTCCGCAGTGGCGGCCTTGGAGGAACCGATACCGGTGACAACACCCAAACCGAGGGTATCGGCCATGGCGCCGGCGATAAGGGTAGTGGACAGAACCAGGGCAAGAGCAAGGACAAGCAGCTTCTTCATGAGAGTATACCCCTTTCATTAGCAGGAGACAGACGCTCCGTCTACTTTCCATATCATACACTATTGTTAATATAATATCAACAAGCTTGTGAAAATTTTCTCTAAAACGGTTATGCTTTGTCCAGCTCCACTTGCAAGAGTTCCTGCAGCTTCACCGGGTTGGCCTTGCCCTGGGTAATGGCCATTGCCTGCCCCATCAGCGCCTTTAACATGTTGACCTTCCCCTTTTTATAGCCTTCCAGCATCTTCGGGTTTTGGGCGATGGCCTCCTTCACGGCAGACAAAAGGGCATCGCTGTCGCTTAACTGGTATAACCCCTGCTCGCTTATGATCTCCTCCGGGTCACGGTCCTGCTCCCACATGATGGCCAGCACCTTTTTGCCGGCGGAGGAGTTGACCTGGCCTTCATCAATCAGGCCGGCCAGCTTGGCCAGATGAGCGGGTGCAATGGGGATATCCACGCTTTCCGGCGGCAGCAAACGGAAGATCTCCGTGATAAGCAGGTTGCAAAGGGTCACGGGTGCATGGGTCAATGACGCCGCCGTTTCAAAATAATCGGCAATTTCCTTTTGCCCGGTCAACTGCTCCGCTGCATAGGCCGAAAGGCCGAAATCCCGCATATATACGGCCTTGCGTGCATCCGGCAGGACAGGTATTTCCTCCCTCAGCGATTCGATGCGCGTAAGCGGCGTCTCGATGGGCATCAGGTCCGGGTCGGGGAAATAGCGGTAGTCGTTAGCATCTTCCTTTAAGCGCATGGAATAGGTTTGCCCCGTTGCCTGGTCAAAGCGGCGCGTCTCCTGCACGATCTTCTCGCCCTTTTCAACCGCTTCCACCTGGCGGATATACTCCTGCTCAATGGCTTTTGCAACCGATTGAAAGGAGTTCAGGTTTTTCATTTCCGTCCGGGTGCCTAGGGCTGTTTCTCCCTTTTTGCGTACCGACAGGTTCACATCGCAGCGAAGGGAGCCCTCGTTCATTTTGCAGTCGGATATGCCGGTATAGGAGATCACGGCCTTGAGCTTTTGCAGATAGGCAGCGGCCTCTTTCGCGGAGCGGATGTCCGGCTCGGAGACGATCTCGATCAATGGCACGCCGCAGCGGTTGCAGTCCACCAGCGTTCCGCGCTTGTCATCGTGGATCAGCTTGCCCGCGTCTTCCTCGATGTGGATGCGGGTAATGCCGATTTTCTTTTGCCCCTCCGGCGTCTCGATGAGAAGGTGGCCGTGGTGGCACAGCGGCAGGTCGTACTGGGAGATTTGGTACGCCTTGGGCAGGTCGGGATAGAAGTAATTTTTCCGGTCCTGCTTGGAATAGGGCTCAATTTGACAGTTGGTGGCAAGGCCCGCCTTGATGGCGAAATGAACTACTTCCCCGTTCAAGACCGGCAGCGTGCCGGGCATGCCCATACAGACCGGGCAGCACTGGGTATTGGGGGCCGCGCCGAAATCTGTAGGGCAGGAGCAGAAGATCTTCGACTTTGTTTTCAGCTCCACGTGCACTTCCAGGCCGATGACCATTTCATAATCTTTCAGCATCAAAACGCCACCTCCTTGAAGGCATGCCTGTTTTCCTGCTCATAGGCATGGGCGATGCGATAGAGCAGCGGTTCGGAGAAGGGCCGGCCCGTCAATTGCATGCCGATGGGCATCCCCATTTCGTCCGCCCCGCAGGGCACGGACAGCGCGGGAAGCCCCGCGATGCTCACCGGCACGGTGTAGATGTCCCCCAGGTACATCTCCAGGGGATTTTGCGTCTTTTCCCCTATTTTGTAGGCGGTGGTGGGTGCCACCGGCGACAAGACCGCCTGGCAGGAGGCGAATATATTAGAAAATTCCTCCATGATCTTGGTGCGCACCTTAAGCGCCTGTTTGTAATAGGCATCAAAATAACCGGCGCTTAGCGCGAAGGTGCCCAGCATGATGCGGCGCTTCACCTCCGGGCCAAAGCCCTGGCTGCGGGTTTTGATGTACAGGTCGCTTAAGTCTTCATACTCTTCCGCCCGGTAACCGTAGCGTACCCCATCAAACCTTGCCAGGTTGGAGGAGGCCTCGGCGGAGGAGATCACATAATAAGCAGGCAGCGCATATTTCAGCGTTGGCAGCGATACTTCAACCAATTCAGCGCCCTGGGATGCGTACCAGGATGCCGCCTTTTCCACCGCGGATTTAACGGAAGCGTGTAAACCTTCCCCGAAAAACTCCTGGGGCACGGCGATGCGCAACCCTTTGACACCCTTTTGCATTTCCGACATATGGTCGGGGTAGTCCCGGTCCACGGAGGTGGAATCCTTGCCGTCATGGCCGCACAATGCGTTCAATACCAGGGCGGAATCCGAAACGGTCCTGGTCAGCGGGCCGATCTGGTCCAGTGAGGAGGCGAAAGCGATCAATCCGTAGCGGGATACGGAGCCGTAGGTGGGTTTCATGCCCACCACACCGCAGAAGGAAGCCGGCTGGCGGATGGAACCGCCGGTATCCGAGCCCAGGGCAAAAGGCGCTTCATTGGCCGCCACCGCCGCCGCGGCCCCACCGGAGGAGCCGCCGGGCACACGGGTTACATCCCTTGGGTTGCGGGTGATTTTGATGCTGGAATTTTCCGTGCTGGACCCCATGGCGAACTCATCCATGTTTAGCTTGCCCAGCAGCACGCACCCGGCCTCTTTCAATTTTTGGTACACCGTGGCGTCATAGGCAGGCTCGAAATTGCTCAGGATACGGCTGGCGCAGGTGGTTTTGATACCCTTGGTGCAGATGTTATCCTTGATGCCCATGGGCACGCCGGCAAGGGGCGGCAGACTTTCCCCCTTCAGGCGGCGGCGGTCGATATCATCGGCGGTCTGTAATGCTTCTTCCGCTGTGACGGTGAGATATGCGCCTATATGCGGCTCCGCTTTTTCCATGCGGCTTAAATAGGATTGCGCTGCCTCCTTGGCAGACAAAGCCTTTGATTGAAGCAGTTTTGATAGCTCCACTATGCTTAGGCGGGTGATGTCACTCATAAAATCCCTCCTCACTCCACTGTCCGGGGTACGGTGATGAAGCCGCCCTCCCGGGTGGGGGCGCTTTGCAAAAGCGTGTCACGGTCAAATTCCATGAAGGGTATATCTTCCCTGAACACGTTGCTCACCTTAACCACATGGGCGGTGATGGGCACATCCTGCGTATCCACTTCCGACAACTGGTCGGCAAAGGCGATGATGGCCTGCAATTCACTGCCCATCCGCGTTTGTTCCGCGGGAGTGAGATGCAGCTTTGCCAATGCCGCCACCTGCTCCACCTGGATTTGAGGCACGGCTTTGCGCTTAAGGGTACTTTCCTCCCCCTGCTTGGTGCCCAGCTTCAAAATATCCAGCTGCGCCTGGTCCACATAGTCCGGGGCCTCGGTCATCAGGCAGGAAGCATCCTTCGTCTTGGGGAAAGCGATCACATCCCGCAGGGAATCGGCACCCAGAAACAGCATCACCAGCCGGTCCAGGCCGAAGGCAAACCCGCCATGGGGCGGCGTGCCGTACTGGAAGGCTTTCAATAGGAATCCGAAGCGCCTCTCCGACTCCTCCTTGGAAAAGCCCAGGGCCTGAAACATCTTCTCCTGTATGTCCCTTTGATGGATACGGATGGAGCCGCTGCCCAGCTCTACGCCGTTTAGTACCACGTCGTAGGCTTGGGCCCGTACACGTCCCGGATCGCTGACCAGGTAGGGGATATCCTCCGCGTAAGGCATGGTGAAGGGGTGATGGGCGGCTACGAACCGGCTTTCTTCCGGCGAGTACTCGAACTCCGGGAAATCCGTGATCAAAACGAACTGAAAGTCATCCTTCGGGCGCAGGCCCAGCATATCCCCCACCATCAGCCGCAGCCCGCACAGCACCCGGCAGACAGTTTCAAACTTATCCGCGCAAAAGAGAATGAAATCCCCGGGTTTGGCTTCCATGCGGTCAAGAAGTGCGGTAAATTCCGCCTTGGTAAAATACTTTTGCAATATGGAGTTGATTTCTCCATTTTCCCGGATCAATATCCAGGCCATGCCCTTTGCGCCCAGGGAGACCGCCTTGTCCGTCAACTCCTCAATGGTGCTTCTTGCAAGCTTTTCTCCGCAGCCACGGCAGTTGATGGCCCGCACCAGCCCGCCCTGTTCGGTGACCTGCCGGAATACGGAAAAGGAGCAGGCCTTGGCAAGGTCAGTAAGGTCGACGATGGGCATTTGGAAGCGCAGGTCGGGCTTGTCACAGCCGTAGCGGTCCATGGCTTCCTGCCAGGTCATGCGCAGGAAGGGATGGGGAATATCCCTGCCCATGACGGTTTTGAAAATATAGGTGAACAGCTTGACAAGGTGTGTTAAAACGTCCTCCTGGTCCACAAAGGACATTTCCATATCCACCTGTGTAAACTCCGGCTGCCGGTCGGCCCTCAAATCCTCATCCCTGAAGCACCTTGCCACCTGATAATACTTGTCGATGCCCCCCACCATCAAAAGCTGCTTGAATATTTGAGGGCTTTGGGGCAGTGCGTAAAAGGTGCCGGGGTGCACGCGGCTGGGCACCAGGTAGTCCCGGGCACCTTCCGGGGTGGATTTGGTGAGGATGGGCGTTTCCACCTGCAAAAATCCGTCGGCATGCAGGTAATCCTCCGCCGCCTTTTGCGTAAGGTGGCGGAACTTCAGCGCGCTGAGCATGGCCGGGCGGCGGATGTCCAAAAAACGGTACTGCAGGCGCAGTTCCTCCCGCACCTTTGTATCCTCCTCCAGGGAGAAGGGCAGCGGCTTGGCCACGGAGAGGATCTCCAATTTCTCCGCCTTCAGCTCCACCGTGCCGGTGGCAATTTTCGGGTTCACCGTTTCCGCGTCCCGAAGCCGGATGGGACCGGAGACGGAAATTACCGACTGCATGCGCAGCCCTTCCGCCATTTGGAAGTGCTCCGGGGACACATTGCGGGCATCAAACACCACCTGCAAAACGCCTTCCCGGTCTTTTAAGTCAATGAACAGAACGCCGCCCATGTCGCGCTTGTTGAGCACCCATCCCGCGGCTGTTATGAATTGCCCGATGTGCTCTTCCCTAAGAGCCCCACAATAATGCGTGCGCTTCAACTGTCTTTCCTCCCCTTAGCGTAAGCCTCAAAAGCATTTGGGTATAAAAAAACGCCTTTCAATCCCTAATTCGGGACGAAAGACGTGATCTTGCGCGGTGCCACCCCACTGGGCCAAAGGCCCTCTCATCAGCAACAGCCCACAGGCGATTGCCCCCGGCGAAAACGGGCCGGTCCCGTCCAAGTCTACTAGGCTTGCGCCTTTCGATTGGCTGCTCCAGGCTGTTCTTCCCCGGAAGCTCCGTGCCACCCTTTCACCTTGCGGCGGCTCTCTTGAACGGAAAAAAACCGGCTACTCTTCCTATCATCGCAATGAAGCAAAGCGCTTCTATAAAGATTTGAAGGTATTATACCCGCAAACCTTGATTGTGTCAACGGTAAGTGTTTCAAAAAACAGCAGCAATACAGCAAAAGCGCCTGATTCAACCAAAAGTTGTACCGGGATTTTCATTTAGAAGCGCTTGAAGAGCAGCGGCAAAAGCATCGTCCTGCGCGCTGTCCCGCTTTTTGGGGCCTCTGACCCGTCCCCCGGCCCGCAGACGTTTTTTGACTTCGTGGCGCTGATTCAGAAGCGGCAGTATGTTTTCTTCGGTATACATAAGCCCGTCCTGGCGCAAAACGGTTGCGCCCTTGGAAAGGCACATAGCGGCCAGCCCGTAATCCTGGGTGATGACGATATTCCCCGGAGTCACGCGGTTCACAAGCGCGAAATCTACACTGTCCGCCCCGCGCATCACCGTTACCACCTGTACATCTTTTCTTAAAAATACATGGGCACTGTCGCAAAAAAGCACCGCCGGCACATGGAATCTATGGGCGATGCGCAAAGCGATGTCCGTCACAGGGCAGGCGTCCGCGTCAATGAGCAGGTTCATGGTTTGTTTTCCTCCTGCATAGAATGTCCCATCACGGAAAGGAGCGTGTATCATGGAAGGAGAGCGCCATTTTTTTCCCGGCGGAAATACCAGCCAGGGGTTTTACAGCCGCTTTGCCTATATCCTACCCAGAAACCTGGTCCGCCGCAAGATCATTTTAAAGGGAGGCCCCGGCGTGGGCAAAAGTACCCTTATGCGCCGCATGGCCGAATACCTGCAGAAGATTCACCAGGAGGTGGAATTTTTCCATTGTTCCAGCGATCCCGACAGCCTGGACGGCATTGCCGCCCCGGGCCTTGGCTTTGCCATGATTGACGGCACAGCGCCACATGTGATGGATCCGGTGCTGCCCGGCGCGGAGGATGGCATTTTGAATCTTGGGGAATGCCTGCGTGAAGAACAACTGGAAAAAAGCCGCCGCCTCATCCGCGACGCCATGGAGGAGATCGCCCGGTGTTTTTTACGGGTATATGATTACCTGGGCGCCACCGCGCCGCTTTTGTACGGCAGCACCAGGGAATGGCGGGAGCGCACCCCGGTCGGCGCCATGGAATCACTAGCCCAGGAGATGGCGGATAAGTGGCTGCCCGCAGGCGTCGGCCTGGCCCAGGAAAGGGAGCTGTTTGCCGAAGCCTACACACCCCGGGGCTATATGACGTTTTTGCCCACGCTTTTGCAGGAACGTGTGGTCTGCATCGCTGCTCCCTGGGGGCTGTCGCCACACCCGTTCCTGTCAAAAATCCGGGATATCGCACTGAACCGGGGCATTCCCGTGCTGGGGCTGTACAATCCCCTGCTGCCGGGAGAACTGTGCCACCTGAATTTGCCCAGCCTGCACCTTAGTATCGTAACCGGGCCGGTGGATAAGCCGTCGGAAACACTGAACCTTCAGGAGGCTTTATCCTTGAACCAGGGGCTCAGCCGGGAGCAGGCTTTCAACCGCAATGCCCATGAGCTTCTTTTGCAGCGGGCGGTGGAAAGCCTGAAGGAGGCCAAGGCCCGTCATGACGATCTGGAGAAATACTACGTCACCGCCATGGATTTCAGGCGGTGGGAAAACGCATTGGAAAAGGTAAAGGAAACGGTGGATGCGCTGGCAGATATTGAAATTGAAAAGGATAGATGAGATAATATTACATAAACAGAAGAAGGAGACATCATCTCGTGAAAGTACTTGTAGAAGTATCGGCCCGGCATCTTCATCTGACTGAAGAAGATTTTCACTTGTTGTTTGGAGAAGGCAAGGAATTGACTTTTAAAAAGCCCTTATCTCAGCCAGGGCAGTTTCTTTCCAATGAGAGGCTTGAAATAGCCGGGCCCAGAGGGAAAATAAGCAATGTTGCCATTCTGGGGCCATATCGTACCAAGACACAAATTGAGGTAACCTTAACTGATTGCCGCGCTCTAGGAATTGAAGCTCCGGTACGCGAGTCAGGTAAATTGGAAAAAAGCTCACCGATTTTGATCATTGGGCCGGAGGGTTCCATCCATAAAGACGAGGGCCTCATTGTGGCAAAAAGACATATACATATGCATACGAAAGATGCTTCGCAATTTGGTTTCCATGATGGGCAAATTGTGTCTGTTGAAGTTCCTGGGAAAAGACCTGTTTGCCTGCATGATACAGTCATTCGTGTAAGTGATCAATATGCATTGGCAGTGCATATCGATATCGATGAGGCGAATGCAGCGGGATTTCCAGCCAATAACGAAGATATTTGGGGATCGATCATCCTATGAAACGAGTCATGCACATGATTGTCAATTACAGAAGTTTCGGAATAAGGCGATTCATCTTTGCCTGAACGCCGTAGGGGCGGGGCTTCTTAACCGCCCGTTGCGATAGGTAATGTTTCTCATCGGGGGGTTAAGACGCCCCGCCCCTACGGCGTTGTTTGTTTATTGGTTTATCTGGCGGGGATGATGAAATCCGCTTCAGCGGGAGGCAAATGAATGGTTTGGGGAATACTTTGGGTTATCCTGCTCCTATTGCTGGCATTTTTATCCTTTGGCCTATATGATGAAATAGAAACAACAAGCTACACCATAAAATCGAAAAAGATCAAAAAGCCTGTTATGCTGGCGGTTATCACCGATCTGCACAGCAGTGATTACGGGGAGAACGGCAAGGCACTTTTTGGGATGGTTGATGCTGTCCGCCCGGATCTTGTCCTGCTGGCCGGGGATATAATCGACGATCAATCACCTTGGGAGAATGGATTGATCGTCGTACAAGGGATCGCAAACAAATACCCATGCTACTACGTTTCGGGAAATCATGAGTATAAGACGGGCAATATTCAGAGGATCAAAGCGAAGCTGCGTGCAAGAAATGTTACGGTTTTGGAAGGGGAGACGTTAGAAGCACAAGTCAACGGACAGGTAATCCAATTGTCCGGCATTGATGATGCCCTCATAGGAAAAGCGAAAACGGCATTGCAGCTGAAGGCAGCGGGCGCTTTTGATGCGCGGCACTATACGGTTTTTATGGCGCACCGCCCCGAATTGATTAACCAGTACCTGCCTTACGGGTATGATCTGATTGTTTGCGGTCACGCCCATGGCGGGCAGATACGGATTCCGTTTCTGGTGCCGCAGGGGCTGTATGCGCCAAATCAGGGCATTTTCCCCCGCTATACCGGTGGCTTCTGGAGCCTGGGCGGAACTGATTTTGTGGTCAGCCGCGGCCTTTCAAAGAAGAACATTCGCATTCCAAGGATTTATAACCGCCGTGAGCTTGTTGCCGTTAGGCTTATGCCGGAAGAATAGGGAAAGCCATTTTGACTTTATAAGCTTTCCCCCAAACAATAAAACAGCGCTTATACTTCCTTGGCCAGTTTCCCCGTATGTGCACGCAAAAACGCTACCAGCGCCTTGGGAGCAATCACCATCTGCAAACCCCGCACCCCGGCGCTGACGGCGATCTCGTCAAACGACAATGCAGTCTCATCCACATAGGTGGGGAACTGCTTTTTCATGCCCACGGGGGAGCAGCCGCCCCGAATATAACCTGTCAAACCCAAAAGATCATTGACATGAATCAAATCCACCTTTTTGTCCTGCAAAAGCGCGGCGGCTGCCTTTAAATCCAGTTCCCGGTTGACGGGCATTAAAAAAACGGCATAGCCCTTTCGTTCCCCCTTGGCCACCAGCGTTTTGAACACAGCGCCTGGATCCATGCCGATCTTGCCCGCTACCAATTCCCCGTCAAAGAGGCCTTCCTCCCACTCATACGAAAGCGTGCGGTAAGGGATTTTTGCTCCATCCAAAAGCCGCAGGGCGTTTGTTTTCACAGGTGTCGCCATACTTTATCCTCTTTTTATACTAATGTAAAACATTATTGCGTCCATGGCCACGAGAGATTTTTGTGCAATACAAGGAGACGAAGCGAGGCGTAGCAACGCTACGCTGGGTTCCGTAACCCGGCTGCCGCCAGTGGCGGCAATAAGCCGGGCGGAGGAAGCTTGCGATACAAGCGATGCAAGCGGCAGCGCAGCAGCGCGCCGATTGAGCAAGCCGGGTACAAGAAGACGCTTAAGTAGCGCGAAAAGATCCGCGGCAATGACGCAATAATGTTTGGAAGCAGTATTAATCGGGATAGGCCATTTTTTCCGCCGTCCACCGAGAAAGCGTTTCCAAATAGGCGGCGGCTTCCTTTTTGGCGGCAAACAAATCATGGTCCAGGTAATTGCCGCATTCTATCCGCCTGGCGCCGGGAATCTCCCCCTCGAACGCATGGATGAACGCAAAGGTTTCCTTTAAAACATTCAAAACCTCAGGCCTTGTCATGCTGTCCCGCGTTAAGAAGTAAAAGCCCGTCCGGCAGCCCATGGGCCCCACATACACGATCGCGGGGGAATAGACCGAAGAGCGCACATAGGTAGCAAACAAGTGCTCCAGGGTGTGGGCCGCGGCGGTGGACAGGTAATCGCCTCCATTAGGGATACGCATGCGCAGGTCATAGGTCACAACGTCCCCGTCCACCCGGGATACATACAGACCGGGGACCAGGGTATCGTGATTGATTTGGAAGCTGGCGATTTTTTGCATAGGAAACCCTCCTTGTATACAGCCGATTATATCCTTTCGATCATTCACCGTCAAGGAGAGTTCATGTGCGCAACGCATGGAAACCAAGGGGTTTCCCTTGCGGAATTGCATTTGAGGATGTACACTATACATAAATAGCCTAAGGTGGGAGGGAAGACCATGTCGGAAAAATGGCGGTTCAATGGATTTTATACCAAGGCCCAGCTCATGCGCTGGCGGGAGCAGATTCCTCGCAGG
Source organism: Bacillota bacterium (assembly GCA_023413135.1). Classification (GTDB taxonomy): domain Bacteria; phylum Bacillota; class Clostridia; order Christensenellales; family Aristaeellaceae; genus JAEWAH01. Next base: position 12,785 of record JAEZQK010000033.1, read on the forward strand.
GTCGCCTGCCGGAATTTTTCCGACGCGCCCAACGTGGCCCAGTGGACCACCCTCTCCTATGCGGCGGCCAGGCTGTGCCTGCCGGGGGTGCGCATCCTGCTGGCGGCCTGCGACGAATCCTTCTTCACGCCTGTGATCTTCAACTATGGCCGTATCAAAGGCGCTACCCGCTTTGCCGCCGTGATGGCCGATACCGCCGTGCCCCGGCATATGACTCATGCGGGCATCAGCGGGGAAGCCTTCATTCTGGAAGCAACCTCCTGCGGAGTAGCCACCTGCTGGGTATCCGGCACCTACCGCAAGAAGGAAAGCCCGGTGCATCTGTATCCCGGTGAAGTGCTGGCGGCGGTGATTCCCCTGGGCCTTGCCGCAGAACCCGCTCAGGAGCCGGTCCACAGAACCCGCAAGCCGCTGAAATGGTTCCTGGAAAACGGCGGGGAGGATTGGCCGGAGTATGCATTGGAAGCCGCCAGGGCGGTTCGGGAGGCACCCTCCGCCATGAACCACCAGCCATGGAAACTGCGTCTAAACAGCCAGTCGCTATCGCTAATCGGTACGCCCAACAGCCTGGATACGGGCATCGCGCTTTTGCATATGGAAGCCGCTCTTGCGGGTAGGGACCGGCAATGGATGTTGGACGCTGGAGGCAAGCAGCCTGCGGCCAGAGTGCTTTTCGATGAGGATAAGGACGAGGAATAGGCGGGATAGGAACACTACATGCAACCGTTTTTTGAAGCAGGGCAGGCCAGGCTTTCACCGCTGGCGGATAGGATGCGGCCGCGCACTTTATCGGAATTTTTGGGCCAGAGCCATCTGATCGGCCCGGGCAGGCTCCTGCGCCGGGCTATCGAGGCCGACCGCTTGACCTCCAGCATCTTTTACGGCCCGCCGGGCTGCGGCAAGACCACCCTGGCCGCCATTGTGGCCGGGGCCACAAAGGCCGCCTTTGTGCAGATGAATGCCGTCACCTCCGGCGTGGGCGATGTTCGGGAGGTATTGAAAGCTGCCGGGGAGCGGCAAACCCGCTCAGGACAGGCCACGTATCTGTTGCTGGACGAATGCCACCGCTGGAGCAAGGCGCAGTCCGACAGCATCCTGCCCGCCATTGAGCGGGGGCTCATCCGCTTTATCGGCAGCACTACGGAAAATCCCATGATCGCCATGACGCCCGCTATCGTCAGCCGCTGCCGGGTGTTTCAGTTCTTTCCATTGACAAAGGAGGACGTTGTTTCCGCCTTGAATGCCGCCATCACCGATCCGGAGCGGGGCTATGGCGGAAGAGCGGTGGAGGTTTCTCAAGACGCGCTGTCCCATTGGGCCCAGGTGGCCGGCGGCGATGTGCGGGCGGCACTGAACGCCCTGGAGCTGGCCGTTTTGACCACCCCGGCGGATGAAAATGGGGTGCAGCATATTGACCTTGCCGTGGCGGAGGAGAGCATTCAAAAGCCCATGCTCCGCTGCGACGAAAGCCTGTACTACGACATGCTCAGCGCCTTTTGCAAAAGCCTTCGCGGATCCGACAGCGACGCGGCGCTGGCCTGGTTCGCCAGGCTCGATTATGCCGGGGTAGACCCAAGGCTTATTGCGCGCCGCATCATTGCCCACGCCAGTGAGGATGTGGGCCTTGCCAATCCCATCGCCATGCTGCAGGCGGCTGCCGCCATGCAGGCGGTGCAAACGGTTGGCATGCCGGAGGCCAGGCTTCCCCTGGCCCAGGCCATCATTGCCATCTGCGAAAGCCCCAAGTCCAACAGCGTGGTAATGGCGATCGATGCCGCCGCCGCGGATGCGGGGAGGGGCGGCTTTGGGCCAGTGCCTGTGCATTTGCGGGACACCCACTATCAGGGCGCCGGCCGGCTGGGCAGTGGAGAGGGATATAAATACCCCCATGACTTCCCCGGCCATTACGTAAAGCAGGAATATATGCCCACCGAGGTACGGGGAAGGGTATACTACCAGCCCAGCGACCAGGGGCATGAGGAAAAAATACAAAAAGCCAAGGCACTGCGGGATAAGGAAGGCAAGCCATGAAAAAGCAGGTGGATATTCGTAAAACGGCCGTCTATTCCGTTGCCATCAACGGCGTTCAGATCGTGGCGGTGATGGGTATCGCCCTGTACCTGCTTTTTAGCAATGAGCAGGTGGTCTATCAATCTGCTATCCGCATAGGCATCACGGTTGCCGCGTTGCTGGTGTCTTGGGGCGCGGTGGTGGATATCAGGGATGCGCTGGGCACTGCAAAGGCGCTGGACCGGGTCATGTCCATGGAACAGTCCGTGAAAGGGCTGGAGGATTTGAACAATACGCTGCGCGCCCAGCGCCACGACTTTCTCAATCACCTTCAGGTGGTGTACAGCCTGATGGAGATGAAGGAATACAAGGAGGCACAGGATTATATCGAGCGGGTATACGGCGATATCCGCGCCGTCAGCCGTGTGCTGCGCACCGCCAATCCCACCGTAAACGCCTTGCTTAAAGTGAAGCTGGCCACCTGCGAAAAGCAGGGGGTGAAGGTGGAGCTGCATATCACCAGCGCCTGGAGAAATCTGTCCGTCCCCGGCTGGGAGATGTGCAAGGTGTTGGCCAACCTCATCGACAATGCACTGGATGCATTGAAGGGTACAAAAAACCCCCGGCTGTCTATCACTCTTTCCGAAGACTTGAAAACCTTTCGCTTTTCTGTGGCCAACAACGGCCCCGACATACCGCTTAAGGATTTGGAGCGCATTTTCCTGCCGGGCATTACCACCAAGTCGGAAGGCCATGGCATGGGCCTTTTCATCGTGCGCAATACCCTAAGGGAACGCGGCGGGGACATTGAGGCAGCAAGCGGCGGCGAAACGGTGTTCTCCGGCTGGGTTCCCAAGGAAATGGCTGTAACCGATGTGCCCTCCGAATCGTAACATGAATTAAATATGACAGATAATGAAGAAGGGACATTGACACCTTAATAAAATTGTAATAAAATAAGGACGTGATTGGAAGAATAGAGGATACGAATGCCTTTTTTTTAGAAAAAGTGCGAGCGAATTCCGAAACCGAGGGGTGGTCACATGAAACACACAGGCAAAAACGCCCTTACATGGAAGCGCGCAGTAGCTTTGGCGCTTGCTTTTTTTTGCGTGGCAGGCGTCTTTTCATGGCCTGCGCATCCTGCTTTGGCGGCGGATGAAGTGTATGGACGGATCAATGCGGATAACGTGAAGGTGCGCAAAACCGCCTCCACCTCTTCGGACTGGTGGTTCAAGCTGCCCAAGGATTGGGTGTCGCAGATTTTGGAGACAGTTACCAAGGACGGCATCACATGGTACAAGGTGAATACCAACGGCCCCACCCAGGGGACACGTACCTACATCGGCTATATCCATGGCGATTTCTTTGCCCCCATGACGGCAGAAGATCAAGCCAAATGGATCGAGGCTAAAAGGCCTCAGCCAGGCATTGGCGTCATCGTCGCCACGCCGACGCCCACGCCCGCTGGCATGACGCCCTCCCCCACGCCTGAGGGGATGACTCCTTCTCCAAACAACGTAAAGCCTACGCCGATTCCCGATCCTTCCAACCTGGGCCGCATCAGCAAAAGCGGTGTAAACTTCCGCGTGGAGCCCAGGGGCAGGGTCCTCCGCAAGCTGGACGCCGGCACCGTGGTGGAGCTTTTGGAAATTCCCCAGTACCTAACGGAGGAATATTGGTTCAAGATCAAGTACGGCGGGGAAACGGGATATATTCAGGGGCAGCTGATTGATATTTACACCAAGGAAGAGGCTGAGGCTTACAAGAATGTTACGCCTCCTCCCGGTTCCAATTCGGATACGGTGTACGGCTATATCAAGCTGAAGGAAGACGGCATCAATTTGCGGGACGCTCCCGCCGGAAAATACCTGGCCCGCATCGACGGCAGGCCTGTATTGGCTTATTTGCAGCAGCCTACGCTCAAGAGCGGCGTTACCTGGTATTACGTGAGAGTGGATGGCAGAAGCGGCTATGTGCACGGTGATTTCGCGGCCGTGTCCGATGCCAATGGGAATACCCTGCCGCCTGCTGCTACGGCCACGCCCGGCCCCAGCCAAACGCCCGTTCCTGATACGGTATACGGATATGTCAAGCTTCAGGACGATGGCATCAACTTAAGGGAAGCTCCCGCCGGAAAGATCATCACCCGCATCGACGGGAGGCCTGTGCTGGCCTATTTGAAACAGCCTGAAATCAGAAAAAACGTTACATGGTATTACGTGAAGGTGAATGGCATAGGCGGCTACGTGCACGGCGATTTTGCCAAGGTAACGGATGCCGCGGGGAACACCCTTCCTCCGTCTACCGCCACCCCTTCCCCGTCTGCCGGCAGCCCTTCCCCATCCGGTACGGTATCGCCCTCGCCCACCCCGACCGGCAATCAGGGAGCAGCCGGCTATATCAAATTGACTACCGACAAGGTAAAACTTCGTAAAACGCCCAATGGTGCCACCCTCTGCCTGGTATCCTTGGGCCAGGTGCTGCCCCTGACGGCGCAGCCCACCGTATCCGGCGCATATACCTGGTATCCCGTGCAGAATACCGACGAGCGGAAGGGATACATCCGGGGGGATATGGCATCGCCCTGCGACCAGAACGGCGCTACTACCGCACCTACAGCCTCGCCTACGCCCGGGCCTAACAATGCGGTGGGCTATGCCCTGGTTACCAAGCAGTCGGTGAACCTTCGCAAGAGCATTGGCGGGGCCACCATCCGCACGCTGGATAAGGACACCGTCTGGCCCATGGTTTCCGCCGCGGTGAAGAGCGGTTCCTATACCTGGTTCCCGGTAGACGTGAACGGCACGAAGGGATTTTTGCGCAGCGATGCATCCTATCAATTGGCGGATTTCCAGGTACAGGCGTACTTAAGAGGCGAGGCAATACCCACGCCCACACCCACGCCTACGCCCACACCCGGCCCCAGCAAATACCTGATCACTACCGATAAGGTGCATCTGCGGGTCTCCGCCTCCAAGGATTCAAATGCGGCCTATACGGTGGAAGCAGGTACCGTATTCCCCTTTACCAGTTCCACTACAGCGGGCGGATCCCTGTGGTACAAGATCACCTATCAGAACAGCACCCTGTGGGTAATGGGAAACTATGTGAGAGTGATGAATACCGCCGAGTATGAAGCCTGGCTGGCGGGTCAACCCACGCCGACCCCGTCGCCCACGCCTACGCCCACCCCCCGCGAGGAGGATCTGAGCGATATGGCGGAAACGAACACTACCAATGTTCTGGTGCGGGCCACCGGCTCCGCCAGCGGCAAGCAGGTGTCGAAGATTTATGAAAAGGGCGTCATCGTCACGCTTACGGGCACCAAAAATTCAAGCGACGGCTATACCTGGTATGGCGTGAAGCTCAAATCCAGCACCACCGGCTATATCCGCGGCGATCTTTTACGCATCTACACCAAGGATGAAAAGAAAGCGTACGAGGATGCCAACAACCCCGGCAGCGGCGGCAACGGCGGCAAGCAGGAGGCCACGTATGAAACGCTGCGCAAGGGCTCCACAGGCAACGCCGTAAAAGCCCTTCAGACAAGGCTCAAGGAAAAGGGATTCTATAACGGGACGATCAGCGGTACATACGGCACCGATACGGTAGACGCGGTGAAGGCCTTCCAGAAATCCAAAAACCTGTTCGTGGACGGCATTGCCGGGCCCAATACCCAGCACGCGCTATTTGACACGGTGCCCCCGGGCTCCAACGATGAGGAATTGACCAACACCATTTACCCCGTGGAGAAGATAGACTGGTTTACCGGCGGCATCAACACCATCTTTGCCAGGGGCATGACTGTAAAGGTCACGGATGTCAAGACCAATATCACCTTCTGGGTTAAACGCTGGGCCGGCGGCAGCCATGCCGACGTGGAACCGCTTACCGCCGCCGATACGCGACGCATGTGCAAAATTTACGGCGTAAGCACCTCCTCGCAAATTACCGCCTCGAAATATTACCAGCGGCGGCCCCTGTGGGTCACCATCGGCACCCGGACCTTCGCCGCGTCCATGTACGGCGTGCCGCACAACGATGACGGCGATACCATCAAGAACAACGACTTCCAAGGTCAGTTCTGCATCCATTTCACCAACAGCAAGACCCATGGGGGCGGACGGGTGGATCCCGACCATACTGCGGCCATCCAGTACGCATACGACCATGCGCCGCAAAGGAAATAACGGATATGCAAGCGGGCTTCCCCTTAAGGGAGGCCCGCTGTTGCTTGTTGAAAAAAGGACGACCGGTTCTTTCCCTGCCTGTCCCAAATACGCTCCGAGAGGAAGGAAAGCCACATGAAACGATCTGCCCGTTTCCTGTTCTCCCTGCTTGCCTGCCTGTGCCTGTTAAGCCCCTTGAACGCCATGGCCGGCGGGGTCAGCATCACACCCCTGGAGGAATCGGACTATAACTACTACCTGCACTACTTTCCGGGCGTGGATGTGTCGCTGGCGCTTCCTTTGGACGCCCAGCTCCAGGTGCTTATGGACAATGCGTATCAACAGGCGCTGGGCATTGGTTTAGAAGATTTCCCAGATACGTATTTCAGCTTTTTCGCCCTGAAGCATGAGGAGCTTATTGGCATAGCCCTCAAGGATATGGGGGAGGACGGCATCAAAAATGTACTGGACATGATTTCGGCAAGCGGCGCGTCCCTTGCCTATGAGGTGCTGGACGATCTGCTGCCCGGCCAGCGGGCGCTTCGGGTAAAGGAGCCGGCGGAGGGCATGTATTCCGAGCATCTGCTGGCCTTAAAGGACGGTTGGGTGCTGAATATGATGGCCTCCTGCCCGGACGGCACCACTTCCCTCTCCAAGGAGGCCACCTCAACCCAGGAAAGCATGCTGATAAACGCCGTCGCACCGGCGGGGCTCTTAAGGCACTACCAGAGCTATACCCTGCCGGACAGCGCAATTACCCTGACCGCTCCCGATTCCATGTACATCACCCTGACTACCGAATCCCCCGGGTTCCTGCAGCTCTCCCTGTGCCCCAAAAAGCCCGGCGCACAGTTTTCCGTGCTGCAGCTTTATGCCGTCCGGGATGTGGCTTATAATGGGCAGTCGGTTATGACCCTTTCCCAGGAAAAAAAGGAGGAGGCGCTGATGCTGCCTGCCACCTCCACGTATGATGTATCCTCCCTTACCGTGCTGGAAAGCTTTGGGGGAGGCTTCCCCGCCCTTTCGTATACCAGCGGCGGGTCTTTCAGCCATTTGTTGGCCCTTAAAGACGGCTGGGCGCTATACGCCAGCATCCTCCCTTTTGCCAAGTTCATCGATCCCGGCTGGGTGAACGCCTTACAGGAGGCGGCGCTGCGCCAGCTTCTTGACGGGGAGACCGCCCTGCCGGACTGGCTGCCCGCCGTGCCCGTCAGTTGCGAGGGGAACGTTCTGCACTTCCCCCTCACCACCCGGGTCATGGATATCCGCATTCCAGATGGCTACGGGGTGGATGTCTCCGGGGATTCCGCCGACAGCCGGAACGTGTTCCTGTATGCGCTGGACGGCTCATCGAAGTATTTTCATATCGCCAGCATCGCAGCCCCCATGCTCACCGGGGATACGACGCTTTCTCAGATGTACACGGAGGCCGAGCTTTTAGAACTGTGCGGCAGCGTGTCTGAATCGGTCGGCGGCATGGGTTTGACCGCAAGCAGCGCCATGACCGGCGAGGGGCCCACGGGCGTGCCCGCCGTTTACACCACGACCCAGGAACAGATATATGAGCAATACTTCTGGACTATGGACTCCCAGTCCGTGTCCTTCTCCTTCACCTCCGAGGACAGCCCCATCACCAAGGACGAAGCGGCCCTGCTTTTCAGCCTGGCCACCCAGGCGGAGTAATATGATGCGGGTACAGGCTGGAAGGCTTCCCGCTTGCTTCGTATGTCCCGGTAGGAAAGCCAACAAACTTATAGCATCGTAGGGGCGATTATCAATCGCCCGCCGAGCACCGGTTGCCGATGGGTCGGGGGAATACATACGCATCAGATTTAAGACTCATCAACGCATTCATGGTTTTGATACCATTCCAAATCTTTATTGCGTTGATGCCTGTATCCTTGGAGGAATCGGAGCAATCCACATACAACCAGTAGGGCGGGGGCTTGCTCCCGCCGCAAGTTCCGGTGCCATGCGACTGATCTGGTTCCGGAATAGCGGACAAATGCCAAGAGTGGGAGTTACGAAACCATAGAGAAACCGGAGTTTTCATTTTCGAAATCCACCGGGGAAAGATACTCCAGGGATGCATGGATGCGGACCCTGTTATAGAACAGAAG
>JAEZQK010000057.1 GCA_023413135.1 Bacillota bacterium
AGGATGTGATGGCGGACCAGTTGTCATTCAAAGAGTACATAGACCCGTTTACGGGTAGCAAGAACCCCAAGGCATAGAAAAGGGCCGCTTTAGCGGCGGCCCGAGAAAGAACTGCGGTTGCCAGACGATTCAACGCGCCTTTAGGCGCGGCTGGTCATTTCGCCTTGAAGGCGTGGTGCATACCACCGGCTTCGCCGGTGGTTTTGATTTTGTAAAACAAAAGCATCCCTGCCGGAAACACTTCCTGCAGGGATGCTTTTTCTCCAAGCACTATTCCACCGTGATCACGGAAACAGGACAGCCTTCCTGTGCCTCGACGGCTGAATCTTCCGCCGATTTTGGGACCGTGTCCACATATACTTCGGCAAGCCCGTCATCCGCCATGCGAAACACCGCCGGGCAAGTGGAAGCACATAATTCGCAGGAAATGCACCCTTCCCTATTGATGGAAGCCTTCATGTTTAACCCCTCCCTTTCCGCATTATACCCTGGATGAGCGCTTTCTAGCACCCACATTCATGGAACAATATTTTTCCATTTTTGTCTGTTGTATTTACAACAGATCATACGTATCGCCATCATCTTCGCAGGAGGATTCCCCCTTTGATGCGATAAGATGAAGCCATTACCCTTTGCGGGATGGGGTATCCAAAGGCAAAAAGCGCCTTGTATACAGCCAATATCCCATCATGTAAATGACAAAGTAGATGGGCAGGGAATAATGGTGCTCCCAGCCGGAAGGCTCGTAGAACCCTCCCAAGATAAACAACGGCTCCACCACATACGCCGCGAACGCACCGAAAAACGCACCTTTCAGCCAAGGATTGATTTTCGGGAAGAATTGGTAAAACAGCATGGAAACAACGGGCATGACCGTCCAGTCCCAGGGCAGGTATTCGGGAAAGTACGGCAGCAGCCAGGTGTTATAGTTCCATCCCCCCTGCGAAACGCCGATCATGCATAGGACCGTCGCTATAAATGCCGTAAACATGCCTGCGTAAAGCAGCCGGTGCGTTTGTTTTCTATCCCGCACAATCAGCCACAATACCCACGGCAGCACCGCCAGCCCCAGATCGATCCACCAGTGCCATGTGAACACCATATGTTCTGCCCATATGCGCTCGATTTCGTCATGGATGGTGCCGTATTGTTCGGTTACGCGTTCTACCGCCTCAAGCAGTTCCTCTTCAAACATCAGCTTGCCTCCATTTTCACCCTCGGGGGCCAGATTGCAGGCCTTTTGGATTCCAGATGGCATTTTCGCATAAGCATCACGCGGCCCGGTTTGAATGCCATCATATGGATAACAGCTTTCAGTATTCCCATGGAATGCGGTTCGTATAACGTTTCTGTCCTTTGCAAAATACCGGCGCCGCTATAAAACGCGGTGCCGGCATACTGTCCCTTTTATGCATTTTTCCGTAATTACAGATCTGCAGGGGTTTTTAAGCCGAAGGTTTTTTTCCAGTCCTTCCCGAAAGCGTCTACTGCCTTTGCAATGGCGGGCATCGCAAATATATCATACAGAAGCTGCGGCTGCAGCGTTACCGCATGGGCGCCCATCATAAAGGCGTGGTTTACCTGCGACATATTCTTGAAGCTGGCGGCCAGAATTTGCATGCTGTACCCGTATTTTGAAATCATGTTCGCAATTTCTTCAATTACCTGGTCTGCGTCTATGTCCATGGTCATCATGCGGTTATAATACGGCGCTACATAGTCTGCGCCTGCTTCCATAGCCAGCAAAGCCTGTGCCTTTTGATAAATGGCGGTTGCCGTAACGTTAACGTTTTCTTTTTTCAAGGCCATGATCGCCTTCAGGCCTTGCATCGTCACAGGGATTTTGATGTAAACGCTGCGGTCTATTTTCTCAAGGATAGCGTGGGCATCGTTCATGATTGCATCATAATCTTCCCCGATTACCTGAATATGCAGGGATTTTTCCTGTCCAATAACGCCGCGAAGCGTTTGAAAGTGGCCGTAGAAGTCGGTAACGCCGCATTGCCTGACAATGCTTGGGTTGCTGGTGACACCCGTAATCGGAAAGAATTCGTTGCATTTTTTCACATCAGCAAGATCAACCGTATCCAATATGTATTTCATAACTGCCTCCTTGTTCCGTTCATGCCGTGATAAGTTAAGCTTTCGGATGAACGTACTGGTGCAGTATATCACACTTCTTGTTAAAAAGGTAACTATCTTGCCATGCGAACATAATGAAAATTCTATTGCTACTGCTTCAAATACCCGGTGACGTGCATGCCCAGCATGAGGCCCTCGGTGTTATCGACCGACACGCGCACGTTATATTTTGTGGTATCCAGCTGCGTATTGCCGATGGGGCAAATCTCCACAACTTTGCCCTCCCGCCCGGCGTCCGGATAGGCGTCGACCGTAAGCCGCACACTCTGCCCGACATGCACCATAGCGATATCCAGCTCATCGATTTCCAGCGTCGCTTCCAGCGTGCCCTCTGGGATCAGCGTCATCAGCGCCTGGCCTTGCATCACGGTCTGTCCGGGGCCAACCAGTATATTTTCGATCAGCGCCGCCTGCGGGAAGATGGCCTGCGGGCTTCCCGCCTGGCTTTGGTACCTGGCGGCGGAACTGTCCATCAGGAACAGCGGCTGGCCGCGCTCCACCGTATCGCCCTCCTTTACAAGGATGGAAGCCACAATGCCATTCCCCATCACCGCCAGTGCCTGCGGGCGGGCCACCTTGCCCTTGCCGGCAAGTTCGCTGCTCTTATAGGTTGTACCGGTGCCAAGGTAGAGGCTCACATCGTCTTCCAGCTCAAAATCGCCCTGCTCCATTTCCAGCACAAAGCTCTTCCCGTCCACGGAAATGACCGTGCCTTCCCCCACCTTCTCGTCGTCGCCGCTGCCCTTTCGCACGCGAAGCACGTCCCCGATGCGGATGTCGCGGTTTTTGGGCTTGTTGTACGCGGAGGCGGTGGAAGCGCGCACATGCCATATCCCCTGCCGCTCCACATAGCACAGCGCCCCATACTGCCCCTGTACCGTGTCCGCCTGGTCGCCCACCCGGGCGTTCAGCCCGGTGATGATGCCACTGTTCGCGGCGCAAATCTGCATAGGAAGGATCGTGAGCGCAACCGCCCCGGCCTCCGCCCGGTCACCGGCCTTCCAGGAGAAGTCTTGCAATTGGCCGCCCATGGGCGCCAGCAGGCTGATCCTCTCGGGGGCGGTAATCCTCCCTTTCCCCGATATGGCCTCCGCCGCCTCCTCCGCCATCGCGGCGGAGAATAAGCATAACAGCATGGTCAAAGCAAGCAGTGAAGCGATACATGTACGGACCCTTTTATGTGTGTGGATAGTTTGATTCATATTGACCGTCCTCCTTTTACCTAAGAAAAGCATCTTACCTCTATCAAAACCTGTCCATAGAAAGAAAACGAGTTCCGCACACTGTCATCCTGAGGAACGAAGTGACGAAGGATCTTGGCAGAGCATGATAGACCAAGATCCTTCACGCAATAAGGGATGACAGATGGCTTGAATGAATTCTCCCTCAAAGTCTGTGCTGATCAATGCAATAAAGCTTTGGATTAGCATCAATCCACGCTTTTCAGCGCCTCTACCATATTGACCGCCTTAAATCTGCTGCCAAGGATCAGGTTCACAATCAACGAAAAACCAACGGTGATCAGCGCGATGATGGCCATGCTGGAGTGTTCAATGTGCTGCACAAACTGAATGGAGCTGGGCAGGGCATATTCCATCACCAGGCGGTGGAGATAGATGCCCGCCACGAACCCAACCGGAAGCCCAAGGCAGGTAACGATGATGTTTTCACGCAGCACCAGCTTTTTCATCTCCCCCGGCAAAAAGCCCAGCACCTTCAGTGTCGCCAGCTCCCTGATCCGCTCCGAATAATTTAATTGGCCCAGGTTATAGTACACCACCAGCGCCAGGCCGCCGGAGAAGGCAATAAGCAGCAGCACCACCAGGTTGAGGGTCATCAACAGCGTATTGCTGTCCCCGTATTCCTGGGCAAGCGTCTGTACTTTGTTCACGCCGTCCATATCCTTGATCCGCGCAAGGTCCGGCGGACCGCCCTCAAGCAATACGGCGGTGGGCACAAAGGGCTGCAAATCAAGCTTCCGCCATGCTTCCCGGGAAAAATACAATCCCTGGCCCATCTCAAGGCTTACGATCTGCGTTACCGTGGCAGTGACATCCCTTTTACCGTTCATGTGCAGGCGCAGCGTATCCCCCACTTGTAATCCATTATCATCGGCCATTTTCCGGGTCAATGTCACACCGCTGGACGGCAGCTCAACCATTCCTCCGCTATTATCCTGAAAACGGATCATCCGCTGCCCGTTCTCAAGAACAAAAACCGGTTTCTCCTTCCAGTCGCCGCCCAAATACACTTGAAGCGCGGTGATCATCTCCTCCTCAGCGCTCCCGGCGCCCGCGCGATTTTGGATGCCGGCGGCATACCCCTCTGGGGCGTCCCGCGTAAGCGTCACCCGCGCGTCGTAGTCAAGGGCATTGGCGTAATAATTCCACTTGGCGTATTCCACCGTATCCCGAAGGCCGAAGCCGATCAGCATCAATGCGGTGCACCCGATGGTGCCAATAAGGCCCATAGCGAGCCTTACGCGGCTGCGCAGCATGTTGCGGGCGATCATCTTGCCGCTGAAGGTCATACGGTTCCACAGGAGGGGGATGCGCTCCGGGAAGACCCGCTTGGCCTTTGCCGGCGGCTTTGGGCGCAACAGGTCCGCCGGCTGCTGGTTCAGCGCGTTCCTGGCGCTTAAAACGCCCGCGCCGCCGGTGATGAGCATCAATGAAAGCGTAATGAAAACCATGGTCCCGCCGGACAGGAAGGGCGTCGCACCCGGCATGATGTATACGGTTTGCAAAAACCACAAAAGCAGCGGCGAAAAGCCGTACAGCGCCACCGCAAACCCGCCCAGCGCGCCTAGGGTCGCGATAAGCACGCCATATTCGGCGTAATGCATCAGTATGGTCCGGCGTCCGTAGCCAAGGGCGAAGAGGGAACCGATTTGCATCCGCTGGTTTTCCACCAGCCGGCCCATGGTCGTCCAGGTGATCAGCGCCGCAACAAGAAAGAATAGAATGGGCACGATCAGGCCGATCATCCGCAATTGGTCGATCTGCTCCATGGAATCCTTTACCGCCGCTTTGTCCGCCCGCAGGCTGACGGTGGTTTGATCCTTATCCACCACATCTTGAACCGCGCGCCTGACTTTAGCTGCGTCCGCGCCGGGCTTTAATGTCAGGGAAATTTCCGAATACGGCAAAAACCCCAGCGTTCCCGGCGACACGCAGGCGTATCCGTAAGATCCGGCAGCCGTAACGGCCTCGCCGTCCTTGTTGAATATCACAAACTCCGGCATTACCCCAATGCCGCAGATTGTCAAATCCAGTTTTTGCCCCTCGGCCGTAACGGTGAATACATCGCCCACGGTCAAACCGCATGCATCGGCAAACCGCTTTTGCAAGATACATTGGTTCTTTTTGCCGGGGGTGAAGCCCGCACCCTCGTAGATTACAGGCTTGTTGACGGCCGGATCGCCTTCGCTCATCAGCAGCCTGACCGTGGGCTCACCCGGCAGGCCCTCCGCCTCCCCATCCGCCACCGCGCGCTTCTGCACGGACGCAGCGCCATCGATCCTTCCGATCTTCCTCGCGTCGTTATCGCTTATCAGCCCGCGCACCCAGATATCGGCCAGGTTTCCCTGCTCGAACTGATTCCGGATATTTTGATCCATTCCCCGCCAGGTGGCGTCAAACCCCACAAACAGCGCGGTGGAAAGAAGGCAGATGATCAGGATCGCAACAAAGGATTTCCACCCGTCCTTTACATCCCGGTACATCTTGGCCCGAAGCGGCCCGGCCGGCCGGCCCGGTTTCACCATACGATCTCCTCCATCCTGGCGGGATGATCGTTTTCCGTTATCTCCTGGATCGTTCCGTTCTTCATGCGGATGACCCTATGTGCGGCCGGCACAATGGCACCGTTGTGGGTAATGACGATCACTGTCTTGCCCATGTCGTTGCCCACGTCCTGCAAAAGCTTCAAAACCATCCGCCCCGTGTTGGAATCCAGCGCGCCGGTGGGCTCGTCGCACAAGAGCAGCGCGGGATTCTTGCACAGTGCCCGGGCGATGGCCACCCGCTGCTGCTCGCCCCCGGACAACTGCGCGGGAAAGTTGTGCATCCTGTCTTTAAGGCCCACACGGTCCAGCATCTCCCTGGGGTCCAGCGGGTCCTTGCAAACCTGCACGGCCAGCTCTACATTCTCCAGGGCGGTAAGGTTTGGCATCAGGTTATAAAACTGAAAAACGAATCCAACGTCATACCTTCTGTACAAGGTGAGCTGTTTGCTGCTGAGTGGCACGATGTTCTGCTCCCTCACCAATATCTCGCCGCTTGTGGCCCGGTCCATTCCGCCCAGCAGGTTAAGCACCGTCGTTTTCCCGGCGCCGCTGGGGCCCAGGACCACCGCAAATTCTCCCCACTTTACAGTAAAGCTTACATGATCCGCCGCGCGGATCACAACATCGCCCACCCTGTATTCCTTGCACACGTCCTTCAAAACAATATCGCTCAATAAAACGCACCTCCTGCCAAAGCCGCAGAGCGCGGCATTTGCAACCTGTTTTATAGATTTTGCAGCCGAAGGTCTCCAACGGTTCCGCAACCTAGTGGATTGTCAACTACAGAAGTTACGATTCATTTTTCATCTTCCGCCGCGAAAGCTGCACATGTCAAGCTGCAATTGTATCATGCAAATCATGAGCCTTCCCCTTGAGGGGAAGATGGCGCGCAGCGCCGGATGAGGTGGTTTGCTACGGAAATATTGCCGCCACATACACCTCATCAGTCGACTTCGTCGACAGCTATCCCATCTGGCTCAATCGTCGCATTGCGAACGAGAGTTCGCACTGCTCGTTT
>JAEZQK010000066.1 GCA_023413135.1 Bacillota bacterium
GGTCGCTCTCCGCGCTGGGGCATACCGAAGTAACCGACCCCGCCGTTCCGCCCACCTGCACGCAAAGCGGGCTCACGGCGGGCAGCCACTGCTCCGTCTGCAGCGCTACCCTCGTTGCACAGACCAATGTCTCCGCGCTGGGGCATGATTACCGGCGCGATGCGGCCCGGGATATCGCGTCCACCTGCCTGACCGGGGGCGCTGAGGCCTATACCTGTTCCCGCTGCGGCGCCATAAACGATAGATTGCTCTCCGCACTGGGGCACACCGAAGTAGCCGACCCTTCCGTTCCGGCCACCTGCACGCAAAGCGGGCTCACAGAGGGCAGATACTGCTCTGTCTGCGGCTCCATTCTCACCCGGCAGACCATCATCCCTGCGACGGGGCACAACTACGCCGCCGTCAAGGTGGTGGCGCCCACCTGTACAGAGAATGGATATACGCTGATACGTTGTACAAACTGCGGCGACGAGCATGAGGCCGATCAAACCGGCAGCCTGGGGCACCTGTACGGCGGCTGGATGCCGGATGGAAAGGGCAATCATACCTCGGCCTGCAAGCGTTGCGGGCATACCGCCATAGCGGAATGCGCTTGGGTGGCAGTTACGATTGGGAACAGCACCGTTTCCACCTGCCCGGTCTGCGGAGACCGGTTTACCGGCGGCTCTGAAGACCGTGAGGAAGCGTCGTTTGCGATCGTTGTCGGGGCAAGGGCCGAGGCATTGGAAAATAACGCGCTGCCTGCGCTCGGCGAGATGATCATTCGGTACTTGGATACGCCCTTCGGCACCGGCTCAATTGTTTCGCGGCTGTACGCTATCGCATTTGTGTACGACGGCAAACCCGAGACAATCACCGGCCTGGTGCGCATAACCATCCCCATCGAAGGAGAACTGCCTGTCTTCCGCCTGGTGTTCACCGATGAAAGCGGAAAGGAGATAGAGTTGGAATACGAGATTGTCGACGGCATGCTGTCCTTTGAGTTAAGTTCGGCGGGCATCCTGGCGCTGATTGTGGATTGAGCGGCGTCCGGACGGATTGCGCGGCCGGCCTTCGGCAGCGGACAAAGCAAAAGAGCCTCCCTTTGCGGGGTGGGCTCTTTCTTTGCTCAAAAGCCTTTCATAGATGATGCTTCATACTGCCCTGCTACAAAATGCTCCCTTCATTCATCCATATATTTGCCGCCGAATACAATACCGCCGGATTTGCCATAGGACGCAACATGCGTATCCGCTTCATGCAAAAATTCCTGGTTGCGAAAATGCTCGTAATAATAATCTTTCATCCTTATTAAATCTTTTTTGTATTTTTCAACCTCCATTGCGCATACGCGCATGAACAGCAGTCTGTCCAAGGATACCACCAACAAGCTTCCTTCCTCAACGGCATCCTTCAGGAAGAAATCATAATCCAACAGCGCAATGCTTCTCCAGATTTCAAATTCATCAATGACCACACCCAAATCGCCCCAGATATCCTTTCGCTTCTCCGGATACCTTTGGGCAAGAGTAAGATAATCTTCATTGGATATGACCAAATCAATATCCGCCCCTGATTTTCTCATGCCGTAATACTCCATGGCCATGCCGCCTATTACAATAGGGTTCCTTGAAAAGACCAAATGATTATCGCTTAGTCTTGATTCTATTTTTTCAATTGCCTGATGCATGTACAATCCTCCAAACAGAACCGTTCTTTTGAACCGAAATCAGCAGCTTGAAGATGTGCGCTTCGGGATACTGAAACAATTGATTAATCTGCTTTATGTTCAACCGTTGTCCTGATATATTCCTATCTGCCGGACGATCCAATCGCTGAAGCGGCCGTGGCAGATGAACTCAGCTCCACCCGTCATTGTCACTTCATCATCCTCGCCGACATGTATGATCAGCTCGCCGCCCTCCGCTTGGAGCGTGACCGTATCCTTCACAAGGCCCAGCAGGCGGCCTGCGACGGCGCTTGCGCAGCAGCCCGTTCCGCATGCCAGCGTGCGCCCCGCGGCCCGCTCCCAGGTTTTGATGCGGATGTGGCTCCGGTCAATGATTTGAATAAAATTTACGTTTACCTTTTTAGGGAAGGCGGGGTGGATTTCGATCTGCCGTCCCAGGATGTTGACATCAACAGCGCTCAAGTCTTCCACCAGCACCACGCAATGGGGGACGGACATGCGCATCGCGGTGAGCATAACCTGCTGTCC
The DNA here is from genome assembly GCA_023413135.1 of Bacillota bacterium. Classification (GTDB taxonomy): domain Bacteria; phylum Bacillota; class Clostridia; order Christensenellales; family Aristaeellaceae; genus JAEWAH01. The sequence goes on from JAEZQK010000066.1 coordinate 2,198, forward strand.
GGCTATATCCAATGTGCGGTTAAGCACCGGTATACCATCAAGTGTGGTGGGAACCTGCTCCGGGGAAAATTCAGGACGCCCCATGTTCACCGTAACGCTTTGCACCTGGCCGCTCCCGGCAAGATTCAGGCGGACGGTTTTCATGCCCGCGCCGGTTTCTACTGTGAATTCCGTCTTGCGTACGAACCCGCCTTCATAAACGAATTTTGAAAAGCAGCGGAGGCCGTTTCCGCACATCTCGCCCATGCTGCCATCGGAATTGTAATAGACCATTTTGATGTCGGCAGTCTGGCTGGGAAGGCTAACCATGATGCCGTCGCCGCCCACGCCCAAATGCCTGTCGCAAACGGCCTGCGCCAGCGCACTAAAATCCGGCAGCGTTTTTGCCATACCGTTGAACAGGCAAAAATCATTGCCGGCCCCATGCATTTTAGCGAACTCCATTCCATCAGCTCCTTTGGTCTGCTGTGAGCGCATCAAACCCTGGCTGCGATGCCGTTTCCATTGCCCGGCGTGTAGAACATTTTGAATGTGATACCGCAGTCGTAATCGCCAAAGCCCTTGCCAAACAGGGTGACGCCGCCTTTGTTTGCCGCGTTCTCGGCGACCTCGATGGAGAAAAGTATCTCGGACTGCGAGGTGATCTGCAAATCGTCGATGGTGGTGCCGGAGATTTTCAATCCGTCGATATAGCAGCCGTTCTCATTGACGGTCAGCAGCTTTAAGCGGCCATACTGCCCCAGATTTTCGAACCACCAGGATGGCGAAAAAATACCGCGGCGGTCATTGAATTCGCCGGGGCTGGTGAAGTAGCCCAAATCGTGGCCGTTGAGTTTGAACCGGATGTCGGACGGGTAGTGGGAGGCGAAGCCAGGGGCCTCCGAGGCGAGCTCCATCCCGATTTGAAGCTCGGTACAAACCTCGGAATGCTTGAGGCTGTTGGGCAATTGATAGGAGACATAACCCTCTGCGAACCACAGTAGGCGTGCGTCGATCCGCTCGGGAAAGGAAAAATAGCGTGGGTCGTCCAGCTCGCCGATAATCACGCTTTCATTCACGATGCCGCATGTCGGCTTGATCCGGTAATCCACATAGTGCCCGATGCCGATATCGAACGAGTACACGTTTTTGAGCAGCGCGTCCTCGTCGAAAAGATCCAGGATTATCTTGATGGCTGCCAGCGAGCAAACCTTTTGTGAACCCCGCACGCCGGATTGGGTGCGCACCTTGATGATGCCCGCGTCCTGCAGCTTTTTGATGTGAGCCGTGATTGCCCCGTTGGTAAGCTGCAATTTCTTGGCGAGCTGGTTCAGGTTGGTTTCACCGCTTGTTTTAAGCAAATGAAGAATCTCCACACGCACCTTGGAATCCAGCGCTTCAAAGAGCTGCATTCCGTTTTTGACATCGATAATGTGAATCATGCGTGTCGTCTCCTTGCCATTCTAAAGATCCGGTTCTATTATTTCAATTATTATGAATGGAAGTATTGGATGTGTCAAGGAAAAAGCGGAGGCGCGCCTGGATGGGCAGAACTGACAATACCGAAAAGATGGATTAGGGAGTCAAATAAAGAGTGACTAAAAAATGGCACAGAGGTGTTGACATTGTGAATATATCGTGTTAGGATGTGGGCAACGGAAGGTTTAGATAAATCTACAATATTTTAGGTATATCTAAATCAATGAACGAAAAGAAGCAAAAGGGAGGAAGACTGAAAAATGAAGAAACTGATGATCTGGTTGCTGGCACTGACCCTGGTGCTCTCGATGAGCGCAGCGGGTATCACGGCGCTGGCGAGCGACAAGCCGGTTCTCACGGTCTCGGTCTTTGCGCAGGAGCATGAGCAGGCCATGTACCGCGAGGTGATCGCACAGTTCGAGAAGGACAATAGTTGCACCGTCAACTTCCAGGTGGCCGGCGATCAGTACTGGCCGGAACTGGAAGCGGCGCTCACCGCCAACACCGCTCCCGACGTGTTCTATCTGGGCGTAGGCGACATTCGCCGCCGCGTGTGGGCCGACAAGGTTGAGCCGCTGGATGCGCTGCTGGACGTTGCCTCTCTTAGCAAGATTTGGCCCGAGGCGCTGAATCTGTACAAGTACGATCCTGCCACCGACGCGCTGGGCACCGGCAGCATCTATGCGCTGCCCAAGGATTTCTCTGCCGTGTCCATGACGGTCAACAAGGCCATCATAGAGAAGCGCCGCCCCGAGATTGAAGCGCTCATAGCCGCCGGCACCCTGCCCTTCTTCCCGGAAATCGATGAAAGCGGAAACCTGCCGGTGTACACCTTCACCGAGTTTGCCACCCTCTGCAAAGCCTTGACCTATGAGGATCCCACCCTGCCGGAGACTGCCGGTTCCAAGCAGGTGTACGGCACCCACCTGTGGGAAGACTTCACGCTGCATCCCTTCATCTGGGGCGCCGGTGGCGACTATCTGAACGAGGATCACACCAAGGTTCTGTTCAACTCTCCGGAATTCATCGAGGGTTACGAAGGGTTCATGAAAATTATCGAAATGGGCGGCTCCGGCTTGTCCACCGATGAGACCACCGGCTACCTGAAATTCCTAGCCGGCCGCTGCGCGTACTTCCCCTGCGGCACCTGGGATGTGGGCGCCTTCCAGGCCATCGAAACCGACGAGACGGTCAACCCCGGCAAGGCCTGGTTTGACTTCGATGTCGCTCCGTGGCCGATCAGCGATAAGTACGCTTCCCTGTCCATCGCCGAGCGCCAGGATAAGTGGGTTGGCCGTGTGGATTCGATCGGCTACTGCGTGTCGAAGGATTCCCCCAACAAGGAATTGGCCGCGAAGCTGGCGTACACCCTGTCCGCCGATGAGAATGTGCAGCGTTTCGTGGCCAAGCAAGGCGGCCAGCTGCCCAACATCATGGACATGGCTAAAGGCGAGTACCTGACCGATGACAGCTACTTCCCGGAGTCCCGCGTGGTGTTTGTGCGCATGCTGGAAGGGCAAAATGGCCATCGCGTGCCCACCACCTACACCTGGAACGGCCTGTGGCACTCCGATGGCTTCATTTCCGGCGTGGACGCCGTATGGAGCTACTATGAGAAGAGCGACAAGGGCGTTACCCCCATGAGCGCAGCGGACTACTTAAACAGCGTTCAGGACAATGCACAGGCTTTGCTTGACGAAGCCATCCAGGATGCTGACGACCTTAACCCCAACAAGTAACCGCACCGTTTTAAGAGGGTATCTCTTCCCTTCAATATGATCGGAAGGGATACCCTCTTCCTTCTCAATGCGTTTGCATTTATTGGGAGATGCCTATGAAGCAGAGAAAAGCGCTATCGTTTCGAACTTTGGATAATTTGTGGGGATACGGTTTCATCACCATCCCGTTCATTGGCATGATTGTGTTTGTGCTCATTCCGCTGTGCATGACCGTGTACGCAAGCTTCACCTCCTGGCCGCTGGGCCAGCCGATCGCCGCGGCCAAGTGGGTGGGCATACGCAATTATACCGACATGATGGACAACAAGCTCTTCTGGCAGAGCCTTGGCAATACGGCCTATTACATGCTTGGCATACCGGTCGGGCTTCTATTGTCCGTGCTTCTGGCCTCCATGATGAACCGCGGCACACGCTCCGAGCGCCTGTTCCGTGTGATCTACTACACCCCGGTGGTCACCAGCGTGGTGGCGGTGAGCTTTATCTTTCAGCGCATGTTCATGTCGGACGGCGGCATAATCAACACCTTCCTTATGAATCTGGGCGTCACTGAGCCGCCCAACTGGCTCAGCAATCCCAAGTACACCAAAATGGTGATCATCATCATGTCGGTCTGGAAAGGGCTGGGCGGCTCCACTATACTGTACATCGCCGGCATGCAGGGCATCTCCTCCTCCTATTACGAGGCGGCCAGGATAGACGGCGCCAACTGGTTTGACACCTTCCGCCGCATCACCCTGCCGCTTCTGATGCCGGTCACCTTTTACCTGGTCGTGACCAGCGTGATAGGCGGGGCGCAGATGTATGTGGAGCCCCGGCTGGTGTTCGCCAACAACGGCCCGGCCAACAGCACGTTTACTACCGTCATGCACCTGTACGACCGCACCTTCACGAATTCGAAGGCAGGGTACGGATCGGCGGTGGCAGTCGTGCTGGGAATCATCGTGTTTATCGTGACCGCGATCCAGTTCTGGATCAACGGGAGGGGGGATCGCATTGAAAAGGCGAAAGCTCGTAAGTAATGTGTTGATTTTTCTCGTTCTCGCGGCCGGATCTATTGTGATGCTATATCCCTTCATATGGATGATCTTTACTTCGCTCAAGCCCAAGATGCACATCTACCTGGCGGGCCTCCTGCCCAAGACGTGGGATTTCTCCAGCTATGTGCAGATCTGGAACGAGATTCCGCTGGTGCGCGGCTTCCTGAACACATTGCTGTATGCCGGCCCGCCGGTAATCGTAGGCGCGCTGGTATCTGCCGCCGCTGCCTTTGCCTTTGCCAAGATTCGCTTCAAAGGGCGCAATGTGCTGTTCCTGGTGCTGCTGGGCTCAATCATGATCCCTTTCCCGTCGATCATGGTTCCTCAGTTTGTGATGTTCAGCAAGGTCAAGATGCTGGCCACGCCCTGGCCGCTGATCCTGCCAAAGCTGTCCGGCAACGTATTGATGATCTTCTTTCTGCGCCAATACCTAAGCAGTGTGCCGGATTCCATGATTGAAGCGGCCAAGATCGACGGCTGCAATTACATGCAGATCTACCTCAAGATCATCCTCTATATGGTGGGCCCCGCATTGGCCGCCCACGGCGTCCTATGGTTTATCGGAGCCTGGAACGATTACCTTGCGCCGACGCTGTTTATCAAGAACGAAATCTGGCAGCCGGTGACCGTGATGGTCGCCAAGTTCAACGAGCAATACGCGATCAACACCCATGTGCCGCGCATTATGGCTGGTTCGGTGATGCTGTTGGTGCCGGTGCTCATCCTTTACGGCGTATTCCAGCGGTGGATCATCGAATCCGTTATGTTTTCCAGTATAAAGGAATGAGGGAATGTTTATCTCTTGCGAAAGCGGCCGGGATGTGCAGCATATGGAAAGCATCAAATTTCATGATCCGCTGATCGTTAAGGAGCAAGGCAGGTACTATTGCTTTTCTACCGATACTAACGTGCGCGGGGTACAGATTGCCGTAAGCGACGATCTGCTTAACTGGCAGCTGCAGGCCCCGGCACTGCCCGTATCCCCGGTTTCGGTACGGGCGCATGTGGGGGAGACCGGCTATTGGGCGCCCAAGGTGGTTCGTGTGGGAGGTGAGTGGCGGCTGTACTGCTGCGCATCGCAATTCGGCAAGTCGCAGAGCGTGATCGGCCTTGCGGCAAGCGGCACGATAGGCGGGCCATATACCTATCGGGGCGATGTGCTGCGTACCTATCACACCGGCCGTTACGACGCACCCAATGCCATTGATCCCAATGTGGTGACCGACAGGGACGGCACCGCCTACCTGGTGTATGGATCCTTCTTTGGCGGAATCTACATCGCGCGCCTGCGGGAGGATGGGCTGCTTGCAGATAGCGGTTATGGTACGCGCATCGCGGGCGGAGAGCATCGCGCCGTCGAGGGCGGATATGTGCTCTATGATGGATGCAGCGACCGCTTTTATCTGTTCGTTTCCTATGGCAGCCTGCGGTATGATTACAATATCCGCGTGGCCAGCTCCCAACAAATCACTGGGCCGTACCTGGACAGCGAGGGCAAGCCGATGACCGACCTGGACCCGGTCATGAGCGTGGGTGACAAGATCGCCGGCGGATTTAACTTCGACTGCCCGGGGCACGAAGGCTGGATGGGGCCGGGGCATAACAGTATCCTGAGCCTTGCCGGTGGGTTTTACGTGGTGCACCATGTGCGCCGTGAGGGCGAGGCGCGCCATTCTTTTTTGCAGCTTCGGAAGGTGTTCTTCGCCAAGGAATTGCCGCAAATCTTCATTTCACCGGTACCTTACGATGGAACCGAGCCGCGGATACCCAAGCGCGCTGAATTAGAAGGCCAGGTGAGCCTGATACGCCATGACAAGTACAATAACGGTGTGACCTACGGCCGCAAGCTGCCAATGGACGCGGTGTTGGCCGGCTACGATGAGCGCGACGGCGAAATTACCATCGCGGCATACGGCAGGTGCTATATTGGTACCGCATTTGTACAGTCTGATGCGTTGTTCTTTACTGCGATCGACAAGGACGGCGAATGCGTATGGGGCTTGCTTATGGGGCGGGGAAGGGAGTGAGCATATGAGGAGGATCCTTTGCGTATTGCTGCTGTGCGCCATGCTGGCGCCGCTCTATACATGCGCGGCGGAGGGTGGCTTTTCGGGCTTTACACCGCTGGGCGATCCCAACCGTATGACCGATCCTAAGCGCTGGGGTGAACTGAACACCCATGATCCGGCCATTCTGAAGGACGGAGACAGGTATTACGTATTTTCCACCGACGCCTCATATGGCGATTTGCATAAGCCGGGCATCCAGATTCGTGTGTCTACCGACCTGATTGCCTGGGAGTACCTGGGCACGGCCTTTGCCGATTTTGAGCGGGATTGCGCCGAGGTGATCGCCTATGCAAAGCTGGATCCGCTTACGAAGCAGGGGCTTTGGGCACCGGACGTTGTGAAGGTGGGCGAAGTATACCGGATGTATTTTTCCGCTTCCACCTTTGGTTCTTCACGCTCGTGCATCGCGCTGGCGGAAGCCGGCCGCCCGGAGGGGCCGTATGTTTACCGGGGCATTGTGGTGCGCTCCCACGCAAACGCGCTCAACGGAGCAAATGCAATCGATCCATCCATCGTAACTGACGCGCAGGGCAATCAGTGGATGTCCTATGGCTCATTCTTTGGCGGCATCTTTCTGCAAATGCTGGATGTCGAAACCGGCATGCTTCTGGATCCGTCGGCCAAGCCGGTCCGCATTGCCGGCAGCAGGGGCGCTGCTATTGAGGGATCCTGTATCGTATACATGCCCGGCAACCAGTACTATTACCTGTTTGTATCCTGCGGATCGCTGTCCAGCAACTACAATATCCGCGTAGGCCGCTCGCGGGAGATCACCGGCCCCTATGTTGATGCTTCCGGGCGAGATCTAAACAGCCTAGGCGCTGGTTACGACAGCACCATTGGCGTTAAGCTGATGGGCGGCTTTACATTTTTGTCGGATCCGGGCGTGCCGCCAACAAAAGGTACCAAGGCGCCCGGTCATAACGATGTGCTGATGGATGGCGAGGACTGCTTTATCGTTCACCATGCCAGAACCTTTAAGCTGCCCGACTATTGGTTCACCATGAACGTTCGCCGGTTTTTCATAAACCGCTTCGATTGGCCTGTGGCCGCACCCAACCGCTACACCGGTGAAAAGCTGGCACCGGTCAGCATCCCCGATGGCTCCTATGCGCTGGTATTCCACTTGGACGATACCAATACAAAAAGCCACGATTCCGTACGTGTGGCGCTGCGCAATGGAGAAATCACAGGCGCGGTTACCGGCAGCTACCGCATGTATGACCAGTATCAGATTACGTTGTTGCTGGATGGTGAGGAGTACGATGGGTTTGTACTCAAGCAGTACGATTGGGAACGCAAGAAGAATGTGTTTGCGTTCACCGCCATGAACGAAAAAGGGCAAGCCGTGTGGGGCTGTAGCCAATGATAGAATGGGCATCCTCTGTCACGTTTCAATCCTCTTCGTCAAGCCTCTCGATTCTAAATATGACGGGCCTTGTTCCATCGTTACAGCAGGCATCTTGAGCCTTCCCCTGGAGGGGAAGGTGGCGCGTAGCGCCGGATGAGGTGTTTTGCCGCTGAAAATCTGCTAAGTTGTTAACACCTCATCAGTCGACTTCGTCGACAGCTTCCCCTCCAGGGGAAGCCTTTGCAGGTTCGCCTTGCTCCTGGGTCAGAATTTGCCGTCCATCATATGCCAGAAGTCGTCGCGCTCATTGCTTCGTTCAAGCATGAATTCCTGTCCAACTTCAAATATGCTGCATGGTCCTGATTTGGGGTCCGCCAGATATTACTCCTGCAAATACTGCCCTGAAAGCAAATTGAAATATGCCGGACAGCATGCGGGCGAACACAGTTCGCCCCTACATTTGATGGAGTCTGTTTTCCTCATTTCCGGAGTGCATAGAGGCCGGAAGAAGGGCCAATACACTCTTTACGGCGTAGGGGCGAACTGTGTTCGCCCGCCTATACGTTTCGGTATATGCTTTAAATCGGCATTGGAATATGCCGGATCGTTAAGCGGGCGATTGATAATCGCCCCTACGACGCAGTTTGTTTGTTGACGTCACTGCCGGAACACGCAAGAACCGGAAGAAAAGTCAATACACTCTTTACGGCGTAGGGGCGATTATCAATCGCCCGCTCTGCCGCTGCAAGAATCATGCCTGGGATCATCTCTTGACGCCCTGGCAAGAATCAGAGTAAAATTTACCCAAGCATTTTACAAGCATGAAAGGCGGGTGAATTGCTGTGCTTTGGCGAACCCCGGACAAAGCAGCTCTCCATGCGAAGACCGTAGGATAATGGCCGGTGATGCTTTCCATGGAGATAACCAGGTTTCACCGGCATTTCCTGCGTGGCTTTGCTTGATTTTTTCAAAGCAAAAAAGTACGGAGGAAATAAACATGAATATTCAAAAGCTTGATGTCACATATCGCAATAGCATCAATGCCTACATCCGGTATCTATGGGGCGGTCCTCAAATTGTGACTCGCGGCAATTTGTACGATACCAGCGATCTGCCAGGTTTCGTTGCGGAAGGCGACGGAGCACTATTGGGCGCTGTCCTGTATCGCATGGAGGACGGCGAGTGCGAAGTTTCCGCGCTGTTTTCACTTGTGCAGGGCATTGGCGTTGGTACCAAACTGCTTGACGCGGTGGTGGAAGATGCGAAGGCCCAACAGGCCCGGAGATTGTGGCTGATCACGACGAACGACGATACGCAAGCCATCCGTTTTTACCAGAAGTACGGTTTTTCACTGAAGGCCGTGCATATCGGCGCCTTTGAAGTTACACGGAGGCTGAAAAAGGAATTGCCTGCGCGCGGGAATGACGGCATCCCTATTGAGCATGAGTTTGAATTTGAGATACTCTTCTAAGCAGGCGGGATGCGGTTGACCGGCAAAAACGGGGGACGGTTTCATGCATTGAAGGATGCGGACGCAAGGAACCGTCCTTCGTGTTCCCGTGATACAAATTCAAAACTTTAATGGTCGTTGTCGGACCTTAGATCGAGAATCGTGACATCACAGAATAAGCGTAGGGCTGGAGCTTGCTCCCGCCGTATATTGCACCATGTATCCTGTGACTATGCATGGATACAGACGGCGGGAGCAAGCCCCCGCCCTACATTGGTTCCATCGATGCATTTATGTTTTGGAACAGATACCCATGATGCAAGCATCCTTCCAAGGGATGTGAGCCTGGTGCGCCCAGGTGAGCATATTGTATCACAGGCACATGGCGAAGATCTTCTCAATGTCGCTCTGATGAAGGTGCTTGAAGCCGGGCAGGATGCCGTCTCCGCAGGCTTTTTTTGCCATGACCGGGAAATTCTTCTCCTGGATACCTACCTCGGTGAAGGTGCTCTTGAGCCCCAGCGTGTTGAATAGGAAATCGGAAAGCATCTCGATGCTTTTCTTCGCCACGGCCATCGGCTTAAGTGCGGGATCAATGCCGAATACATTGGTGCCGAACTGATAATACTTTGACACCGTGGTCCCGTCCAGGCAGTATTCCATCCACCGGGGCGTCAGGATGGCAAGCCCAAGGCCATGGGTAATGTCGTAGATGGCGGACAACTCATGCTCCATGGGATGGCAGCTCCATGCCTGACGCTTCCCGCCGTTTGCAAAGCCGTTTATCGCCCAGGAGGAGGTCCACATCAGGTTGGCGCGGGCCTCGTAGTTGTCCGGCTCCTTCATGGCGATGGGCGCATACTTGATGATCGTCTTCATCATGCCCTCCATGAAGCAGTCCAGCATGTAGAGGTCAGGCTCCATATTGAAGTAGACCTCCAGAATGTGGGACATCATGTCGGCCGCGCCGCAGGCCGTCTGATAGGGGCTCACCGTGTAGGTGGTGGTGGGGTCGAGGAAGGAGACCTTGGGCAGAAGCTTAGGGTCCCCGCGGCCGATCTTGTCCAGGGTTTCCAAGTTGGAGACCACGCCGCCATTGTCCATTTCCGACCCGGTAGCGGACAGCGTCAGCACCGTGAGCACGGGCAGCGCCTGCTTAATAGGCGCGTGCTTGCTGAAGAAGTCCCACGGATCAAAGTCCACGCATGCTCCGGCAGCCATGAACTTGGTCGCGTCCAGCGTGGAGCCGCCGCCCACGGCCAGCAGCACGTCGATTTTTTCATCCTTGCAGATATTGGCGCCCTTGCGCACGGACTCGATGCGGGGATTTGGCTCGATGCCGGACAGCTCAAACAGGGTCAGTCCGGCCTTCCTGATTTCGGCTACGACCGCGTCATACAGCCCGATCTTCTTGATGGAGCCGCCGCCGTAGGTCAGAAGCACGCGCTTGCCGTACTTTGAAAGCTCCTCTCCCAGATGGCTGAGTTGATTTTCTCCAAAGTATACCCTCGTGGGAATGTCATAGATGAAATTGTTCATGACTGCAGACTCCTTTCAATGTGAATGCTCTGTATAGACATTAGCACCTAAAGTCGACTCTATGTCAAGCGCTAATATCTTTTTCTAAAATGTGTATATTTCTTCGAGCTTTTTGTGAGTCGCCAAAAAGCACGATGCTCAATATAAATGTCAGCACAGGTATTAGGGCCAAGATTCCATAAAGCGGTCTATATCCCAGCAAACCTGCCACCATACCATGGAATGGGGGAAAGAAGGCGACGCTACTTTGCAGAAAAGACGTGATTTGTATTATGAGCGTTTGGAAGCTGTAAAGCAGCAATTGGAGCAGGTTCAACAGGCAATGAAAGTTATTAAGTTCAAATGCTGGTATTACGACACGGCTTTGGAAAAGGGTACGGAAAATGCTGTATTGAATTTGTCTCCTGATGAGATTCCGGAAGAATTGCAAAATGTCTATGCTCCATTTTGTGTAAGTGCCCAATAGCAGACCGTTACCTGTAACTACCGATACTGGGTGTGCCGCCTTTGTTACGGCCCCCCTTGTTTGCCGGGCCGTGTATTCCTGCAAATCAGCCATATTGCCACCATGCCCGGCCTCATTTTGCAGGCATAGAAAAAGACCCACCGCAATTGGCGAGTCTTTTTCCGTAAGTTCAGCACTGCTTGTAATGGTGAACCTGCTACTGCACATTCTAACAGGAAGCGAGCCCGGGAAACGTCAACTATAGTTGCAGCGACTCCAGCATAAGGTACCACTTCCCGTCGATTTGCTTAAGCCGTGCCTGCCGGCTTACAATCCCGGGTACGATTGTGCCATCGAGAAGGGATTTGTGGAATGTTAAGTCAATGATCACGACATCGTCTTTACCGGGTTCTTTCCGGGCTTCACCAAGTGTCCAAAGGCAAGGACGCATCTCAACAAGGTACTTCAGCTTCCCCTCCCTCGCGGCGAGCATCTCGGCGCTCTTGGCATCTGTTCCAATAGGTACACAGAGCGCGGCCATCAGTGCGGTATCCTGATCATAATAACAGGCGGTCATGAAGGCTTTGAGCGCACTTTGCGGTGAGCTGTGCACGTACTCTTCCGTGGCCAGCGGCGCCAGATCCAGCTTCACATCGGACACGGTGAAGGTGAGCGCTGGGGTGCTTTCCTCTTGCACCAACATAAGCAAACGCTCTTTTAGCACCTTGTCAAATGCCTCCCAGTCTTTTGCTTCCCATAAAGTGTCGGCAGCCGCGTCCTCGATGTGCGTTATCATCTTGACAATCGCATCATGCCGCTCTCCGATGGTAATGTGACTCGGATCAACCGTCTTCCAATCCAATCGATACACATAACTGATTCTGCCTCGCATCGTCCACACAGGCATCAAAGAGAGATCCACCCCGCATCCATCTAGATAGTATGATATTCCATGCAGCTCCAGGAACGCTTCAGAGACGATTTTGTTGTCATAGCTTTCTATCGCTTCTCGTATGCTTGAGCGACCCTCGTACTTTTCCAAAAGGACCTGGTAGTCTTTGGCGGTTTGATCACGGTATCCTTCGGGTGTCAAGGGAGAAAGAAGCTCCCGCCGCTCTTTTTTTACCTGGCTATCTTTCGGTATTGAAGTTGTAATGTCAACGTTTGAGAACCAAATAGACAGTGCGTTCCCGCCAAGCTCTTTTGCGATCTCGTTTAACTGCGCACCCAATTCATTGCCTGCGTCCTTAAGCGAAGGTGCCTCCCGTATCTTTGAGATATTCAGCGCGCGCGCCGCATGATCCGCACGAACGAGTGCGGCATCCAACAACCGGCTGCGTTCGGCACAGGTCAGCTTTTTGTTTTCGAGGTATCTCCAATTGAGCTCACAATCGAAAGACACATTTCCAGCCGGGTCATAGCACCAGAATCGGGTATTCCACCGTACTTTGTAGCTTAAGCCGGTGGGATTGCTCGCTTCTGCAACGCTGTATTGCAGGTGGCGCATGAAGCGGTTCTCCGGCCAGTGCTGATCAAAAACCGCTTTGAGCTCAGGCAATTGCAGCGTGATCTGCTTTGCAAATGCTTCGGTGGAGAGCTCTTCCCAGCCAGGGGTCTGCATGGACATCAAAAGGTCATAGTCCGCTTGCGGCATATATTCGGTTGCCGAGGTGAGCCACTCTCTTTCGGGGATTGAGAAGGTGGAGGCCGGTACCAAGGTGGAGGCCGGTACCTTATCCGCCAGCACACTGCCGGTGAGCAGCGCCAGCAGGAGCGTGCAGACAATGAATCCGGCGCCCGCCCTGCGTGGGCGAAATGGGGTCATCAAAGCGATCCGTTGCTTGATCTGATTCATTTGTTTCACTCCTCCGTTAAGTGGTGAGCATAGAGGTGTGCGCGCAGTTCGTGTGAGCAGCGCCGCGCTTAAGATGGCATCCACATAGGCGCTCCGGTGCTCCGGCTCTTTCAGTGTGAGAACCGTCTCGTCACATGCCATTTCGCATAGGACGCCCATTTCACGAAACAAAAAAGGCATCAGCGGGTTGAACCAGTGCACCGCCAAGTTAAGGCAGCCCAGGGCTTTTCCCCACAGGTGCCCATGCTTTAAGTGGATCAATTCGTGGGTCAGCATCAGGCTCAGTTGCTGAGGATCATACGCAATGGCGGGCAGTAGAAGCATCGGGCGCAACAGCCCCACTACCGTGGGTGACTGCACGCAGGGCGCTACGTAGGCGGGCGGCGGCGTTATCCCAAGTCGAGCGCACTGCCCCGCCAGTGCAGCCTGGACTTCCTGAGGCACGGGGCTTTGCCAACGCCGGATCAGCCGCAGGAAGCGCGCATGCCGGATCGTTTGGAATAGCAATACGTTAAGCGCTCCCGCCATCCAAACCGCGAACAACACCTGCGCCCATGGGATGCCGGACTTTCGATTGGTGGAAGGGGCAGCCGCTTGGATTGAGGCGGCTTGCAGTCGTATCGCCTGAGGTTTCTTTAGCGGCAGCCTCAAGAGAGACTGCGCCAGCCGTGCCCGGCGCGGCTGGATCATCGGCATTTGCCGAAGATTGTGCGCTCAGTGTTGAAGGAAGGGATGCATCTTCTGTTAAGGCGACTGCCTCCACTACCTGCGGAGCCGGCAGCGCGATCTTGGGCAGCAACAGCGCGGGCCGCCAGGGGAACAGCAGCAGCACGGTCAGCAACAACCCCAATTGATATAGCGTGCGCGCGCGGTAACGGGTCAGCAGCCGCTCTTTTAACAGCGCAAGCCCGCCCAGCAGCAGCGATACGCTGACCGACATGCTTATCAGCGAAACCAGAAAGCCCGCCGCATCGAAGGCACCCATACTATCGCCTCCTTTGCTGCGCCCAGCGCACAAGCTCCTGCAACTGCTCTTCGGTCAGCGTGCGGGTATCTACCAGCGAGGCCATCAGGCTGGTGAGCGATCCGCCGTGGTACTGCTGTACAAAGCCCTCGGTCTCAAACCGAAGGTACTCCTCCCGCTTCACCAGTGGAAAATAGTTGCGCTCCTTCTGCGTTTTCTCGGTCGATACAAAGCCGCGCTCAATCAGGCGGTTGAGAAGAGAGATCAACGCCGGCTGCTTCCAGCCTTTTTCGTTGCCCACCATGCGCATGAGCTGCGCGGTGGTTACCGGTGGCTCACTGGCCCAGATAGCGTTCATGACGGCGAACTCGGCTTCCGGAAGTTTTTTCATGGTGCATCCCTCACTTGCGAATGTTATACAGCTGTATATCTTCATTATACAAATGTATAAGATGGTTGTCAAGCCCATGTTGATAAGATATTGAGCAAAAAACGTATCGCTATTGCGATACGCATCTCGACCTTCACGATTTTAATTCTATGGCGGACTGACACGGATAATATATAGATTCGGAAAGCCAATCGGTAAGCCAGGCATACGCTTTTACCCCGTTAATCCGATGTTCGCCCGGGAAAAAGTCGGCGGCCAGTTTCGATTCAACACCTAGCAGCAGGTATATGTTATGAATCTGCTCAAAGGCCTTCCGGGTCGCTTCTATTGGAAAAATGTCATCGTACAGTCCCGCCTCGACGAGCAATGGCCTGGGGGCAATCAACCCTACAAGATCAGGCATTTCTGCGATTCGATTAAGTCCCGGCACATAATTGTCTACGCAGTGATGGATTGCCAAAATGCTCTCCTTGAACAGATTGACATATCCGCTGACGACGGCGGCATTGATCCGTTCGTCCAGTGCGGCGGCAAAGGCGGCGACAAGTCCCCCTCCGGATATGCCCATACACCCGATGCGGCGGCAGTCGACATCGGGACGCCCGATCAGGTAGTCGAGCGCACGCAATACTTCGTATACCCGATGACCCGCCATCGTATACCCGAATTGAAGCAGATATGTCGATATTGTATAACAGGAATTCCCGTGTTCCGCGGTGGACTCCGCCTTAAGCCGCCTATCGCCAAAGCCAAGAAGCTCCGGGACGGCAACAAGGAACCCTCTTTTCACAAGTTCAATTGCGAAATTGCGCTGGTAGGTGGGTTGTGCTTCGCTATCTCCGTCCGGAGACAATCCAACAGTCTCCCTGCTGCCGTATCCATGCCCGTGGCATGCAATCACTGCGGGCAACGGTTTCATGGTGCCGCTCGAGGGAATTAACACATACATAGGCATTCTGAGGCCGGGATATGTGGTCAGTTCAATCCGCTGGCGCAGATATCCGTCGCAGCACGTCTCTTCGAGGACCTGGGCATCCAGTTCAGCCTTGTCCGGAAAACCGCCCAACGCCTCGATAAAGCGCTTCTTCAGTCCTTCGTGCCACCGCTCCCATTCTGCCTTGCAACAAGCTTTAAAAGAGAATTCCGGCCGTGTTTCCGCATACATCTTCTCCAAGTATTGATCTGGGTTCCACATGGCAATCACCCTCCTGGTTCAAGGCCTTCCGCGATTCTATTATATTTTCTGGATCTCTGTTTGTATAGCATCTATATTATGCTTATAGCGTTCTTAATTGCCATGATTGTATCATATCCAGCCGTAAAATAATATAAGGAACTGCCTTCATTGGGCAGCCCGTGAACAAAGAAAAGGTGCAATGTTACACCACATTGCACCTTTCTTATTGGTCGAGGTGACAGGATTTGAACCTGCGATCTTTTGATCCCGAATAAAACGCGCTGCCAAACTGCGCTTCACCTCAATTAAGAATGGAGCCAATAAAGGGACTCGAACCCTTGACCTGCGTTTTGTAAACCCGCTGCTCCCATGACACGAAAGTCGGTTATTTTTGTCCTTATTGTCTTCCATCAATACACAAAACCGTCCCCTGTGCTGGTCGAATATCATGGTATAATATCCTTGCTGGCAGAAGTATGCAACGACAGAGTTTTTGTTGAAAATACAAGGTATTGAAAGAGGCAAGGATCATGAAATTATACGATACCGTTCTTTTTGATCTGGATGGCACGCATACTGATCCGGCAGTAGGAATAATCAACTCAGTCGTATATGCATTAGAAAGATTCAACATCGCTGTGGATAAAACAAGCGAATTGACTAAGTTTATTGGTCCGCCACTTTTGGAGTCTTTTGAGAAATATTATGGATTTTCAGAAAGCGAATCTGTGAAGGCTGTAGAATTCTACAGAGAGTACTTTCGAGAGAAAGGGATATATGAAAATATAGTTTATAATGGGGTTGTAAACTTACTAAATTCACTCAAGAGTACAGGAAGGGTACTAATTGTCGCCACGTCAAAACCGGAGGTGTTTGCCAAGCAAATAGTCGAGCATTTTTGTCTTGGAGACTTCTTTACATTTGTTGCTGGTGGTAATCTTGATGGGACGAGATCGAAAAAGGATGAAGTCATCGACTATGCGCTTCGGTCTTCCGCTATAGCTAACAGATCGTCGGCAATAATGATTGGCGATAGGAAGCATGATATTGTCGGCGCAAAAAAGGTTGGTATCGATTCTGTTGGCGTTTTATATGGATATGGTAGTTTAAATGAATTAACCGATGCTGGCGCAACCTATATTGCAGATTCAACAGATGAGGTTTTCCGAATTGTCTGCAATCGTATATAATTATAGCGCATCCAAAACGGATGTTCACGTTCAACATATAGCGCTTGTATTATTTGGTGTACTGCAAATTATCTTCCAGACGGCTAATTTGATAGATCGCTCCATTGTGCCTGCGGTATGGGAGTAAAAAGTTAAAAGCGTTCAAGAAATGAATGCCCGTTGCGTGAGCACAGAGTACATCGTCACCTGATCGCCGACATATATACACTCATCCGAACCTACTGACATCCGATTTATTGTATACTGGATTATTCTTGGATCAGGATTCTCAATTCCAACACACTATGACGATGATATCAAAGTATTTTACAATGTCGAGCTTCTTGAGTCAAAGACGCCCCATTTGAGGCCCAGCGCTTCGCCCCTGCGAAGGCCGAGGTTAACTCATTTTCACCTAATCGGAGGCCAAAAAACACAGGGGACGGTTATCAGTGTTTCATGGCACTGGCAGCTGAGGCAAACACCGGGGGAACAGTTCCGTATTAACTGGAGCACAGAGAACCGTCCCCCATGTTTCCCGGATTTGAACCTGCGGCCTTTTGATCCAGAAATCGGAACGTCTGTTCTTTTTTGTCTGGACATGGCCGACAGTATCTAGCTTTTCATCCTTTGACCAGGCATGTTTAGTCATTGAATGACGTATTCCGATGCATTATTGTTGTATGTTTTTTATGTGAGCGCTATTTTCTGGTTCACAAAAGCGGATGTGCTAGATATCATCATGCCGGTATGGTAATATAATGTCATAACAGAGATTTCAATTAATCCACTCCAACCCATTCCACGGCATATGACTTACCCAATGCTGTTCCAACCCTCTTAATATATCCTTCTATTACTTTCTTTGCTCGTTCTTGACCTTGTATCAGAAGAGTATCATTTTCTCTTGCTGTTTTTTCCATGTCAGCCTGTGCAAATGCGAACGTGTCTGTCTTTTCTTTTGCTGTAACACTTGCAAGTATCCCTGTTTCGATAAGTTCCGAGATAGAATCCTCATCAAAATCGACAGCCAATACTTCTGCTTTAGGAATGGTAACTTTGATAATTCCATCCTGATCCGGTTTTGATGCAGTCACCTTGCTCACATCAATTCCAACTGTGACAATTCCAGCATACTCTATCCACATTTTCCTATAGCCAAAATGGAATATGCTATCTTTTCCATCCACGAATTCAGCCACATTATGATAATAACATCTTAACGTTGCTAATTCACAAATCGCGCCTAATTGGGAAAATTCAACCTCCTGTTTTTTGATACCACATCCTGTAATAAGAAGTACACTCATACATAGGAGCAGAAATTGGATCAAGAGTTTCCTGAGCTTCATTCTATCAAGACCTCCCTGATGCTGAGGCTTTGCATAATCACCATTCGATATTGTAGCCTGCGTCTTCCACAATAGGGTATAGTAACGCTTCTATGATCGATTTCAAATTCTCTTCAGCAGTTTGAATCAGTTTTTCGGATTTTTCAGCTTCATGCTGAGCATCCTCCTTGCACGCAGACATGGCTGCTTTCAAGTTAACATTGGGATTTTGTGGAATATAATCAATAGAAGAAGGGTCAACAACAGGACTCCGAATGGTAATGGTTGGCAAAATGGGTTTTATTGTTCTTTTCGTTTCATTAATTTCAAACTCAATATCATCCATTTGAATGCCAACTTTGACAGTGGCATCATAATTCACAGAATACAAGATCTTCTGACCGTCGCCATCATAAACATCAACAATCCCGTTATAAATTAATTCTGATGTTGACAATTCGGCGATGTCCAATGCTTCCACTAATTGGGATGAAAAATTGTACTCGGGTTGGTTTATCTTCCATATGTACAGAACTGCCAACATGACAAGAAACAGAACCAGGACAACGACATATTTCTTTAATTTCAATGCTGTCTTCCTAATACACGTTTTGTTTGCCATACATTTGCGCCTCGCATCTATTGCATGATCTTTAAAATCTTTTAGCTCAGCTCAAAATGTAGATGCTTATTTGCGTATTACGATTGAAACTCTATTTAACAATAGCACTACTACCACCAGTAAAAGAATCCCAATCATAAATCCCTTAATAAACTTCTTCATATAGTCATTGCACCTATTGACTTTCGTCAAATGAATTTCTGCCGCTTCAGGTCTTGCCAATGGTTTCATTTACATAACCATTTGTCCAAGACTCTATATTTAAGTGTATCATAGCATCGATAGAAAGTCCAGCCAAGAAAAGCCAAGAAATTACAAAGTTCGCCGACTCGGCTGGTATCCTCACGGCCATTTAACCCTTTTTGAAATGGTTATAAAATATTCGAAAGTGAAAGGGCCACATTTATGCTTTTTATTTAATTTGAAAAAAACCCGCTGAAATCGGCCGATTCCAGCGGATTTTTTGGTCGAGGTGACAGGATTTGAACCTGCGGCCTTTTAGTCCCGAACCAATAGGCCACAGGTTCAAATATCATGAATATTTCAAAAGGGCGCAAAAAAATGCTCCGGGGCAACTGCGTCTTACCGCCTCCATGAAGCCCGGTACATGAGCTTACAGCGGCTGCGGCGTAACCGTCGGTCCGTTGACCTTCATGCGCCCCTGCTCGTCAAAAATCACTTCGTCGATGAAGCCCACCCGCGCCCTACCGGTCTTTTCGGTCCGTCCGTGATACACAATAAAGATTCTGCCGTCTTCTTTCGTGCGGATCAGGCTGTTGTGGCCGGTGCCGGTGACAAATTCGTTCTGCTGGACAATGGGGTTGTCCGTCGCCTTGGTCCACGGGCCCAGGGGATGGTCCGCGGTGGCATAGCCGATGGCGTAATACGGCTCGCCCACAAAGTTGGCCGAAAAAGTCATATAGTACTTATCATTGTGTTTGATGATTCTGGAACCTTCGTTCCATCGGCGGCCCTGGGTAGGCGCGGAGCGGCCTTCCCACTCCTGCTCAGGCTTGAGCAGAAGCTTGGGCTCGCCGATAATATCCGAAAAATCGGGCTTGATTTCCACGCCGTAGATCCAGCTTTCCTCCAGGCCGTCCACCATATGCTTGTAGCAGCAGCGGGAGCCGTATAGATAATAATGGCCGTCCTCGATCCAGAGGTCGGCGTCGATGATGGGGAACCCAAAGTCATAGATGGGGCGGTCGTATAAATCTTCGAAAGGCCCGTTGGGCTTATCGCTGACCGCCACGCCGATGCGGAAGTTTTCCAGGTCGTTATCGGGATTGTTGATCCAGTTGGCGCTGAAGAAGAGGTAGTACTTACCGTTTACGTAAAAGCACTCCGGCGCCCAGAATTGATCCACGCACCAGGAGTTTTTCTTTTTGCGGTAGATTACGCCTTCGTCACGCCAGGTCGCTAGGTCTTCCGAGGAATACGCGGTAAAGATGCCGGTCTCCTGGCTGGAGCCATACATGTAATAGCGCCCGTCTGCGGCCAGCATCACATAGGGATCCCCAACCGGGAAGGGTGTGGGGTTTTGATAGGTTTTGCCCATACTGCTTTCTTCTTTCCTTTGCATTATTTTATGGTGCCCGCCGAAATGCCCCGCTGAAGGAACTTCTGGCAGGTGAGATACACGATAAAAATCGGGACAGATATCAGTACCAGCGCCGCGAAGATAACGCCAACGTTGTCGCCGCCGCCAAATCCCTTGTACCTGTCCGGCAGCAGCGTCAGGGTCATATACTCCGGCTTTTGCAGCAAGACAAGCGGCATCAAGTAGTCGTTCCAGCTGCCCAGAAACGCGAAGATAACGGCCGTAGCAATGGCGTTGCGCCCCAGCGGCAGTATCATTTGCGTAAACACGCCAATGCGCGAGCATCCGTCGATGACCGATGCTTCAATCATTTCATCTTCAATATCCATAAAACTGTTGCGGATGATCATCATGCTCATGGGAATGGAAGCGGCCACATGCGGCCCTACCAGACCAAACTGATTCATGAGGCCAAGGCTTTTCAGCGTGATGAAGTACGGCACGATAAATCCCGCCGCGGGCATCATCATGCCAAGCAGCGTCAGTATGTACAATAGGCCCCGGCCCCTAAACTCCATTTTGCTAAAGGCAAACGCTGCCAGCGAAACACAGACCACCATGAGGAAAATATCCAGCGCCGCCACCATGACCGAGTTTTTCAGGAACATAAAGAAATCGGCATCAGTAACGACCTTGATGTAGTTGTCAAAGCCCTGGCCAATGAAGGAACGGCGCACCATGATGGTGAGCGGGGCAACCCAGACCGCAAGGATAATTAGCAGGAATATCTGCAGCAAAATCTGGCCCGGCGTGACCCTTTTTCTTTTTGGAGACAGGCTGATTTGCACGGTTGTCATATCGTTTCCTCCTTTCCCGTCATATCCTGGCGCGCTTTTGCAATTGCAAATTCAGTATGCACATGGTAAGCGCAACCAGGAGCACAATCACCGCGACCGCAGCCGCGTACCCGGCCTTGTATTCCATGATATAGGCACGGTACAGGAAGGTGGCCGGCATTTCAGACATGCGCGCAGGGCCGCCCTGGGTGATTTGCCAGACGATGTCGAAGGTTTTCAGCGTACCCACCAGGCCCATGATCAGTATGGTGATATGGGTGGATATCAGCATCGGCAGGGTGATGTAGCGTACATTCTGCCACCGGCTGCACCCGTCGATATAGCTGGCTTCCATGATGTCGTGGGGCATGCCGATGATGCCGCCGATATAAAGCGTCATGCTGAAGCCTATGTAGGTGTAAATGTTTGCAATAATAACGATCCACAGCGCTGTTGCGGGGCTGCCCAGCCAGTCCTGAGTCAGGTGCCCAAGGCCTATGTCGCGCAGGGTGGCATTGATCACGCCGGTGTTGATGTTGAATATATTGTTGAAAATATACCCGATGACTACCAGCGACATGATATTGGGCAGGAACACGATGGAGCGCGTCAGGCTTCGGAGCTTTAGCCGGCTCTCCTGAAAAACCAGTGCCAAAATGAAACCAAAGACCGCCTGAACCGGGATGGTGACCAGGAAATAGAGCAGCGTGTTTTTCATCGAGATTTTGAAATAAGGGTCTTTGAACAGGCTGACATAATTGTCAAACCAGATGAATGTTCTATTTTTGCTGACCCCGTTCCACTTGAAAAACGAAGTCTGCACATTGAATGCCATTGCGTAGTACGTAAAAAACGCAAGGAATGCAAACAGCGGAATCAGATACAAATAAGCCGTGTTGGTTTTCCCAAGCACGCCCGGCCGGAAAGCCCGAACGGGTTTTAAACGTGCTTTGTTTGTTTTCAGTACGGTTATGCCGGACATTGGATCACCTCAATTTGGAGAAATCGCGGTTGGCAGACTGCACCGGGCTTTGAAAGGAGTGTGGTGGATGAATCCGGAATCCATCCACCATACAGCGAATCCTTCTTAGCGGTCTACAGACTGCGAAGCCGTTTGTACAGATTCGGCGGCCTGTTCAGGGGTCATGACGCCGGCGGCAACCGCCTGCAGCGCGTCGTTAAGCGCGTTGGCGATGCCCGCATAGCGCAGCTCACGTGCGTATTGGCCGTTGGCGATACCATCCTCGGCCACTTTCAGTGATTTCGTCTGAAGCTCGCCGATCATGTCTTCGTTGGCCTTGCTCAGATCAACGCCGACCGCGCTGGGCAGCACCTGCAGGGTGTTGGCCCAAATGGTTTGGCCTTCGCCTACTGTCATGAACTCGATGAACTTCCAGGCCGCTTCTTTTTCTTCATCGGTGGCCTCGGCGTTCATGCCCCAGGCGATGTCCACCGTTACCTGCATACTCTGCTCCGCGCCGTCCACCAGCGACGGCATCATCATGAAGCCCAAGTCCTTCACGTTGCGGGTTTCATCGGTAACGCCAAGGTCATAGCCGCTCTTGGTCAGCGCGCCGCCGTGCCAGGTACCGCAGCTGATCATGGAGTAGCTGTCGCCGGCACCGCCCAGCAGGAACGCTTCATTGATGTCGGGATAGAGCGCCACGCCCAGCGATCCGGGGGCGAAGAATCTGTCGTCAAACAGTTTTTTCCACAGCGCGAAAGCCTGAATGAATTCCGGCTCGGTGAAGGAAACGTTTCCTTCCTGGGCTTCATAAATTTTGCCCGGGGCGATCTGGTTCATGATGCCCATAAAGACATCGCGGCAGGTCCAGCCCTCTTTGGCGCCGATGGCCACGCCGGGAATGGATTTCGGGAATTTCGCGGAAAGCTTCGCGATGGCGTCCATCATCTCATCATAGGTGGTAGGAACGCTTTGAATGCCGGCTGCGGCAAACATTTCCGCGTTGTACTCGATCAGCGGTGTGGCGGTCATGCCGCCGGGCAGTACGTACAGCTCTTCGCCGGAGTAGGCGCACTGGTCCAGAGCAGCGCCCAGGAACAGGTCACGCCAGTTTGCGCCCAGCTTCTTTTCCGCCCAGGGCGCCAGCGGCTCCATGAACTCCTTGTATTGATTGGCCCGGGCACCAACCTGCATGGCGATGACGGTGGGGCCTTCGCCGGCCGGCAGGCCTGCGGACAGCTTCTGGAAGAAGGAGTCGGACTCGCCCACATGGGTGACTTCCAGATTGATGTCGGGGTACTTGGCATCAAAAGCAGCCTTGATCGCCGGCATCTGCGATTCGGTCTCGGTCGGAATCCATTTCCAGAAGGTGATGGTAACCTTTTTGCCCTCTTCGGCGCCCGCGCCGAATGCGCAGGTGGTAAGCACCATGATCAGCGCCAGCATAAGGACGGACAGCTTTCTCAACATGGTCGATTCCTCCATTTCTCTTTTACCGCGTGCGGTGTTGAAAAAATCATACCAAAAAGCATGCGAAAATAGCTGCAAGATTTCTATATCGTACACCAAAATCTTTGGTTTGTTGGGTGTTTTATGCAGTTTTTCTATTTTTCACCGTGAATACCATCCACGTCCCCGGCGACGCGGCTGCGTCCCGCCGGGCTTTCGCCGGTTACCTGCCTGTATACTTTGAAGAAATAATTGTAGCTGTTGAACCCCACCTGATGGTATACGTCCTTGATCGCGAAGCCCTGCTCCGTCAATAGCTTCTGTGCCTGAAAAATCCGGTGGCGGTTCAGATAATCCACAAAGGTGCAGCCGGTTTCGTTGTGGAAACTGGTACTTAGATAGGAAGGCACAACGTTCACATGGCGCGCGACCTTGCCAAGGGAAATGGGCTGGCGGTAATGGGCCTGGATGTAGGCGATGGCGCCCTGAACATGCGCCGAGCAGCGCTGGGCTCTTGAAAAATGGGATGCCAGCAAGCCCTTGGCCCAATCAAAGAAGGCCTCCAGGCTTTGCTGCTGCTGGAGCTGCTCCAGGGGCACTTCCACGTCATTTACAGCAAACACGTCAAGCAATGCACGGGCCATGGGCTGCGCGGCGCATAGATAAGGAGAGCATTTCAGCGCCTTTTCGCGCAGGGCGTTAAGCGCCAGGAATGCGTCTGCGCTGCCGCCGTGCTTAAGCGCCGCCATAAGCCGGCCTTCGTCCTGCACGAAAAGGTGCGTTTGCCCATCGCCAAAGAGCATGGCCTCCGCACGGAGCAGCGCTGATTCGGCTTCCCTGGGGCAGGTCTCCAGGCGCAGGATCTCCACCTGGGTATCCAGGTACATTTGAAGGCATTGGCGGATTCTTCTCTCGGTTTCGCCGTCCGTGCTTCTACCGGTGAGCAGGTACAGCGCGCCGGGGCGCAGCCACCTTAAATAATGCGTCGTGGCCGGATCCACCAATTGCAGGATCAGGCTCTGAATTGACCGCATAAGCAGGCCGATATCCTCCTCGGCAGATTCTTCAAGCCATTGCATGAACGGAATGCCGCACAGAAACAAGCTCAAGGCCTGTCCTTGGTCAAAATGCCCGGCTCCCGTATGCGAAACTGCCGTGTCCCGGGCCGCGTCTTCGCCGGATGGCACCTTGAAGCGCAATTCCTGCAATAAACGGGAAAACCGCTGCGCATTCAGGTCATCCTTGAGAATGTAGTCCACCGCCCCCATGCGGAACGTCTCCCGCACGAATTCATAGTTGCTGTAGCTGGAAACCACCACAATATGCGGCCTGTGCGAAAGCTCGCTGAGCGCCTGCATCAGAGCAATGCCGTCCATGCGCGGCATGCTGACATCCAGAAAAAGCACATCGGGGTTAAGCCTTTGGCAAAGTGCCAGCGCCTCCTGCCCGTCGCCGGCTTCACCCAGCAGCTCAAACCCCAGGGCTTGCCAATCCACCAGCGAGGCCAGCAGATTGCGCGCAAGCAGGTCGTCGTCAACGATGATCGCCCGGATGCTCATTTTCACTTTCACTCTCCATGATGTAGGGCATGACCGCAGTCACCTCTGTATACTCCCCTTCGCAGCTTTTGATGCTCAGTCCGTATGTCTCGCCGAAGGCCAGTTGCAATCGCCTGTGAACGTTGCGCAAACCGATGCTGCTATGACCGGATTTCGCACTGGGCGTTTCTGAATCCAGCAGCCGCGCAAGGCGCTCTTGGGGGATCCCTTTACCGTTATCGTGTACCTGTATGACCAGGTTCCCGCCGCTGCGCCCAATCATCACACGGATCGTACCGCTCTTTTTTGTTCCCTCAAACCCATGCAGCAGCGCGTTTTCCAGCAAGGGCTGCAAAAGCATGCGCGGCACCAGCGCGTTTTCCGCGTCCGGATCCAGTGCCACCGTCATCTGCACGTCGTCCAGGTAGCGGTATTTTTGCAGGCTCATGTAGTTCACTGCAAATTCCACTTCGGTGTGAAGGGGAATCATTTCCCGCGTATCATCCAGCGAAGCGCGCAAAAGCTGGGTCAAAAGCGTGGTGATATGCTCGATATTGCGCGCCCCGCGCAGCGTCGCCAGGTAGCGGATGGTGCCCAGGGTATTGTATAGAAAGTGCGGATTGATTTGTGCGCGGAAGACGTCACGCTCCGCCTTCCGCTTTTCCCGCTCCGAGCTGCGCACATCCTCCAGCAACTGCTCTATGCGCTCCATCATGTGGTTAAAGGCCAAGGCCAATTCCGCCACCTCGTCCTTGCCGCGCACCAGGGCACGCACGCCGATGTCTTCCTGGGCAACGCTCACCATGGTGTTGCGCAGCGCGCGCAAATCGCGGGTGAGCCTATGGATCAAAACCACCAGCATGCCCATCAGCGGCAGCGCCACAATTAGAAGCCCTGCCAGCGAAAGCGAAAGGATCTCGTTGGTGGAAGATAGAAGCGCCTTTTCCTCCATAATGCCCATCAGCGTAATACCGGAATATTCGGAGTATTCCCGAACCACCTGCAATTTCCGGCCTCCGGCCCAAACCGTGTGTGTGCTTTCCAGTAAATCCAGGTCTTTGAGCGCTTTCAGCTCCGATGGCGGTGCAAAATCATTTTCCTTGAGCGCGGTGATGGTGGGATGGTCTGAATCCACCAGCATGCGCCCGTCTTCCAGCAGCGCGATGACCCGCGCGCCTTTGGGCAGGGCGGTACGCTCGATCAACTCCGTAATGACCGCGTAATCCATGTTCAGCATGACCGCGCCATAGACCTTTCCCTGCACCTTGATGGGCGTCAGCACCGAAAGCGTGTCCATTTGCCCGCGGCTGATGGAGCTGTACATCCGGTCATTTTGAAGTTCAAAGACGGCGCGCGCCTGACCTCGCAGCACCTCCATCACAAACGGTTTGTCCATCATTCCGTAATTGGGAGAGACATACAGGCCGCTTTGGAAAAGGTAGCCCGAGGGACTGATGATGGCAATGCCGCGGATATGCTCCGAAAACGCGAAAAAGCCGCCCATGAACGATTCCAGCTCCCACGCCTGGGTATTGAAGGCGCCGTCTTCGCCAAACGGGCCTTTTTCAATGACCGGCAGGTACTTGGTATTGCTGTAGCTCATTTGATTGGCTACGTTGATGGCGCTGCGCAAAAAGCCATCCAATTGCGCGCGGATGGAGGCAACGCCGGCCTGCGTGCTGCGCAGGGCATCCCGGGCAATAATGGAGGACATGCTAAAGTACCAGATGCCGGACACCAGCACGATGCTGATCAGGAGCAGGGCCAGGATCGCGGCGATCAGGTGTGCGCGAATGCCACCATGGCGCTTATGGCTTACTCTTTCGTTCACTTAAATCCTATTCCCTTAAGCGCATTTCGTTTTATCTATTATTATGCATGGTTTGAATTGTGTCAATGGCCTTATGTGAAAGCGTTGGTATCAGACTGGAATGGATGGACGCAAAAGGTCGAAACGCCATGGAGAGCCGGACCGGATCAGAGCCCATATCTCATTGTGTCAGATCGATAGTAGCATTGAGGATATCGTCGATATCATAAATCCTTGCGCTTTTTAGTTTTCCAATAGACATTGTATAATAATCTTGTGTTTCAGGGATAACGCTATTTTCTTCATCTTTTAAAACGAAACGCCATTCATTCTGCGCGCTATAAGCAGCATTCTTTTGAAATAGCATTAGTTCACTACTGTCGGAGAAACATCCTTCGATTATTCCTCCAGAATGCTTGTAGATCATGCCGTAAAATTGCTGAAGGCGTGTATTTACATTATCTTCATATAAGGCAGGGCGAAATATTTCTGCATAATTGATATAGGTTACTTTTCCAAATTGATAACCATATCCTTTCTTGGCCGCATGGTTACCGGATTTATTTACAAACTCCTGAACAGAAATGCACACTATATATCTACCAAATTGGCGGATTTCTTTTCGAAATTCCTCGCAAAACACCCCTGTAGAATCGGATGTGTAATCGATAATAAACTCGTCAAATAAGGATCCGCAGAAAATCGGAATCTTATCATCATTCGGGATACCAAAAACATCATCACTCATAATTTGCATATCATATGTTTTCCCTCTTAGAGTAATTGTGTCTTTTCTATATTCCTCCTGAACATTATTTCTTCCATCGTATGGATCGCCTCGAAAAGCATTCTCAAGCTGTCGAAAATAGCCACTTTCTTTCATGTAAATATTGCCCTCCAGAATATCTTTTGCATATTCTGGCTTCTCACAGCATTTCATCAAGATATTCCGAAATTCCGAACGAAAGAATTTCATCTTGTTTCCATTCATGTATTTATGCTCTATCCTTTTGAAGGGGTGTACAAAAGTGCACGAAGCTATATCAGCTTGATATAATCCTGTCTGCCGTAGAAAAACCTGTAGACAATGACTGCCTTAGCCGGTTCATCTATCTTATAAACCAATACATAATGGTTGATAACTACTTTGCGGTAACCGTCCATTTTCAAGCGTGGATCGCGGCACAATTCATAGAGATGAGGATTCTCCTTGAGCCTGCCATAACACTGTTCGACTTCTTCGATGAAATGGATCGCAGCCGGCTTGTTACCCAGCTCGACGGCGATATAGGCAATGATATTGGACAAGTCCTCATGCGCCAGTTCCGTAATGTTCAGCCTATAAGCCATACTTTTCCCTGATGCCTTTCAGGGAAGCATCCCCGTCCAGCACTTTTCCGTCATCCGCTTGCTTTTGTGCGGCAGCCAGCTTGCTGTAAACGTCCAACATCAGCATTTTCTCTTCATACATTTGCATACTCATGATTACCATATCGCCATAACCGTTCTTCGTGACGAAAATCGGTTCTTTGGATCGATGGCATAGCGCCGATATTTCGCTTGTATTTTTCAGGTCCTTAATGGGAATAATTTGCGGCATACGGATCGCCTCCTTGATATGGCCATATTATACCATAATATTGCCCATCGTGCAACTGCGTAATACGCCCTGCTCAGCTATGGGCGCGGTATAGTGGGCGGAGAGCACGGGACACTTTCCGCCCGGTTCGTATTCAGAATCGGCCAGCTATGCTGATCATTTGCAATTCATCAAGTAAAATATGACGTGGCTTTTTTGGTGCGTAACCTCATCTGAAATTTCAAAGCCAAGTTTCATGTATAAATTGATTGCGCGCTTATTGAAGCAAGCCACAGTCAGCCGGAAATTTGTTGCTCCCAAATTCTTTTTGGCATATTCCATACCGGATTTCATAAAGGCAGATCCCAATCCATTTGAGCATAATTCGGGTTTTAACCCAAGCCCGATATCCAGCGCATCCATGCGATACATGTTATTTTCCGTGGTGGGGATTTGCGCTGATTTGCCAAAGCAAAAGTAACCGGTCAAATGCTTTTCTGAGTCAACGCATGCGTAATACTCACCGTTCATCAGTTCATTAACCGTCTCATCATTCTTTTGAAAGCTGTATATGGAGTATTCGGCCGGATAATTCCAACACGATATTTCATTGGCATGCCGGCTTGTCATCGGCTGTACTTGATACATATCGGTACCTCATGTTCCTTGCGCTGTGATCACTGTATCTAATTCCATTTTTGCAAAGAATGCTATGACCGCATCGCCTATGATCCTCACTTCGGAAGGTTCGCCGTTCGCCACTTTCACTTGTACCTGCATCCTTCCGGTTCTGCCGATGGCTTCGCCTTGAACCGCCTCAAAAGAGAATTCATCGCCCTTCGCATCCGCCCATCCAAAATGGACAAGATAGGCCCCAAGCGGTCCGTTTGCATTCCCCGTAACAGGATCTTCATTGATCCCGATCGCCGGCGCAAACATTCTGCCGTGTACCAGCGGCGTTTCGCCCGGGTGCAGCGTAAACACATAGTAGCCGCTACAGCCGATCAGACCGCTCAGATCAGACAATTCCGTCAGATTCGGGCGCAGTCCGTGCAGAAGTTCAAGATCGTTGATGCCAACCATCACTTTGGAATGCCCGGTGGACACGATCGCAACCGGGCAATCATCCCGGACATCCTGCTCTGTGATCCTCAAAGCCTCAAGCAGCCGTTTACGGTAACGCTGGTCGAGAGGCCCGCCGATGGATATTTCGCCCTGCGTCATGATGATTTTGTAATCATCGCCCGTGCGCAGGATATCCACGGGCAAAATCCCTACACCGGTTTTTTGTAGTACTCTTCCGGTCTTCAGCCCGTTCTCCATCGCACGCGCATAATGTGCCGCAATGGTGGCATGCCCGCATATGGGAACCTCTTTCAAAGGCGTAAAAAATCTTACGTGCACATCGTGCGTATCGTCGCTTGCGGGGAAGATGAAAGCTGTCTCCGAGTTGTTCAGTTCTCGGGCGATTTTTCGCATCAGCGGTTCGGTCAGGCCCTCCGCATTTGTTACAACGCCGGCCGGATTGCCTGAAAGCCGTTCTTTTGTGAAAGAATCAATTTGATAAATCCGGTATTCCTTGCCCATACTGACCAGCATTTCCTTTCGCAAAACGTCCGCGGTAAGTTTCTGCTTGCCGCAATGGCAAAATTGTACCACGATTGCTACGCCTGAACAACCATGGTCGGCGCAAGCAAGTTTACCTTCCCAAAGATCGTACACATAGGAAATATATCATCGGAGCATTAGGGCAAATAAACAATGTTACATAGCTGCCCGAATCTTTTCCTTTCCCCTTCTCACCATGCCGCTGACGGAGCTGCGGGTTACATTCAGGCGCTTTGCGGTCTCCTCCGAGGTTAGGCCGTGCAGGAAGAGCATCACGATAGGCGTGCGGTACTTTGCTTCCAGCGATCCGAACGCATTGCTCAAATCCATACGGAGCACGGCGCGCTCCTCCACACCGGGAGCGGGCATGCGATTAAGCTTTTCGTCCGCCAGCTCTTCGGGCCGGCGCATCCTGATCCTGCGGATGTTGTTGCACTCGTTCAAAACAATGCGGATCAGCCAGGGCAGAAAGGACTCATCCTTTTCAAGATTCTCGCAAGACCGCACGGCCTGCAAAAAGGCTGTCTGAACGGCATCCTCCGCGTCCATTTTGTTATGCAGCCTTGTATAGGCCAGACGGTACATGTACAGACGGTGTTTTTGATAGCATCCGCCCAGGAAATCCTTTTGCATACAGACACCTCACTTTCCCAGCAGAGAGGAACGGAGTAAATCGTTTGCGGGTATACACCTCATCCGTCGCTTCGCGCCACCTTCTCCTCAAGGGGAAGGCTTCAAGCGCATCACGCACTTTTTTATCCTTGGTACGGTGCAGCCGTTTTATCTTCTATGGGTGCCGCCTGCCCTTTGCAGCGGCATGAAGGTTAGTATCCGCCTCCATATCGCAGAACATCACAAGTTTTCTTCCTTCAACGCTTCAACAATGTTCTCCTTGCGGATCTTAGCCGAGGCGTAGAGCATGGTGGCAAGCACGATGGCCAAGATCATCAGCATGGCAATCACATAGCTTTTCCAAGGCAAAGAAAACGCAAAATCCATAACGGTCCTGTTGATGAGGAAGAGGATGTATGCCATAACCAAGCTAAGGGGCAGCCCGTACATGAGGCCCTTTAAGCCGTAGAAAATGCTTTCGTACCGTACCATTTTCCGAAAGCCGCCGGGCGTCATGCCCACCGAGCGCAGCATTGCAAACTCCTTGCGGCGCAATGCGATATTGGTGGAAACGGTGTTGAAAATGTTGGCGATACAGATGAGGGTGATCAGGGTAATGAAGCCGTAGACAAGCACCCCAAGAAACATATTGCGGTTTCTTTCCGTACGCGCCTGGCTGTGGACGTTGTAAAGATAGGAATCCAGGACATTGTTGCTTTCCATGACGTCATTCAGTTTCTTTTCCAGCGCCAGGTCATCCCGGGCGGCCGTCAGGTATACCGTATGCTGCATAAGCTGTATCCCATCCGGCTCCTCTATTTCTGCCATGATCGCATCAAGTACGGGCCGGCTTACGACCATGCTGGTATAATTGAACGAGGGGGTGGTAACGCCCAGGGGGCGTTCCGTAGTCAGCGCGCCGATGGTGATATTCACAGGCGTGCCATCCATCTGCTTTTTGCTTGTCATGATTGTGGAGGTAAAAACTTCGCCTGGCGAGAAGGTGAAAATTGACCCGGCTGCCTTTTTCGAGCTTCCATCCACCAACTCAATTCGTTGAACGCCGTAGTTGATGAGGATCCCTTGCGGATTGCCCGCATCCATATAAGGTGCTGCATCCACGCCAACTTTTTTGGCATAGGCTTCAAAGGAATTTTGATCCAATGCCATTATGGTCAGGGAGAAGGGATAGAAATTTTCTTTCCTATTTTCTGTTGATGGCACCGGCTTTGCAAATTTTGCTCTGATGCTGGCCGCCTCCAGTAGACTATCGGAGAGCGCCTGCTTTGCTTCATCGGTGAACCGGCTTTTATCGATGTCGGCTGTCCCCCACAGCCTGTCGGCGAACACCACTTCTTTGGCCTCGGCAAGCTTTGCGATCTCCCGGTTGGCCGCTTGCATGACGGAATCGGAAACCTGCGAATAATCCAGGGAGATGTCGTAATTGTATCCTTCGTCCATGGCGCCTGCGGTAACGCTCATCAGCGAGATATATTGGGACACCGTCAGGAACAGCGCCAGGCTGATCACCAGGGAGACGACGGTGGCCCTGTATTTCTTTTTGCTGCGCTTTAGGTTCTTCAAGGCGATTTCCGCCTCAAAGCCAAAGAGCTTTCTTGTCAGGCGGGAGGTTTTGACCATCCTGTTGGTGAGCTTTACCTCATGGGTCAGGCGAATGGCCTCCATGGGCGTGATTTTGGAAGCGCGCCTGGCCGGAATATAGACCGATAGGAAGATGGTGACCAGGGAAAAGAGCACCGTCACGCCGATGGCCCACCAGGGCAATTGCATTACAAGCTCCGCGTCGCTTTCCACGTACAGCACGGCTCTGAGTAGTGGCCGCAGGAAATGCATCGTGACCGCTATCCCGCCCGCGCCGGCGGCCAGCCCCAGGGGAATGCCGATAAGCGATATGACAAGACCCTCGAAATAGATGCTGGAACGCTTCTGGGTGAGGGTGGCGCCCACGCTGGATAAAAGGCCCAGCTGCCGCGCCCGCTCGGCCACGGATATGGCAAAGGCGTTGTATATGAGGCATACCGAAGCCACCACGATTACGCAGATCATTACGATCATCATGCTGTACACGAACCGGCTCTGCCTGTCGCTGCCCATCACGCCGTAGTAGCGGAGCAGGTTGCCATTGTAGCGGATGCTGTACTCCGTTTTGCCGATGGAGGCAGCCAGGGATTTCACGTTTTCTTCCATGCCCTGGTTGACATTGGGAACGGTGAGCCAGACATCCACCTTATCCTCCGGGTTAAGCTCTTTTATGTCCAGATATCCCAGCACACCATAGCCCGACGACCAGCTTTGCTCAAATGTGGGCTGGTCAATGACCCCCACTACGGTATATGTATTGGAAACGCCCGGTTTAAAGGTTTCGGTGATTATGATGTTGCCATTTTCATCCACATCCTGCTGCAGATAGGGGTTGTCCGCAAGGGGCAGGCCGCTTGCGTCCAGCCTCATGCCTGACTGCAGTTCAATAGTATCGCCCACCTCTATATCCCAACCGGCGACAAGTATCCGCCGGGAAATGGCCACCTCACGGCTTTTTTCCGGCAGCCTGCCGGATATCAAACGAATGGACATCTGCGCAAAGCCCTCGGGAGTATATTGCCTTAAGAAATAGAACTTTTCTTCGTCGCCGGCAACTTTGGTATAGCCCACATTCCTGCCGAAAGTTAAATCCTGAGCGATGCCGCTTTGCAGGACAGCCGGAGCATCCGCCGCATTGATCCCGGTGATGAGCGCATGCCAGTTGCCGCCGGTTGCAATTGCATCCCGCTGGAACAGGCCTATGAAGGAGGCAGAAAGCGCCGCCACGGCGGTGATCATGGCCACTGACAAAATCACCCCGATGATTGTGACAACGGTCCGCTTTTTGTTTTTGATCAGGCTGCGCAGCGTAAAACGCCTCATTACATTCATGAACGCGTCACCTCGTCCGAAACGATGCGGCCATCCTCGATGCTGATGATCCGGTCGGCCTGCAGCGCGATGTTGCGGTCATGGGTGATCAAAAGCAGCGTCTGCTTGTATGTGCGGTTGGAGGTTTTCAAAAGCTGCACGATGTCGGCACTGTTTTTGCTGTCCAGGTTCCCGGTGGGCTCGTCGGCCAGCACCAGGGCCGGGTTGTTGATGAGCGCCCGGCCGATGGATACACGCTGCTGCTGGCCGCCGGATAATTGATTGGGCAGGTGGCCGCAGCGGTCATGAAGGTTCAACAGGTTCAGTATCACCTGAAGCTGCTCATGGTCCGGCTTCCGGCCATCCAGCAAAAGCGGCAGGGTAATGTTCTCTTCCACATTGAGTACGGGGATCAGGTTATAAAACTGGTAGATCAGCCCCACCTGGCGGCGGCGGAAAATGGCCAGGCGGGTTTCATCCATCGCATAGATATCGGTGTCATCCAAGAACACCTTACCGGAGGTGGGTCTGTCAACGCCGCCCAAAATATGTAAAAGAGTGCTTTTCCCTGACCCGGAGGAACCCATAATGGCCACGAACTCGCCCTTCTTCACGGTGAAGGATACATTGTCCAGCGCCTTCACCGCGGCCTCCCCGGTCCCGTAGTTCTTGGTCAGGTTTTCCACTCTCAAAATTTCCATCGTTTATCCTCCAACCTTGTGTGCACTGCCGCGAAAACGGGCTTGCCTCCGGTTCGCCGCCTTGAACAATTTCATTGTACGGCGCTCCCGTGACAGCCCGGTGACTTTTTCGGTGACAGTTTTGTCATTATCCACATGAAAAATAAGGATTGAGAAGCGATTACAAGATTGCGCCGTGAGAAAGTGAGGATGGGGCAATAATGCAATAGTTCATCGAAACTATAAGAAGCATGATTCACAGCGGGCGATTGATAATCGCCCCTACGACGCAGTTTGTTTGTTGACTTCACTGCCGGAGCATATGTGAACCGGAAGAAAAGCCAATACACTCTTTGAAGGTGTAGGGGCGATTATCAATGCGAATCAAGGGTTAAAAATGGAAAGCGAGCAAGCATAAAGCAGCGGCGAGTCTGCCAAAGAGATGCAAGAGCAAACCCTTGAAGGAGCGAACCTTGGAGGCGGCCTGAATGCCGGTCTTCTCATGGAGCCAGTTGAAAAAGCTTTCGATAGGCTGGCGGGCACGAGAAACA
>JAEZQK010000069.1 GCA_023413135.1 Bacillota bacterium
GCTCTGCTATACCTGGCAATCCGCTCTTAACCATAATTGATGCCGCTCTTCCTAAACTTATTTCCTTTGTTTTTCAATGTTAATTCTACACTCTTCCCACTGTGGAACTTACTTTGGGAATTTACGGATTGGCTGCGGATGAAAGCACGCACGAACTTAGACAGATCAGCCAACGAAACATAAGGTGAAAGCCGCTTGATTTTGGCTGGCCATGCAGGAATCCCGGCCCTTTGCGGGGAATGAAGGAGCAGATATGTTGCCCTGCTAAAAAGGAAGGGATCATCATGGCGGAGTTTGAGTATATGCCTGCGCTGCACTTTTTTGTGCACCGGATCTGCACGCCCAAGTGGGTGATCCTTAGGCAGAACATTGACTTCAATGATCTAACGTACGTGTACGCGGGGAAGGGATATTATCTGGTGGATGGGGAGCGGATCGACGTATATCCCGGCTGCCTTTTGAGCATTCCCAGCGGCCACTGGCGGGAGGCGTATACCGACCCCGAGGACCTGCTGAGATTGTATGCGGTAAACTATAACATGTATGATTTTGAGCGCAATCACATTGCACCGCCGCTGCCTTTATGCATTGACATCGGCATCAACAAGGAACTGATGTACAGCCTGGATACGCTGGGCCGCATATGGGCATTGAAGGAACCCACCTATCCGCTGATGGCGGCCTCCACGTTTCTGAGCATCATGAGCACGATTCTGATGCTGGTAAAATCCGAAAAGACGGCCTATGGAAATGCCAGGGTGAAAATGGTGGCGGATTATGTGCTGTCCCATATAAGCAGCCGCATTCTCACCAAGGAGCTGGTGGAGCTTACATCGCTCCATCCCGTGTATTTGAATGCGCTGGTGCAAAAGCACACGGGATATACGCTGCGCAATTTTATCAACCGCATCAAGATCAACGTGGCGGAAGACATTATTGTGCATGAAAAAATACCCATCAACGAGGCGGCGGCCCGGTGCGGGTACTCGGATATCTATTATTTTAGCAAGACATTCAAAAAGATCAAGGGTTATCCGCCGTCGTATATCAAGAAAGCGAAGACGTAAGGTGGCATGAGGGATCAGGGATGCAGGCCGGTTTCGTTTCCCGTTACGGGAAGAACCCCTCCACCAGGTATGCATCCGGAAGCGCCGAGAAATAAGCGGCCCAGGGTTCCCCGGCAGGCGATATCGGGGCGGTTTCCAGCACATTTATTATTTCCGCCGCTATGCGCATGATCACGGCGCCGCGGTGGATATAGCAGGGTTCCGGATCATTGAAATAGTGAAGGCACTTTTGAAGGATGACCTCCTCGGGGAAGGGAAGGTTGGAAGGCAATCCCTCGTAAAGAATGGCGCCGCCCTGATCCAGGACACGGATATACATAAGGCATTTTTTCATAAAGCTTGCTTTCGACGGGCGGGCCGTCTTCTCCTGCCATGTACCGGCGCTAGGCGCTTGCCTGTGCACAGGTCAGAAAAGGAGTCTCTTTGTTACTCCTTCAGTCACCTGTTGTCTTTTCATCCAGAAACTGCTCTATCTGCGTTTTAAGTGTTGCCGCCCTGCAATCTTTCATCTCATAGATTGACAGGTGCCCAAAGGCAGTTTATGATGAAAAAAACGGGGAAGAAGGTGGGCCCCTTGTCCGTAACCATCAAGCAGATTGCCGACCTTTGCGGCGTATCCCGGGGCACGGTGGACCGGGTGCTGAACAAGCGTGGCAAGGTTCACCCCAAGACCCAGGAACTGATCGAGAAGACGATTGCCCAGCTTAACTATACCCCCAACATAGCCGGGAAGGCGCTGGCGGCAAGAAAGCGGCCGCTGACCATCGGGGTGGTGCTTTCCTCGGAGGGCAATCCGTTTTTTGACGATGTGATCAGGGGCATCCTGAAGGCCCAGCAGGAGCTGCGCGACTTTGGCGTGCGGGTGAAAATGCGCAAGCTTCGGGGTTATGTGCCCAAGGAACAGCTTCATCAAATCGCCGCGCTGGAGGGGGAGGGGATGGATGGGCTGATCCTGCACCCCATCTTCGACCCGGCCATCGGGCAAAAGATACGGGAGCTCAAGGAGCATAACATATTCACCGTGACCGTGAACACGGATATACCGGAAAGCGCGCGGCTGTGCTATGTGGGCAGCGATTATGAAAAGGGCGGCATCATGGCTGCGGGGATGATTTCCCTGATCATGCAGGGCAGCGCACGCCTGGGCATCGTCAAGGGCGCGGACAACATCCTGGGCCACCAGCAGCGGCTGGAGGGTTTTTTGCGGCGGCTGAAGGAAGGAACGGAAAACATCGCTGTGGTGGATTACGCCAAGGCCCAGGACGACGACGGCATCGCCTATGCTTCCACCAGGAGCATGATGGAAAGAAACCCCGGAATCAACGCACTATATGTGGTGGGTGCCGGCATGGCCGGGGTGTGCCGGGCGCTTAACTCCCTGAACCTTGGCACCCGGGTGGCGGTGGTGGGGTTCGACAGCGTGCCCGATACGGTGGAGATGATGAAAAAAGGCATTGTGCGGGCTGTGATCTGCCAGCACCCCTTTACCCAGGGCTACCGGGCGGTGAAGGCGGCGTATGATTACCTGGTGGGCGGCGTGAAGCCGGCGCCGGATTATTGCCTGGTGCAAAATGAGATCATGATTTTGGAGAGCTTATAGACAAGCAATGTCTTGCTTTGTCAAGATGCTGGAACTGTCGTGCTAGGATGGTCGATGCATAAGTGCAAATAAAGGATGGATTTCGCGCCTGCGGGCGCGACCAAAGGGCTTTCCGGTCGGTCCGGCCCGCTCAATAGTCGCATTGCCGCGCTGCCGCTTGCACTGCTCCTTTTCGTGGGCCTCCTCCGCCCCTCCCATTTCCCTCCATCTGGCTCAATCGTCGCATCGCTTCGCTGCCGCTCGCGCTGCTCGTTTCGCCAGCCTCCTCCGCCTTGCTTCATCCGCCACAGGCGGCGCTTCGGCTACGGAGCCACAGGCGGGGTCGGGGTTTCGGAGCCTTTGGAAACCTTCGGATGCCATCTCTCCATATTTATTTCGTTGTAATGAATGCAAATAATCTCGGAAAAAAGTATCAACTCAAAAACGAGGCCAATGATCAACCTACCGAAGACCGGATCGTCCGCACGGTTTCGCCGGGCAGGAGCTTTCCTTCCACCACCACGATATCCGATCCGGCGGTATGGGGATTTTCGATGCGCTCGATGAGGCTGGCTGCGGCCTCCGTGCCGATCCGCCTTGTATCCTGCCGGATGGTGGTCAGCTTGGGCTTTAATAGCTGCATGAGCTCAATGCCGTCATATCCCGCGATGGAGATGTCTTCCGGGATGGTAAGCCCGGCCGCATGGATGGCCTCTATGCCGCCCAGGGCCGCATAGTCGTCGGACAAAAGGATGCAGGTGGGCCACACAGGCAGCGCAAGGACCCTGTTCACCGCCGCTTTGGCGCTGGGGGGATTGTGATAGGCGCATTCCACGATGTATTCCGGGGGAATGGGCAGGTTTAGTTCCCGCATGGTGCGGTAAAAGCCCGTGATCCGGCTTTCCGTAACAGCAGAGCGCATGCCGTGCACAAAGGCGATGCGGCGGTGGCCTTGGCTGTAAACGTACCGTATCAGATCCCGCATGCCGGTCAGGTTGTCGGATAAGATGCAGGTGCGGTTGTTGAACACGTGGTCGATGGTGACGATGGGCAGGTCGGAGGCGATAAGGTCAATGACCTCGGGAGCAAAGAAGTCCACACAGGCCAGGCAAACGCCGTCCACATTGCGGTAGCGGCAATGCTCCAGGTATGTCATGCTGGTATGGCCGATGTTATGGTTGATAAAGGTGATATCGTAGCCCCTGAGCTCCGCCTCACTTTTAAAGCTGTCCAGCACGGCTGCAAAATAGTGGTGGGTCAGGCCGCTGCTGTTGTCGTCTACAAACAGCACGCCCAGGTTATAGGTGCGGTTTGTTTTCAATGCCCGGGCCAGGGAGTTGGGATGATAGCCAACTTCTTTTGCGGTGCGCATCACCAGTTCCCGGGTGGCTTCGCTGACGTCGCTGTAATTGTTGAGTGCTTTGCTTACCGTGGATATGGATAAGCCGCACCTTTGGGAGACTTCCTTGATGGTCACGGTCACATTGCACCCTTTCTTTGCAGGCTTTTCGGGTTGATCCAGGTTTTTTAAGTATATGCATGCTATTATAAGGCGTATAGGGTCAAAAGAACAAGGGTACAGGCGGAAAATTTCGTTAAAATTTTGTTATATCAACTCGAAAGATCAATGTATTGATAGAACTGTTACCGGATGAGCATGCCTTTTCCCGGCCTAACGAGAGCCGGTGCCCTGTGCAAGTTCTGTCAGCACAAAAGAAAGAGGCTGCCGAAACGCTGGATACGTTTGCGGCGCCTCTTTCCGTTTGTTTGCCTTTTCCAGGAGGAGAGAAAAGGCATTGGGCTTTTTGCTTATAAGGGGAAATTTAATTTCTTCCGATTTGGGAAGGCTGCGGCCTTTGAAAGCTTATTCCTTAACGCCGCCCAATGCCACGCCCTGAATGATGTATTTGGAAAGACCAAAGTACACCAGCAGCAGGGGCAGCGCCGTAATGGTGAGCCCCAAGTAAATGGAGCCGAATTCCGTACGGTAAATGTCGCCGCGCAGCATTTGAACCATCATGGGCAGCGTTTGCTTGCTGGCGCTGCGGATCATCATCAAGGGAGTCAGGTAGTTGTTCCAGGATGTGATTACTGAGAAGATGCCCATGGTGGCCAGCGCGGGGGCTAGGATGGGCATGACCACCTTGTTGTAGGTGTAAAACTCCTTGGCGCCGTCGATGCGGGCCGCTTCCACGATGGATAGCTGGAAGTTGGCCTGCAGGTACTGGCGCATGAAGAATACGGTGGAAGGCGCCG
Source organism: Bacillota bacterium (assembly GCA_023413135.1). GTDB lineage: Bacteria > Bacillota > Clostridia > Christensenellales > Aristaeellaceae > JAEWAH01. The sequence goes on from JAEZQK010000069.1 coordinate 4,903, forward strand.
CGATGGCCGGAAGGATCAGGGGCAGATAGTTGTCGGTCCAACCCAGTTGATACATGAACAGGAAGAAACCTACGTTGGAAATCTGCTGCGGGATCATCAAAATACCCACGATCGCGGCAAACAGGAACCTGCGGCCCTTGAATTCATACACCGTCAGTCCATAGGCTGTCAGCGCGGAAAAATACACTGAAAGGGCTGTGGAGCCAAAGGCGATGGTGGCGCTGTTGCGAAGGCCCAGGAAAGCATCAAAGCTTTTGCCGGTGCCGGTCAGTATATGCCAGTTGCTGCCAAGGTAGATGCTGGGGATTAACGATACGCCCTGTTGAATTTGGTAGGTGGAGCGTGTGGCGTTGATGATCATCACCAGGAAGGGGAAGATGGACAGCACGGACAGGAATGTGCACAGGATATACAGCAGCGTCCGCTTTGTGTTGACAAAGGCATTTGCGTTTAGGATCAGCGCCGCAACAGGGGCCAGCACCGCCACATAGGTGAAGAGGCCGGGGATGGCGGCAGAGTAGGGCATATCAACGGGCAGCGCCTTGATGCGAAGGACCGTATAGAAAAGTACCAGCGCTGCGGTGAGCGTGAATACGGACGACCATGTCCACATCTTGGAGACCAATTTGCCCCCGCCCAGGATCTGGAGCAAAAGCGCCAGGAAAAGCAGCCCCACACCCATATAGCCCAATACCGGGAGCTGGGTCAGATTGGGCTTATAGACATTGCCGGTGACGTTCAGAACGCTTTGGTTCATCTGAATTTTTTCGGGGAAAGCGAAGGAAAACAAGCTGTAGGAAACATCCTCGCCGGCAACGCCGCCGGCGCTTTCCGCGATCTTTTGCTCCAGGGCGGCAATATCCTCCTGCGTCTCGGTCACGCGGGCTTGAGCCCGTTTGAACTTGCGGCTGTCGGTGGGTTCATTGGCCGCAATCAGGTCGTTTAGAGCTGTTTCCAGTTCGGGAAGGCTGGCCTTGGCTGCCTCCAGGGAGGTTTGCGTTTCCTGAATGGAGATGTCCTTGAAGGTGAAGGAAGGAACAAAGCATCCTACCAGCGCTGCCGCCAGCAGAAGGATGGAGATTATCCGAAATACCGGTTTCACCTTGCATTCCTCCTTGCCTTCTTTTCGCTGCGGTCCCGCAAGATGAAGAACAGCAGAGCGCTGAAAATGATGATGATGAACAGAAGGATCACCGAAGCGGCGGAAGCCGTGTTGAAGTTATACGTTCCGGTGAAGGCCTGGTTGTAGATAAAGCGGGCAACGGTGTTTGTGGTATTGTTGGGGTTGCCCTGAGTTAAAAGGTGGGGAATATCGAACATCTGCAGGCCGCCGATGAGCGAAGTGACCAGGTTATACAAAAGGATGGGGCGCAAAAGCGGAAGCGTGATCTTGCGGAACATTTGCCCGCTGGTACAGCCGTCCACCATGCCTGCCTCAAACAGCGTGGGGTTGATGCCCAGAATGCCGGCGGTAAGAATAATCATGGTGTTGCCGTACCACATCCAGAACTGGATGAAGCTGATAATGCCGCGGCTGAAGGACACATCCCGGTAGAATTCATAGGGCGTGGCCAGCAGGCCCAATTGGTGCAAAAGCGTGTTGATGGGCGCTACGGGATAGTTGAACATGGAATAGAACAACACGGCGATGGTAGCGGCCGTGATCGTATTCGGAAGGAAGATCAGCACCTTGAACCCGCCCTGGAAATGCAGCCGCATGCGCCGGCTGGTGAACCAGTGGGCCAGAAGCAGTGCCAGTATGATTTGGGGAATGAAGTTGACGCCCCAAATGATGAACGTATTGCCAAGTGAACTCCAGAAGCTTTGCCCTGCGGCAGTTTTATAGTCCAGCAGCTGTAGGTAATTGCTGATGCCCGTAAAAACGTAGTTCATGTTCCAATTGGCCATGTTGCTGAAACTGACCCGGAACGTAAAGATGATGGAATAAAGCTGAAATACGCAAAAGGAAATGATGAACGGCGCAACAAAGTAATAGCCGTAACGGCTGTAATCCACCCTGCTGCGCAAAGCGCTGTGCTTTTTACGGTCAGCACGAGCAACGTTGGAATTGATCATGGTCACACCCCTTCGCTAGCGGCGTTTTTGCACAAAGCAGGCTTTGCAGGAAAGGATGCAGCCTGGCGGGCATGCCCGCCAGGCTGCACCTTTTGGTTACTCGACGGTGATGTTGTTGAACAGGGCGGCCACAGCAGCCTTGAAGTCCGCGATGGCGGTGTCCTTGTCCTTTTCGCCGTTGACATAGGGGATCAGGCAGTTGTCGTTGAACAGCCTCTCGATGTCCAGGTCATAGGCGGTCTTGTTGGAAGCGTTGATGATCAGGGAGCTGGCGGCGAAAGCGCCGTAGTGATCCTGGCCACCCAGGAAGTCGTTGGGGGTCGCTTCGGCGGCGATGGCTTTCGCCACTTCGATGTTGGATACGAAGTCGCCGGAGTCCTTAGCATACTGGGTCAGGAAAGCGGGATCCATGGTGATGAAGTTGATGAGCTCTTTAATGGCAGCCTTCTTGGCATCGCTGGCTTCGGCCACTTTGGCAGCGTTGGCGCCCAGCCAGGTGCCGCCCCAGGAGTAGCCCACCGGGCCATTGACCATGCGCCAGTCACCGTAGGTGCCGTTGCCCAGAGCGGGATCAACCGTGGTGTCGGTGCGGGAGTTGGGCTTCAACACATAGTGCAGACCCCAGGTGGGCAGGAAATAGCACATGGTGATGTCGCTCTTCATGCCCAGGAACCAGGATTCCTGCCACTGGGTAGCTTCGTTGTACAGGCCGTCGGTCTTCATGTCCTTGGCCAGATCCATCAGCTCAAGCAGCACGTCTTCGATGACCAGCTTGTTGTCGGCAACCCAGCCCTTTTCACGCAGATACAGGAAGGGCTTCACGATGTCGCCCAGGGAGGAGAACATTTTGACTTCGCCGTTGGAGGCTTCGTCAAGCTTCAGAGCGGTATCATAGAAAGCGTCAACGTCCTTGACCAGTTCCTGGAACTCTTCGGGGGTCTTCACGCCCAGGTACTTTTCGGCCAGGGAGGCGCGGTAGAACAGAGCGCCGGGGGTCGCCTGCCAGGACAGGGCTTTGGGAGTGCCGGAGGGGTCACGGCCAAAGTCAACCACAGCGGGGACGGCAGCCTTCAGGTCTTCCTCGGTGAAGCCCAGGTCCAGGAGGCTGGCGGTATGTTCAGACTCGATGTACTTCTTGGCGAAGTCGGCTTCCAGCGCGAATACGTCGGGAGCTTCCGCGGCGTTGGTAGCCAGCATGGGATCCAGCTTGCCGGGGAAGTCGGCGGTGGGGGTGAGCACGTACACGATTTCTACTTCGGGATGGGCGGGCTTGTAGTAATCGTCTACGATCTTGGAGAGTTCGTCGGTGAAGGACCAGAAGGTGATTGTGATTTTCTCTTCCGCCGCTGCGCCAAACATGGGCACCAGCATCAGAACGACCAGGAGAAGAGCCAAGAGTTTCTTCATGGGAAACCTCCTCTTTTTTTGCGGCAATGCCGCTGATTTCATTCAAAAGCAACTTTCGTTGCTTATTGACAAAGTTAGTTCAGGCCCCCTTGACGGGGATCTTCCGCACGGTCTCACCGGGAAGCAGCTTTCCTTCCACCACCACAATGTCGGAACCGGCGGTTTGGGGATTTTCGATGCGGTCGATGAGGCTCAACGCAGCTTCCGTACCAATGCGCCTTGTGTTTTGGGCAATGGTGGTCAGCTTGGGCTGGGTCAATTGCATCAGCTGGATGCCGTCATACCCTGCGATGGAGATGTCCTCCGGAATCGTGAGCCCTGCCGAGCGGATGGCCTCTATGCCGCCCAGGGCGGCATAGTCGTCGGACAAAAGGATACAGGTGGGCCGATTGGGCAGTTGCAGTATCTTGGCGACCGCCTTGTTGGCGCTGGGCGGGTTATGGTAAGCGCATTCCACGATGTATTCGGGGGGAGTGGGCAAATTCAATTCCCGCATAATACGGAAGAAACCTGTAATCCGGCTTTCCGTAACGGCGGAGCGCATGCCGTGGACGAAGGCGATGCGGCGGTGACCCTGACCGTATACGTAATGCGTAAGATCCCGCATGCCGCGTATGTTGTCGGAAAGGATGCAGGTGCGGTTGTTGAACACGTGGTCGATGGTGACAATGGGCAGATCGGAGGCGATCAGCTCAATGACCTCGGGGGCGAAAAAGTCCACACAGGCGAGGCATACGCCATCCACATTGCGGTAGCGGCAGTGCTCCAGGTAGGTCATCTTGGTGCAGCCGATGTTGTGGTTGATAAAGGTGATGTCGTAGCCTTTGTTTTCCGCTTCGCTTTTGAAGCTGTCCAGCACGGCTGCGAAATAGTTATGGGTCAAGCCGCTTTGGTTGTCGTCCACAAACAGGACGCCCAGGTTGTAGGTGCGGTTGGTTTTCAGCGCCCGGGCCAGTGAGTTGGGATGATAGCCTACCTCCTGAGCGGTTCGTATTACAAGTTCCCGTGTGGCCTCGCTGACGTCACTGTAATTGTTGAGCGCTTTTGAGACCGTGGAAACCGACAGGCCGCACCGTGCAGAAACCTCTTTGATCGTCACGCGTCGAAAGCACTCCTTATCCCTCAAATGGGCTACATTTCACTAAATCGATTTCTATGTGCACATTATATAGCATATTGTATAAAAAAATCAAGTACTTATCTCAATAATTTCTGAAAAACGTATACGGCCGGTAAAAGGATATTGAATGGAAACGATATTTTGGCAAAAGCTTGGACAAAAAAGACAATGTTAACACTCTGTTACGAATACGGTTTAGGAAAAAGTGATATACGGAAAAAGAGGCCTTCGCATGAGGTCTCTCCATTCATTTGTAATAATCTGCCGCTTCCCTTAGCGTATTAACTGCAGTATAAGCGGCGCGAAGCCAGCCAATTCCAGGCTTTTCGCGTCGTTTTGACTTCCGCCCACCGATAATGCAAAGCTGCTTCCGCCGGATACGCGTGTGCCCGAACCATCGATTACGGTAAAAGCCTCCGCTGGCAGTGCGATGGAAATCGTTTTTATTTCTCCAGCCTTCAGGTGTACCCTTTTGAAGGCACACAGCCTGGGGTTGGGTGTTTTAAAGGGCGATTCCTTGGCCTGAATGTAGACCTGCACCACTTCGTCGCCATCCATTGTACCTGTATTTTTTAGCATCACAGTCAGCATATCGCCCTGCACTTGCGCATTTTGATAAACAAAGCGGGTGTAGGACAAGCCATAGCCAAAGGGATACAAAGGTACTTTTGTAAAGTATCTGTAGGTGCGGCCAGCCATGTTATAATCGGTAAAATCAGGAATCTCATCCACAGTGTGGTAGAAGGTGAGGGGCAGGCGCCCGGAGGGGGACACCTTGCCAAACAGGATATCGGCGGCTGCGGTGCCGCCGGCCTGGCCGGGATACCAGGCGTAGAGAATGGCGTTGCCGTCTTCTACCCGCAAGGCGCTTCCCGCGGCCACCAGGGTGACCACCGGCCTGCCTGTTTTCAAGACGGCTTCCAGCAGCCTCCTCTGGGACAGGGGAAGCTCCAGGTCGTTTTTGTCGCCGGAGAAGTACTGGTTGCCCGTATCGCCTTCCTCGCCCTCGATGGTAGCATCCAAGCCCAGGCAGAGGATGACCACATCCGCCTGCTCGGCTACGGCCACGGCTTCCGCCATGCGGTCATCAGGCAGGGAAAGGTTGCTCATCCGCTCCTTGTGCAAATGGCAGCCCTGGGAATACAGCACCCTTGCCTTCCCCCTGCACGCGGCGCGGATCCCGCTTAGGAAGGTGACGTGGCGGGAAGAGGTGCCGTTGTAATTGCCCTCCAGGCACGCCTGGCTGTCGGCATTGGGGCCGATTACGGCCACAGTGGAAAGTCGGTTTAGGTCAAGGGGCAGCAGCCCGTCGTTTTTCAAAAGCACCATGCTCTTTTGCGCCGCTTCCCGCGCCTTTTGATCATGGGCGTCTGTGTCGTTTTCAAGATAGGAGATGGCATTGTATTCACAGTTTTCATCAAACAGGCCAAGCCTTATTCTGGTGGCCATAAGCCTTGTTGCGGCCAGGGTGATTTGATCTTCCGTGACAATGCCTTCCTGATACGCCTGCATCAGGTGGAGATACGTGTTGCCGCAGTTTAAGTCGCAGCCGTTTATGATGGCCAGTGCGGCGCTTTCCGGCGCGGTGTCGGTTACGTGGTGATGGGTATGGAAATCCCGTATGGCCCAGCAGTCGCTGACCACGTGGCCTTCAAAGCCCCATTCATCCCGGAGGATGTCTTTAAGCAGCGTTTTGGAGCCGCAGGCGGGTTCGCCGTTTACCCGGTTGTACGCGCCCATCACGGCTTCCACCCTGGCCTCCTTGACCAGCGCTTCAAAAGCGGGCAGGTATGTTTCCCGCATATCTTTGGGGCTGGCGAAAGCGTCGAACTGGTGGCGCAGCGCCTCCGGCCCGGAGTGCACGGCAAAATGCTTGGCGCAGGCGGCGCCTTTTAAATATTCTCCATCCCCCTGCAGGCCGTTTACAAAGGCAACGCCAAGACGGGCCGTGAGATACGGGTCTTCCCCATAGGTCTCATGGCCCCGGCCCCAGCGGGGGTCGCGGAAAATGTTGATGTTGGGGGACCAGTAGGTAAGGCCCTTGTAGATATCCCGGTCGCCATGGGCACTTTGGGCATTGTATTTGGCCCGGCCTTCGGTGGCGATGATACCGGCAATCTCTTGAAGCCCGTCCGTATCGAACATGGCCGCCAGGCCGATGGCCTGGGGGAACACCGTGGCGGTGCCGGCTCTGGCCACGCCGTGGAGGGCTTCGTTCCACCAATTGTAGGCGGGTATCCCCAAACGGGGAATGGCGGGGGCGTCATAGCGCAGCTGGGAAGCCTTCTCCTCCAGCGTCATTTGGGCGACGATAGATTGTGCCTGTTCCCAGATTTTTTGGTTGTCCATGTGTGCCCCCGCCTTTCCCTCTGCTATACAAATAACTTAGCTGAACAGGATGTTGTTGAGAACGCTTTCCAGGTATTCCTGCTTGCCGGAGCCGGGCAGCGGGGCCGCACCCCTCGATTCGGCGTAGGCGGCTGCTTCTTCCAGGGTCGCTTCGCCGCTGCGGATCTTCTTGCCGATGCCGGATTCGTAGCTTGCATACCTTTCCTTGACAAATTCGTCGATGCGGCCGTCCTCAATGATCCGGGCGGCTTTTAGGAGCCCCAGGGCGAAGGAATCCATGCCCAGGATGAAGCCAAGGAACATATCCTCCATGGTGTAGCTGGGGCGGCGGTCCTTGGCGTCGAAGTTGAAGCCGCCGTTTGTAAGCCCGCCGGCCTTCAATACTTCATACATGCACAAGGTGGTATCGTACACGTTGGAGGGGAATTGGTCGGTATCCCAGCCCAGAAGCAGGTCGCCCTGGTTGGCGTCGATGCTGCCCAGCATGCCATTGATGGCAGCCACCCGCAGATCGTGTTGGAAGGTGTGGCCCGCCAGCGTGGCATGGTTGGCCTCGATGTTCATTTTGAAATCCTTGTCCAGTCCGTACTGGCGCACAAAGCCGATGGCGGTGGCGGCGTCGAAGTCGTATTGGTGCTTCATGGGCTCCTTGGGCTTGGGCTCGATGAAGAAATCGCCCTTAAAACCGATGCTGCGGCCATACTTCACGGCCATCTTCATAAGAGAGGCAATGTTCTCCTGCTCAAATTTCATGTCGGTGTTGAGCAGCGTTTCATACCCTTCGCGGCCGCCCCAGAACACATAGCCCAGGCCACCCAGCTTAACGGTGATGTCGATGGCTTTCTTGATCTGCGCCGCGGCATGGCAGAACACGTCCGCGCTGTTGCTGGAGCCGGCGCCGTTCATGAACCTGGGATGGCTGAACAGGTTGGCGGTGCCCCACAAAAGCTTGATGCCCGTGGCCTTCATTTTTGTAAGAATATAATCGCTAATCTCATCCAGCCTGGCGTTGGTTTCCGCAAGGGTATCGGCTTCGGGCACGATATCGGCATCGTGGAAGCAGAAGTAGCCGATGCCAAGCTTTTGCATGAACTCAAAGCCGGCGTCCACCTTGGCCTTGGCATGCTCCATGGTGCCGGGCAGGGCGTTAAAGGATTTGTCCGCCGTGCCCGGGCCGAACATGTCGGTGCCGGTGGCGCACAGGGTGTGCCACCAGGCCATGGCAAAGCGCAGGTGCTCCTTCATGGGCTTGCCCAGAACAAGTTGCTCCGGGTTATAGTATTTGAAGGAAAGGGGATTCCGGGACTGCGGGCCTTCATAGGCTACTTTGGGCAGGTTCTTGAAAATTTCGCTCATACGCGTTCTCCTTTAACCTTTTTGTATCCTGGACAGGGTGTGCTCGAGCACATTTTTATGGCAATACGCTTGCGCTGCCTGAGGGAGGACAGCACACCTGCCTGATGGCTGGCGCCTTACCAGGATTTTTCGCATGATGCCGGTTTTCTATACACATGCCGGGGGGGTGGTCCCCTTGCGCATGTGGAAGCAGCCATCCGGCGCTATGTGCTCGAGCACATTTGTATATGCTATTATGATACGTAAAATGAAAGCAATTGTCAATCGGGATTCGCAATTTGCGGAGCAACGTATTGGGGCGGGGCTTCTAACCGCCGCTACGGCAGGTTATGTTTCTCATCGGGCGGAGCAAAGCCCCGCCCCTACGGCGTTCAGGTAAAGATGAATGGACCATATTCTGAAACTTCTGTAGTTGAAAGTCCACTGGGTTCCAAGCTTAAGCGGGAAATTGATAACCGGCCTACGACGCCGTATGTTTGTTGATTTTCTCTGCCGGGACATTTAGGAGTTGGAAGAAAGGCAAATATAATCTTTGCAGCCGTAGGGGCGATTATCAATGCGAATCAAGAGTTAAAAAAGGAAAGCGAGCAAGAACAAAGCAGCGGTGAGCCTGCCAAAGATGTGAAGGAGTAAGCCCTTGAAAGAACGGACCTTGGAGGCGGCCTGAATGCCGGTCTTCTCA
>JAEZQK010000082.1 GCA_023413135.1 Bacillota bacterium
TTTCTGTGTTTGTCATAGCATCCTCATCGTCTTGGAAAATTTCCCAGACTTAATTCTACCAGATGCCGTGTCAGACTAATTTCCACTCCCTCGTCCACTGTGGAACTTACTTTGGGAATTTACTGTATGAAAAATGTTTTTTCGGTGCTAGCTAATTGAAATCACAAATCGGCCGGTATATGATAGAATCGGAGTAATTTTTGAGGAGAATGCACATGCGGCAGCGAATGGCTCCAGGCAAGGGATGGGTCTCCATCCTGCTTGCGCTTTTTTTATGCTTTGCCGCCTACATGTCCGGCGGTATGGGCTTAGCCCGGGCTGCATATTCTCCAACGTCAGTTAAAAATGAGCAGGCAGGGCAGCAAGCGCCAGGGGACGGTAGCCGGGATTCATACCGCGATACCGCTTTCCACGGGGGGATGACGCCTGCGCAGTCTGCAAATCCATTGCAGGAAGGGCATCGTGTCCAGCTTCTTCCCGCACAGGAACCCAGACTGCCCAGTCTGAATGCAACAGCCTATCATGCGGTCCTCACCCTAAAGTTTCCAAGGCCGCTGAGCGAATTGGCTTCCCGGACTGGAGGGCATGCGCCGCCCTGAATATAGGTGACAAACCAATAAAAACGGAAAACATGCCAGTCTGGCCGACTTGGTATGCTTAGGTTTCGTATGCATTATTCGGAATTTTGTATCGAAAACTTTTTGGACAAGGAGTGGGATTGCTATGAGTTGGGCATGGATCGCCCTGGCGGTGTCCGTTCTATCCTTTATCGTGGCCGCCTATTTTTATCGCTGGGTGGAGGCACTTCCTACCGCCGAAGGGCCGCTTAACGGCATCGGCAAACTGATCCGCAACGGCGCTTTCACCTTTTTGAAGCGGGAATACCGCGTGCTGGCTCTGTTTATGGCCATTGTATCTGCCCTTTTGTTCCTGTTCTTCCCCGCTCCCATTTGGCAGTCTACCGTGGGCGAGAACCTGATGATGGTAGTGGCCTATGTGGCAGGCTCCGTGCTTTCAGCTCTGGCCGGCTGGATCGGCATCAGCATCGCTACCATCGCCAACGTGAAGGCCGCCACCGCTGCCCGCGAAGGTCTGGCTCCTTCTTTCATGGCCGGTTTCCGCGGTGGCGCCGTCATGGGCATGGCCGTGGTGGGCACCTCCCTGGCCGGCACTGCGCTTTTGTCTATTATCTTCCCCGGCAGCCATGACATCGTGCTTGCCTTCTCCTTCGGCGCCAGCTCCCTGGCCCTGTTCGCCAAGGCGGGCGGCGGCATCTTCACCAAGACTGCCGACATCGCCGCCGACCTGACCGGCAAAGTGGAGCTGGGCATCCCCGAGGACGACCCCCGCAACCCCGCCGTTATCGCGGACAACGTGGGCGACAACGTGGGTGACGTGGCCGGCATGGGCGCCGACCTGTTCGACTCCAACGTGGCCTCCATCGCCGCGGCCATGGTTATCGCCATCGGCTTGGATAAGCTGAACGGCACCAACAACCTGAACCTTCTGTTCTGCTTTGGCGCGCTGGGCCTGCTGGCCTCCATCATCGGTGTGCTGGTATCCAAGGTCGGCAAGGCCGGCAACCCCGGAAAAGCCCTGAACAACGGCACGTACCTCACCTGCGGCATCTTCGCCGTGCTGACCCTTTTAGCCTTCCTGGGCTTTGGCTATGAGATGCGGCTGTGGGGCGCCGCCATGCTGGGCATGGTCGCCGGCGTCGTGATCGGCTTTACCAGCGAATTCTTTACTGGCGATGACAAGAAGCCCGTGGCCAAGGTGGCCGAGGCCTGCAAAAGCGGCCCCGCCTTCACCATCCTCTCCGGCATCAGCTACGGCTTCATCTCAGCCTTCCCCTCCCTGTGTGGCATCGGCCTGGCGGCCCTTCTGTCCTACCACCTGTGCGCGCCTCTGGGCGGTAACTATGCCATGCTGGGCATCGCCTTCAGCGCCATCGGCATGCTGTCCGTGGTTGGCATGATCATTTCCAACGACGCCTATGGCCCCATCGTGGACAATGCCCGCGGCGTGGCCGAAATGGGCGGCTTGGGCGACAAAGTGCTGGAAATCACCGACGAGCTGGATGCCGCGGGCAACACTGCCAAGGCCATCACCAAGGGCTTTGCCATCGGTGCCGCCGGCCTTACCGTTATCGCGTTGCTTGGCGCATTCCAGGAGATCGTGCAGCAGGCCACCGGAGCGGCCGTTTCCTTTGACCTGATGAACCCCACCGTATTCTTCGGCCTGATGGTAGGCGTGGCCATCCCCGCCGTGTTCTCCGCCATGCTGATGATGGGCGTCAACCGCAACGCGCAGCGCATGGTGGCTGAAATCCACCGCCAGTTCAAGGAGATCAAGGGACTTAAGGAAGGCAAGGAAGGCGTACATCCCGAGTATGACAAGTGCATCGACATTGCCACCAAGGGTGCTTTGAAAGAGCTGATCCCCGCCGGCCTGGTGACCATCGTGGTAACGCTGGTTGTGGGCTTTGTTGGCGGCGTCAATGCCATCAGCGGCTTCCTTACCGGCAACATCACCTGCGGCCTGTTGCTGGCTCTTTTGATGAGCAACGCCGGCGGCCTGTGGGACAACGCCAAGAAGTTCATCGAAGCCGGCAACAGCGGCGGCAAGGGCTCCGATGCCCACAAAGCTGCGGTGATCGGAGACACGGTAGGCGATCCCTTCAAGGATACCGCCGGCCCCTCCATCAACACCCAGGTGACCGTGGTTTCGCTGATCTCCTCCCTGACCGCGGCCATGTTCCTGGCCTCCTCCCTGATCAAGTAATCGGTGAAAATGAATCCCGGATGTGCAAAAATGCACATCCGGGATTTTTATGTATACGTGAAAAGCAATCTTCAGGCTACTACAATTTCCCGAGGGAGCAACCAGGGGCCGCAGCTCATGAAAAGCGCGTCAGCGATTTTCATGAACTCATCTCCAGATCAGCCAGATGAGGATATAGCCCGTCAGCACCGCTGCCAGTGTGAAGGGCACGCTGATCTTCATGAACACCTTGGTGCTGACCTCGTGGCCCTCCTTGCGCAAAATGCCCAGGGCCGTAATGTTGGCCGATGCGCCGATAGGCGTCAGGTTCCCGCCCAGCGTGGCGCCGGCCAGCAGGCCAAAATAAAGAATCGTGGGATCGACATTCAGCATTTTCGCTATGCCCGAGGTCATAGGCAGCATGGTGGCCACATAGGGAATGTTGTCAATGAAAGCGGATAATAACACCGATGCCCATACTAATAGAGTATAAATCAAAAACAAATTGTTATTGCTGATGGAAATAATAAATCCGGCAATTTGATCCACCACCCCGGCTTCACGGATGCTCTCCACCACAATAAAAAGGCTTCCTAGCAAAAGCAGTGTGAACACATCGATTTCCTTGAGTACCCTCACAAATGCTTTTACATCCTTTGTATGAATTATTTCCCGGAGGATGCCGATCCCCATCATGCTCATGCAAATACTGCCGTTGATGGTCACCGGCTTGCCAGGGATAAAGGAAGCAATAATCAGCAGCATCACGGTGCCCAACAGCAGATAGGTGGGAAAACGATCCTCCACCTCCGTTTTCTTGGCGATATGCACGGGCTGCTTCTGTTTGCGAAACAGGAAAAGCAGCAGCAGGGCTGCCGCAAGGGCCCCTGCCTGCACCACAAAGAACATTCCTATCCGGCCATGGAAAAAGAAGAAATCTAAAAAGTCCATGCCCGCATACCCGCCCAACAGGATGGAGGTGGTATCTCCTACAAGCGTGGCCGCACCCTGCAGGTTGGAAGAAACAGAAATGGCAATAATGCTGGGCACAGGGGAGATTTTCAGCTTTTTGGCGATGGTCAGCGCCACCGGGGCTATCATCAGCACGGTGGCCACATTATCCATAAATGCGGAGACAATACTGGCAAACAGCGAAAGGGCAACGATAGCCCATTGTACGTTTGGGGTTTTTTCAATGATGTAATCCGCCATTTTGGCCGGCATTTTCGACTCAATGAACAGGTAAACGATCCCCATGGTGCCCGCAATCATCATCAGCACGTTCCAGTCCACCGCAAAAAATACGTTCTGCCTGGGCAGGATGCCAAGAAGAACAAAACAAGCCGCGGAAACCAGAGCAATGTATGCCCGAATCTTTGGCAAAAACAGCAGCAAGGCATACGTGGCAAGAAACATTCCCAAAGCAAGCAGCATAACGTCCCTCCCGATACAATACAGCCCGGAAAGTAAAAATAAAAAGGCTGCATCCTATCCTATGAAGGGGGATGTACAAATTAGCTATATTTCAGCTATACAGTTCAAGATTCATCTTAAGCAGCCAAGAGCGTTCAAAAGCCCAGCCTCCTCCACCCTTTTGCGTATGGCGGGAATATCGGTGGTATATAACCCCCGCTCCTTCAGCCGCTCCAGAAGCACAGATCCCGAAAACGTGAAGCGCAGGGAAAGTCCCTCTTCCGTTTGCAGCTTCTCCCGCACAAAGGCAATGGCCTCCCCCACCGCAAGGCTCCGGGGTAAGACAAGTAAGGGCATATTCTTCCCATAGCGAACGGCATTGTGGCCTGCCAGCACACCAGTTGCAATGGCCTCGGTATGCCCCACCAGCGGCCCGGCCTTTTCCCCGGCGCAAAACACATTTTCAAGACCCGATACCTTTAGCGCATCATCCCTGGGAGCCATATCAAAAAAACGCATGGAATTACCCTTGCCTCCGGCGTAAGGGTCCTCGTAACGGGCGCTTTCAAAGCCTGGTATGGATTGCAGCTTTTGAAGTTCAAAATAGGTGACCATCAGCTTGGCATGGCCCGTATCCAGCAGGATCAGGTTGTCTTTAAATTCCTCCAGCGCGTACTGCTGGCAGGCTTTTTGATGAAGCCGGTTCTCCTTTATTTCCTCCGGCACGGGCAGCACAGCCACGCCTGTCTGATTCAACTGTTTCACAAGATTTGGAGAAAGGGATTCCTTCATCAGCTTGCAGGCGCCGCTCATAGAGCCGGGTGTGCCGTCCAAACGGCGGGCGTTCATTTCTTTTGCGCCGGCCAGGCCGCACAAACTGACCCGGCCGCCAAAGCTTGGACAGCGCATCGCGCACATGACGCAGCCGTTGCCGTACTTTGTACAATTGGCCACGGGACCGAAGGTGCCTGTGGCGTCTATAAACACATCCGCCGTAAATGAGCGCCCGTCCTCCGTGAGCACGGCCTGAAGGCGGCTTCCCTCCATTTCCGCCTTCACCACCCGGGCCATATAAGAAACCTGTATTCCCGCCTCCTTCAAGCTGCGTGTGACCGCAGCCGGCATCCGGGCGACGTCGTATAAGTCTGCGTGCTTATGACCCGGAAAATCAATGCTCTTATGGCGCAGGCAGGTTTCCGCCAATTGGAATAAATCCCCACCTCCTAAAGCAATACATTCCTCCGCGGCGGTAAAGCGGCCATTGTTGCGCAAAATGCCGCCAACCAGCCCCGTACCCAGCAGGGAATCCGTTCGCTCCAGCAATGTTACTTCCGCGAAGGACTTTCCGGCGCAAAGGGCCGCCGCACATCCCGCCCAGCCACCGCCCACTATTACGATTTTCACAGCCGATACCTCCCAAACCGGGCAAAAAAGGGATTGGCCCGCAAAACGAGCCAATCCCTGTATTTTTTGCCGCTTGCCCCGTTTCCTAACTATCCTTTCCAAATTTCTGCGATAGCTTGCGCTTCACATAATGAAGCACCTTATCGGCTGCCTGGAATAGAACAAATTTGCAAAACAGGTAGTCGAACACGAAGTTGACCAGCATCTTGATCGCCTTGGCCAAAAGCTCATGCATCCCGCTTTGGGTAAGAAACAGCAAAAACCAAACACCGGCCGGCGTGGCCAGGAACGCATAATACACGCCGTAGAGCAGCATGCCCAAAGGGATATTGCTGCTGGAGTGGAAGGTGTATTTCCTGTTCACCGTAAAGTTGAACAGGCAGGAAAGCACTACGGATGTCACTTCCGCCGCTACCAGCATGGTTTTGTTATCGGGAACGATCCATGTCATCAGGGCGAAGGTGCCATATTCAATGACCCCGGCCCCCAGGCTTACGCACACAAATTGCAGAAACTGCAAAAAGCCTCTTGTCTGTTTTCCCTTCATTAGTGCCATGCGGTTCCCTCCACGTATACCTGCTTTCCGCCCAGTATAGCACCCTTTATCCAATACATCAACGAATGCTTGTGCTTTTGTAGGGTTAGTGCTATGCTTTTCCTGTTAAAAAAAGGAGGTACACCATCATGCGGGCCACAGAGGATGCCGTTTCCCATATCAAAACCCTATGCGAAATACCCAGCCCTACGGGATTTACCGCCGGGGCGGAAAAACATCTTATGGATACGCTGATACAAATGGGCTATCAGCCCATGCATACCCCCAAAGGCACAGTGGTGTGCCATCTGGGCGGGGAAGGAAGCCCGCTGCTTTTATCGGCCCATGTGGATACGCTGGGGGGAATGGTGCGCAGCATCAAATCCAGCGGCCGCCTTCGCTATACAAAGATCGGCGGCTATACGGACAACACCATTGAGAACGAAAACTGCCTCATTCACACAAGGAGCGGTAAAACGTATTCCGGCACCGTTCAAACCACCAAGGCTTCCACTCATGTATATGGGGATACCGCCGACATGAAGCGCAGCGACGAAACGCTGGAGATCGTGCTGGATGAAATCGTACGCAGCGCCGGGGATGTGAAGGCCCTGGGCATTGAAACGGGAGACTATATCAGTTGGGATGCCCGCACCGTTATCACGGAATCCGGCTACATCAAAAGCCGCCATCTGGACGACAAGGCCTCCACCGGCATATTGCTGGCCCTGGCCCGCCTTGCCAAAGATGGAGAAATGACCCTTTCCCGCAGCGTGCATTTGATGTTCACCGTGTACGAGGAGGTAGGACACGGTGCTTCCTCCTACCTGCCCAAGGACATAAAGGACATGATCGCCGTGGATATGGGCTGCGTGGGGGATGACCTAAATTGCGATGAGACCATGGTCTCCATTTGCGCCAAGGATTCAGCCGGGCCTTACAATTATGAATTGACAAATGAATTGATTGCCCTTGCGAAGGAAAAAGACCTAAGCTTCGCGGTGGATATCTACCCCCGGTATTCATCTGATACAGCCACGGCTTTGCATGCCGGGCTGGAAGCGCGCCATGCCCTGGTGGGGCCGGGGGTGTTCGCCTCCCATGGCTATGAGAGGACGCATAAGCAGGGGGTAGAGAACACGCTGAAGCTGCTTGCGGCATTTGTGGCGAAGAAATAATCTGCTGATCATATCACACCAATCCAAAACACAAATGCTTTAATGAATGTGGAAGCGCCGTTGACGATGTAGGGCGGGGGCTTACTCCTGCCGTCAGCACACATATTTGCCAAGCTGCATGGCACCGGCACTTGCGGCGAACGCCCGCACCCGCCCTACTGGTTGCATGTGGATTGCTCGATTCCTCCAAGGATACAGGCATCAACGCAATATTGATTTGGATTGGCATCACACCACCGCAGCCAACAATGTATATGGAATAACATACTCATACTGTTCATTATTCATTTTTCACTGTTCATTGTTCACTGCTATTTGGCCTGATACCTGTGTTTCTGTTTGATGTCCGGACACGATATTCCGTATCCATACGCCTTTTCTCACCAGGATCAATCCGATGCTGCTTTTCACGATCTCCACAAGCTGGCAAACGGGATACAGCATCATGATATCAAGATCTGTCTTGTATACCAGCAGCAGCGCAAACGGGATATGGACGGCCCAGGAGTACACGCTGTCAAACAGGAACGTAATGATCGTTGAGCCGCCGGAGCGCAGTGTGAAATAGCAAGCATGGGCAATGGAGTTGATGGGCATGAGGCAAGCGGCGGTCAGGATAAAGCGGGCTGCCAGCATCCGTACGCCTTCTTCCGTGTTGTAAAGGTGCGGGAACACGGGCGACAGGATCGCCAGCACCGAGCCTATCACAATGCAGGAGAAGACGCTGAAGCTCATCAGCTTCCATACGTCTCCCCGGGCGCGCCGCATGTCGTTTGCGCCGAGCGCCTGCCCAATCATCACCGCCACCGCATTGCCCATGGAAAGGAATACAACGTTGAACAGATTGTTGATGGTGCTGGCGATATTCAGTCCGGCCAGAACCATCAGCCCGCGAACCGAATAGATCTGCATCAGCGTTGCTATGCCCATGGACCACAGCGCTTCGTTGACCAAAAGGGGTATGCCTTTTTTCATAACCCCGCGCAAAAGCTTTGCGGGAACCTTGAGCGTACGGTAGGCGCCGCGCATAAAACCGTAGCGCTGGCTGCGGTGTGCACCGATCGCGATGATCGCAAGCTCCACAAACCGCGAAAGCACCGTAGCAGTGGCCGCGCCTTCTACACCCATTTTAGGGAAGCCCAGGTTGCCATAGATCAAAATCCAGTTGCCGCACAGGTTGGTAAGCACCGCCGCGATGCCGGCCTTCATGGGCAGCATCGTTTCTCCCGCCTCGCGCAAGGTGCCCGAATAGCTCTGCGTCAGCGCAAAGGGAAGAAGCCCGAACAGCATTACACGCAGATAATCCCTTCCGCTTGCAAACATCGCCTCCGCCGAGGCCGCGTCACCTTCGCCGGTAAGGTAGCCCAATATCAGCCGGTCTCCCCAGCCAATGAAAATGGCAAGCGATGCAACAACAATGACGGCTGATATCCAGAGCTTGATGCGGAAGGTGTTGCGAAGCCCTTCCATATCCCCCGCGCCAAAGTATTGGGCACCATATATGCCGGGGCCGGCCAGGCCGCCCCATATGCATAGCATGAATACAAACAAAAGCTGGTTGGCAACGGCAACGCCGGACAGCTGTGCCGTGCCGAGCGAACCAACCATGATATTATCCAGAAGGTTCACAAAATTGGAAACGCTGTTCTGGATGATAATGGGAACAACGATGGCGAACACCGTCCGGTAGAAGGCCCGGTCGCCGATCAGCGTCCGTTTGATTTTGCCCATGAATTGCACTTGAAGCTTCCTCCTGCGTTGATATAAGCCCAGGAAAATCTATTATACCATAGCGCAGGCAAATAGTGTACCTCCCATATGATGGAAAATATCAAATGCGTACAATGGTTTTCACCAAAATCAAGCAGGCCCGCACTGTACATGACAGCGCGAGCCTGCTTTATATATAAAGAATAGGGGATTCCAAAGAGACTATGTCTCTTTGGCAGGGGTGCAGGGGACAGAGTCCCCTGCTACTCCCGGAAAGGATCGGCGGCCGTGCCGGTGCCCTTGGTGAAGAAAAGGGTATCCAGCTTTAAGCGGATGGCGGGGCGGATGCCGATTTGCGCATCGTCAAAACGCAATCCGGGAGTGTACACCGCGCCGTTGTAATATACAATGGCCTGGCATTTTTCGCCGGTGCCCGGGGTATTCAGCCACCACCACCCGGAACCGGAGGTGGAAGCATGCAATCCCTTGGCCAGGGCGTACGCCGTGCCCTGGCTTTGCCTGGCACCATCGTTTGCAAAACCCAGGGCGGGATTCATTACTTCCTCCTTGGTGAGGGGGTACACCTTGCCCTGGGTGCCGTACTGGATAATAGCCGCCTGCTCGGTGGCGGAAAAAGCTTCACCCCAAAACGCGCCGTTCAAAAAGGTTTGTAAGCTGCTACCGTTATAGCCGGAGAAGCTCGTACCTGTTTCCATAGCCGCTGTCTCCAGAATCTTGTCCGAAAGGAGCAGCGCCGTTCCGTTTTCCACCGACAATACACGCCATAGAATGGGCGTTTTTCTGCCGCTTGTTTCCTGGGGGTACGTACCCAGGGAAACATACTGCCAGCTTTCCTGATAGCCCCGGAGCTTTAGGTTGATGTCATACCGTCCGCGCAGGTCCTGCGCCCGGCGGGCCGCGTCGGCGTAGGTATCCAGCGCCTCATACATGGCGATGGCTTCCTGCACCTTCTCAAATCCGCCTGCCTTTTGCGCCGCTTCGGCAGCCTTGTACAGCTCCAGGCGGCAGCTGTCCGCCAGCATGGCGCTGTCCCGGTAACTGCCCAGAGATGCGAAAGCTTCCAGCGCCCCGGCGTAATCCTTGACCTTCAAAAAATTCTGGGCCTTTTGATACTCCTGGGACAAAATGGCCTGCTGGCACGCTTCCGCCCGCTGCTTGCTGTCGCTGTAGCTGCCCAAGGCCAGGAAACCTTCCATCGCCTTTTGATATTCGCCGCTTATAAACAGCACCTGGGCAGACTCGTATGCCTTTTGCGGGATCATGGCGGTGCAGCTTTCCATGCGCCGCACGCTGTCACGGAAAGAACCCAGCGCCTGATAGGTATTTTGGGCAGCCGCGTAATCCTCGTCCTGCTCCAGGCGTTTGGCCTCCACGTATTTTACGTACAGTTCGCTGTTTTTAAAGTCGCCCAGGTTTTCAAAGTTTGTTCCGGCAAGGGCATAATCTCCCGCCTCCATAGCCATCAGCCCGGATACGTAGAGCACAAACTTCCCGGAATCCCAGTACTCACCCAGCGCCGCAAATTCATACAGTGCCGCCTCATACTCCCCTATGCCCAGCAATTCCTGGGCATACATATACCGCGAATCGGCCGACCTACCGCACCCGGTCAAGAGCATGATCCCCGCCGCCATCAGAGCCAAAAAAACAATGGCCTTTTTCTTGCTTCCAAACCCCGCCTTTTTCATGATGCAACCTCCTCCATGGATGCATTTTCCCCCGACGGCGGGAAAATTACACGAAAAGCAAACGAAAAAGAGGTTGACAAGCAGCGGGCAATTTACATTATGTAACTGTACGAAAGAATCCGGACAAGTGAACAATGAATAATGAAAATTGAACAGTGAACAGCATAAAACGGAATAACAAACTTTTACTGTTCACTATTCACTGTTCATTGGTAATTTTTCCTTACATCGTTATCCATCCCTCGTCGGAAGGATTCTTTTGAAACGCCTCCAGGCGGGCGATGTCCTTTTCAGAGATGTAGCCTTCCTCCGCCGCCACCTTTACAAGGGCCGTGAAGTTGGTAAGGGATTGATTTTCCACCTCGGCTTCACGAAGCCTGTCGGTGCCCTTTTGCATGCCGTAGGTGAAGATGGACGCGATGCCCAGCACCTGCGCCCCTAATTCCCGCAGCGCCTCCACCACCTCCACCACGGACCCGGCGGTGGATATCAAATCCTCCACCACCACTACCTTTTGACCCATGGTCACCTTGCCCTCGATGCGGTTGTTGCGGCCATGATCCTTGGCGGAGCCGCGGACATAGGCCATGGGCAGGTCCAGGATGTCCGCCACGAGCGCTGCGTGGGGAATGCCCGCGGTGGATGTGCCCGCCACCAGCTCGCATTCCGGGTAATGCTTGCGGATCATAGAGGCCAAGCCCGACTCCACCTGTTTGCGCGCTTCGGGATAGGAAAGGATCAGCCGGTTGTCACAGTAGATGGGCGACTTGATGCCGCTGGCCCAGGTGAAGGGCTCTTCCGGGCGCAGGAAAACGGCCTCGATTTTAAGTAGCAGCCTGGCAATCTTCTTTTTCATGGATTTCATCCTTCCTCAGCCAAGAAAATCGGTTTTTACGCGCAGCCATGCGGCTTTGGGATCGGTTGATGCGGTGATGGGCCGGCCCACCACGATATAGTCGGAGCCCAGTTCCCGGGCTTTTTGCGGCGTGGTAACGCGCTTCTGGTCATCTACGCTGCCCTCGGGATAGCGTATGCCGGGGGTCACGGTCAGATATTCCTTCCCACAGGCCGCTTTCACCAAACGCACTTCCAGGGGTGAGCAGACAACGCCGTCAAGCCCGGCCGCCTTGGCATTTTGCGCATACCTTAAAACGGTATCCTCCAGATTCTCCCGGATGAGCAGCTCCCGCTGCATGGCCTCCTGGGAGGTGCTGGTGAGCTGCGTCACGGCGATAAGATCAATCTTCTTTCCCGGTGCCGCCCCCGCCACCAGCCCATCCCTGGCCGCTTCCATCATGGCAATGGTCCCGGCGGCGTGAACGTTTACCATGTCAATGCCCAGCCGGGCCAGGTTTGTCATGGCTTTTTTAACGGTGTTGGGGATGTCGTGAAGCTTCAAATCCAGGAATACCGAAAAGCCTGCGTCCTTGATTTCCCGTACGATATTAGGCCCCTCGCCATAAAAAAGCTCCATGCCAATCTTCAAATAGGGTTTTTCCCCATCAAAGCGGGCAAGAAAAGCCATGGTCTCTTCCCGGTTTTGAAAATCACAGGCGATGATGACGTTCTTCATTGATGCGACCTCCCTATGATATCGGACAGGCTTTGTATGCCGTACCTGTCCATTTTTTCCGGCAATTCTTCAATGATCTTCTTGCAGGCCCAGGGGTCCACCAGCGTCTGGGTGCCCACCTGAACGGCGGATGCCCCGACGGACATCATTTCGATCACGTCGTCGGCGCAGGTGATACCGCCCACACCGATAATGGGAATCTTGACCTGCTCATAGGCCTGGTAGACCATCCGCAATGCGATGGGTTTGATGGCCGGGCCGGAGAAGCCCGCCATTTTGGTGGATACGATGGGCCGGCCCGTGCGGGTGTCGACGACCATGCCCAGAAGCGTGTTGATCATGGTCAGGCCATCGGCCCCCGCGTCCTCGCATGCGCGGGCTATCTGACCGATATCCGTCACGTTGGGGGACAGCTTCATGAACACGGGCTTTTTGCTGACGGCTTTTACGGCTTTGCACACCGCCGCCGCGCCTTCCGGCGTCACGCCAAAGGCCATGCCGCCATGCTGCACGTTGGGGCAAGAAACGTTGACCTCCAGAATGTCGATACCCTCCTGCCGGTCCAGCTCCGAAACTACCGCTGCATATTCCTCCAGGGAAAAGCCCGCCACGTTGGCGATGACCACACCCTTGTACAGTCGCTTAAGCCTTGGCAATTCGTGCTCGATGATCCCCTGGACGCCGGGATTCTGCAAGCCAATGGCATTGAGCATGCCATCCCGGCACTCCGCCACCCTGGGCAGGGGGTTGCCGCAGCGGGGCTCCAGCGTAGCCGCCTTGATGGCGATGCCGCCCAGTATATTGATATCGTAAAACCTGGCCATCTCATAGCCGAAGGCAAAGGTGCCGCTGGCGGGGATGACGGGGTTTGGAAGTGTGAGTCCTGCAAGATTTACCGCAAGATCGCTCATAGCTTCACCTCCTGGCTTGTAAACACCGGGCCTTCCAGGCAGATGCGCTTCATGCCCGTGTGCATCTGGCAGGAACAGCTCATGCACACGCCAAAGCCGCAGCCCATGCGGGCCTCCAGGGAAAGCTGCCCCTCCTTACCCAGGGCGTGCACCGCCTTGAGCATGGGCATAGGCCCGCAGGCAAAGTAATAATCGTATTCCATTTGCTGTAACGCGTCGGTAACAAAGCCCTTCATGCCATAGCTTCCATCCACGGTGGTCACGGTCACCTTGGCGCCCAATTCTTCAAACTCCTTCACATAAAACACGTCCGCCGCACCGTTGAAGCCCAGCACGCAGTGCACATCATCGCCTTTTAGCTGTTGCATGAGGCCGTATAGGGGCGGCACGCCCACGCCGCCGCCGATCAGGGCAATGCGCTTGCCCCGGGCCGCGGAGGCGGAAAAGCCGTTGCCCAGGCCCGTCAGCATATCCAGCCTGTCGCCTTTACCCATGTTGGATAAACAGGCGGTACCCTTGCCTGTGACCTTGTAGATCATTTTCATGGATTGCTCATCCCAGGTGCATACGCTGATGGGCCGGCGCAAAAACAGGCCGTCTACGTGCACATCTACAAACTGGCCGGGATGCTTCATGGCGGAAGTATCCCCCAGGAGGGTGATCTCCCACACATCCCGGGCGATGGCGTGATTATCTTTTACTTCAAAAATCCCCTGCGTGATCATACATTACTCCTCACTGTCAATGGTGGATACCTTCAAAGTGATCTCCTCCAGCACGTCCAGCAACACCTTCACCGTGTCCAGAGAGGTCAAAACCGTCACGTTGTTTTCCACCGCCCAGCGGCGGATGAGGAACCCGTCACGGCGGTGGGTGTCCCCCGCCTGCTCGCTGATGGTGTTGATAACATAGGCCACATACCCCAGCTTGATTGATTCCTGAATTTCATAGCTGCCCTCGCTAATCTTCTTGCGCTTGCGGGTGCGGATGCCGTTTTCCTTCAGGAATGCCGCGGTGCCCGCCGTGGCTTCAATGTTGAAGCCCAGGTCGTAAAACCGCCTGATAAACGGCAGCGCCCTTTGCTTATCCTCGTCGGCGATGGTAGCCAATACCGTACCGTAATTGGCCACCCGCATGTTGGCCGCCTGCAGCGCCTTGTACAGCGCCCGGTTCAGCGTATCGTCGTAGCCGATGGCCTCGCCCGTGGACTTCATCTCCGGAGAAAGATATGCATCCGCGCCGCGAAGCTTGCTGAAGGAGAACACAGGGGCTTTCACGTACCAGCGCTTGCGCTCCGGTGCAACGCCGGTTTCGTATCCCTGCATGGAAATCGTCTGTCCCAAAGCGATCTTGGTGGCAATGTTGGCCAAACGCACCCCCGTGGCCTTGGAGATAAACGGCACCGTGCGGGAGGAGCGGGGGTTCACCTCGATCACGTACACCCTTTCCTGGTCATCCACAATAAACTGCACGTTGAAGGGCCCTTTGATTCCTATGCCAAGCCCCAGGCGGACGGTATAATCCACAATCGTTTCCTTCACCTTTTCGCTGACCGAAAAGGGCGGGTAGACGCTGATGGAATCGCCGGAATGGACGCCCGTGCGCTCCACATGTTGCATGATGCCGGGGATGAACACGTCCGCCCCGTCGCACACTGCATCCACCTCCAGCTCCTTGCCGGAGATATAGCGGTCCACCAGCACCGGCTGGTCCTCGGTGACCAGCACCGCCTCGCTCAAGTACCTTTTTAACCCCTCGTCGTCATGTACGATCTGCATGGCCCGGCCGCCCAGCACATAGGAAGGCCGCACCAGCACGGGATAACCGAGGGTATTGGCTGTTTCCAGACCGTCTTCAATCCTCGTCACAGCCCTGCCCGGCGGCTGGGGGATGTTCAGCTGCCGCAGCGTCTTTTCAAAGCTGTCCCGGTTTTCCGCCCGCTCAATGGCGTGCACATCCGTGCCGATGATGGGCACACCCAGCTTGTGCAGCCGGTCGGCCAGGTTAATAGCGGTTTGACCGCCCAGGGATACGATGACGCCGTAGGGCTTTTCCATATCGATGATGTTCATTACATCTTCCACAGTCAGGGGCTCAAAGTACAATTTATCGCTGACGGAATAATCGGTGGACACTGTTTCCGGGTTGTTGTTGATGATGATGGCCTCGTACCCTGCTTCCCTTATGGCCCAGATGGCGTGCACGGTGGAATAGTCGAACTCCACCCCCTGGCCGATGCGGATGGGCCCCGCGCCAAGCACCACCACGGACTTCCTGTCTGTGACAACCGACTCGTTTTCCGATTCATAGGTGGAATAGAAGTAGGGGATGTAGGAGTCAAACTCGCTGGCGCAGGTGTCAATCATTTTATACACCGGCAGAACGCCGTTCTTTTTGCGCAAGGTGTAGACCTCCGGCTCGCTCATGTGCCACCACTTGCCGATATACCCGTCGGAAAGACCCATGCGCTTGGCCTCACGCAGCGTATCGATGTCGCCAATATTGGTCTTGACTTCCTTTTCAAAATCGATGATCTTGCGGATCTTGCTGATGAAGAAGTAATCGATCTTCGTAATGTCGCAGATCCTGGCCGGATCCTCGCCCCTTCGCAGCAGCTCCCCGATGGCGTACAGCCGCTCGTCGGTGGGGTTCTTGATGAGCTTTAGCAGTTCCTCGGTGGTTATATGGTCGAACTTCTTCAGCCAGATATGCGTTACGCCCGCCTCCAAGGAGCGTACGGCCTTCAATAAGCTTTCCTCCATGGTGCGGCCAATGGCCATGATTTCGCCGGTGGCCTTCATTTGCGTGGATAATTGACGGGAGGCCTTGTCGAACTTGTCGAAGGGGAACCTGGCGATCTTGGTGACCACATAGTCCAGCGTAGGTTCAAAGCTGGCGGGGGTGTTGGCGATGCGTATCTCATCCAGCGTCATGCCTACGGCGATCAATGCGCTGACCCTGGCGATGGGGTAGCCGCTGGCCTTGGAGGCCAAGGCGGATGACCGGGAGACCCTGGGGTTGACCTCGATCACATAGTAGGCCATGGAATAGGGGTCCAGTGCAAACTGCACATTGCAGCCGCCTTCAATGTTCAAAGCCCGGATGAGCCGGAGCGCCGCATCCCTGAGCATGTGGTATTCCTTGTTGGTCAGCGTCTGGGAGGGGCAGACCACAATGGAATCCCCCGTGTGCACGCCTACGGGGTCGATGTTTTCCATGTTGCAGATGGTAAGGGCCGTATCGTTCTTGTCCCGCATGACCTCGTATTCGATTTCCTTGTAGCCCCTGATGGATTTTTCCACCAGCACCTGCTGCACGGGGGATAAGCGCAGCGCGCTTTCCGCTGTCTCCCGCAATTCTTCCTCGTTGTCGGCAAAGCCGCCGCCGGTGCCGCCCAGGGTGAACGCCGGGCGCAGCACTACTGGATAGCCGATCCTTTTGGCCACCTCCGCCGCTTCATCTATCGTTTCCGCGATATCAGAGGCGATCACCGGTTCGCCGATCTTTTCGCACAGCAGCTTGAACTTTTCCCTATCTTCCGCCTGGGAGATGGAATCAAACCCTGTTCCTAGTATCTCGCACCGGCACTCCCGCAAAATACCTTTTTGATGCAGCTGCATGGCCAGATTCAGCCCTGTCTGCCCGCCCAGAGTAGGGAGCAGCGCGTCGGGCCGCTCCTTGCGGATGATCTTGGCCACGTATTCCAACGTGAGCGGCTCCATGTACACCTTGCTGGCGATATGGGTATCGGTCATGATGGTGGCCGGGTTGGAATTCACCAGGATCACCGTATACCCCTGCTCCTTCAGCGCCAGGCATGCCTGGGTGCCGGAATAGTCGAACTCCGCCGCCTGGCCGATCACAATAGGCCCGGAGCCGATGACCAGTATCTTTTGGATGTCTATGCGCTTAGGCATGTTGGCCCTCCTTTTGCGCTTTGTGCTCCTGCATGTGCGTTAAGAAGATGTCGAACAGGTAATCGCTGTCCTGGGGGCCCGGCGCGCTTTCCGGGTGGTACTGCACGCTGAAAATGCGCTGGCTGTCGTTGCGCAGCCCCTCGGCGGTATTGTCCAGCAGGTTCATATGGCTTAAGTGCAGAGACGTGCCGGAAAGCGAGTCCGCGTCCACCGCGTAGGAGTGGTTTTGCGAGGTCAGCTCCACCTTGCCTGTATCGATATTCTTGACCGGATGGTTGCCGCCCCGGTGGCCAAACTTCATCTTATACGTCTTCGCGCCATTGGCCAGCGCGATCATCTGGTGGCCAAGGCATATGCCGAAGATGGGCAGCCTGCCCTGAAGTTCCCTTACAAGCTGCACCACCGGCTGCACATCCTCCGGGTCGCCGGGGCCGTTGGACAGGAAGAGCCCATCGGGCCGCAGGGCCAACAGCGTTTCTGCGGTCGTGTCGTAGGGCACGATAGTCACGTTGCAGCCCTTTTGATTCAGCCTTCTGATAATATTGTGCTTGATGCCGCAGTCCACCGCCACCACGCTATAGCGGAAATTGGGCGTGCGGGAGTACCACAGCTTTTTGCAGCTTACCTTAGGCACCTGGTCATGGACCTCCGCCGTG
This sequence comes from Bacillota bacterium, assembly GCA_023413135.1. Taxonomy (GTDB): domain Bacteria; phylum Bacillota; class Clostridia; order Christensenellales; family Aristaeellaceae; genus JAEWAH01. Next base: position 17,770 of record JAEZQK010000082.1, read on the forward strand.
TCGCGAAGGCGCTCAAGTCCTTCCAGCCTTGAACACGCGGCGTCGGTAAGCAGCGCCCGCATGCTGCCCTCGTCCCTGAGCATTCTTGTGATCTGCCTGGTGTCCACACCCTGGATGCCGGGGATACCGTTCTCCGTCATCACTTCCCCCAGCGTTTTCGTATAGCGGAAGTTGGAAGGGTCGTTGTTGTATTCCCGTACGATGAACCCACCCAGCCTTGGCGTGCGCGTTTCGTAATCCTCATCATTGAGGCCATAGTTGCCGATGAGCGGGTATGTCATGCATACCATCTGGCTGCAATAGGACGGGTCCGACAATATCTCCTGATAGCCCACCATGGAGGTGTTGAACACCACCTCGCATATCGTATCGCAAGCGGCACCAAAGCCCGTGCCGTAAAACTCCCGGCCGTTCTCAAAGATCAGCTTCCTGTCCGGACTGTTCATTTGCCCCTCCTTCCCCAAGGGCTCTGCCCTTGGGAATCCCGCCAAAGGGATACATCCCTTTGGAATCCCCATCTAATTTATTGTTGGGTTTCATTGCCTCTGCAGTTGAAAAATGCTCGGCTATATGAAATTCGCACCCGAAGGGTGCCACCAATTTAAAGGCGTTTGTGGGGGTCTGGGGGGAATCGCAACCCCCCAGCCCTTTCTGGTTCTCTTTCGGGACGAAAGAGAACATCCCCCTGTCACAGGCCAGTTGCTTGCAACTGGCCGAAGCAACATCCTGCAACATCCGTCGAAATACCACCTCATTAGTCTTTCCATTAGCATTATCGACACGAATCCTCATGAGTGAAACGGATTTTTGTTAAAAATTTGTCTACCTTGAAAAAATGTGGCTGCGACTTTTCCCGTCAGTTCCATCCCCGCAAAGGGCGTCGCCCTGCCCATAGATAGAAACTTTTCCGGCTCTACCCGCCAGACCTCATTCACATCCAGCACCGTGATATCCGCACGCGTGCCCACTTTCAGCGCCTGTTCTCTACCGAGAAGCCGGGCCGGTGCTGCGGTGAGCTTATCCAGCAGCTTTTCGATGGTCATCCACCCCGTCTTCACCAGTGCCGTATAGCATACCGCAAAGGCCGTTTCCAGCCCCACCACGCCAAAGCTGCTGCGATGAAGCCCCAGGCTTTTTTCAGCCAAAGCATGGGGGGCATGGTCGGTAGCGATGCAGTCGATGGTGCCATCCGCAAGCCCCTCCACAATAGCCTCCCGGTCCTCCCGGCCCCTTAAAGGCGGATTCATTTTGAAGCGGCCGTCATCCTCCGAAATATCTTCATCGCAAAGCATGATTTGGTGCGGCGTGCATTCGCAAGTAACCTGCAGCCCCTGCTTCTTGGCCTTGCGTATCAGTTCCACGCTTTCCTTGGCGGAAACGTGACACACATGGTAGCGCACCCCGGTTTCCTTCACCAGATCGATATCCCTTTGAATAGGCAGCCATTCGGATTTTGACGGGATTCCCGGCAGGGAAAACCTAATCGCGCACACTCCGTCGTGGACGCATCCGCCGGAGGGAATCAACCCCTCATCCTCGCAGTGGGCCGCCAGCAGGCCGTTTACAGCGGCGATGCGTTTCATGGCGGCGCGCATCATATCCTGTGACTGAACGCCCTTTCCGTCATCTGAAAACCCGGCGCACAAGGGAGCAAGCTTAACTATATCGGCAAGCTCCTGTCCTTTTTCCCCTTGGGTGATAGATCCGTAGGGGATCACCTCCACCAAAGCATCCCGACGGATGATGTCCAGCTGCATTTGCAGTGCATCCAAACAATCGGGCACAGGGTTTACATTGGGCATGGCGCACACGGTTGTGAAGCCTCCCGCCGCCGCGGCCCTTGTTCCTGTTGCAATGGTTTCCTTTTGGCTAAGGCCAGGCTCCCGCAAATGGACGTGCACATCCACAAAGCCGGGGGAGACAATCCTCCCCGCGGCGGAAAACACCTGCGCCCCCGGCGCCAGAATCTCATCGGCGATGATTTGAATAACGCCGCCGCCAATCAAAATATCTGCCTTTTTCAGCTTTCCATTTATATAGGCCATTCCGCCCTTGATCAATATTCTGCCAATCATCCCATCACCCCGTGATGGCCCGGCGCAGTGCCGCCATGCGCACATACACGCCGTTTTCCATCTGTTTGAAGATGCGGGATTTTTCACACTCCACCACATCGTCGCCAATCTCCACATTTCTGTTCACGGGAGCCGGGTGCATGATGATGGCGCTTTCCTTCATGGTATCCACCCTCTTGCGGGTCAGGCCGTACTTTTCGTGGTACTCCGCTTCGGTAAAATGGTCCCGCATGTGGTGCCGCTCGTACTGGATGCGCAGCATCATCACCACATCGCTGGTGGAAACCGCCTGCTCAAACTCCTCGGTATTTAGCTCCGGGTCCATAAATTCCTCCGGCCCGGACACGGCTACCTTCATCCCAAGCCTTTGCATGATCTCATAGTTGGTATGCGCTACCCGGGAATGCCTTACATCACCGATGATGGCCACCTTCAGTCCCTGAAATCCGCCGAATTCCTGGCGGATGGTTAAAAGATCCAGCAGCGACTGGGTGGGATGGTTGCCCGTGCCGTCGCCCCCATTTAAAATAGGGGCCCTTACACGGCCCAAAAGCTGATTGTAATATTCGTTTTCCGTGTGGCGGATCACTAAAGCGTCCACCCCGAAGCTGTCAAACGTCTTTACCGTGTCGTAAAAGCTTTCGTTCTTTTTCAGCGAAGACGACTCCGGGTGAAAAGAAATGACCCGCATTCCCAACTTCTCTTCTGCAACGCAGAAACTGTATTGGGTGCGGGTCGAAGCTTCGAAAAAAAGATTACAGGCGACTTTTCCGGAAAGATTAGGAAAAATCGCTTTGTCCCGGAAGGCTTGCGCCTCCTCTAAAAGCGCCATGACCTCCGGGATATGGATATCACTGAGGGTTAACAGGTCTCTTGCCACGTCTCTTCCCCCTTATTATGACTTGTGGGTTTACCCACAAATTGCCCAATTATAGCATGGGGGTTGTCCCCATGTCAACGGGGGATTCTTGACATTTTACGGCCTGGACAAATTAGTAAATTCCCAAAGTAAGTTCCACAGTGGACGAGGGAGTGGAAATTAGTCTGACACGGCATCTGGTAGAATTAAGTCTGGGAAATTTTCCAAGACGATGAGGATGCTATGACAAACACAGAAACAA
>JAEZQK010000050.1 GCA_023413135.1 Bacillota bacterium
GGGCGGAGCAGAGCCCCGCCCCTACAGCGTTGTTGTTTGTTTATTGCCTTCTCCCCCAGGGATTATGAAATTCGTAACTTCTGTAGTTTACAATCCACTACTGGACTTTCAACTACAGAAATTGCGCTTGCCTCTCTCTTCTACTCCTTCAGTCACCCTTCGGGTGACAGCATCCCATCTGGCTCAATCGGCGCACTGCTCACTACCGTTCGCATTGCTCGTTTCGCCATCCTCCTCCACCCCGCCCCTGCCTGTGGCAGAAATGGGCGGAGTGGAGGAAATGGGCGAAACGAGCGGGGCAAGCGGTAGCGCAGCACCGCGACGATTGAGCCCATCGGGGGCACGGCGAAGCCGTGACGGAAGGAGTAAACCTGCTGCTTTCATAACTTCTGTAGTTGAAAAGGCAGTGTCATTTTTTCGAAAGGTTTACCGCCCGCAGAACTGAAGGCAGATGTCCGTAAGCTCCTCCACCGAATAGGCTTGTTTGTCCGCATCCTGCCATTCCAGCGGGGAGCCGAAACCGTAGGCGGCAGCAACCGTGCATAGGCCGTTTTCCTTGCCGGCGAGTATATCTGAAAGCCTGTCGCCCACCATGACGGCCCTTAAGGGGCGGTGCTCCCGTACAAGCTCCGCTACCAATTGGCTTTTCGTGCGGGCAGCGTCTCCGCCCCGGGCCTTTACAAAATACTTCCCGATGTTCCAATGGTGAAGCGACTTGTCGATATATTCCTGCCCGGCGTTGCTGGCGATGAAAAGGTCGGCGCACGGACTCAGGATATCCAGCATTTTTGGAACACCGTGATACATCTGCTGGTAAGAATCCATCAGCGCCATTTGATATCCGCGCCGTATTTTGCAAAACTCCGCCTGCAATTCTTCCGGCAGGCCAAGTATCTTTGCCGCCTCCTCATGGGAGGGGCCGTTGCATTTTCCAAGCTCATGATCCGGCGGCACGGGCAGGTTCATATCGCGAAAGGTTTTCCGAAGCTCCGTCACGCATAGGTTCCTGCTATCAATCAGCGTGCCGTCAAAATCGAATATGATCATGGGCAGCCCGCATGGGACAGCGGTCCCGGGGGCTGCCATGAAAAAGGGTGTCCATCCTTGCACCTTTTTGCTCCTATCTTTTGCAGATCCTGTCAGTGCCCATATAGGGGATCAGGACTTCGGGAACAGTTACCGTCCCGTCCTCATTTTGATAATTTTCCAGAATGGCGGCCACGGTGCGGCCCACGGCCACGCCGCTGCCATTTAGGGTATGGGCGTATTGTGGCTTATCCTTTAGCGACTCCTTGTAGCGGATGCCCGCCCGGCGCGCCTGGAACTCTTCGCAATTGGAGCAGCTGGAAATCTCCACATACCGGTTGTAGCTGGGCATCCACACCTCGATATCATACGTCTTGGCGGCGGAAAAGCCCATATCCCCGGTGCACAGGCAAACTACACGGTAGGGCAGGCCCAGGAGCTTTAACACCTTTTCCGCCTCAAGGGTCATGCTCTCCAGTTCCTCATAGCTCTGCTCCGGCTTTGTTACCTTTACCAACTCCACCTTGTTGAACTGGTGCTGGCGGATAAGCCCCCTGGTATCCCGCCCGGCACTGCCGGCCTCGGCCCGAAAGCACGTGGAATAGGCGCAGTGGCGGATGGGCAGTTGGGCCCCGTCCAGGATCATGTCCCTATACATGTTGGTGACGGGTACCTCCGCGGTGGGGATCATAAAGGTATCCTGATCCACCTTGTAGGCATCGTCCTCAAACTTGGGCAATTGGCCCGTGCCCGTCATGCTGGCGCGGCTGACCATATAAGGGGGATACACCTCGTCATACCCCGCCTCCACATGGGTGTTCAGGAAAAAATTGATGATTGCCCGCTCCAGGCGTGCGCCCTGGCCGCGGTAGAAGGTGAACCTGGCGCCGGATACCTTGGCGGCGGTATCAAAGTCTAGGATACCAAGGTCGATGCCAATGTCCCAGTGGGGCTTGGGCTCCCAGGGGAAAACCCGGGGCGTTAAGCAGCGGCGCTGCTCCACGTTTTCCTTCTCGTCAAGCCCCCGAGGTACGCTTTCGTGGGGGATGTTTGGCACCACGAGCAAAAACTGCTCCATTTCCTCATCCAGCGCCTTCACCTTAACATCCAGCGCGGCGATTTCCTCACCCACCCGCTTCATTTCCTCCATAATGGGCTGGGCATCGCCCCCTGTGCGCTTGATGGCTGCAATTTCCTTGCTGGCTTCATTGCGGCGGTTTTTCAGGTTTTCAGACCGGGCCATCAAAGCCCGGCGCTTTTCATCCGCCTGCAAAAAACTGTCCAAAGGAATGTTCTTGCCCCGTTTTAAAAGGGCGTCAGTCAAAATTTCCGGGTTTTGCCTGATTTTTCGAAGGTCCAGCATTGCAATACCTCCCTGCGGCCTTGCCGCGTCGTATCAGCCGGATGTACGGGGGTATTCCGGCCTAATAAAAAAGCCGCCCCTTTTCAGTGTTGCCACTGAAAGGGACGGACGAATCCGCGTTGCCACCCCGATTGGATACTGCATATCAGCATCCCGCTCGCCGCGCTGTATGGGGCGCACCCCGCGGCCGTTCGCCGCCGGCTCCCGGATGGACAGCCTGCGCCTGTGCCGCCTTGCACCAACCGGCGGCTCTCTAAAACCAGAAAAGCAGGCATGGTTCGTTCATAGCCGTTTTGGATTGGCCTTATTATAGGCAATCATCGGGATTTTTGCAAGGAAATTTTTTTCAGACGCAATTCTTCAACTTTTTCGCTTACCCGCTTTGGTCAAAAGCCTTCGAAAGGAAAAGATCAGCAGGCTGATGCCGTAGAAGGCCGCCGCGCACAGCACGATGGCCGCACCGGCGGAGGTATTCCAATAAAACGCCAGCACAAGCCCCGCAACGCCGCTTATCATTGCAATCAGGACACTCAAAAACGCATGGCTCCTGGCGCTGCGGGAAAGATTCCGCCCGGCGGCGGCGGGGAGGATCAGGAGCGCGTTGATCAAAAGCACTCCCACCCAGCGGATGGAAAGCATCACGGCCACGGCCACCAATATCACAAAGCCGTATTCCACAAGGCGGACGCGTATGCGCCGGCTCTTGGCCAGTGAAATGTTGATGCTGGCCAGAAGCAGCTGGTTATAGATCAGCATCCACGTTCCAACGCCGATCACCAGCGCCAGCAAAAGCCATAAAAGATCCTTAGGGGCAACGGCCAGCACATCGCCGATCAATAGAGAGGAGTACTTGGCAAACCCGCCGCCCCGGGAAAGGATCACCAATCCCATTGCAATGCTGGTGCTGGAAAACACGCTGATAATGGTATCCACGGAGGTCGTTCCCGTTTGTTTGATGCGGCTGATGAGCAGGGCCCAGATAATGCCGAATACCAGCATGGCAACAAGGTCGCTTTGAAGGCCCAGCACGATGCCTAGGCCGATGCCGGTCAATGCGCTGTGACCCAGCGCATCGGAAAAGAAGGCCATGCGCTGATTCACCGCCATGGTGCCCATCAGCCCCAGAAGGGGAGTCAAAAGCAAAATGGCAAGCAGCGCGTTTTTCATGAACTGAAAGGACAAGAAATCAAAAGGAAGTAGAGCGTCCATCATATCATAGACAGCGTTCATGAATTCACCTCCGCATCCAATTGCGCCTTGGTGCGGGGCGTTTGAAACACCTGCTCAAATTCCGGGGAGGAAAACACCTCCCGGGGGCTGCCCGCGCAAAGCACCTGCCTATCCAAAAGCACCACGTAATCGGCATACTTTTCCACCAGGGACAGATCATGGCTCACCAGCAAAATGGCCATGTGGTGCCGGGCCCGAAGCTCCAGAACGGTATTCAAAAAAAGCGCCAGCCCGTTTTGATCCACGCCGGACACGGGCTCGTCCAGTACTAAAAGGTCGGGGGCGGGCGTCAGCGCCAGCGCCAGAAGCACTCTTTGCAATTCCCCGCCGGATAATTTGCCCAAAGGCGACAGAAGCAGGTCTTCCGCCTTCACCGCCTCCAGCGATCTATTAATTAGCTCCTTTGTTTTTTTGGAAACGCCCAGCCATACCGGGCGGCGCGTGAGCGCGCATGCCAGAAAGTCCTGCACGGTGGCGGGCATCTCCTTGTCAAAATCCAGGTGCTGAGGCACATAGCCCGTGCGCAGGTGGGGGATATCCCGGCCCTGATGGTCTTCATGGCGGATGCGGCCTGTAAAGGGTATCTCCCGCATCAGCGCCTTTAAAAGCGTCGTTTTCCCGGCCCCGTTCTGGCCGATGAGCGCCGTTAATTGCCCGCAGTGAATGTGCATCGTCACCTGGGACAGGATCGCCTGCCTGTCCCTTACGACGCCTACATTTTCCAGTGCGATATGGCAAAGGCCGCAGCTTTCTTCATGCTGATCCATGGTATCTCCTTTCACCTGGAATAAATTCCGGTGCGGATCTCATTGATATAGGATTCCCGGTAGGGTAAGTTCTGGTCGTTTTCCGCATCCTTCACGGCCGCCTCCAGGTCGTAAGGCACGGAAACGAGGGAGATGTCAAAGGATGCGGGCGTTTTGCCGGGCCGTCCCTGCAAAATAGCGTAGCAAGCCCGGTTGACGCCCAGGTTGTTGCCCACACTGCCCGTATTGAACAGGAAGCCCTTGTTTACCGTGCGGTAAAACGCCCGGTGGCAATCGGAATACCCCACTACCTGAAATGCTTCCCCGTCCTTTTGAAAAAGTGCCTCCAGCTTTTCCCGCTCCTCCTGCACAAAAAGCAGATCTTCCATCACAGGGCGGCCGTGAATCAGGCGGATATGCAGACCGCTCATATAAAAATGATATTCCAGCGGTAAGCTTTTCAGCCTGTCCATCCGATCCTGCCCAAGCATGTTCCAGTAATATCCATCGGCGGGAAAATGCTTTTGAGAAATGCCGATGTCCCAATTCCCGGCCAATAAAACCTGGCAACGGGAAAACGCCCAGTCCATGGTAGCGGCAGAAGAAGGCCCCTTGCCCACCATATCGCCCAGGCAATAAACGGTTTGTATTTTCCTTGATCTCAAATCCCTGTCTACCGCCATGGTGGCGGGCAGATTGCCGTGCAGGTCGGCCACAAGGGCTATGCGCATGAGTCCCTCCTGATGCTCTTTCCAATCAGTATACCATGTTTTTGGTTGAGCGCATACGCCGCGGCGGAAGGTTGTGGATTTTTCCGGCGCATGGTATACTTTTCGTATGATTTCTTGTCTCGGGGAGGCTTTTCATGATCCGGCAAGGCTTTGCGCTTTTTGATCTGGACGGCACCGTTGCAAGGGGCGATTCCATCCTGCCCATGATCCGGTACGCCATGAAGACAAGGTTTGCAAGCAAGACGCACCTGCCTTTTATCGCGCTGGCTTTTTTGGGTTATTCGCTGCGTTTTATCAATGACACCAAAGCCAAGGAAATGGCTATCTCCTTCCTGCGGGGAAAAACAAGGGCACAGGTCCGGGATTTTGCCGAAAATTTCTGCCGGGATGTGCTTCTAAAACGCATCTTTCCCGGCGCACGGGAGGAGATCAAGGCCCGCCGGGAAGAGGGGCTGCGCGTTTTGCTTGTAACTGCCTCCCCCGATTTTTATCTGCAGCCCCTGATTTCCCAGCTCCATTTGGACGGCATCATCGGCACCAGGGCCGACGTCACGCCTGAAGGCATCTATACGGGCCGCATTGCGGGGCTCAACTGCCGGAACGTGGAAAAACCCCTGCGCATTGCAGAATACCTGGCGGCGAGGGGGTTCGAGCTGGATACGGAAAGCTCTTACGGCTATGGCGACTCCGGCCATGATTGGCCCATGATGTCGCTGACGAAGCATCCCGTGGCCGTCAATGCCAAAAAAACATTGCTTGCGCGCTGCGGCGATTGCAGGCGGGCCACGTGGAAATGATATTCTTCTTGTGAAATTATTAACTTATTAAATCATGCGGAAATGATTGACAATTGTGTAATCGAACCGATATACTGGTCATAGAAAAACAGGAAAAGAACAATTCTCCTAAAGCGGTGGATCCCGGTTCCGCTGTTTTTGTATTCCGTTTTGGGAGAAAAGGAAAGGAAGGCTGCCTATGGAAAGCAACCACTCCCGTCCGCTTTTGCTGCTGGACAATTCCAGCATGACCAATGTGCTGGGCGAAGGCGAATTTTCCTGCCGCAATATGACATTCGATGAGACAAGGGCCATTCTGGAGATGTTTGAGGAAGATGAGGTACGCAAGGGGTTTATCAATACCCATATCGAGCATATCATCTTTGGATATCTGGGCATTGCACAGCGGAACTACAAGTTCGAAGAAGTGCGCCATATGGCCGTGGGGCAAGAGGCGCTGGTATTCAAGCTGTACGTCACCGAATCGGAAACGCAGCCCATCATTCGTTCGGGAGATGGGGTAGAGGCCAAGAAGATCCAAAACGTGTACGTTTACTGCCAGTACCTGACCAGATTCAAATAATAAACTATTCCAAAGGCCAGTTTTCGTTCAGGAACGCCATTCGCCCTTCAAAAAAGGCACGGATGTATTCGATGTTCTCGGAATAATTTTTCCCCGTTTCCACTTCCCAAAAGGGGCTGTTGAAAATGGGCCAGCGCATAAAGTTCATGGCGGCGGAGAATTCAACCTCCGCCGCATATTCGTCCAGTGAGCGCAGGCTGTTCCCACCAGAGGGAGCATATCCCAGCAGCACATTCAAAGCGGGTACAAACGATTCATGATAGATCTCCATGGCAGCCTGCTTAAAATCAGGCTGCCTGTACAAAGCCGGGAACCAATAGTACGACGCCCCGGAATCGCTGTTGGTGACAAAATACTTTGGGTTTTTCACCCTTTGGTTGCGGGGGATGGCATAGTTGCCGATGGCGATATCATAATCCCATACGGGACCGGCAAAGACCAGCTTGCTTTCCTTGTCCGATGGCTTGTAATAGTAAAGGCTGGTGCGGTTGGCATCGAAATTCTTTACAATTTCCTCCACCAGATACTTTTTTACCAACGAATCCATGTCCACATACTCGGAGTAATGCTTTCCGCTTTTGGGATCTTTGCCGTCCTTGGCGAAAACGGCATTTTCAAACCCTTGCATAAAGGTGCTGATGTATTCCATTTGGGCTTTGCTGGCGGCCTTCGGTTCCTTGATGACAACAGGCTGACCCTTTTTGGTGATAAAACCGCTGGGTTCGGTTTTATACCTCGCTTTGTAGTCCAATTCCATCAAGTATCCGCCGGTGATATCCTCCGGGTCGTTGGGGATATCATATCCCTTGGCCTTGCCCTTTTGATCGGGCTTGCCGAATTTTTCGTAGGTGTCCAGCGGCGCTTCATTTTCATTTTCGGTGGCTTTTTCCAGATCATAGATATCTATGCGGGTTTCGCCGATTTCCACTTTTTCGCACAGCAGGTAGGAACCGCAATAATCGCTGTTCACATACAGATCCACCGCCTGGGAGCGGGAGGAATAGGCTAGGCCTGCCGCATCGGCAAGGTCAAAGACGATTTTGTTGCGCAGCAGGGAATTATCAAAGTGGTTCGCCAGCAGAATCCAGGTTTTCGCCTTTCCCATGCCGCATAGGTCGTACGCTTTGTCCAGCTTGATCTGATAGGGCTTTTTGGACAGGGTGAAGCTGTAGTTGCCCCGGCACTTGATTTGCGAAAGGGCGCCGCTGTATAAAAGCTCCCCGTTTGCGTCAAGCAAGGCAAGGGCTCCCTTTTCCTCGTTCTCCTTGCTTTTGTGAATGGCCTCCACGCTGCCGGACTCCGTATTGAGGAACATGGCGGGAATATTGGCGGACTGAACGACCTTCAGGGTATATTTATCCTTGCCGGAAGCAAGGGTGATCTTATTGCCCGGCGTCAAAAAATCCACCGCATCGCCGTTTTGCACCTTTTCCTTGCCGGCAGTAAGCGTTTCTGGCCCTGTAAACCATATTTGCAGGTCGCCTGGATTCACACCCGCGGGCAGGAAGAGGAAATATGCCTTTTCCTTGCTGCTGTACCACCAGCGGATGACATCCAGGGGTGTTTTCGCATTTCCGGGCTGCAAAGCCTCTTGAGGCAGGGAGAAAGTCACCCATAGATCACTGACTTTTTCCGCCAATGCGCCCGCCGGCAAGAAAACAAGCAGCAGCGCAAGCAGCACCCAATTTTTGTAGGAGATGACCCGTTTTAGCATCACTATCCCCGCTTTTCTTTAAAGATCACTTTTCCACCCAGTTCTCATTAAGAAATGCCATACGCCCGCTCAAAAAGCTTTTCAAAAAGGCAATGTTCTCCGGGTAATCTTTCCCTGTTTTCACACCGCTTTTGGAGGGGTTGTTAAGGTACCAACGGGAAAAGTTCATAGCGGCGGAACCTTCCATTTCTGCGGCGTACTCATCCAGGGAGAGCAGAATACCCGCAGGATCCTTTTCCATGCCCAGCAGTACCTTGATCGCCGGAACAAAGCACTCGTGATAGATTTGTACGACCCGTTCATAAAAGTCGTCATGGCCATACAATGCGGGGAACCAGTAGTAAGTCATGCCCCTGTCCCTATTGGCGGAAAATCCGGTGGGATTCTTCAGGGATTTCGCCCGTTCATTTTCGAAGTTTCCAAAACCGATGTCATAGTCCCACGCGGGCCCGGCAAAAAACCGCGTGCTCTTATCATCCGCCGGTTTATACAAAAAGAAGCTGGTCCTGTTGGCATCGAAATTCTTGGATATTTCCTCGAGAATGTATTTTTTCACCAGGGAGTCCATATCCACAAGCTCCGTATAGCGTTTGCCGCTGGCGGGGTCGATGCCGTCCTTGGAAAAAATGGCATTTTCAAACGTTTGAATCATGGAACTGATATAATCAGCCTGAGCCCTGGACACATATTTGGGCTCCTTGATAACGACGGGAAGGCCCTTTTTTGTTTTGAAGCCGCTGACCTCAGGCGTATAACGGTGGGGCTTTTCCAGTTCCAGCAAATATCCTCCGGTGATATCCTCCGGATTATTGGGGATTTGAAAGCCCTTGCTCCTGCCGCCAAACTGCTTATCCATACCGTAGGGCGGATATTCTTCCAGCGGCTTATCATTGGCTTTCTCGGTAGCCTTTTCAAGATTGTCAATATCGACCCGGGCATCTCCTATTTCCACTTTCTCGCATAACAGATAGGAGCCCAAATACTCGCTATTGATGTACAAGTCCACAGCCTGGGATCTTGATGTATAATCCATCCCGGCCGCCTGGGCCAGGGCGAAGGCGGTCTTGTTGCGCAGGAGGGAATTATCCTCATAATTGGCCAAAAGGATCCATGTTCTTGCCTTACCCATCCCGTACAGGTCGGTAGATTCCGCGAGCTTGATCTGGTAAGGCTTCTTGGGGTAGGCGAACGTGGAATTTCCCCGGCCTTTGATCTGAGCAAGCGGTCCATGATACGCTATGGTGCCGTCAGCATTGAAGAGGACCATGTTTCCCGATTCCTCATGATCCTTGTCGGAATGTATCTTTCGAAGGCTGCCCGATTCTGTGGAAATGAACATGGAGGGCACGTTTTTGGACTGCATCACCGAAAACGTATAGCGGTTTCCCGCATCGAGGATGATTTCCGTGCCCGGCTTCAAAAAGTCTGCCTTATCGCCGCTGCGAATGGTTTTTCCCCCTGCGTCGATGCTTTCCGCAGTCGATTTGAACCAGATCCTCATGTTGTTCAAATCCGCGCCGGCAGGCAAAAACAGATAGCATTTTCTGGTTCTACTGCTATACCACCAGTGGATAGAATCGTCCGGCACATGTTCCGTGCCGCCGGACGGCTGTTCATTTCCGTAAACCGCCCCGGTTACCCACAGGTCGTTGATTTTTGCAGCCTGGGCCGCCAAAGGAAACAACAGCAGCAACACCAGAATCATCAACATTCTGGGAAACATAAAAAAACGATGTGGCATCCCTGTCATCATATAACCTCCTGGTTGGCGAAAGGAATGCCACCAATTCCCTGCCACAGTGGAATATTATACCATCCCCGGCATCCAATCTCAAGACTATTCCCATGAGATTTACAATTACAAATGCGAATCAAGGGTAGAAAATAAACAGATGAAGGGAGCCAAAACCAAAAGGACAAACGTGCGATGGCGTAGAAAAGTTCTTTTGTGTGGAAAGAACAGCTCATCACGCTATACTGCACCGTTTGT
>JAEZQK010000053.1 GCA_023413135.1 Bacillota bacterium
TGATGATAAAAATACCCACCCGCCGTGGGCGGAGCACAGCCCCGCCCCTACGGCGTTGTTTGTTTATATTGAGCAATTGACCTATTCCTTTACCGCGCCCATGACAATGCCGGTGACAAAATAGCGTTGCAGGAAGGGATAAATACAAAGTATGGGGATCATGGAAACCACAACCTTCGCGCTGGTAAATGTCAGATTGGAAACCGACATCATTCTGGCGAGCTCCTCGCCTGACATATTGGATATGTTTTGCCAGTCCACGCTGACTGTGAGGGATTGAATGTAGGTTTGCAGGGGAAAGTTTTTCCGGACAGTGATATAAGCCAGGCCGCTGAAGAAATCGTTCCAATGATTGACGATGGACCAGAGCGTGACTACGGCGATGGAGGGCTTTGCCAATGGCACGAAGATTCGCATAAGAATATACCATGGCCCGGCGCCGTCAATCAGCGCCGCTTCCTCCAGGGAAACCGGGATGGTCTTATAGAAATTCATCAGTACGATGCAGTTGAAGATCGGCAAGGCACCCGGCAGCACCAGCGCCCAGATGGTATTGATGAGGCGCATCTGCGAGACCAGCACATAGGTCGGCACCATTCCACCGTTAAACAGCATTAGCGCCACCACAAACCACATATATCTGTTTCTCGAGGGAAATTTTTTCGGCGATTTGGAAAGCGGGTAGGCTGTCAGGATGGTGAGCACAACGTTGATGGCGCCGCCCAGCAGCACCCGGAAGGTGGAAATCATGAACGAGCGGAAAAACTGGGTGTCCTTGATGAGCTCCCGATAGGGTGCAATGTTAAAGTTGACCGGCCAGATGAATACCTTGCCGCCCTGGGCGCTGACCTTGTCGCTGAAGGATATGGCAATGGTGTTCAGCATCGGAACCAGGCACAGGAAGGCCAAAATAAGCAAAAGAACCAAAATCGCAACATCCGTTGCCGTTGTTTTCTGTTTTCGTTCCATTGTCGTGCCTCCCTAGAATATCCGATATCCGGCAAACCTGTCGGCCAGCTTATAAGACAATATGATCAGCAGCATGCTGATGACCGATTTGGACAAACCGACGGCAGTGGCCAGGTGGAATTGCAAATTCACAAGCCCGGTTCGATAGACGAAGGTGTCCAGCACATCGCCGGTCTGGTAGACGTTCGGATTGTACATATTGAAGATTTGGTCAAAGCCCGCGTTTAGGATATTGCCAAGGGCCAGGGTGGACATGAGGATGATGGTTGGCATAATGCCCTGGACAGTAATATACCACATCCTCTGCCAGCGTCCCGCGCCGTCGATTTGCGCAGCCTCATACAGGTTCAGGTCAATGGCCGTGATGGCGGCGATATAGACAATGGCGCTGTAGCCAAAGCCCTTCCAGATGTCCGTAAAGATGACGATTGGCCTGAACCATGTGTTGTTGGCCAAAAAGATGATGGGCTCCTTCATAATGCCCAGGTTCAGCAGCAAGGTGTTGACTATTCCCGCAGCGGAAAAGATCTGCCGGAACATGGCGCTGGCGATGACCCACGAGAGGAAGTGCGGCAGATACACCACCGTCTGAATCCCCCGTTTCAGCCATGTGATGCGGCATTCGTTGAGCAGAAGGGCGAACATAACGGGCACGACCAGAAACGCGATGATCTTGGCAACGGCGATGATCAGGGTATTGATGATCACCTGCGAAGAGGTGGGGTGCATAAGGAAGATGGTCCTGAAATTTTGCAGGCCCACAAACTTGGAGGTAAGGCCAAAAAAAGGAGCGACCGGATTGTACCTTTGAAAAGCCATCACAAGGCCTATGATCGGGATTACATTGAATATAAGCAGCATGATCATCGCGGGCATCATCATCATATGATAGGGCCTGCTGTTGATTCTCTTATTCAAATCCATCACCTTCAACATGATTATAGATGGGGCTGTCGCATTTGTTGCATAATTGCATAATTATTCATAGAGATGGCATCCGAAGGTTTCCAAAGGGCGATCGGAAAGCCCTTTGGTCGCATCCACAGATGCGAAATCATTCTCTTTGAATAACAGTATGCAGAATATGTGCTTATTGCGATAACCCCATAGGTTGGGTAAGGGCTGCTTACTTACCGAGTGCCTCGTTTACCTGATCGGTGATGATCCCGCCGCCCAGCCTCTCCCATTCCGCCACAAAAGTGTCGAAATAGTCCAGGGGCTTTTCTCCGGAGATGATCTGTATAAACGCCGTGTACTGCAAATCACTGATCATCGCGCCATAATCCGTGTGGGCATCGACAGTGCCGACAAAGGATTGCACCTTTTCCACGTAGAGGCCTGACTTTTCACCTTCCAGATACAGGTTACCAACCGTGTCGTGCGCCAGGTGGCCGACATACTGGAACATGTACTTGTCTACCTCTTCGTCGTTTCTCGCCGCGTACCATTCGGCCATGGTGTTGTTGTTGATCCAGTCATACGCGCCCTGGATATAATCCTTGTCATTAGCGACGCGCGGATCCAGATTGAGCGTGCCGGTCGTCTTGTAGTCGTTGATGTTCTCCGCTACGATGATGCGGTTCTGAAGCTGTACCATTTGGTTATTGAAAGGAGAGTTCGTCCTGGCGTCGGTCAGGCCCTCGACAGGGACGATGTACTTTTGCCTAAGATGTTCAAAATCGGGATTTCTAAAGATGTCCACTTCCGCAATGAGGTTCAGTGCCTTGATGATCGCCTCGGGGTGCTCGCATGAGGCCAGGACGACCTGTCCGCCGGGCGTTACCGTTTCGTTCTTCGGGCTGAACTTGCCCTGTGCGTTCAGCGGCGCCATGACAGGAACCCACACAACGCCTTCATTGTTTTTTACAGAGGTGTCCTGCAGGCCGTCCCATTGCACCCAGGGATCCCACCATGCGTTGAAGATCATGCCGCAGCCGTTCGTGCTCAGATAGGTATCACGAACTTCATCGCCGTTTTTCATGGTCACCAGGTTCTTATCCAGAACGCCCTTTTGATACCAATCAGCCAGGACGGCGAGGGCTTCCTTGGTTTCGGGCTGGATGCCGCCCCAAACAGCCTTGCCGCTTTCATCCTCAACCCAGATATCGGGATAGGATCCGGCCGCATTGAAGACCGGCAAAATGCCCATCCATTGGCCGAACATGCCGTCCGGCGCATACGGATTCAAAGCGATGCCGATGGTGTTCTCATTTCCGCCCGGCTTCTTCTCAACAAAGGCCAGGGCGACCTTTTCAATATCCTCCAGGGTTTGAGGCACCTCAAGGCCCAGCTTATCCAACCAATCCTGGCGCACCCACAGCAAAGCGGTGTTGTAGCCTTCCCTGCCGCCGGTCAGCCCGTAGAGTATGTTGTCGAATGTCATAAACTGCAGGATTTCTTCGGTGTTGAGGCTGTCCAGGTATTCCTTGGTCTTCCCGCCAATGACATTCTTGTACGCCTCAGTAAGGTCGGCCAGCTTGTTGCCTTCGAGCAGCTGGTTGAACAGCGCCAAGGATTTGAGGGTGTTCGGAATGCTAAAGGTATCTGGCAGGGTATTGCTGGCAGCGCGCAGGGCAAGCATGTTTTCATATTCGCTAGCGTCCACGTCAAAGCCGTTTTCCACATCAATAATGATGTTGAGCTCATCCCTTAGCATCTGGGTCCAGGCGTTGTTCTGTGCGTCCTGCCCCGGCGCGAACTGGCCGCCCGTGTTGCCCATGCGGCCAACCGTGATGGTAACCGGCTCCTCATATTTGGAGAACGGGACTAAGTCGCTTGAAGCGGCGGTCGAAGCGCTGCCGGGCACGGCAAAGCCTATAACCAGCACAAGCGCCGTCAGGAGGGATACCAGGGTTGCCATTCTCTTCATACCTACTCTCCCTTTCCATGCTTGAATCATATACAAATTGCGTCAAGTTTTCGTATTCGCGGAAAATATCATCTTACAATATTTTGACGCAAATGCTTTTTCCATCCGCAAATGTATTGCGATCCCACGTTTCGCGGCCTGAGGATTGCACGTTTGACCGCATAAACCCTGCAAAAAAGTCAAATGGCCGGCGTTCTTTTGCTGGCAATGAACGCAGAAAAGCGAGTGTATAGAGAAAAGATGCACCAAGTTTGATATATTAATTGTCCTGTTTGTAATTCTTATAATATCAATCAAAACCTGCAATGTCAATAAGAAACAAAAACTTTTTCCGATTTTCTGTTAAAAAGAGCACTCCCGCTTCAAGCGGGGTTCCGGAAAACTTATCGCCATAAATGCGCATGGGGCTGTAGCATGAATCGCATAATTGCATGATCAGTATGCAAAATATGCGCTTATTGCGACAGCCCCATGACTTTAGCATCCCCGCGATGCCGGATTTTCCGTCCTATTCATCGGATTTGGCCGGCCTTCGGCCTGCCCCTGCGACCGGGCCGGTGGATTGCCTGGGCACCAGCCGGATGGGGACGATCACCTGCCGGGGCTTGTAATCTTTTTGCAGCAGGATGGAGCCGATCTCCCGGCCGATTTCGTCAAAGCACTGATCCACCGTGGTGATGCTGGCATTACCGGTGGTAGACCAG
Organism: Bacillota bacterium; assembly: GCA_023413135.1. Classification (GTDB taxonomy): domain Bacteria; phylum Bacillota; class Clostridia; order Christensenellales; family Aristaeellaceae; genus JAEWAH01. The sequence goes on from JAEZQK010000053.1 coordinate 4,543, forward strand.
GAGATATTGTCAAACCCTGTCAGGCTGATGTCCCGCGGCAAGTGGATGCCCAAATCGTCACAGCACATCGCGGCGTGGAAGGCGATTTCATCGTTCTCGCACTGTATGGCCGTGAAGCCGTCCCGGTACAGCATGTTGATGGTGTGCTTCAGCATTTGGTAATTGAGCGGGCCCGCCTCGTCCATTTCAAGCCTGACAAAGCGGGGTAGCAAATCGGGCTGGTTCTGCTGGATATACTTGAGGCAGCCTTCAAAGCGCTGGCGGATGCTGCCGATGTTCTCCTGGGTATACCGCGACAGATAGCAAATCCGCTTGTGGCCGTAAGCGCAAAGGTGCTCGGTCAGAAGATAGCCCCCCATTACATTGTCGCATATGACGCTGCTGAATGCCGGGTTTTCGTTGGGCGAATCCAGAATGATCACAGGCTTGCCCTGCTGCGAAAAGAGGTTCAATCGCTCATATGGGATTGAGGAGCTGGGATAAAAAAGCACCCCATCCGCATCCTGAAGCTGCTCCAGCAGCTCCTCCTCATGGGCGCGGCTGCCCTGGGTCACGTGTAAGGTCAAGTAGCAGCCGCTTAAGCCAAGCGTTTGGGTAGCGCTATGGATGACGGAAAACATTCCGCTTCGCGAATCAATAAAGGGCATGACAAGGGCAATGCGCCGAACCCCCCTGCGGCGGCCTCCGCCAGAGGATGCCAGCAGTTCTTCCGCGCCGGGCACCACAAAGCTTCCGGCTCCGCGCTTGCGCGAGAGAAGGCCGCGCTTTTCCAACGCCTCAATGGCCCGCTTGGCGGTAACCCGGCTAACCCCATATTCTTCGCAGAGCGATTTTTCGGTGCAAAACGGTACGCTCGGCTCATATTGCCCAGACAGAATTCTACGCTCCAGCTGCTGCAAAATTGTTTCATAAAGCGGCTTTTTCATATATGCGCCATTCCCTCGTTTGCACAGTTGACGTAAAGTTTGATGGATAGTATGATATCATTGAATTTGCCTATATGTCAATATGGGAGTCATATTTCAGCAGGGCCGGGCCTGAAGGAATAAAAGATGGATGGAAGGGGCTTTTCATATGCCGTCAACGTATCCCGCCGACCTCGTCAATCCGATGATCGGTACGATCTCCCACTTGCTTGTAAGCACCGTCCCCATGGCGATGCTGCCTCACGGCGCGGCGAAGACCTACCCCCTGGCCTCAAGCCATCCCGATTATTTCTGCAATAGTAAAACCTGCGGTTTTCCCATCGGGAAGGCTTCTCTGCTGCCGGGCACGGAGCAAGGTTTCGCGGAGCACATCGACCATTCACGGGCCACGTACCGCTGCTATGCGCACCGTATCGAGATGGAGGATGCCGATATCGTGGTAGAGGCTACCGTCACACACCACGGGTATCTATACCGGTTCACCGGTGCCCGCCGGCTGCTGCTGCGCTGCACCGGCGGGGAGTTGACCGCGTCGGGGGCCGGGCTGCGCATCCGGTTTCCGCTGCCCGGCGCCGGGCGTGGCGCAGCGCAGTACGTGCTGCTCCTAATCGGAGACGGCGCGCGGGTACACAGCACAGGCGTGGAGCAGGCCATTATAACGCTTAACGGCGATACGGAATGCCGGGCAGCGGTGTCTTATCTCTCCTTTGACAGGGCGGAGCAGAGCCTGGCGCTGGAACTGAAGGGCCGGGCCTTTGAAACGGTTTCCGCCACCGCGCGGGACATTTGGAACAATCTGCTGGGCAGGGTCCGCGTAACGGGCAACACCCATGATAAACAGGTGGTTTTTTACACCGCCCTCTATCGCGCCTTTCAGCGAATGACGGACTACAGCGAGCACGGCGCTTACTTCGGATATGACGGAGAATCACACGAAGGAGCCTTTTTTTACACCGGAGACGGCTTATGGGACACCTTCCGCTGCATGCATCCGCTGCAACTGCTCCTGGATACCAGGCGCCAGGCCGATATCGTGGAGAGCTACAACCTCATGTACCGGCAGAGTGGCCTGATGCCCAGCTTTCCCGCCTTTGGTGTAGATGCGCCGGTCATGATCGGCTTTCACGCTGCCCCGCTTTTCCTGGACAGCTACGTAAAAAATTTGCCGGTGGATTACCAAACAGCATACGCGGGCATCCGCAAAAACGCATTGACACAGTCGATGCTGCCCTGGCACTGCAACACGCCCGCTACCGCGCTGGACCGCTGCTATATGCAGAAGGGATTCTTTCCCGCGCTTAAAAAGGGGGAAACGGAGAGCGAAACGCTGGTGCACAAATTTGAAAAGCGCCAGGCCGTATCCGTGACGCTGGAGCATGCTTACGACGATTGGTGCGTCGCGCAGCTTGCTTTGCACCTTAAGCACGAGGAAGATTACCGGCTGTTTTCACGCCGTGCGCTTAATTACAAAAACCTATATCACCCTGAGCTCGGCTTTATGGCTCCCAAGAGCGCAGACGGCGCATGGGTGGAGGGCTTTCACCCCAAATGGAGCGGCGGAGCCGGCGGGCGGGATTATTTTACGGAAAACAACACATGGACGTACACCTGGTCGGTCCTCCACGATCCAGAGGGGCTGGCGGCGCTGATGGGGGGAAAAGAGGCTGCCGTCCAAAGGCTGGACGCATTGTTTGCGGAGGGGTTTAACGGCGGCGAAGGCAACAAGTATGGCTACCTGGCCCAGTACCCCGACGCCACGGGACTGATGGGGCAATTCGCAATGGGCAACGAGCCGTCGTTCCACATCCCATATCTGTATGATTACTTCGGCTGCCCATGGAAGGCGCAAAAGCGTCTGCGTGACTTAATGGACATCTGGTTTACCAATTCTCCCACCGGCATTTGCGGCGACGAAGACGGCGGGGCCATGTCCAGTTGGTTCGTGTTCTCGGCGCTTGGATTTTACCCTGTGTGCCCAGGCAAGCCTGATTACGCTATCGGCACCCCGCTGTTCGATTCGGTTGAGATCAAGCTGGAGAACGGGAATGTTTTCGCAGTGGAAAGCCCCGGCGCAGGCGAAGGAAAACGGTACATCCAGTCCGCGGTCTTGAACGGAGCGGCGCTGAAGAAGCCGTTCCTTTCACATGATGATATCATGGCGGGCGGGACGTTACGGCTTATGATGGGCGAACACCCCAATACGCAATGGTAAGCAAGCAGTAAATTCTTCCGGTGGGAATGATCAAAACGCTGGACAAGGCAGCCGCCCGGCGGTATGATGGAATCAATCACTCCATCCTGCCATTGGGAGGACAACCATGTATACGATCCAGGTTCTTGACGCCGCCGGCAAGGTAAAAAAGTCCGCCTCCGGGCCTGACTATGTGCGGTTTTTGTATACCAAGGCTTATGAAGAAGGCGACAGCATCGCCTTTTTTTCAGACGCGGAGCATTGTGTGGTACAGGTGGATCAGGCAGTGCCTGAGGCGCCCGTCTATCTGCCCGGAAAGCAGCTCACCTACCGCATCCCCAAGGGGGATTTTGCCCTCGCCTACCCGCCCCAGGCCTTTGCGGGGGATATGCACATTCTGCAGATCCGCCCTGTATCTATCGATGAATTGCGCGCACACCGCAACCTGGCCCTGAATCCCCTCGACCAGCGCTTTTATGAAGGCTGCTTCCCCCACGCCACCGCCAATGTGGAAACCCGGGATGAGCCTGCTTTTTTTGCCCGCAGCGTCATAGATGGGCTGAAGTTCAACCATAGCCACGGCAACTGGCCCTTCCAATCCTGGGGCATCGGCGGCAGGGATGACGCACAGATCACGATCCATTTCGGAAGAACCGTCCGTATTGATGAAGTGGCTTTGACCCTGCGGGCCGATTTCCCCCATGACAGCTGGTGGAAGCATGGAATGCTGACGTTCTCCGACGGGCAGCAAATGACGCTCTCCTTTGAAAAGACGGCGGATACACAGTACTTCCCCATTGGAGAACATTTGGTGGAATGGGTCCGCCTGTCGGATCTGAAAAAAGCGAAGGATTTGTCCCCCTTCCCCGCGCTTACCGAATGGGAAGTGTTCGGGCAGGAAATAGTGTGACGAAAATAGATATCGATGGCAGATAAGCGTTCGCCACAGGCATTTGAATCTTTCCTTTGACCACATACATAACGATGCCGTAGGGGCGATTATCAATCGCCCGCCAAGTAACATATCCTGACCGCAACATGCGGGCGATTGATAATGCGAATCAAGGGTAGAAAATAAACAGATGAAGGGAGCCAAAACCAAAAGGACAAACGTGCGATGGCGTAGAAAAGTTCTTTTGTGTGGAAAGAACAGCTCATCACGCTATACTGCACCGTTTGT